>NC_009719.1:1266666-1900000 GCF_000017565.1 Parvibaculum lavamentivorans DS-1
TGCGTTTCCGCGCCAACGAAACCACTGAATTCTTCCGCGAGTTCCGGGACATCTCTGAGGAAGAACTGGATAAATATCAGGTGGCGACGGATGGCTGGCCCGCCGCCCTTCAATGCATTCGTCTTTCCATGCGTGGCCGCACGGGCAGGGCAAAGCCGCTTCCCATTTCCGGCGTCACGCCGGACCTGATCGACTTCCTTGCAACCGACGTCTTTGAAAATCTGTCGGGTGACATTCAGCGTGCGCTTCTCGATGCCTGCATGCCGGAACGCATTTGCCCGGAACTTCTCGAGTCGATTTCCGGCCGGCCGGACGGCGAGGGCAGTCTCGGCGAGATAGAACATCTCGGTCTCTTCCTCACACCCGTCGATATGGATCATCGCTGGTTCCGGTTTCACACCGTCTTCCGCCAGGTGCTGCTGACCCGCCTCCGCCGCGAACTCTCGGAGGCCGAAATTCTCGCGCGCCATCGGAAGATCGCCGAGTGGTATGCCGCCCACGGCTTTTCCGAGGAAGCGATCCTTCACTATATCGAGGCAACGGATCAGGAAGCTGCCGCAGCACTCCTGAACGCGATCATCGGCCGCCTCGTCAACGAGGAGCGGCTCGATCTCATTGTCCGCTACACGGACCGCCTCTCCCCCGATGTCATCCAGAACTACGAACACATCCTCAACGCCGCCATCGTCGCTTATGGCTTCCGCCGCGAATTCATCAAGGCAAATCGAATTATCGCTCTCCGCCGTGCCGCGCTGGAACGCGAGAATGCGTCGAAAGAGGCCTGGGGCGTCCACCATTACACGCGCATCTTCACCACCGCCGCGCAGGATCAGGTGGTGGAGATCGGCCGCACGGCGCAACTGGCGCTGGACCATCTTGCCGATGCCCCCGGCCTCGAATATGCCGTCGCGCTCAATGCCCGCGCCTATTGGCTTTACCTGAACAGCAAGTTCGAGGAAGCGCGCGAAGCCCTGGCGCAGGCCCGCGCCCTTCACGACGAGGCGCATAATCTTTTCGGCCTCTCATACTGTGAATGGATCTACGCCAATGTCCTCTCGACGCAGGGCCGCAATGAAGAGGCGCTGAAAAGCCTGAAGCAGGCACAAATACATAATGACGAAGGCGCCACCGCCAGCGTCACCGCCGGCTCCGTCATCGCTGCTTGTCTCGCCGAAACGCTTTACGAGAAAAACTGCATCGCGGAAGCCGAAATGCTTCTCCACGATCATCTCCTTCTCCTCGAACAACAGGCGATTGTCGAACCGCTGGCACTCGCCTTCCTCACAATGGCTCGCGTCGCCATGCTGAGGGGCGAGGAGCGCGAGGCCGAGGAAGTCCTCGACCGGATGATGTATCTCGGACACCGCTACAACCTTCGCCGCCTCGTCATCTACGCCAAGGCCGAGCTCGTCCGCCAGGCGACGCTGGCCGGCGATCTCGACAAGGCGCGCACGCGCTTCGCAAGCATGGGGCAGGGCGAAAACGACGGCGAAGACGATCTCGTCTATTTCGCGGGTGAGACCGAAGCGCAGACGATCACCGAAGCCCGCCTGCTCATCCTCGCCGGCCGTCATGCCGATGCCCGCGCGCTGCTCCAGCCCGCCGCCCGCAAGGCGCGCTCGCAGCGCCGCATGCGCCGCTTCCTCAAGCTCAATCTCCTGCTCGCCATCTCGCTCAATGTCGAAGGCCAGGTGAATTCCGCCCGCCGCGCCTTGATCGAGGCCTTGCAGGTCGGCGCGCCGGATCAGTTCATTCGTCTCATTCTCGATGAAGGCCCGCAGGCCCTCCGCCTTCTGCATGAAGCGCGCGCCGCCCTGCCGAAGTTCCCGGACCTGCCGCAAAAGGACAGCGTCTCCGCCTATCTCGACCGCCTGCTCAGCGAAGCCGGCGAATTCGCGCCCGCGCTCATGCCCGATGCAGGGCATGACGAAAACGACGATATCTCGCCGCACCTCCTCGAGGAACTCACCGATCGCGAACGCGAAATTCTGCGCCTCGTCTCCAACGGCTTCTCCAACAAGGCCCTCGCAGATCGCCTTTCTCTCTCCACCAACACGGTGAAATGGCACCTCCGCAACATCTTCGAGAAGCTGCAGATCGGCAATCGCATGCAGGCCGTTTCCGTCGCCCGCCACTTCGGTCTCATCGACTGATTTCACCCCCGAAATTCCATCCTTTCGGGTGGGGCGAGGGGTATCCGCCGCCGGTACTTTCTTCCTCATAAACGGCAACGCTGTGTGCCGAAAAGACGAGTGGGGAGGATATCGCGGTGGGGCTTCTTGTAAGCATCGACAATGGCGGCACGCTGACGGATGTCTGCGCCACGGATGGCATGTCCACCATCCACGCCAAGACCATCACCACGCCGCATGATCTGACGGAATGCTTCGTCAAATGTCTCGAAGCACTCTCCGAAAAAATCAGCGGCGAGGTCGACCTGCCGAAACTTGTCGGCGCCATCGACTACATCCGCTATTCGACCACGCAGGGCACCAACGCCATCGTGCAGCGCAAGGGCCCGCGCATCGGCCTGTTGACGGATGACGACGCGCTCCTTTCGGGCGCCATGAATGCCGCGCCCGCGCTCTTCGAGGCTTTCGTTGGCGACTGCATCCGCGTCGTCTCGCCCGCCGCCGCGTCCTCCGCCACATCCGAACTCGTGATGGCCGTCTCGAAGCTCGTCTCCTCCGGCGCAAGCCGCATCGTCATCGCCTTCTCCGGCGCCGAGGCCGTCGCGCATGAGAAGGCCGCCAAGCGCGCGCTCTACCGCGCCTTCCCGCGCCACCTTCTCGGCGCCGTGCCGCTCCTCTTCTCCACCGAGTTGACGCGCATCGGCACGGTCGAGCAGCGTGTCTGGACGAGCGTCGTCAACGCCTTCCTCCATCCCGCGATGGAAACCTTCCTCTACAACGCCGAGAACAAGCTCCGCGAGCACCGCGCGAGGAAGCCTCTCCTCATCTTCCGCAACGACGGCAACTCCACCCGCGTCGCGAAAACGGTCGCGATCAAGACCTATTCCTCCGGCCCCCAAGGCGGTGTCGTCGGCGGCGAAGTGCTCCTGAAGCATTACGGCATCCCCGCCGCCGTCTCCATCGACATCGGCGGCACGACCACCGACATCGCCGTCTTCGACGACGCCACAGTCGCCGTCGCCGATGCCGGCCACATCGAGGGCGCGCCGGTTTCCATCCCGCTCTCCGCTGTCGAAAGCATCGGCGCCGGCGGCGGCTCCATCATCCGCGCCGAAGGCGGCGAGATCCTCGTCGGCCCCGAAAGCGTCGGCTCGGCCCCCGGCCCCGCCTGCTTCGCGCGCGGCGGCACCAGCGCCACCATGACCGATGCCTTCCTCGCCCTCGGCATCCTCGACCCGCACTCCTATTTCGGCGGACGCATGGTGCTCGACCGCGAGCGCGCCGCCCGCGCCATCATGGCCCATGTCGGCGACCCGCTGGGCCTGCCGCTCGCCGACGCCGCCGAAGCCATGGCCGCCGCCTATCACGGCAAGATCGCCGCCACGCTGAAATCCTGGGCGGGCGAAAACCCGGACGCCACGCTCCTCGCCTTTGGCGGCGCGGGGCCCATGTCCGCCTGCGGTGTCGCCGAAATGGCCGGCCTCAAGACCGTCCTCATCCCGAAATTCGCTGCCGTCTTCTCCGCCTACGGCATCGCCTTCTCCGACATCGAACACAGCTATATGGCCGAACTCGTCCGCGACAGCGACGGCGCGATCGCCCGCGCCAAGGCCGATCTCGCGGAGCAAGCCCGCCGCGGCATGCTCGCCGAAGGCTTCGACCTCGAAGAATGCCGCCTCGATTATGCGGTGCTGACGAAGAACGGCAGCGGCTACACCCGCGCCAAACTGAACGGCCAGCTCGACCGCGCCAACATCGAAACCTGGCTCGAACTGCGCGTCACCAAACCCATCGACAAGATCGCGCTGGGCGGCACCGAAAGCAGCGAGACGCGAAAGGCAACACCCTCCGGCATCCGCAAGGGAACGTCCGACCTGCCGCTCTTCCGCCTCGAGGAACTCCTCCCCGGCGATTGGCATGACGGCCCCTGCCTCGTCGAGGAAGCCTTCTTCACCACGCATGTCCGGCAGGGCTGGCGCTTCGTCGTCAGTGGCAATGGCGACCTTTTCCTGAAGCGCTGAGGAACAGAAAAATGAAAGTCTTCATCACCGCCGCGCTCACCATCGATCTCGGCAAGGAGCGCTGGGAATGCGCCGCCTGCGGCCACGATCTCGGCTCCGCCCGCGAAAACTACAAGAAGGGTCTCCTGGTCCGCGACCGCGCGCCGGAAGAAATCCACGCGCCCATCCTCGATCCCGCGCGCTACGAATTCACCTTCGCGCCCGATGGTGACTGGTGCCGCATCCTCGAATATTGCTGCCCCTCCTGCGGTCGCCTCGCCGAAGTCGAATACCTGCCGCCGGGCCATCCCCCCGCGCATGACATCGAGCTCGATATCGACGCGCTGAAGGCGCAATGGGCAAAGCGCGAGCCGCTCGCCGCGCCCGTCCTCGGGCCGGATTTCGTCGCGCCTCCCCATTCGCATTCGCACTGAACAAGAACAAGGATCGCACCATGCGTCGCGTATCGGTCGACATCGGCGGAACATTCACGGATTGCTCGCTCGTCTGGGACGATGCCTATGTCGAGGCAAAGGCGCTCACCACGCATCAGAACCTCGCGCTCGGTTTCAACGCCTCGCTGAAGATCGCCTATGAGCAGCTTGGCCTCTCGCTGGAAGAAGTCATGCGCGAAGTCGACAGCGTCCGCTATGCGACGACGCTCGGCACCAACGCGCTGATCGAGCGGCGCGGCCCCCGCGTCGGTCTTCTCGTCACGGCGGGCTTCGAAGCCATGGTGCCCCTGAGCCGCGGCCGCGGCTATGGCGAGGGCCTGCCGGACCGTCTCCGCCGCGACCTGCCCATGGCGCAGCGCCCCGAGCCTCTCGTCCCCGTGCAGATGATCGTCGGCATCCGCGAGCGCGTCGCCGAAACGGGCGAAATCCTGATGCCGGTCGATGCCGAGGATGTGCGCGCCCGCGTCCGCGAGCTGGTGGACAATGGCGTACAGGCCTTCGTTGTCTCGCTCGTCAACGCCGTCGTGCAGCCGGAACATGAATTGCTGATCGAGGAAATCATCCGCGATGAATTCCCCGAACATCTCCTCGGCTCCGCGCCCATCATCCTATCGCATCAGGTCGGCGGCCGTAAGGGCGAATACGCGCGCACCTCGTCGGCCATCATCGACGCCTTCCTGCACAATGCGATGTATCACGGCCTCTCGACGCTGGAGCTCAATCTCCGCGACAATGGCTACCAGAAGCCCATGCTCGTCATCCATAATTCCGGCGGCATGGCGCAGTTGAATTCGACCGACGCGCTACAGACCATCCATTCCGGCCCCGTCGCCGGCATCAACGCCTCGGAGCATCTCGCCGCCGAAACCGATCTCGGCAATGTCGTCTGCACGGATATGGGCGGCACCTCCTTCGACATCGGCCTCGTCGTGAAGGGCGGGGTGAAGTTCTACGATTTCAATCCCGTCATCGGCCGCTGGCTCGTCAACATCCCGATGGTCCATCTCGTCACGCTCGGCGCCGGCGGCGGCTCCGTCGCGCGTTATGATCGCCTCCGCCGCACCGTCGTCGTCGGCCCGGAAAGCGCCGGTTCCGATCCCGGCCCCGCCTGCTACAATCGCGGCGGCCGCAACCCGACAGTCACGGATTCAGATCTCGTCCTCGGCTACCTCCTCGCGGATCGCTATGCCGGCGGCACCATCCCGCTGAACGAGCGCCGCGCTCTCCGCGCCCTCGAAAAGGAAGTCGGCGAGCCGATGAGCGTCGATGCCGTCGAGGCCGCGAAACTCATCCGCGAAAAAGTCGATAACGACATGGCGAATGGCATCGCGCAGGAATTGCGTGTGCGCGGTTATGAGCCCCGCCATTTCACGCTGCTCGCCTATGGCGGCAACGGCGCGCTTCATGCCTGCGGCATCGCCAATGTCCTCGGCGTCACCCGCGTCATGGTCCCGCCCTTCAGCGCCATTTTTTCGGCCATCGGCGCGGGCAATATGGACCAGCTCCATTTCCACGAGCGTTCGCTTTATCTCTCGCTCTACGATTCCAATACGCGCGCCCTCTTCGACGATTTCCCGCGCTTCAATGCCCTGGTCGAGGAGCTGGAAGCAAAAGGCCGCGAAGACCTGCTCCGTCAGGGCGTCCCGGCGGATGCGATCCGCCATCGGCTCGAACTCGACATGCGCTATGGCAACCAGCTCGCGCAGACCGCTGTCGTCTCCGCGAAGAACAGGCTCGAATCCGCGGACGATTTGATGGAAGTCCTCACCACCTTCTCGAAGGATTACGGCCGCCGCTACGGCGAAGGCAGTCAGGCGCCCGAAGCCGGCATCCGCGTCAACACGCTTCGCGTCGCGACTTATTCCAGCATGTCGACCTTGAAGTTCAAGGGCGTCCTGCCGGAAGAAGCGGACCTCGCCGCCGCGCCCGCGCCGTCCTCCTCGCGCGATTGCCAATTCGTCGGCCAGTCCGCGCCACTCACTACGGCCTTCTACGATCTCGCCGATCTCTCCTTCGGCGCCGTCATCGAAGCCCCCGCCATCGTCATCTCCCCCTCGACAACCTACCTCGTCGAGCCCGGCTGGCGCCTCCGCATCGGCCGCTATGGCGCCGCCCTTTTCGTGAAGGTGTGACAAATGCCGGCGGCAGCGCGAAGCAATGAGCGGCCAAAAATAGAAGTGTCACCCCGGCGCAAGCCGGGGCCCATTAGCCTCGCGCCAATGAACGCGGGCAGCGAACACCGCTCGCGCAAACGCGATAACTCAAAGCCGTCATGGCCCGGCTTGTCCGGGCCATCCACGTCTTCCTTTGGGAGCGTGGTGCAAAGACGTGGATGGCCCGCATGAAGCGGGCCATGACGAACAGTAGAAAATATACGCGGCCACAACCGCTCTGGAGGAACCAAAATGGGTGACGACATGGACATCGGCGCGGCCTCATCCGCCGTCGAAAACTTCCTGAGCGAGACGAGCCTCTATCTCTCGCCCGACAGCGAAATCATGAACAATCACGGCCTCGAAGCCCGTACGGATTTCGAGGACGCCTGCATCGCGAAGGAGAATGATCCCGTTCGCCTCGAAATCGTCCGTGAGCGTCTTCTCGCCGGCGTCAACGAGAGCTACGAGATGCTGGAAAACATGGGCGCCGCGCCGGGCGCGAAGTGGGGCGATTGCGTCTCCGCCGTCTACACGGCATCGGGCGACCTCTCGCTGGCCAGCTCCGGCGGCGTCGTCATCTTCTGCAACCTCGTGCAGTACCCGATCAAATTCGTCAACAAGTACTGGACGAAGGAAGCGACCGTCGGCGTCAACGAAGGCGACGTCTTCATCGTCAACGATGCCCGCTACGGTCAGGCGCACAACACCGACCAATCCATGATGATGCCCGTCTTCCATGAAGGCAAGATCGTCGCCTGGGCCGGCGCCACCGTGCATGAAGGCGAGAACGGCGCCATCGAGCCGGGCGGTATGCCCTCGCTCGCCGAGCAGATCTGGGACGAGGGGTTGAAAATGTCGCCCTTCAAGGTCGCCGAGAATTACACGCTGAAACGCGACCTCGTCACCTTCCTTCAGAATTCCGTGCGCGAGCCGAAGCTCCAATATGCGGACATGAAAGTGAAGATGTATGTCTGCCGCCGCATCGAAACGCGCATCCATGAAGCGATCGCCGAATATGGTGTCGAAGCCGTCGTCGCCGCGCTCCGTATGAATCTGGAAGATACCGACGCCGAAGTCCGCCGCCGCCTTCTCGAATGGCCGGACGGCACCACCCGTCATTCATGGTGGACCGACGGCACGCTCCGCGAAAACGTGCAGATCAAGATCAACCTTGAACTGACGAAAAAGGGCGACGAACTCACCTTCGATTATCGCGGCTCAAGCCCGGAGTTCACCAACCGCGCCAACAACAGCCTCGATGTGACCGTGAAGGGTATGCTCGCGCAGCTCTTCCTCACCTTCATCTGGCCGGACATCCCGCGCAATCAGGGCGTGCTCGCCCCCGTCAACTTCATCTTCGACAATCCGTCGATCCTGAAGCCCGGCTTTGGCACGCCGAGCGCGCAGTCCATGATGTCGGTCTTCACCGCGTGGAGCGCCGGCCAGGTCTGCGCCATGAAGCTCCTCTATTCCAATCCGAATAAATACACCAAGGTGCTCGCGCCCTGGTTCAACATGATCAACACCTTCCTCTTCGGCGGGCTGACGCAGCATGGCGAAATGGTCGGCAATGTCTGCGCCGACATCAACGGCATGGGCGGCGGCGCGCTGGCGGACCGCGATGGCGAACATGGTGTTTCGCCCATATTCGCCACCATGTCCGATCTCGGTGAGCAGGAATTCATCGAGGAGGAAATGCCCTTCATCCAGATCGTCTCCAAGAAGATGATGAAGGACAATCAGGGCTTCGGCCGCCAGCGCGGCGGCATGGGCTATCAGATGATCCTCGCCATGCGCGACAGCGACGCCTTCGGCTTCATGCTGACGGCGATGGGCGCCAAGTTCCCGAACGTGCCGGGCCTCTTCGGCGGCTATGGCTGCCCGACTTATCCGCTCGCCCGTGTCAGCGGCGTCAATGTCTTCGAGATCCTGAAAAACGATCCCGGCTCCTTCCGCTATTCGATAGAAGAACTGCTGAACGAGCGCCCCTTCCCGGATGCGAAATATTCGACCCATCCCATGTCGCTCGGCTACACGCTGGCACAGCGGGGTGAGCTCTACATGATCGCGCAAGGGACGGGCGGCGGCTTCGGCGATCCTCTGGAGCGCGCGCCCGCCGATGTGATCCGCGACATCGACGAAGGCTTGATCTCCGCCGACATCGCCTGGCGCATCTACCGCGTCGTCTACGACAAGGAGACGCTGCACATTGATGAAAAGGCAACCGAAGAAGCCCGCAACGCGGCGCGGCGCGAGCGCATCGCGAAGAGCAAGCCCTTCGATGCCTTCTGCAACGAGTGGGTCAAGGACAAGCCCTCCGGCAAGGTTCCCTATTTCGGCTGCTGGGACGACAAGTCGATGGTCCATGCCGGCTCGCCGGACAAGCTGCATCCGGCCGCGCAGGTGAACCCGCCTGTCGTCATGGCCCATCCGCTGCAGGTGAAGATCGACAAGCTCGAAGCCGAAGTCGCCTCGCTTCGCAAGAAGGCCTGAGCCGGTGCCTGTCCTGCCGCCGCTCTGGATCGACGGCTATGCCTTCGGCCGCCGCGTCCTGCGCGGCGGCGACGATCCTTGGGCGGCGCCCGATGAGCTCGGCCTCTTCCTCCGCGAATTGTCGCAACTTCTCTCGCTTGCCATTGCCGATGTGGACGTGACGCAGGCCATCCTCGCCTGGTGCAGTCTCGAAGGTATCGACCGCACCTCGCTGGATGCAAACGCCATCGAAAACCTGCTCGCCGATCCGCGCTTCCGCGCCCATGTGAAGCGCGGCATGGAAACCTCGGTAGGCGCATTGGGCTCCCGTCCCGTCGCCCTCGCGCTTCCCGGTCCCGGCGCCCTCGCATCGCTCTTCCTGGAGCCGGGCGATATCGACGAGGACACGCTGGACGATCTCTCCCTCTCGCTCGCCGATCTCCTCCGCGCGCTCTTCCGCGCCGAGCTCTCCGTCTTCCGCTTCACGGAGACGGACCCGCGCGCGCTCGACTTCTTCGAACCTCTCACCAATGTCGCCCGCCACTACGAAGTGCCCTCAATTCTCGTCCTGAAGGGTGAGGGCGGCGACGCACCCGGCTTCGATCGCGTCTACCGCGAAGGCGAGGGGCAGGGCGATGCCGGTTCCGGTTTAATTCTGCCAGCCGTCTTTTTGGAGGGGGCGCCGAACCCGCCCTCAGGCGACAATCCGCTATTCATGGAAGTGCCGGCGGACACGGTCCCGGAGACCGCACTCGCGAGGCTCAAGCAATTGAGCGGTCAGGCTGCCTGAAGATCCTCGGGAGCGATCCCTCCTCCTCCCGGAAGACTTGGCTGCCTCATGGTTTCATGAGGCAGCCTTTTTTCTCTCACTTTATTCGTCATTGCCGGGCTTGACCCGGCAATCAAGAAGCCGCGAAGCGGCGTCGGCAAAAACTCTTCCCACCATCCCCCTGAGGGAGGGTCGAAAAATTCATGGAATTTTTCGGGGAGGGGTAAGTCGCAGAATGATGAGCGTCTCCATCTGCGCACCCCTCACACCCCATCCGTGTAATTCCTCATCTCCGCCGTATACGGAACAATCAACCCGCAAAGACGACCTCCGCGGGCACGCACCCTCCGTGCGCCCGTCACACTTCGGCTGCCTCGTCGCGTTACGAGGCAGCCTTTTTTCACCGGGGATAATAAAAGCAGAAGATTCTGTCTCGCGGCGTGTGCTGCGCGTCCAGTCAGAACTTGTCCCCATGTCATTTCCGGTCGGAACCGGGGATAACTGCCGCCCGCCGCGGCGGGTACAAGTCCCCCGCAGCGCCCGCCGCCTGGCCCGAAAAACACTTCATGACGGTTCTGTGACAGTTCGATGACAGTCGTCAGTCCGCGGCCGTCGAATACTCGGTCTGCGTCGCCGCGAAATCGCGAAAATAGTCGATGGCAGAAGGGTTTGCCATGGCGTCGCGGCTCGCCGCCTTGTCCACCGGCACACCGAGCAATATCTTGCGCACCGGCACCTCCATTTTCTTGCCCGTCAGCGTATAGGGCACCGCGTCGATTTCATAAATGCGATCAGGCACATGGCGCGGAGAGTACTTTTCCCGCAGCGATTTGTTGATCTTTTCCCTTACCGCATCGCTGAGCGCCACGCCGTCCTTCAGCACCACGAAAAGCGGCATGAAAAAGTTTCCGCCGGGCAGGTCGAGATTGACGATGATCGAGTCCTCGATCTCCTCAAGTCCTTCTATTGTCCGGTAAATTTCCGCCGTGCCGATCCTTACGCCATAGCGGTTCAGCGTCGAATCCGAGCGACCGAGAATGAAACAGCCGCCCCGTTCATTGACCTTGAAGTAGTCGCCATGCCGCCAATGATCCGTATACGTATCGAAATAGGAATCATGATAACGGTGCCCGCCCTCGTCGTTCCAGAAGAACAGCGGCATCGACGGCATCGGTTTGCTGACCACCAGCTCGCCAACCTCCCCGATGACGGATTCCCCTTTATCGTCAAAGGCATGGACGTCGACGCCGAGGCACCGCGCCTGGATTTCTCCTGCATGAACCGGCAGCGTCGGCACCCCGCCCACAAAGGCGGAAGCGACATCCGTACCGCCGCTTTGCGACGTCACCCACATGTCGGGATGCAGGTTTTCGAAGCACCATTCCATGTGTTCCGGCATCACCGGCGAGCCGCCAAGCAGGATGCTCTTCATCCGCTCGAGGTCGTAAATCTTGTTGGGAACGATACCTAACTTCATCTGTCCATTGAGAAAAGTCGGGCTCGCCCCAAAAAGCGTCATGCCCGTCTCCGCCGCCAGTTCCCACAACCGGTCCGGCTTCGGCGTCATCGGATTGCCGTCGTAAAGCACCACCGCAGACCCCGCGACAAGCCCTGACAGGAGGATATTCCACATCACCCAGCCCGTCGTCGTGAAGTAGAACATGCACGAGTCCGGCTTCAGATTCAGGTGAAAATGCGTGAATTTCAGTGCTTCCAGAAGCACACCGCCATGTCCGTGGACAAACGGTTTCGGCAGTCCCGTCGTCCCCGATGAATAGACGATCCACAAGGGATGGTCGAAGCGCGTGTCCTCGAAAACGAACCTTGTTTCGCTCACCGCCGGTCTCGAAATCAGCTTCCCCCAGGCAATCGCTTCGGCCGTCAGGGGCTCGCTGCCATAGTCCGGATCGGCGCCCGCCACATGCACCACATGCTGCAGCGAGGGCAGGGCGTCGACCATCGCGCGCACCTCCGCCCGCCGGTCGAAATTCTTGCCGCCATACCGGTAACTGTCTGTAGCAAAAAGGAGTTTCGGAGCGATCTGGCTGAAGCGGTCGATCACGCTCGCCGCCCCGAAATCCGGCGAACAGCTCGACCACACCGCGCCGATGCTCGCCGTCGCGAAGAACGCAACCGCCGCTTCCGGCACGTTCGGCATATAGGAAACCACGCGGTCGCCGGGTCCGATACCGAGCTCGCGCAACGCCGTTGCCACCTTGAAGACCTGCGTTTTCAGCTCGTCCCAGCTGATTTTCCGCGCTTTTCCTTCCTCGCCGGCCGCATGGATCGCGGTTTTGTTCCCGCTCCCCTTGGACAGGAGCGTCCGGATGTAGTTCACCCGCGCCCCCGGAAACCATTCCGCCCCCGGCATCTTTTCATCGCGCAGCACGCATTCGTAAGGCGTCGACGACGTGACCCCGAAGAACTGCCAGACCGCCTCCCAGAACGCCGCAATATCGGCCACGGACCATCGCCGCAAATCCTCATAGCCGCCAAAGGAATGGCCGCGCGCATTAAGCCAGGCGATGAAGGCGGTGACATTTGCATCGGCCACCATCCCCTCGGACGGCGACCAGAGCAGGTCTCCCATATTGGCCATTTTTATCCCCCGTTTCCGCGCCTGGCGCATTGTTTGTTGGCGAAACCCTAGTAAGCGCAACGGACTTCAACCCCACCCCATCGGGCGGCCCAACACCCCTTCCTCTGCGGCCCGAAAGAGAACTCCGTGCACCCCGTTCGTGTAGTTCCGGGCCTTGCCCTCCTCGCCCAAGGTTCGCATCAGGTGGAAAACGGAGGGGTGCGGACGCCGTCGTGAAGAGCCGGCAGACAGTCGTTCAAGGCTTTGATTTGTTTGCTTCTTTTCACGTGTTGCACATCGCCATCCTTTAGGGCGGGGCGCGGTGGCGCAGGCTCAACCACCATTGTTGAAACGGCCCGGAATCGCGAATGCAGCGGGAAAAAGGGCTGGAGGGGCGAGGGATACGACAGAGGTTTCCCGGCACAAATTCGAGGCGGCAAGCATTGCGTTGCTCGCTTCCGTGCCGCGAGCCGGTGAGGGGGAGTACCGAGTGGATAGGCTGAGTTCTCGCATTGCCCGGGCCGCGATGACCTATCGCTGGCTTTCGCTGCTCATTCTGACGGCGATCACGGGGTTCTTCGCCGTTCAGTTGCCGAACGTCGAACTGCGCACCATTTTCAGCGACCTGCTGCCAAGCAACCATCCCTTCGTCCAGACCTACAAGGATCATCCGAACTTCGGCAATCCGCTCACCGTCACCGTCATGATCAAGCGGAAGGACGGCGATATCTACAACGCCGAAACACTGCAGAAGGTCTGGGATCTCACACGCGACATCGATCTGACGCCCGCCGTCGATCACGACCAGATACTTTCGGTGGCGACCGAAAAGGCGCGCTATGCCGAAGCGACACCGAACGGCATCGACTCGCGCCCCCTGATGGAGGATCACGCGCCGCGAACGCCCGCCGAAATCGCGGAGTTTCGCAACCGCCTGCTGAAGTCGCCGAACGTCCGCACATTCATGGTGTCCGAGGACGAAACGGCAACGCTTGTCACGGCGACGTTCATCGAGCGCCTGCTCGATTACGGCGAGACCTTCGAATATCTCGACAAGCTCGTGAACGACGCCCGGGACGACAAGCACGACGTCTATATGGCCGGGCAGCCGGTTCTGACGGGCTGGGTCTATTTCTATGAACTGCAGATGCTCGGTATTTTCGGCATCACAGGCATTGCCCTGCTGGTTGCACTCATCTTCTACATGCGAAATGTCGTAGGTGTCGTTGCGCCCTTGGTAACAAGCATCATCGCAGCTATCTGGGGCTTCGGCTTTGTCGGCTGGCTTGGGTTGCCTGTCGAGCCGCTCATCATGGTCGTCCCGCTGCTGCTGGTCGCGCGGTCATTCAGTCATTGCGTGCAGTTCGTTGAACGCTATTACGAAATCCTGCACTACGTTAAGGACCGACGCCGCGCAGCCGAGATATCGCTCAGCGTCATGATGACGCCCGGCATGTTGGGCATCGCCACGGACGCAATGGGGCTGTTCATCATTGCCGTCGCGCCTATCCCGGCGATGGAACGCTTCGCGCTCTTCTGCGGATTTTGGGCCTTTATTCTCATCCCGACGAATGTCTTCCTGTCGCCGCTTCTGATGCTGCTGCTGCCCAAGCCGCGAAATGTCGAGCGCATGGTAGGCGGAAACGAAAAGGATGGCCGCTACAGCGGCATCAAGCTGTTGCTGAGCTTGATTGGCCGCCTGTCGATCGGAAGGACATCTACATTCACGGCGGCGGCGCTCATAGCGCTGGCCGTTTTCAGCGTCGTGAAAGTAATGGAACTCAAAGTTGGAAATCCTGTCGAGGGCAGCAATCTCCTTTGGGACGATTCCGAGTTCAACGTCGCGGTTTCAAATATCAATCGTCATTTCCCGGGCCTGAACACGCTGGAGATCATTTTCGAGTCCAAGTCGCAGGACAGTATGGAGAGGGTCGTCCGCAAGGCGGAAACGGCTCTTACAATGCAGCGGCTGCAACACCTTCTCGAAAGCCAGCCGAACCCGCCGGAAGCGTCTCTTTCGTTCACCGACTACCTACCGGAAGCAAACCGCTTGTTCAGCGGCGGTAATCCAAAATGGGCGCCACTTGATCATGACGACGCAGCTGTGAGCGCTGCTGCAGGTGCGCTCATGGTTGGCACTGGACCGAAAGCATTCTTGCATGTTGCGGATTTCGAACAGCGAAATGGCACGGTGTCCCTCTGGTACAAGGACAACAAGCAGGAAACGGTCGATGAAGCACTGCGCCAGGCGCGCGCTGCGCTCGAAATAGTTGGCACGGAGCACGAGGATTTCCGTATCAGGCTCGGCAGCGGCACCATTGCCTTGCAGCAATCGATCAACGACACGGTCGACCATTATCAGTGGATCATTCTGGGGTTGCTGAATGCTGTAATCCTGATCACCTGCAGCTATGCCTACCGGTCCATAGTCGCCGGCATCCTGCTTCTTATTCCCGTCAACCTGTCGAACCTGCTGCTCGGCGCCGTGATGACGGAAATGGGCATCGGCCTGGACGTCAATACATTGCCGATTGCGGCAATCGGCGTTGGCGTCGGCATCGATTACGGCATCTATCTGCTCAGTCGCATCTACGAGGAATACCAGCAGCGCAAGGATATGGGGCCTGCGATCCTCGCTTCGGTGACGACGACCGGAAAGGCGATCTTCTTCACCGCCACTATCGTGCTCATCGGCATTTTGCCCTGGTACTTCCTGTCGGCGTTGAAGTTTCTGGCCGACATGGGCCTGCTGCTCGTCATGGTCATGCTTATCAACATGATCATTGCGCTCATTGTGGTGCCGCTGCTCGTCTGGCTGATCCGGCCCCGCTTTATCGAATCCAAGGAATTGATGGTGAGCGAGGGCATCGATCTCGAAGCCCTTGCGGCCGAACACTCTGACGAAAGTCTCCGCACAAAAGCTGCTGAGATGGTGAAACACCCGGCAAACGAACTGGTTGAGGTGGTCCCGCTCCGGTCATGAACCGGGCGGGTTCCTGTCCTACTGGGAGGAGGAAGGAAATGCGAATTCGGAAATACGACAGTGGGTTCTCTCGGCGTGCTTTTCTTGAAAAGTCGCTGAAGGGAGTGGCGGCTGCCGGTGTGCTCGCACCGCTTTGGCCGGAGATTGCGCGCTCGGGCACGATAGACAAGGTCTATCCGGACGAGCTCCTCTCGATCGAGCTCTATACCAAAGGGCAGGTCAAGCCGGGCGATGTCATCACGGCCGACAATGTCGAGGTGGTGAAGGATCTGCTTGACCCGATTGCCTATCGTCAGGTGAAAGAGATGGGGCGGCGCATCAACATCGTCGAAACCACGACCGATGTAACGAAGCTCTTTCCTCACGAATATCTGGAGGCGACCCTCCGCAACGCGGGTCGTGCGAAATTCGACGCGAATGGAAATGTCGTCACCGACGACGGAAAGCCCTGGATCGGTGGCAACCCCTTCCCGAATGCACAGACGGGCGAGGAGGCCTTTGCAAACCTCACCATGTCCTGGGGCCGCCACGATGAATCCGTCTACGGCGTTCGCGACTGGGATATTTCACCAAATGGAACGCTCTCCTACCAGTATGACTTCATCTGGGCGGAGCAGAACACGGTCGGCCTTGTAAACAAGCCCTCGCCTTATCAGGCGGGTGCTGAGGACAAGCTCCGCTATCAGGCGGTTTGGTTTACCTCGCCGACAGATGCCAAGGGCACGGCCTTCCTCAACACCTGGCATTATGACCAGCGGAAATTTCCGGAACTTCTCGGATACCTGCCGGCATTCAAACGCGTCCGTAATTTCCCGACCAATCAGCGTTTCGAACCGCTGGTGCCCGGCATCACAATTTTCTTGTCCGACGCATGGGCAGCGGGAGATCCGATGCTCACTTGGGGCAACTACAAGGTGATCGGCACGAAGCCGCATCTTGGCGCCGTCTCGGGCAATTGGTCCGGCAAGACGAATCCCAATTGGGAGCGCGAGGTTCACGGTGGCCCACAAGGGCAGACCTTCTTCGAGGACTACAAGGAGCTTGTTCCTGAAGTTCTCGTCGTTGAAGCCGAGCCCATCGGTTATCCGCGTGCGCCGGTCAGCAAGAAGCGCGTCTACATCGACGTCCGCAACATGATGTTCGTGTCCTATCTGACTTACGACCGTCGCGGCGAAATATGGAAGTCCTTCGAACCTGCCTTCAGCCAGTACAAGGACGGTGACGCCGCATACATGGACGGAGCGCACCCGCTCTGGTCGTGGACGCATGTTCACAGTCATGACGTGCAGACCAACCGCATGAGCCGCTTCGTGCAGGCGAAGCAGATCACCGGTGGTTTTGGCCCCGAGTACAATATCGGGCCGAGCATCTACGACAAGTATCTGACGGCACAGGCTATCCGCCGGTTCGGCACCTAGGAACAGAGGCAATGCGGGCGCCGGCAGGAGGTCGGCGCCCCGGTGTCTTTGAGGGAGAGCATGTTGAAAAGATTTGTCGTCGTAGTCGCCGCTCTATTGTTTCTGCCTGTTCTCGTGGCGGATGCTGCAACGGGCGACCTGTCTCTACGTTATCGTGGTACGGCGCATGACGCGCTGTTCGACATCTCATTCGACAATTCATTTGGTATTGCCGTCGGCGGTGGCGGAACGGTACTCGCCAGCGAGGATGGTGGTTTGAGTTGGGCGCATTATGTGCGGCCAGATACCAGCCTTGCCTTGCTTGGAGTGATTGCCGAAGGCGGCAAGCGCTTTGCCGTCGGGCAGTCCGGGCAAATCTTTCGGCTCGATGGGGACTCCTGGTCGCCGCTTGAAAGCGGCACGGATGCGCGCCTTTTCTCGATCGCGCTTGGTCACAATGGGCTTGTTGTTGTTGTGGGAGGCTTCGGCACGATCCTCGTATCACATGACAATGGTGCGACATGGTCGGCTGCGACCATCGATTGGATGCCGATTCTCAATGATTACGTTGAGCCTCATCTGTATGCGGTTCAAATACAGAACGGCGTCATTACCGTCGCCGGCGAGTTCGGCTTGATCCTTCGTTCATTGGATGATGGCGCCTCGTGGACGGTGGCGCATAGAGGCGAAGCCTCGATTTTCGATTTTTCAATCGACCAGAAGGGGCTCGGCCTTGCGGTGGGGCAGGAAGGGCTTGTCCTTGCAACCGCAGATGGCGGAGCGAGCTGGCGCGAGAGCGGCCGCCTTTCCGGAACGCCCTTGCTCGGCGTTTGGCAATCGGGCGCCCGCGCATTCGCCGTCGGCATACGCGGCGGATACGCAAGTAATGATGGCGGCCGCAACTGGAAATCCGTGACGCGAAGCGACATCGAAACGGGCTGGTATCAGGCGGTTGCGTCCTCAGCATCTAGAGACAAGCCCGTGCTCGTCGGTCATCGCGGACGAATTCTTGAGGTGGATGAATGAGCCGCGTCGCGGCTTGAGGTTGGTTCCAACCCGTTTCGGGTTATCCAAGGGAGGGGAGAAAATGTCTCGTAAACTTATCGAGGCCGCAGGGGGACTTCTGGCAGGCGTGGCGCTCACCGTGGCGTTTACGGCAGGCGCCCGCGCTGCTGACTTCAATGTTCAGGGCTTCATCAGACAAGAGCCGGCAATCAAGCTCACGGATGAAGAGAATCCGTATAACCAGCGCGGTAATATCTATAACGGCGTGGCTGTTACGCAGGACTCGACCTTGTTGGGCGGTGGCGTCACGACAACGACGAGGCCGATAGAGCGCGGGGACAACACATTCAATTTGATGGCGACGCGCCTCGAGGTCGATTTCCAGGCGAACTTCAATGAGAACTGGAACGGCTTCGCCCGGCTGCGTGGATATTTTCAGCCGGACATCTTCGACAATGAGGGAGATCCGGAGTTCTTCGAGACACCGCTCTGGAGCGGGGGGCGAGGAACCTTCCTGGAAGCCAATGGCAGGAACTACATGGTCGACTTGCCGGCTCTCTATCTCGACTATTCCGAGGGACCGCTCTGGCTCCGGCTCGGCAACCAGCAGATTGCGTGGGGCGAATCCCTTTTCTTCCGTGTTCTCGACGTTCCTAACGGTCTCGATCTCCGGCGGCACCTATTGCTCGATCTCGTCGCCGAAGAGTTTGCCGATGAGCGTGTCGCTGCGCCCGGTATTCGCGGTTCCTATCGTGTGACGAACGACATCGAGGTCGAAGCATTTACGCAGCTCTTCAACCCGTCGATTCTCGCCAATGCCGACACGCCCTACAACGTTATTCCCTCTCAGTTCACGGTCCACCAGCAAGAGGGATTTGACGACGCGGAAGGTGCGATGAACGTCGGCGGCCGCGTACAAGCCCAAGTCGGAGGCGTCGCCCTGCAGGCAATCGCTGTCAATAGACGCAACCCTGACGGCGTCTTCAGCTGGACAGCTTCTGGCGTCAACCGCGACATTCCAGGCCTCGTGGGCAGCGGCGCCGTACTTGCGCAAACTCCATTCGAAGTAAGCAATACCGGCGTCTATTCCGCACAGGAATGGTTTACCTATGCCGGCATGGCGCGCCTGAATGGCTTCACTGGATTCAACACGGCGATCAATGAATTCCCTGCCACCGCTCTTCTAGGGGCTGCCGCTGTACCGAACCAGACGCTTGCCGCTTCCGAACTCGATCTGTTTTTCCAGCTCAGCCCGCTTCGTGGCCATATAGCGCGCACCTATCACCGCGAAAACATCTTCGGTCTCGGCGCAAACTACGTCGTGAATGCCGGACCCGAATCCTTCTTCGACCAGCTCGTGATCAGGAGCGAATTCACCTACACGCCCGACAAGATTTTCACGAGCCCCGATCTCAGTCAGTCTTTCATCGAAGAAGACGAGTATGTCGCGTCGCTGGTCTTCGAGAAGTACCACCGTTTCTCGCAGGAATTCCCCGCGACTTTCATGGTGCTGCAGTATCTCTATAAATCGGAAAGCGACATGTTCGGCCGTCACTTGAGCGGCATGGGTGCGACGGGAGCCCGCACCAGTGGTTTGCCTGAAGGCGAAAATTCCTTCAATGCCGTTGCCTTCGCGCTGCAGCAGCCTTTTCCGAATCTCATCTGGAGGGCTGACTTCTCGGTTCTTTACGACGTGAGGGGCGGCGCCTTGGTCCAGCCCGGCCTCAAGTGGAAGCCTAACGAACAATGGACTGCCGAGGTCTTTGCCAACATCACCATGAGCGACGGTGGCAATGATGACATCGTGGACACGATTGACTGGGCCGACGAGCTGACATTCCGCATTACCTATCAGTTCTAAAGACCCGGTCGACAAGGCTCCGTCCGGAGTGCCGGCGCGGACCGTCAAGCCATTTCAACATTGGGCACCAGACGGTCATCCCCCAAAAGCGCGCCGTCAATCCGGACGGGTGCTGTCGGCGACATGGCAGGCAGCACAAATAGGCGGAGAAGGTGATGCATATTCGGCGCTATACGCATGACTATTCGCGGCGCGTCTTTTTGCACCGTCTTGCTGCGGGCATAGTCGGCTTGGGTGTCACGGCGCCGCTCTGGAAAACGCTCGAAGCTCATGGTGATGCGTCGCGCGCCTATCCGGACGAGCTTCTTTCCATCGAAGCCTACACAAAGGGTGCAATCTCCACCGGCGGCCGTATCGACGCCGGCAATGTCGATCTCGTGAAAGAGCTGCTTGATCCGATACGCTATCGTCAGATCAAGGAAATGGGACGAGTCCTGGAGGTGGTCGCTGCGACAACCGATCTAATGCAGCTCAGCCCGTGGGAATATATCGAAGCCACATTGCGCAACAAGGGCAAGGCTCGGTTCGATGCGACGGGTAACGTGGTCACCGCGGATGGAGAACCATGGATCGGCGGCAATCCTTTCCCCGATCCCCGGAGCGCATTGGAAATCTTCGCTGGCCTCACGCTCAGTTGGGGACGGCACGATATCTCCGTATATGCGACCAGGGAATATGACCTCGCACCAGGAGGTACGGTCGACTACACATATGAATCCGTTTGGGCCGAACTTGCGCCGGTCGGCCGTCTGGTGGTCGACCCCAAACCTTATTGGCCTGAATTTCGCGACAAGCTGCGCTTTCAATCCGTCGCCTTCACGTCGCCTAATGAGGACAAGGGCACATCGTTCCTGAACATATGGCCATACGACCAGAACGAGTTCCCCGAGCTTTACGGCTATCTTCCCGCATTCAAGCGCATCCGCCGTTTTCCCGCCAATCAGCGTTTCGAGCCGCTCATCGCGGGTTCGACCATGTATCTATCCGATGCCTGGGCGGCGGGGGATCCGCTCCTAACCTGGGGTAACTATCGGCTTGTACATCAAGGCCCCGCGCTTGCCGCGCTATCCGATGGTTGGGCGGCCGGCCATCCAAACTGGGAACATGCAACGCATGGCGGCCCCGGCGGCGTGAGCTTCTGGGATACCAAGGTTCAACTGGTCCCGGAAGCACTCGTCGTCGAGGCTGAGCCGGTGAAGTTCGCGCGGGCCCCGGTCGGCAAGAAGCATGTCTGGTTCGATGCGCGGACGATGCTGCCCTTCGTGATGGTTTCTTTCGATCGTAAGGGAGAAGTGTTCCGGTCATTCGATGGCGCTTTTTCGCTCTACAAGAACGGCGCCTCTGTCGTCATGGATGGTGCCCATCCCTATTGGTCATGGACGCATGTTCACGCCCACAACATCCAGACCAACAGGATAACGCGGCTGGAGCAGGTGCAACGGATCAAGGGTGGTCACACCATGATGGTCAATGACCAGTCTGCCTTCGACCGCTATCTGACGACGAGCGCGCTTCGCCGTCTGGGCATGTGATTATTCTTTGGGTGCGACGCGCAATACGCTGCCGTTTTCGCCGTCGGTCACGAGATAGAGATATCCGTCCGGTCCCGTGCGCACCTCGCGAATGCGCTGGCCGAGCTCGCCGAATAGCTCTTCCTGGCCGACAGGCTGTCCATTCTCCATGTCGACACGCCGAAGATGCTTGGCCGCAAGCGCACCGGCAAACAGGTCGCCATCCCATTCGGGAAACACGCTGCCACGATAAAGCGTAAACCCCGCTGGCGCGATCGAGGGCGTCCAGTGAAGAAGCGGCTGTTCCATTCCTTCATATTCCGTATAGGGCGAAATGCGCGCACCCGAATAATCGAGGCCATAAGTGATGACGGGCCAGCCGTAATTCTTGCCAGGTTCGATGATGTTGATCTCATCGCCGCCCTGCGGCCCGTGCTCGTGGAGATAGACCCTTCCCGAGAGGTTGTCGTAGACGATACCTTGCGCGTTGCGATGCCCCAGCGTCCAAATCTCCGGCTTAGCCCCTTCGCGGCCGATGAAAGGATTGTCTTCCGGCACGCTGCCGTCTCGGTTGATTCGGACGACCTTGCCGAAATCGACATCGAGTCTCTGCGCGTCCTCCCGGTAATCGAATCCATCGCCCACCGTCACGAGCAGCGTTCCATCCGGAAGAAAGAGCATACGACCGCCGTAATGCACGGGTGTGTTCTTCGCCGGTTCAGCGTCGAATATAACCTCGACGTCGCTGAGCGATGCCCCGTCAAAGCGTGCCCTTGCTACGCGCGTTCTGTTCTCGCCGGGCGTACCATGCGCATAGGAGAGGTAAACGAAACCATTCGTGGAGAATTCGGGGTCGAGCAGCAGGTCGAAAAGTCCGCCCTGGCTTTCGAAGTAAACATCCGGGATGCCAGCAACCGAATCCGGGGAGAGCACGCCCCCCCGAATGATCCGGACATTACCGGACAGCTCCACGACCAGGATGGAACCATCCGGCATGAATGTAAGGCTCCATGGGTGATCGAGCCCCTCCGCAATCGGCACGATTTCATACGATCCGGCGGCTTCCTGTGCGTGAACTGGAGCGGAGCCTGCGGCCCACAGCGCAGCCAGAAGAGTAACCGCGATTGTAGTCATCGCCCGTGCCGGATTTGTCATTGGTTGTTTCCCCGTCCCATCCGCTGGTATTCTGTGCAATCATACAGCGAGAAGACAACCGAAAGAAGCGGGGGCGGGGGATGCAATTCGGCAAGATAGTGCTGGCCTTTGTTCTGGCCGTGGTCGTGGCAACTGTCCTCGGCTCGATTGCGCACACCCAGTTCGTTCTGGGGCGGCTGGCGGATATCGGCGTTTCGGTCCCCCTCTCTGACCGTATCTCCATGACACTTCACGACATAGGCGGCATGGGCCCGCTTTACGGCGCGATCATCGGGCTCGGCCTGATTGTGGCTATGGCCGCGGCGGCGCTGGTATTTCGCTTCGCCGGTATTCAGCGCACATTGATATACGGAGTGGCGGGGGCTGCAGCCGTAGGGGTTGCATTAGCGGCCATGGGAATGGCCTACGATATCACGCCTATTGCTGGCGCCCGCTCGGCGGCAGGATTCCTCGCTCAGATGCTTGCAGGTGCAATCGGTGAGCTGACATTCGCGCGCGTCTCCCGATTATAGCATTGCGCTCCGAAAGCGCGTCTCCAAGTGCCTCTCCCCGCCGTCCATGCCTCATGATGTATCATGCTGCCTCTTCGCACGTCATTAAGCGCGTCTAACAAGTCACTGAAATCTGAAGATCGTTTTATGTTCGCGATCTGATCCCACGTCGACAGTTGCCTTGCCGCTTTAATCCGTGCAGCCTTTGTAATTGGCACGGTCGCCCCTCAACGCGTTCCGCCGCCGCTCGATTTCTCATCTGAATGGAAGCGAGAAATTGCCCAAAGCCGCTAGAACATACATACGCTATGTGGACGCCATAAATCGAGTAGTCGGTCGGATCGTCATGTATCTGATCTTTGTGATGATTGGCATCCTGCTTTACGCCTCCATCTCCCGAACCATGTTCAACATGCCCATCAGCTGGGCGATGGAGATGGGGCAGTTTCTCCTGGCTGCCTATTACTTGCTCGGCGGTGGTTACTCCCTCCAGATCAATTCGCATGTGCGGATGGACCTGCTCTATGGCCGTCTCTCGCCACGGAAAATGGCATTCACCGACACGATCACCGCCTTCTTTCTGATTTTCTACCTGTGCGTTCTGCTCTATGGCGGCATTTCCAGTACCGCGTATGCGGTCACATATCAGCAGGTGAACTATACATCCTGGGCGCCCTTGCTTTGGCCGATCAAGAGCATCATGACGGTAGGCATTGCGCTGATGCTGCTTCAGGCCATAGCTATTTTCTTCAGAGATCTCGCCCGCGTCCGAGGTGAGGAAATCGCATGAGCTACGAACTCATCACGCTGCTCATGTTTTCCTCGTTGATGGTGATGTTGCTCACGGGCCAGCGTGTCTTTGGCGCCATCGGCTTTGTCGCTGCCGCGGCCGCCCTGTTGCTCTGGGGCGACGGCGCGGTGGAGATGCCGTTTAATGCCAGCTTCCAGGTCCTCAACTGGTATCCGTTGCTGACTCTGCCGCTGTTTATCTACATGGGCTACATGCTCGCAGAGTCGGGCATCGCAAATGACTTGTACCGCATGTTCCATGTTTGGATGGGGCCGGTCAGAGGCGGTCTCGCCCTCGGCACGGTCGGTCTCATGGTCGTGATCTCGGCCATGAACGGCCTGAGCGTTGCGGGAATGGCCATCGGAGCGAGCGTCGCATTGCCTGAGCTTCTAAAGCGCGGTTACGACAAGGTGATGGTAACGGGCGTTATTCAGGCAGGGAGCTCTCTTGGCATTCTCATTCCGCCAAGCGTCGTGCTCGTCCTCTATGCGATGATTGCGCGTCAGCCGGTGCTCCAGCTGTGGCTCGCGGGCGTGTTGCCCGGGCTCCTCATGGCTTCTCTTTTCGCGCTCTATATCTATGTCCGGTGCAGAAGAAACCCGGAGCTTGGTCCGCCGCTGCCAAAAGAAGAACGCGATCTCATTACGTGGGCGGAAAAGTTTCGTCTGCTGCGTGCAGGCATCGCTCCTTTCGTTATTTTCGCTACCATGATGGGACTTTTTCTGACCGGCATTACAAGTCTGGTCGAGAGCTCCGCTGTCGGGGCGACGGGGGCCACTCTTGCTGCTCTCATAAAGCGGCGGCTTACATGGCGCGTGCTGGATGACACGATGCGTCAGACATTGAGCATCACGTGCATGTTCATGTTCATTATTCTTGCCGCGCTCTGCTTTGGCGCTGTCTATGACGGCCTTGGTGCAAAGAATGCCATTCGGGTGTTGATGCTGGAAACCTGGGATCTCACGCCCTGGGAAATTCTCATCATGATGCTGGTCTCGTTTGTCATCCTGGGGATGTTCTTGGACGACACGGCCATGCTGGTCATTGTGGCGCCGCTCTACATCCCCTTGGTGCTCAGCATGGGCTTCAGCCCCATCTGGTTCGGCGTCCTCTACGTGATTACCTGCCAGGTCGCCTATATCACCCCGCCATTCGGCTACAATCTTTTCCTCATGCGGGCCATGGCGCCCCCGGAGATAACGCTTGTCGATATCTATCGGTCAATCGTACCGTTTGTTGGCATAATGCTGGTCACGATAGCGATCATAATGGTGTTTCCGCAGATCGCTTTGTGGCTGCCCGAAATGTACTCCGGACGATAATCCAGCCCGGAATTTGAGTTTAAACAGTAAGCGGATTTTCTTCGTGCGAAAGGGCCGGGTCTGGCTGGGGCTGGATACGACCCAAAACATCCAGAGAAGGAGCCCTTCCATATGACGGACCACCCGAAGATAAACAAACGCGATTTTTTGAAAAAGGCAGGCGTCGCCGCCGTTGGCGCGGGAGCGCTGGCAACCCCCAATATCGTTCGTGCGCAGGCACCGATAAAATGGCGCCTTCAGACATATGCCGGCGCCTCTCTTGCAGAGCATGTCATCAAGCCGTCGATCGATGAATTCAACAAAGCCGCAAATGGCGAAATGGTGATCGAACTCTACACGGCCGATCAGCTTGTGCCGCAGGGCGAACTTTTCCGAGCCGTGCAGAATGGCACCATCGACGCCGCGCAGAGTGACGATGACAGCATGGCCGCACCGGTCGATGTCTCGGTGTTCGGTGCCTACTTCCCCTTCGCCTCGCGCTACAGCCTCGACGTTCCTGTTCTCTGGGAATGGTATGGCCTGCGTGAGATCTGGGAAGAGGCCTATGCAGAGGTGGAAGGCGTAACCTGGCTCAGCACAGGCTCCTGGGATCCTTGCAACTTCGTCACCACCAAGCCCATCCGGTCTGTCGCCGACCTTAAGGGCCTGCGCGTCTTTACATTCCCGACCGGTGGCAAGTTTCTGGAGCGTTTCGGCGTCGTTCCGGTCACGCTGCCTTGGGAAGATATCGAAGTTGCTATCCAGACCAACGAGATCGACGGTGTCGCTTGGTGCGGCGCGACCGAAACCTATACAGTTGGCTGGGCAGACATCACGAAATACTATCTGACGAACAACATCTCCGGCGCATGGGCCGGCTCCTACATCGCCAATACGGAAAAGTGGGAAGCACTGCCCGAACATTTGAAGACACTGTTCAAGCTCTGCATGGACAGCTCGCACTACTATCGCCAGCATTGGTATTGGTGGGGCGAGGCGCATTACCGCACAACAGGCGGCAAGCTCGAGCTCACCACCATCCCAGAGGCGGAATGGGCGCAGATTGAAAATGAGGCGCTTAAATTCTGGGACGAGGTTGCGCAGAAGAGCCCGCGCAATGCCAAGGTCGTCGAAATCCTCAAGAAGTACGCGGATACAATGAAGAAAGCCGGCGCGCCTTATCGCTACGGCTAGGTTCTCGATCAAGGATCGCGTTGCGGGCTCCATCGTGGCATTGCCAGGATGGAGCCCGTTCGATTCCGGCCTAACCATTGCGGGCATTGCCAAGCCGCCCCTGCGTCAAAAACTCCGCGGCAACACAGGCTTTGACGGATAGTAAATCAGCGTTATCGTTTTAGATCAGGCGGTACCGAAACCGCCTTATCCGCTCACAAGAAGGCGGAGTGAGTAAACACGGGATCACAGGAGGAGGCCCTGATGAACGGGAAATCGAGTAGCGAAAAGGCGGAACTTGGTTTCGACCCGGCAGCCCTGAAGGCGAAGTATCGTGCCGAGCGCGACAAGCGTCTGCGCGCGGATGCCAACGAGCAGTATGTGGAGATTAAAGGCCAGTTCGCGCACTACCTCGAAGATCCTTATGTCGAACCGGGCTATGCTCGCGCAGCGCTCTCCGATGAGGTCGACGTGGTGATGGTTGGCGGAGGCTTCGGCGGACTGCTGGCCGGCGCTCGCTTGCGCGAGGCTGGCGTCGACAAGGTTCGCATTATCGAAAAGGGCGGAGACTTCGGCGGGACATGGTACTGGAACCGCTATCCGGGCGCGGCGTGCGATATAGAATCCTATATCTATCTCCCGCTTCTCGAAGAAATCGGCTACATCCCGGTCGAGAAATATTCCAAGGCGGCGGAAATTCTCGCCCACAGCCGCGCCATCGGCGAACATTTCGACCTCTATCGCGATGCGCTTTTTCAGACCGAAGCGACGGAACTACACTGGAACGATGCCGCCGCGCGCTGGATTGTCCGCACCAACCGCGGCGACGCGATCCGCGCCCGCTTCGTGGTAACGGCCAGCGGTCCGCTGCATCGCCCAAAGCTCCCCGGCATTCCCGGCGTTGAAACCTTCCAAGGGCATTCTTTCCACACGAGCCGTTGGGATTACGGCTACACAGGCGGTGATTGCAATGGCGGGCTCGACCGTCTGAAGGACAAGCGTGTCGCCATCATCGGAACGGGCGCAACGGCCGTGCAATGCGTGCCGCATCTCGGCGCCCGGGCGAAAGAACTGTTCGTCTTCCAGCGTACGCCCTCATCTATCGACGTCAGAAACAACCGTCCGACCGATCCTGAATGGGTACAGAAGCTGCAGCCTGGCTGGCAGCAACACCGGATGGACAACTTCAACACGCTTGTCTCCGGCGGGTATCAAGAGGAGGACCTTGTCAACGACGGCTGGACCGACATCATCGGTAACCTGCTGGTCATGGCGCGCAAGGGAGCTGCGGGACGTTCCCCGGCCGAGATGGGTGAGATTGTTCAACTTGCTGACTTCCAGAAAATGGAATCGATCCGCAAGCGCGTGGAAACGGTGGTGAAAGATTCGTCAAAGGCTGAGGCGCTGAAGCCCTGGTACAATCAGTTCTGTAAGCGTCCCTGCTTCCACGATGAATATCTCGACACGTTCAACCGGCCAAATGTACACCTGATCGATACGCAGGGCAGGGGCGTTGAGCGCATCACAGAGCATTCGATTGTCGCGAATGGGCAGGAATTTGAAGTCGATTGTCTGATCTATGCGACCGGCTTTGAGGTCGGCACGAGCTACACGCGGCGCGCAGGTTTCGAAATCTACGGCCGTGATGGGGTGTCGCTCAGCGAAAAGTGGAAGGATGGCATCTCGACCCTGCATGGGATGCACAGCCGTGGCTTCCCGAACTGCTTCATCGTCAGCAACTCGCAGGCGGGCTTCACCGCCAACTACCCGCACATGCTCAATGAGCAGTCGAAGCATCTATCCTACATTGTGAAGGAATGCATCGACCGCCAGGCCCGCGTCGTTGAAGTGACCGAGGACGCGGAAAAGGAATGGGTGGAAGCGATCATCAAGGCGTCCGTCTTCAACAGGCGCTTTCTCGAAGAATGCACGCCCGGCTACTACAACAACGAGGGCAAACCCTCTGAGCTCGCTATCCGAAATGGATTTTACGGTGGCGGCTCCGTCGCCTTTATTAAAATCCTCGAAGAATGGCGCGCCAAAGGCGACTTGCCGGGTCTCGAGTTGAACGTCGGCTGACGCATTTCCGGGGCAGGTAAAGCTTGATACCACACCGCCGGGGACCGGAAACGGCTCCCGGCAGGTGCGTTTGCCTTATATGGCCGGAAAAAGAGTGGCTGGGGGACTAGGATTCGAACCTAGATAGGCAGAGTCAGAGTCTGCAGTCCTACCATTAGACGATCCCCCAACAAGCGCCGAGTCGGCCCGGTTTTCCACGAGTTTCCTGCGGGCTGCGACGCATTTGGTTGCGCGCGCGAAACTAGTCGTAGGCCCCCCGTTCGTCAACACTTTGGGCGTGCTTTGGGGCGGGATCCCTCGTCCTTTACCCCACGGCTGAGGCTGCTACACTAATCCCAACTGAAATATAGGGAATCCGGTTGGAAGCGCGGTCTGCATACGTAGTCTCCTGCGCTGCCCGGGTCTAAAAAACGTGCACCATAAAGGTGACGGCGGTGTGACCGGCCCTGGCGGGGCTGACACCGCTCCGGAGGGGCTGCAGAGTCCCCTTTCCGCCACGACCAAGTCTTCCGGCGCCCCGGAAGTGGCTCAGTCGCGCGAGCTTCCGCTCGATGGCGGTGACAAGCCGAAGCGCCGTCGCAGGCGCGGACGCCGGGGCAGGGGGCAGTCGAAACTTCAGTCTCCCCCCCAGGTCGAGAGCGAGCCGCCAGCCACGAGGCCGGCACGGTCTTCTACATCGGCCGATTCCGCCATCTCGTCAGACCCGCTCTATGCCGCGCTCGATCTTGGCACTAATAATTGCCGCCTCCTGATCGCGCGCCGCTCTCCCGACGGCTTCAAGGTGGTGGACGCCTACTCCCGCATCGTTCGCCTGGGCGAAGGTCTTGCGCATACCGGTGCGCTTGGCGATGCCGCCATGTTGCGCGCCATCGATGCGTTGAAGATCTGTGCGGACAAAATGGCCCGGCGCGGCGTGGTCCGGGCGCGTACGATCGCCACCGCCGCTTGCCGCACGGCGTCCAACGGCGCCGCCTTTATAGACCGGGTCAAGAAAGAGACAGGCCTCTCGCTCGAGGTCGTTTCAACGGAAGATGAGGCCCGCCTCGCCGTGGCCGGTTGTGCGCCGCTGCTTGACCGGACTTGCTCCTCGGCTCTCGTTTTCGATATAGGCGGGGGGTCCACCGAGCTCATCTGGGTCCAGATGGAGGGGACCGAGGAAAGCAACGGCAGGAAGGGCAAATACACCTCGGGCGCTTCCATAGGCGACTGGGTTTCCCTGCCGTGCGGGGTTGTTACGCTCGCGGAGCGGCATGGCGGGGTCGAGGTGCCGAACGCGGTCTATGATCGGATGGTCGATGAGGTTGCGGAGAGGCTGCAGCCGTTTCTTGATCGTGTAAAAGCAGCTTCCGGCTGGGGGTCGGGCAGCGAGAGAGGTTTTCATCTTCTCGGCACATCCGGCACGGTCATGACGATAGCAGGCGTCCATCTTGGACTGAACCGCTATGACCGTACTCAGGTCGATGGCATATGGATATCGCCGCTGGATGTCCAGCGCGTCACACGTTCGCTGCTCGATATGGATTATGATCGCCGCGCGGCGCATCCTTGCGTAGGGCAGGAGCGGGCAGATCTTGTGCTCGCTGGATGTGCGATCTTTGAGGCGATTGCACGTGCCTGGCCGGCCGACAGGCTGCGCGTCGCAGACAGGGGCCTTCGCGAAGGCATTCTGATGTCGCTGATGGATGCGGACACGGCACGGCGCCGCCGCCGCAGAAGACGGCGCCGCAAAAGCGCAAAGCCCAGCCTGCCATCGGCCCGGCAGCTCTCCGCTAAGTGAATTGGAAGAACATGACCAACAGCGGAAAAACCGGCGGCAAAAGCGGCAAGGGAGGCACGGGCGGCGCCCGGGCCCTGAAGGTGCGCGTGAAAACGGCGCGCAAACGCAGCAACTCCTCTACCCGCTGGCTGCAGCGGCAGCTGAATGATCCCTATGTCCACGCCGCGAAGCGCGAGGGGTATCGCTCCCGTGCTGCCTTCAAACTTGCCGAGATAGACGACAAATACCGCTTCCTGAAGCCCGGCGGCCGAGTGGTCGATCTTGGCTGTGCGCCGGGTGGCTGGTGCCAGGTCGCGGTAGCACGGGTAAAGGCGGAAGGCGGCGATGCGGGCGCCGAAGGACGGCATGGCCGCGTCATAGGGCTCGACTATCTGGAGATGGACCCGGTTCCTGGCGCCACGATCCTTCAACTCGACTTCCTCTCCGAAGGGGCGGATGACCAGGTAAAGGAGCTTCTGGCGGGCGAGGCGGACGTCGTCCTCTCCGACATGGCAGCGCCGACAACGGGCCACAAGCAGACCGACCATATGCGGATCATGTCGCTGTGCGAAATCGCCGCCCACTTCGCAACAGAAGTCCTGGCCCCGGGAGGCACCTTTCTCGCCAAGGTGTTGCGGGGTGGAACGGAGAATGAGCTTTTGGTGCTCCTCAAGCAGCACTTTAAAACTGTCCGCCATGTGAAGCCCAAGGCCAGCCGGGCCGATTCGGCGGAGATGTACGTTTTGGCCCAAGGCTTTAAGGGGCGTAGTGAAAGCCCTCTCGATGATGCGGAGTGAATGTTTGGGTGCAGCGCGATATGTATCTTTGCTTTCCCCGATATAGGTGTTAAAAGCCAGCGCCAACACACGATAAAGTGGCTCAGCGTTCCGGGCCCAGGAGGTTGGCAGTATGATCCGTGAAGCCTTGACGTTCGATGACGTTCTACTGCTGCCTGCCGCTTCCACGGTCCTGCCCAGCCAAGCCGATACCCGCACTCGCCTGACGAGGACGATCAGCCTCGGCATCCCCATCATCTCCGCCGCCATGGACACGGTCACCGAGGCCCGCCTTGCCATTGCCATGGCGCAGGCCGGGGGCATCGGCGTTCTCCACCGCAACATGGATGCGGACGTGCAGGCCGAGCATGTGCGTCAGGTGAAGAAGTTCGAAAGTGGCATGGTGGTGAACCCTGTCACCATCGAGCCGGATGCAACCCTCGCGGATGCCTTCGCCCTGATGGAGCACCACGGCATCACCGGTATTCCAGTGGTCGAGCAGTCGGGAAAGCTCGCGGGCATTCTTACAAATCGCGACGTGCGTTTCGCCACCAATATGCTTGAGCCCGTCCGCAATCTGATGACGAAGGAAAACCTCGTCACTGTGGAGGACGGAGTCAGCCAGGATGACGCCAAACGGCTTCTCCACAAGCACCGCATCGAAAAACTGCTGGTGGTGGATGAAGCCTATCACTGCGTCGGTCTTATCACCGTCAAGGATATCGAAAAGGCGCAGCTGCATCCCAATGCAGCGAAAGATGAACAGGGCCGCCTGCGCGTCGCCGCGGCAACGACGGTTGGCGACGAAGGTTTCGCCCGTTCCGAAGCGCTCATCGCAGCCGGTGCCGACGTCATAGTGGTCGATACCGCGCATGGACATTCAAACCGCGTCTCCGAGGCCGTTCTCCGCATCAAGAAGCTGTCGAACAATACCCAGGTGATCGCGGGGAATGTCGCCACTGCCGACGCCGCAAAGGCCCTCATCGACGCAGGCGCCGATGCAATCAAGGTCGGCATCGGCCCCGGGTCGATCTGCACCACGCGTATCGTTGCCGGTGTTGGCGTACCCCAGCTCACCGCCATTATGGATGTGGCGGAAGCGGCCCAGAAATCCGGCACCCCCGTCATCGCCGATGGCGGCATCAAATTTTCGGGCGATCTTGCAAAGGCAATAGCGGCCGGTGCTGATTGCGCCATGCTCGGCTCGCTCTTTGCGGGCACCGAAGAAAGCCCCGGAGAAGTTTTCCTGTTCCAGGGCCGTAGCTACAAGGCCTATCGCGGCATGGGCTCGGTCGGTGCGATGGCGGTCGGCTCCGCAGACCGGTATTTCCAGCAGGACGTGAAGGATTCGCTGAAGCTCGTCCCGGAAGGCATTGAAGGGCAAGTACCTTACAAGGGGCCGGTTGCCGCGATCATCCACCAGTTGGTAGGCGGCCTCCGTGCCGCCATGGGCTATACCGGTAACGCGACCGTGAAGGATTTCCAGAAGAATACCGAGTTCGTTCGCATCTCCTCGGCGAGTCTTCGCGAAAGCCATGTCCATGATGTGACGATCACCCGCGAAGCCCCCAACTATCCCGGCGGTGCAAGCTGACCGCGGCCCCCGGACCGGGTCTCGTATCATGACGCCCGGCGCACGTCTGCAATCCGCGATAAGCGTTCTCAGTGACATCTTCAAGAGCGGCCGCCCTGCCGACCGTGTCTTCGACACATGGGCGCGCTCCAATCGCTATGCAGGGTCCAAAGACCGCGCGGCAGTAAGCGATCTTGTCTTCACGGTTTTGCGCCGCCGAGCTGAATTGACCGCTGCCGTCGGTAGCGATGATGCGCGCCTTCTCGCCTTCGCTGCCCTCACTCTCGGCGCGGAACAAGGCGTTGACGAGGTCGCGGCTTTGGCCGATGGCGCGCGCCACGCTCCGGAACCTCTGAGCCCGGAAGAACAGACCGCGCTGTCCATGGCGGTATTACCCGGAGAGAGTGCTCCCCCCTGGACCAGATTTAACTACCCCGAATGGCTCCATCCCGAATTTGAAGCAGCCTTTGGTAACGGGCTCGAGCGGGAGATGGCCGCTTTTATGGAGCGAGCGCCCACTGATCTTCGGGTCAACACGCTGAAAATGAAGCGGGAGAAGGCGCTGGCGGCTCTCACCGGCGAAGGCCTTTCCGCCGAGGCCACCCCTTGGTCGCCATGGGGGCTCAGGCTCACCTCGCGGGGCAATGTCCTCGGCCTTGCCACCTTCCGTGATGGCATTGTCGAGATTCAGGACGAAGGCTCGCAGCTCGCCTGCCTGCTCGCCGGTGCGGCGCCGGGCGAACAAGTGGTTGATCTTTGTGCTGGCGGTGGCGGCAAGTCGCTGGCGCTCGCGGCCATGATGAAAAATCACGGTCAGATTTACGCCTGCGATACGGACGCCCGCCGCCTCTCCGGCCTCACCCCTCGCGTTCGCCGCGCCGGCATACGCAATCTTCAGACCCGCGTGCTCGGCCCTTTCACGCCGGATATGGCGGACAAAGACCTCGCCGGCCTTGCCTCACACGCGGATTGCGTCCTTGTCGATGCGCCCTGCAGCGGCACCGGCGCGTGGCGTCGCAGCCCCGGCGCACGCTGGAGCTTGAGCCCCGAAATGCTCATGGGGTACCGGGCGGCACAGGCCGAGGTGTTGACGCGTGGTGCCCGCCTAGTCCGTCCCGGCGGCAGGCTGGTCTATGTGACCTGCTCCCTGCTTCCCTCGGAAAACGAAACCCAGGTCGAAGCTTTTCTCGCCGTCCATCCGGCATTTACGCCCCAGCCATGGGCGTCCAACTGGCCCGAGCATGTGCCGCTCCCGCCCGCACCGCACGGCAACTGGCTTCGTCTCACGCCTGCCTCCACCGGAACGGACGGTTTTTTTGTCGCCATTCTGCGGCGGGAGGCGCGCTCATGACGCACCGCCTTATCGGGCTTGACGGTTACGGGCTGGAATGGTCTATCGAAGGTCACCCCCTCCACGGGCCTGGACGTATGACGGCCGTTTTCCCTCAAGGTTTTTTCCGCTTGGCGTGTCTGCCTGCATGGCTGCTCGCCGTCGCACTGCTGTGCGTGCCCTTGGACGCATATGCCGTGGATGCACGTTCGGAGCGCGCCTCCCTCAACCTTGCGTCCCGAGGAGTCGAAGCCGCGGCCACAGGGCGTTTGCTTGATGCCCAACGTCTTCTTGAGGAGGCGATGGTGGTGAACCCTGCCAATACCCGCGCCATCACGGAACTCGGCAACGTCCATGAGGCGCGTGGCAACGCGAAACTCGCGCGCAAATACTATCGCCTCGCTCTGGAGATAGATCCGGTCGCGCCCGATGCCCTAAGCAAGCTTGCATTGCTCGATATTTCCGAAGGCAATCGAGCTGCGGCGGTAGGGGCGCTACGCAAGCTGCAGGTCATCTGTCCTGCTTGTACGCAAACGCAGAAACTTTCCAGCGCTCTCAGCGCCGGGACAACGTCCCCATCCGATGTACCCTCCTCAAATCCGTAGACGGGCCATGACCGAAGACCGCATTCTTATCGTCGATTTTGGAAGTCAGGTAACACAGCTCATTGCGCGGCGCGTTCGCGAAAGTGGTGTCTATTGCGAGATCGTCCCCTTCAACAAGGCGGATGAGATGCTCGACACCTTCGAGCCGAAAGCGATCATTTTGTCCGGTGGTCCGGCCAGCGTCACGGTGGAGACGGGACCTCGCGCCTCCCTGCGTGTATTCGAGCTCGGTGTTCCCGTTCTCGGCATTTGCTATGGCGAGCAGACGATGTGTGTCGAACTCGGCGGCAAGGTTGAGGGCTCGGACCATCAGGAATTCGGCCGCGCTTCCATCGAGATCGTGGAGGAGTGCGCGCTGTTCGAGGGGCTGATGAAGGTCGGCGACACGGAGCCGGTCTGGATGAGCCACGGCGACCGCGTCGTCGCGCTCCCGGAAGGCTTCAAGGTCGTCGCCATCAGTCGCGGCGCTCCCTTTGCCGCCATAGCCGACGAGACAAGACGCTTCTATGGCGTTCAATTCCACCCGGAAGTGATGCATACGCCGCGTGGCCGCGACATGCTCTGGAATTTCACGCACAAGATTGCCGGCTGCTCCGGCGACTGGACCATGGCCGCATTCCGCGAAACGGAAATCGCCAAGGTGCGCGCGCAGGTCGGCAAGGGGCGGGTAATCTGCGGCCTCTCCGGCGGTGTTGATTCATCCGTCGTCGCCGTGCTGCTTCATGAAGCAATTGGCGATCAGCTTCAATGCGTCTTCGTCGACACGGGCATGATGCGTGCTGGCGAAGCCGAGCAGGTCGTAAGCCTCTTCCGTAACCACTACAACATCCCGCTTGTCCATCGCGATGCGAGCGACCTGTTCCTCGGCAAGCTCGAAGGCGTCAGCGATCCGGAGAAGAAGCGCAAGATCATCGGTGCCACCTTCATCGACGTCTTCGAAGAAGAGGCCCGGAATATTGGCGGCGCGGATTTCCTTGCGCAGGGCACGCTCTACCCGGACGTGATCGAAAGTGTCTCCTTCACCGGCGGCCCCTCGGTGACGATCAAGAGTCACCACAATGTCGGCGGTCTGCCCGAACGCATGAACATGAAGCTCGTGGAACCGCTGCGCGAACTCTTCAAGGATGAAGTGCGCGAACTTGGTCGCGAACTCGGCCTGCCGCCCGATTTCGTCGGCCGCCACCCGTTTCCCGGGCCAGGTCTTGCCATCCGCATTCCTGGCGAGATTACGCGCGAGAAACTCGAAATTCTTCGCAAGGCCGACACCGTCTATCTCGAAGAAATCCGTTCGGCCGGTCTCTACGACGAAATCTGGCAGGCCTTCGCCGTGCTGCTGCCCGTGCGCACCGTAGGGGTGATGGGCGATGGCCGGACCTATGACTACGTCTGCGCACTCCGCGCCGTGACATCGACCGACGGCATGACGGCGGACTACTATCCGTTTAGTCACGAGTTTCTTGGCCAGGTTTCCACGCGCATCATCAACGAGGTCCGAGGCATCAACCGCGTAGTTTACGACGTAACGTCGAAACCGCCGGGGACGATCGAGTGGGAATGATTCAGGCCCATCCGAGGGTATCCAATGCTACGCCATGATTTCCGTTAAGTATATGATATAAAACGAAAAACTCTTCTACATGTTTCGGCGTCTATCGCCGGGTAAGCGTCACAGGTGACGGACTTTTTGGCGGTCCTCACAAACTTGCTCAATTGATCTTTTGAAAGTACCGTCAGGGGCATGAGAGCCGCTGACGGACTTTTTTTGGCCATAACACATTGGGAATTCAGATAAAAATTTCCAAATGATGGGCCAAAAACGGCTGACGTACTTTTCAGTGGCTTTCTCCGCTTTCGATCCTGTTTCGGAGGGAAGAATGCTCACGGACGCTGCCATTAAGGCTTTGAGACCACGCGATAAAATGTACAAAGTGACGGACCGTGACGGGATGTACGTGTTGGTCTCACCGACCGGCGCGTTGACCTTCCGCTTCGACTACCGTTTGAACGGGCGCCGGGAAACGGTGATTATTGGCAGGTACGGCCCAACGGGCGTTTCGCTTGCGCGCGCCCGCGAGAAGCTGATCGAGGCCAAACTGATGATTCAGGACGGCGTCTCGCCTGCGTTCGAAAAGCGACGCGAGAAGCGCCGGATCAAGGAAGCCAAGAGTTTCGGCGAATTTGGCGAGCGCTGGCTGCAAGACGCGCGAATGGCCGATAGCACCCGCGCCATGCGCCGCACCATCTTCGAGCGCGATATTCTGCCGACATTCCGGAACCGGCTCCTGCACGAGATTCTGCCTGAGGACCTGCGAGCGATGTGCGAGAAGGTGAAGGCGAGAGGCGCACCGGCGACGGCGGTCCATGTCCGGGACATCGTGAAGCTGATCTTTGCCTTCGCGATCTTGCACGGCGAGAAGGTTTCCAACCCAGCCGACGAGGTTGGCCCATCCTCGATCGCAACCTTCGTGCCGAAGGATCGATCGCTATCCCCCTCGGAAATACGCATCATGCTCACCCAGCTCGAGCATGTCGCGACTTTGCCGACGATACGCCTCGGAATGAAACTGTTCCTGCTATCGATGGTGCGAAAGAGCGAATTACAGGATGCCGTGTGGGACGAAGTCGATTTCGAGAACGCGGTTTGGTCGATCCCGAAGGAGCGGATGAAGCGCTCGAAGGCTCACAACGTCTATCTCTCGCAGCAGATGCTCGACATTTTCATCGCTCTCAAAACCTGCGCGGGAAACTCGAAATACGTTCTGCCGTCACGTTACGACGCCGACGCCCCGATGTCGCGGGCGACGTTCAACCGGATCACGGTGGCCGTGGTGGAGCGCGCCAAGAAGGAAGGCTTGCCGCTGGAGGCATTTACGATCCATGATCTCCGGCGAACCGGCTCAACCTTGCTGAATGAGGTGGGCTTCAACAGCGACTGGATCGAGAAGTGTCTGGCGCATGAGGATGGACGGTCCTCGCGGGGCATCTACAACAAGGCCGAATATGAACACCAGCGCCGGCATATGATGCAGGAATGGTCCAATCTGGTGGATGCGTGGGTCGCTGGTCAGAAATACACGCCGACCCTTTATCCGCCGAGGATGGACCTGCTTACGCCCGAGTTTGATGCCTGACAGGCCGCGTCTTGCGGAGCTGTACGTCGGGAACAGGTGCACGCTTCACGGCCTTGGCTCGTGAAGCCCGGCGCCGGTCATCGAGCCAGGCTTCGACCTCTCCAAGATCCCAAACCACGCAGCGGGAGGTGAGGTAGAAGCGCTGAGGAAATTCGCCGCGCTGTTCCATGTCATAGATCGTTGTGTCGGCGAGAGGTACGATTTCCCGAAGTTCATGCCGTCGGATCGTACGTTTCGCGATTGCTCGGGCTGGCTGCGCCATCTGAAAATCCTTCATCAGTTCTGCTTGGATGAATGAAGGCGATAGATGGCGCTGATAAAAGCTCGAATTGATGGGCGTAGAACTGCGGCGTGTTGTGGCGTGCAAATCGGACAAACGGAGGCGCAGCACGACCGATACATGCTGATTTTGGAACGACCTGTCCTCAAATCCTGTCGGGCAAGGCGACATATTGACTGTTCGGCCCATCACTTCTGACAGCCATGTAGTCGTTGTTGGACACGAGGTAGGCCAACGGACGTGTCAGGCTGAACGGGAAAAGCACGGGTAGTGATTGCAGACTTGGAATTGCCAACGGCCTGCCCGCATTCCGCACGGCCGCTTCGATCAGCCATACCGTAAGTTCGTCGTTCTCCACAACGGCGGGGGCAAGACGGAGGACACGTTTGCCCTTTTCAATCCGCTCCACGGCACCCCAGCCGGCCTGACTTTGGATGACCATATTGGTCATTCGGTAGGTGCCTTCGCGCTCCCCGTAGGCTTCGCTCATGCGCCGATGGATTTCGGCTGACGCGCAATCACCCTGGAGGGCGGACAAGCGCCCGATCAGTTCGGCAACCTTGCCGAAGAAGGGATAGGTGGCAACGGCCATGCCCCAGTGCATTGCTGTGACGGGCACATCCGGGTGCGCCTTGAAGATCGCCGCACCGCGATCCGCAAAGTCCACCAACTCAACGCGCGGGTCCAGCCACAGGCGTTTCAACACCGTGCGTGTCTTCGTTCGCGCGGCGGCCCCCAAACCGGCGGCATCCAGCAATGACTCCAGATCTTCGAGCTTGGCTGTACCGGCGCGAACTTTCAGCGCGGTCGTTGCCCATTCGAGGGCGATGAACCGATCAAAGCCTATTCGTGGAGCCAACGTCATCATTCAAAACTCACCCAGCTCCATTCACATCTGAGACCCTCACGAAGGGGACGACCAGTTCCTCGACCGACACGCCGCCGTGGACGACCACCTGATCACCGTTCGGAACGAAGGCAGTGCGCCCGCCAGCGAAGAGAGGTTTGAAGTTCGCTGGCAACCCGGCGATGTCCAAGGCGACCGTGCCCGGGTAGGCCATCGCGGACTCGGCGCGCAACGGATCGCTACGATAAACCCGCACCCGCTCGCCACGTGTTTCCGCGATCACTCCCTGATTGGGCCGGCCTATGCCGACAGCATCGACATTGCCGTGATCCGCGGTGACGTAGATGCTGAAACCTTCGCTCAGCAGGAAAGAAAACAGGCGCTCGACAAAACCGGAGCCGAGCCAGCGCCCGATCCACAGCGCTACATCTTCCTTGGAGCGCTCTTTGTGTAGCCGTTCATCCACCTCATCGATTACCAGCCCCAAGACTTTGGGCTTGCGGCTCGCAATGTCGGCTTCCAGGGCGTCCAGTTGCTCGACCTGATGCAGTGCGCGCTGGTATATCACCTCGCTGGACGCAATACCGCCTTCGTTTTGCCAAAACGCCTTCCACAAGGCTTCTTCCTTGTTGGTGTGGTCTATCGAATCGTCAAACTCGCGTGGCCGGAGGCCCGAGAACAGCGCCTGACGGGATACCGACGTCACCGTGGGCAACCACGCGAAAGCCGTGCTCTCGTCGAATGCCAAAGGCTGCTGGTTGGCGATCAGGTGTTCCCTGATCTGTACCCATTGATCGAAGGCCAACCCGTCGAACACTAGCAGCGCCACCTTGGCTTCGCCCGCACTACGGCGCTGCCGCAGGAAACGCGGAACGTGATGCACCATCACCGGGCCTTTGATCGTCGGTTGCAGGATCAGGTCGGCGTAGTGGCCGGCGGCAATCCACGCCTGCAACCGTTCGTCGGTCAGCGCCTGGATCGCCTTGAAGCGCTCCCGGATCGCGACCATCCTTTCACCGGCATCCTTGCCGGGCAATTCATGAACCCGGCTCAGCATCTCGCCATAGCGTCTTGCGAAGTCGCCCCAGAACTTGTGCGGGGCGTCCGCTTCCGGCACCGCTGTGGCAAGCGCCTCGATGCCTTTTTCCGCCAGCGCGAATTGCGACCAAACATCCTCGACGATGCCTGCTTTGATCCAGCCAGGCACGGCGGTGGGAACGTCGGATACCGCCAGCGGATGCAAGCTACCGTCGAGGAACAACGAGTCTACGATGGTGCGCACGTCGGTGTGATCGAAGGGAATCTCAATCGCTGTGCCGATCTCGCCTACGCCAAAGGGCGGCGGATCGGGGTCGGACATACGCCTGCCTTCCAGTTTCAGCTTTTCCAGATAGAGATACCAGGCGTCCTGCACCACGCGCAGAAGCGCGCTCCTGGATGACAGCCACTCCGCAACCGCGTGGCCGACGAGTAAACCTCTGCCGCGCAGGATGGCCGCCACATGCTCGGCGAACGGCTCCGGCAAAGCGCGACCGGCAAAGTGCAGTCGCAGCACTTCGCGCCAGAAGTCCACGGGCGCGCGGATAGATCGCGGCGTCAACTGATAGACGTGTTCGAGAATGAAGTCCTTCGACTCGCTTTCACCGCGCGCCGACTGCAACTCGGTCTGATGGGCGTCGAACAGGATTTCCAATCGTTCCGGTTCCACCTGCCGGACCGCGCTATAGGCCAGCTTGGGGAACAATTCGGCAAGATTGAGCCGTACCGCAGGGCGGGCGTTATGCACGATGTCCCACGGCAGATCGTTCGCGTTGTCGTGCCGCAGATGTACGATTAGCGCCGGAGATGGCGGCTGCTCGTTGCCATCCCACGCTGCGCGATACCGTTCCTCGTACTCCGCGCGGAATCCGAACGGATCGTCGTATCCCATCACCTCGAAGCCACGGGCGCGCAGTTCGGCCAGCAGCTTCTCGTCCAGCAGCACGCCGTCTGGATCGCAGGCCACCCACAGCCGGGAAAGATCGGCCGTGAAAGAGCCAAGAATGCGCTGATGCCATTGGCTCATGACGCACGCTCGCTGGTTTTGCCGGCTGCGGCGTCAATCCGCACCATCGCCACGGCATTCAGCTCCGGCACGCTGGATTGCATATCGTCCAGCGCGGCCAGACGTGCCTCGTGCTCGGATTGCAGACGGCGGCGGCGGAACTGGCGCACGGCCGGTAGACCGATGCGTCCAATGGCCTGATTGCGAACGTCGAAGGCGTAGGTGGCGCGATCTCGCTCTTCCTTGATACGGGCGCGATGTTCGTCCGCCAGCGCCGCGAACAGGGCTTCACCCTGCGCGCCGGCCACCGCGAACGATGCCTTGAACCAGCCCACCGAAGCCTCCGCGTCCGCCACCGACTGCACGGATACGGTTTCCGTCAGCAGCAAATCCCAAACCCGCTTGGCGGTAGGCACAAAGGGGCGGCCTTCGTCATTTATGAAGACTGGCAGGAAGCGCTTGCGGTTCGCACCCGGCGCCGCCAGCCCGATCTCCCACAGCGACCAGATACCGTTGACCGAGTCGGGCAGGCCCGTCACCCGGATCACCGGCAGAGGCTGGCCCGCAACGAAGCGCGGCACGTCGCCGATGATCGCCCGCGCGCGCGGATCTTCCATCGTCAGCCATTCAGCCGCCGGGTTTTCGCCTGCCGCGCGAGCGTCGAAGCAGGCCTGTGGCGTCTCGGCACCATCAGCCCAGCGCACGTGCCAGAGGCTGCCATCTTGGGTCGCCGATCCGCCGCGTACTGCCAGCCCGTTGACGACGGCGCGTTCCAGCCAGAATTGAGCCGGGTGGTCACGCCACTTGCGGGCCTGGTCCGCATCGAGATCGTGCGGCACGGCCAGCAGATCGCTGTTCCGGTTCGATTCCGCCAGCGTGGTCCGCAACTGGGAGACCACGCTGTCGCATTCGCGCTCGATGGCTTCGGGATGCTGGAGGCTCTGCACGAACAGTTCATCGAACACCGGCTCCACTTCCGCCGAGTCCATGACGTCCGCGGCCTTGTCCACGCCGAACTCCTCGGCGATGACGGCGAGCTTCTCCTCCAGTACCTGCCGGACACGGTGTTCCACCGTGTCTTCCAGCACGAAATTCAACGCCCGCACGACATGCTTCTGACCGATACGATCCACGCGGCCGATGCGCTGCTCAATGCGCATCGGGTTCCACGGCATGTCGAAATTGACGATGACGTGGCAGAATTGAAGGTTCAGACCTTCGCCGCCCGCGTCGGTGGAAATCAGCACGCGAGCGTCCCCTGCGAAAGTCTGCAAAGTCCGGGTGCGGGCTTCCATGTCCATGCCGCCGTTGAGCGTGGCGACCGTGAAGCCCCGGCTTTCCAGATAGTCCGCCAGCATGGCCTGCGTGGGCACAAACTCGGTGAACACCAGCACCTTCAGCGCCGGGTCGCCTTCTTCCTGTTGCAGCTTGTAGATCAGCTCCAGCAGGCTTTCGGCCTTGGCGTCCGTCCCGGCGGCCTCGGTGGAGCGCGCCAGCGCCAGTAGCGTCTCAACCTCCGACTTCTCCAGCTCCAGACCATTGGCTTGCAGCGCCAGGTCTACCTGCGCTTCGCCGTCGAGATCGGCCCATTCGTCCGGGCTGAGCGTGTCGAACAGGCGCGCTTGGGTCTGCGGCGTGTCCAGCACCGCCTGGCGCTTTTCCAGCGTGGCGCGGATTGCGGCGGTGCTGGATGTCACCAGTCGCTGCATCAGGATCATCAGAAAGCCGACATGGCGCTGCTTGGCCGCCAGAGCCTGGTTGTAGCCATGGCGCACATAGTCGGTGACGGCTTCGTACAACTGCTGCTGCGCCGCGTGCCGAGCCTGCCAGGCGACCGCGTGCAAGCGCGTGAGCCGGGGTCGGAACAGCGGCTGGCCTTCGGCATTGATCGCAGCGCGCTTTTCGGTGCGGATCACAAAGGGCTGCACGCGCTCGTGGCTGACGCTGCCTTCATCGGGGAAGGCGTCCCGGTCCAGCAACTGCATGAGGCGCATGAACTGGTCGGTCTTGCCCTGGTGCGGCGTGGCCGACAGCAGCAACAAATAGGGCGAGGCTTCCGCCAGCGCTGCGCCCAGCTTGTAGCGCGCCACCTGTTCGGTGCTGCCGCCCATGCGGTGTGCTTCGTCGATGATGACCAGATCCCAGGCCGCCGACACGAGATCCTCGAAGCGTTCGCGGTTGTAGGTCTGGATCTGGTCCAGGCTCCAGCCACGCCGCGATTCCAGCGGCTTCACCGAATCCAGCGCGCAGATTACCTGGTCGTGCATCCGCCACGCATTGTCTTCCGCGCTGTCCCCGCGCCATTGCCGCAAGGCCGCAAGCGATGAAGGATCTACGAAGTGGAGCGGCTCGCCGAAATGCTGGCGCATTTCCGCCTGCCATTGCCGCACCAAGCCTTTGGGTGCGACCACCAGGATGCGCTTGACGCGACCGCGCAGTTTCAGTTCGCGCAGCACTAGGCCCGCCTCGATGGTCTTGCCCAGACCCACTTCGTCGGCGAGCAGGTAGCGGATGCGGTCCTGCCCGACGGCACGGTTCAGCGCGTAGAGCTGGTGAGGCAACGGAATGACGCTGGATTGGATGGGCGCCAGCAGGAGGTTGTCTTCGAGCGCGTCCTGCAATTTTGCCGCCGCCGTGGCGTGCAGAATCTGCCCCACCGTGGGCCGCACGCTGGAAAGCACCGCCAGTTCCGTCGCCCGTGCGCGGAGCACGGCGTCTTTCGAGGGCAGCCACACACGGTAGGCCGCTTCACCCCATAGCGCCAGTCGCTCGACCACGCGGCAAGGCGTAGCCTGCCGCGTGTGCCAGCACCAATCGCCGATGTCGAAGCCGCCCCCCGTCACGGATTACGCCCCGTCTTCGGTGCGCGTCAGCGCCATGTCATAGAGGGTGAGCAGCCGCTCATCCTCTTGCAGGGTTGCTTCCGGCAGCTTGTGGGCGATGCCGAGGATGGTGGCGTAATCCTTTACCGCCCACGCCGCGTTAAAACCTGCCCGCAGCACTTCCAGCCGCGATTCCTTGATCTTGCGGCCGGTGAACGCCTTGTAGGTCTCGAACTCCTTGAGCAGCGCCTTTTCGCGCTTCTTCTCCAGGTCCTGCGCCTTGTTCGGATCGGGCACATACCAGCGGTCCTGCGCGCGGGCGTTGAGGCGCGGATCGATTTTCTCCAGGCCGCGCAGGTCGTGGTAGTTGGTCGAGAGATAGCGGTGAATCTGGCTCGGTACCTCGCCCGCGCCGTCGAAGCGCAGGAAGTTGGCTTCCAGAAGCGCCGAGAGTTCCGGTCGAGTTTCGTGCTTTTTCCAACCGGCGCCCAGTTGCCTGATGAACTCCGGGTGGATGTCCTGATAGGTGGACGGCCGGGCTCTCAGGAAGTCCGCCACCCAGTCGATAGCGCTGCGCTCGTCGGAGACGAACAGTTCCATCTGCGGCGCCTGCGCGGTCTGTGCACGCTTCTTGTCGTACTCCGTCACTTGCTCCGGCAGGAAGACCATGCCGTCGCGTTCGGGGAAGCGGTTGCGAAGGCCGGAAAGAAACTCGTCGCTGGACAGCGGCACGGGCGCGTCATGGCGCACGAACCAGGCCACCAGCCGGTCGTAGATGCGGCGCGGGTCGCGCTCGACGATGAACTCCAGCTCGGCGTCTTTAACCTTCGTGACGGAGAGATGCCGCAGATGGGTCTGCACAAAATCCCACGCTGAATCTACCGTCGCACCGCTCTTCACGAAACGATCTTCCAGCCCGCCATTGGGCTTGTAGGCGGAAATCACCAAGTCCTGCTTCACGACATTTGGCGAAGTGACCTGCTGAAAACTACCCTGCACTTTGTCGAGGGCGGTCACCTCTGCAACCACAAATCCAACCTGCTGTAATGCTACTTGAATAGCGTTCCATACCGACGCGCGACTGTTTGAGAAAACAACCGTCATCCAACGGCCAGGCTTCAGTACACGGTGGTATTCGGAAAAGCACGCGCGCATGAGATGTTGATACTCAGGGATTCCCTTTTCTCTCACTCGATCAACAATCGCCTCGGGGCTCGCATCAGTAAGAACGCGATGCCAAGATTCGACAAGGATATTTAAGTCGGCGTAGTAGATATTCTCTCCAAACGGTGGGTCCGTAAAAATATAGTCAATGCTCTCGTTATTGAGAGGCAATTTCGTTGTGCTCCCGCACGAGGTCATGCTCATATTTTCCTGTGCACGGCTCACGGAAAACGCTGAGGTCAATCTCTTTATTTTGTTTTTATATGCCGTGAATGGATCGGCCTCCGAAATTAAGGAGGGGACGTAAAAAACACCAGAGAGAGGATTGTATGGGAAGGAAACTTCTGGCCTGTATCTATTAAGTATAGACAAATTGGTGAACTGACTGTCTAGCCAATATTTGATTTCGTTACGCAAACGTCCGTCGGTCAAGTTATTCGCTTTTTCCCAGAGATAGGACAAAGCGTAACCGGCCCTAGGCAAATACATATGGTGAATGCTGCCCGTATTTGTCGTCCGCATTCGCCCAACGCGCGTCATCTGACAATCGGGCAGCTCAACGGTCGGCAGATTTTGAGGGATGCTGAGCTTGTAGATCTTGTCAAGAATTGCCAGATCATTCTGATCTGGAGTTTTGGTGAACGAAGATCGTCCGATAGAATACTTGATTAAGACCGGAACACGTTCCGGCCGTTTATCTACCCGATTATGCGGCGCATCCATAAAAGACTCGAATTTCAAATCCATGTTCTCTTTGGAGGATTCAGCCCCACAATGAGAACATGTCACTTTATCCCGGACCTTGTTTGCTACTGGATCGTAAGCTGCATTGAAGAATACGGTCTCTCCCGAGCAGGATCGGCAGATGAAGACTTCGCTCCAGACGACATATGCAATATGAGCTTCTGTGCCGTCTGTGTGCTTTGTCTTATACATCCAGCCGATTTCGCGTTCTGCGTCATGCAGCAACGTCTCCGCTGCTTTTGCAAAGCCAATGACATCAAATGGTTGATTGTTGTTGGTGGCGATGAAAGTAGCGGCAGGCGAAAGATCGTTCAGCACGGCGCGGCGAGCGCCCCATTTGGGGGCAGTGCGGCCTTCCTTCTTCCACGTCAGCTCCAAGTCGTGCCGGTAACTGGCCGGGGCCGTGCCGCACCATTGCGCGGCCACGCCGGTCATGCCCGAACCGGCAAAACCGTCCAGCACCACATCGCCCGGCTGGGTGTAGTGCAGGATCGACGGCACGATGGCCAGGTGCGGCACCTTGGTGTGGTAGCTGTGCGCTTTATAGATGGCATCGGTCTTGCCAACGCTCACGTCGATCGCCAGCGGCTCGCGGCTGTATTTCACCGCCGGGTCGTAGGGCTTGCCGTAATGCGCTACGAACTCCGCCAGCCACGGGTTCGGGCAAGCGGTGTAGTATGGCGGGTCGGACATGGCGAGGATGGCCGCGTCCGATCCCTTCGGAAACCCCTCCTGCTTGCGGAAGGTCGGGTCTTGCAGCTTCTCGGCCAGCAGCGTTAGGAAGTGCGCGCGCCGCGCATCGTCGCTGGCAAATGTCTGGCCGAGGCATTCGACCGGGCCACTTGTTCCGCTGTGATGATTTTGCAGTAGGTCGTTCATATCAGCCCATCTTTTCTTTATTCGTCGCCAGACGATTTGCTGTCACCATTTTCGTCAGCGTATTTTTTCATGCCTTCCCGCAGGATTTCGAGGAAGGTGTGGTTCCTGCCTTCGGCATCAGCGATGATCGCATCGAAAGAGACCACGAAGGTCGGTGTCGGGATGACGCGGCCATCAGGATGTGGCGTCTCGAATTCCTGATAATAAACCCTGCCCTTCGAGAAAAAGGGCGTCCACTTAAGTTGCCTTAAGCGAAAGGCCATTGTGTCGTTGACGTTCATAATCGCGTAGTACCAAACGCGCTGAATGTTCGGACAATGCGCAACGAGCTTGCCGGCGCGGTCCAGAAGCTGATTTACAGCGTAGGAATTGTCTTTCTCGTCATCCGTCTTCTTTTTGATCTCAACTACAACGACATCGACCGGCGTCGTGTCGTTGGGGTCTGCCGAGAAGATCATCGCAATATCCGGCCGGCCTGTGTCTCCTACGATTTCGTCATCCAAGCGTATGGCATTGATGACGGCATCCATGCTCTTCTCGCTCAGAATGGTCCTGAAAACCATGAACTTGTCATCGAGCAACCAGGCATTGTTCTGGTAAACTTCCGACGGCATGGAGCTTTGCGAATACTCCTTGAAGCGGGGAACGATCAGATTGTGTATTTCGGATTCCGCGTTTCCGCCCGTCATCTCCTTCATTCGCCGAATGATTTTATCCCGATACAGGATATATTCGGTCAGCGTTCGGGAAGACATCTCCAATGATTTTTCATATGAGGCGTCGCTCAGTTTTTCGGACTGAAGTATTGCCTTCTGTTCTTTGAAAAATCGCTGTTGCGCGATCGACAGCGCATCGTCCCGGTCGATCAGGCCAACGGTGTCGGCCTCAAAAAATCCGAGCAAATGCGGGAATTGCTCTTCAAATGTTTCTTTGGTTTTTTCATTCCGCTCGGTGATCTGCGGGATATTCTCCGCCAAAACCTTGCCCAGTTCGCGGCGCAGAACGCGAAAAAGATGAGCCTCGGGCGTTCCCTCGGGCAGAACAAGCCTTTGCCGGGAGCTGTCCGCATTCGAGTGGAAGAGTTCGGACTCGAAGAGAAAGACGCAGAGATAGCCCGGCGGAAACGACGAAGGGGGAATCAGGTTTGCCGGTATCGTTCGGCCGTCGATGCTGAAGGCGACGAGGGAACTTCCTTTCCCCGATACGGGGGCAATATGATAGTGCATGTCAATGGTCGAGATGGCATCAAGTGTATCATCCTGGATGGTAATCTTGGTCATTGCCGGCAAATCAGCCGGTGTTATTTCGGCTGCCTGAGGGAAGAACTCCTTTTGCGCGTTACTTTCGTTAGTCGTCAGATTTATAGAGATCTTGAATGCCTTGCCTTCGCGCTTGCGCGCGTCAAGCGTTGGCAGAAATTGCTCAATCAGAAGCGGCTTAAGTGCATCCGGCTTCAGGTCGTCGTATGACTTAACACGCTCTTTGGCGAAGCCGCTGAAAATCAGCGAAGTTTTCGCTTCCTGTTGATCTGCAACGGCCTGCAGCGGCGCATTGCCGTCGAAGCCGTCCTTGAAGGTGAAGGTTCTCCGCCATTTTTCGCGAGCGCTATCAACATCCACACGAGCGAAATAGTTGAGGAAGACGAGGCGGCCGATGCCCTTGTGGAATTTATCTCTTGGCCGCAGCAGTTTCCGGAACCGCTCAAAATTCTCGTCGGTGAAGCCATCGCCGTTGTCCGAAACGGTAATTTTCAACGTGTCTGGCTTGTCGAAAGCTTGAACGTCGATATCGATCGACACGTCGGTCGCGCCCGCATCCAGCGCATTGGCCAGCGCTTCAAAATAGACGAGGGTCAACGACGGGTTGGGGAAAAACAGCCTGATCGCCCCGGAGGTTTCAATATCCATTTTCTTCGTCCGGCTTGGCCGCGACCTGTTCGTGCAGCAGCTTGAGTTGGATGCCCGCTTCTGTGAGCACGTAGCGTTGCCGCGACGAGCGCGGCTTGTCCGGGATAGTTGGGCGCAGTACGCCGCCGGCTAGGAGCGGCTCCATATGCGTGGCAACGAAGTGCGGTCGTTGGCGATAGCCGGCGTGAGCCATCAGTTCGGCCAGCGAGCGCGGGACATCGGCGTAGCCGACGATATGCCACTGCACCTCCGTCAACCGATCAAGTGACCGATCAAGTCCGGGCTGTTCCTGTGCAACTTGTTCGGTGACTTGATCGGTAGCGCCTGCCACCACCGTTTCCGCGCCAGTCGGTTGATCCGTGGTATCTTCAGCCGTTTCGGCGGCGAAGCGGGTGCGCAAGTGAGGGACCAGCCGCCATGTGTGGGCCGCCTCGCCGAGCGGTTCCGTCAGCACTTGCACAGTCAGGCGCTGCGCCAGATCCAGCGCCTGCGCGCCAGTAAGACCAGTCAGCGCCTTGATGTCCGCTACATCGACCTGGCCGCTGCGCAGCAGGAAGGCAAACACCGCCGCCTCGTGCTCGGACAGGTGTGCGCCAAGGCTTGCCTGCGCAAGAAGCTGAGCTTCAGTAATGAGCTTTACCTTGCACAAGCGCAGGCGGAAGCTTTTTTCGGCCCTGCGGTTCTCGATCTCAGGCGGCAGGTAGCCCAGTTTGCGCCAGCCGTCGAAGATGGCGCGCACGCCGGTGCCGCCCTGATCGGACAGCCCGATGCGGCGGAAGGCGCTGACGATGCTGGGGTTGCGAACCTCCTTATCGCCCGGATCGAGCAGTTGCTCGCGTGAGGCAAAGGCGTCGCCAGGATTGAAGAACTCGGTCTGGTCACGGAAGAAGCGGATGACCGGCACACGGGTGGTGTCGCCGAAATCCTGATGGATCAGCAGATTGATCGCGGCTTCGCGGAAGGAGATGTAGTCGGGCGGGTCGTCGTCACGCCGCATGGTGGTCGCGTCGACGGCAAAGGGGCGCTCGCTGTGGCGGTAGTAGAACTCCACAATGGCCTGCCAAGCCTTGATAAGGTTGTCCTCCACCGAGAGGCGGTCGGCCCAGCGGACGGTGGAATCATATTCAGTGCTGGCATTGCGGTAGAGTTGTACGTCCGTGACCATGCGCGGCAGTACCTGCCGGACATATTCACCGCTGCCCAGCACCAGAATGGCGGCGCGGCTAGGGCGCAGCACGCCGCCTTGCTCGACCAGAAAGCCCCAGTTCCGCAGGAATGTGATGTCGTCAGCAGCGGTGTCTTTGCCGGGGTTGCTGGCGGCAAAGCGCGCACGATACCAACGCACAGAGGCTTCGTCGAAACACCGGCCAATATCCACATCGAGCGTTTCGGCGTCGTAGCGGATATTCGACGCATCACGAATGAAGCGCAGCAACTCATCGCCTGTGCAGGTGTCATCGCGCCCACCACGACGAATGTGAGCTTTTTTCGGATTGCCGTCGAGATAGACCGGTTTCTGATGCCGCTCGGCTTCGGGGATATAAAAGGCCAGAACTGTGCCTTCGGCCAAGTCGTGAACCGTGCCGCCTATGGGCAAAAATACGCTGACTTTGTTTGAATCTCGAACTTGGCCCAGAAAGTCGTTTTGTATTTTATCAGCATCGGTCACGCCGGTGACGGTAAATGTGCCGTTGGCCTGCTTGACGCCGAACACCAGGTGCCCGCCTTCCGTGTTGGCGAAGGCGCTGACAGTCGAAAGCGCGTCCTTGGGCACAGCCCAGGCTGCTTCCTTGAATTCGATGTCGTTCCATTCGATGGATTGGAGCGCGGCGACGAGGTCGTCTCTGGTCATGGCGTCACTCGATCACGAACCGGAGTTTGGTTGCGTCCTTGCCCTTGCCCCGCTCGCTGATGAGCGCGTCGAACCGCTTGCGCAGTTCATCCGGCGTGGCGGGCGAGCCTCCTTGCAGCAGGGCTTGACGCAGTTCGTCTGCTTTGACCGTGATCTTCTCCAGCCCGGACAGTGCTTCCTGCACGGCGTTGGCGAAATCGGTGGTGACAGGCTCCGGCAGCTTGCGCGCGGCGAGGAAGGCATCGATCAGAGCCTTCGATGCGGCCGGCAGCAGGCCCAGGCTGTCCTGCGTGAACGGGTCTTCCAGATTCTCCAGCAATGTCTGCTGCCAGTTGGCCTGCAACTGGTCCAGATCGTCGTCCAGCTTGTTCAGGCGACTGGCGGCAGGCAGCAGTTCCAGTTGTTCGGCGGATGGCCGGAACTGGCAGTGGGGGCATACCGGCGTTCTGAGCAGCGTCGGCTCGTCCAGCGCGGAGCAGCTTTTCAGGCCGTTGAGCGCGTCCTCGAAGCCGGTGAGCTGACTGGTGGGCATCAGCGAGACGCCTGCCAGCACGCGCAACGATAACAAGCGGTCGTCGCGGCGCAGTGCATTGCGTGTCTTCTCTTCGGCGACGCCGAGCCGCGCTTTGCTGTGGCTGGCGATATAGGCGGTGACGTAATCCTTCTTGAGCCCGGCGAGAGTCTGACGGCCTTCGCCGAGGATGGCGGCGGCGCGTTCCGCTGTGCGATCCTCCGCCAGCTTATCGAACAGGGCTTTGCGCGCGGCTTCGGCCTGCTTCACCCAGTCGTGGCCGGGCTGCAAGATCATCTCCGCCTGCGACAGATAGGATGCGGCGCCCCCCAATTCTCCGATCAGTTCCAACAAACGCTCGACGCCGGCGAGCACGTCCAGATTTTTCTTCTGGATGTCGATGTCTTCCTGCGTGGTGCGCAGGTTTTTGAGCTTGCCGACGGTGTTGTAGGGAGACAGGGATTCTGTAAATTTCTTGAGCGCATCCAGCCGCGCGTACCAATCCTTGGCTTCTTCCTCGCGCAGCAGGTTCTGGCCCCAGAAGGCGAGCTTGCCCTGCTGGAGATCGGAGCCCGCCCTGAGCACACGCGGCACCAGGGCGCTGATCTTTTCCTGCAATGCGATGACCGGTTCGGTGTCGCCTTGGCTGGCCTTCTGGGCCAGGCCAGATGGCAGATCGAGCAACTCGAACAGCGCACGCAGCACCGCGAGGTTGATTTCCTTGGGCGCCTCGATGTGCTTGAACTGCTTGAGTTCATCGAGCGAGCGTTCTGCCAGCAAGGAGAGCTTGCCGGAGTCGATCTTGTCGCCGGTGATCGCGAGCACGATGTCGCCGGAATAGGCCAGTGCGCCCAGCACAACGACCAGCAGATCGGGCTCAAGCCGGTGCTTGGCCGGGGAGAAATACTCCACATCGGTCGCACCGGCGACGAGTTCGTTGCGGTTGAGCACCTGCCCATGGCCCTTGGCCTTGAGACGGTTCAACACTTCCTGAGCGTAGCGGGAGCTCGCCGGGTCGATACGTTCGCCGTCGAGCATTTCCAAGGCATCGAGGACCGCGGTAGCGTCCTTGGTGCGCGTGCCGCCCGCCAGCGCGCGCAGCGTACTGGCAATCAGGGATTTGCGGTTAGCCTCGGTGACGAGCACCGGGAACTTGGGATATTCGGGCGCGATGTCGGCGAAGTGCTGGGACAAAACCAGGCCCGAGACGATGTTCACAATGTCGCGGAAGTTGATCCTCTCCTCAGGCCCCAGGCGCGCGCGGTCGCGCAGTGAGACACCTTTGGCCCAGTCTTGCAGCGTCTTGGCCTTGCCCTGATAGGTGACTTCAAACGCGGTCAGCTGCTTTTCTTGCAGCCACTTGCTCATGGCGCGCAGGGCGTCCTGCGCCTTGGACTGATAGACCGCCTTCGCACCGCCACTGGCAGTGGAGCCCAGGTCGAGCGAGGCAGCGTATTGGGACAGATGGCGCCTGTAGCCCTCGTCAAGCGCTTTCAAGCGAAAGAACACTTCATCCGGCTGCTGCGAGTAGGTGCGCTGTCCCTTGTCGAAGGGCTGAATGAAGTAGATGTAGAAATCACGCTCGGGCTGCGCGGTGGGACGGTCGTTTGGGCCTCCGAAGAACAAATAGCCCAGGCGTTCGACGCGGTGTTCCTGCCATTCGATCTGGTATTGCCAGATCTGGAAGCCGGGGTAGCGAAGATCGTCGCTGCACTCCATCAACGTCTTGACGGCGCTATAGTAGGCGCGGTCCAGAGCGTCGTCTGACAATGCTTCGGCGCGCTTATCGATCTGGGCGTCGTAGTCGACGTCTTTTTTGAGATCGAGGTAATACTGCTCGGTGTCGGCGGCCTTGGAGATGAACTGGCCGTTGACGGTCTTCAGCACCTCGCGCATCACGGTCTGAACCATCGACAGCAGGTTCTCGGCCGGTTCGCCGGGCATATCCCCGACACCAGGTTGGAACAGGCACAGGGAATCGCGAAGCTCTGCGGCGGTAGGACCAATCGGGATGTGGATGTCGCCGCCGGTGGTCAGGCGATGCACAGCCAGGCCGTTGACGACGCGCAGCGCCATCGGTTTGTAGGTCGGCCGCGTGAATGCCTGCTGGATGCGAGATTCCAGCACTTCAGAGACGCGCAAGACCTCCTTGATGTTGGGATCGGCGCGCAGCACCTGGTTGCTCTTGACCGTATTCCAGAAGCTTTCGTAGGCGATGAGTTGTGGCCGATCAGTTGGTACATCCTGATCGAGAATGGCCTGCATTGCGGCTTCGATGGTCTTGAGTGCGCCACGTTTTTCGGTGAAGTGAATCTGCTCGAAGGTCTTGAGATAGTCTGGGTGGACCGGAAATAGCCGGACATACTCGTCCATACGCTCGTTCATCGATCCGTAGAACTTGGCGAATGGCTTCAGATATTCGCGAATTTTATTCTGCTGGTCGGCAGACTTCTTGAGCAGACGCGCGGATACGACGAAGCTCACGTCCTGGCGGTCGATCAGGATTTGCGTGAAGCGTTCATTGACGCGGCGTATGCTGTCGGCCACGTGCTGGAACCTTCCGCTATCGAAGATGGCTTCCTGCACACCCGCAACGAAGCGGAATTTCAAATGCTTGGCGACTTCGCCGATCTGACGCAGGATGGCTAGGTCGAGCACCAGTTCGTGATCGCGACGCGATTGCAGATATTCGAGGAACTCGTCCACTACGAGCAAAAGCCCCTGATCCGGGAACTTCTCGCCGAACGCAGCCATCATCTCCTCGAAGGAGTCCTTGTTGTTCAGTTCCTGATCAGCGCTTGGGAACGTGAAATCGACGCCGAGTTTCTTGAGGAATCGTTCGATCTGCTGGGTGATGATCTGGCGCAACGGCATTTCAAGACCGCCGACCTCGATGCGCAGCACCTTGAAGCGCCCCGCGATGGACGCGACCGCATCCACCACTTTGGGGTGTCGGATCATCGGCGCATAGGCGGCGTCTTCGGCCACCAGCGATAGCACCGACATCAGGTGCGATTTACCGGTGCCGTAGTTGCCGACGATGAGCACACCCTTGTGATCGACAGATTCGTCGAAGCCGAGCTGCGGCACCATGAGCTTGGCAATGCGCTCGGCCATGTCATCGGAGATGACAAACGTCGAGACGAGCTTCTTGGCTTCGTTGGGACGGTCGGCGTCGAGCAGTTGAACGACCGACTCGATTTGCTCGAATTGAATAAGATCTTTGTACTTCATATTCCTGACCTTCGAGTCCCCTTATTGACGTTGCGCCGTTTCAAAGACGACGACGCCGTCGCGGCTGTAGTCGCGGTGCTCGGGATGTCCCATGCCGGTGTAAATCAGCCGATCGTTGTGTATTTCACCTGGCCATACCGCGATGACCGGACGTGAGTGCGCCAGCAGTTTGATGACGTTGAGTGGATTGACCTTCAGACTAGGCTCAAAGAGCACTTCGAGGTTGTCGAGCAGCAGCGGAGCGTCACCGCTCACGCCATCAGTGATTTCGCGGAGCAGTTCGTTCGTCGAGAAACCGCGATCAGAGACGGGCGTGACCGCTAAGCGACGTCCGAGCGTCACGCCGACATTGAGAGGCTTGGCGTTCAACCGGCGCGCCAAAGCGCGCAGAAGGCGCGTTTTGCCGCTGCTGCCGACGAGCAGGATCAGCTTGCTCTGGAGATCGTTGATTTCCTCGATGAGCCGTTCAAGCGCAGGGAGCTTGGCCACCTCTGCCGATAGTGCGAACGCATGGGTCATTGCCTCCCCTCGTCCGGCTTGGGCTTTTCATCCTGCTCACCGATGCGTGCGGCGATCCATCGTTCCAGCTCGGCGCGGCGGAAGCGCCACACACCGCCTAGCTTGAACGCCGGAAGCTGGCCATTGGCCGCAAGGCGATAGACCGTGCGCCGACCTGCTTTCAGGTAGGTGGCGACTTCCTCGATGGTGAGGATTTCATCGGACTGCTCGATCATGGGATTGCCGGCTTGTTGGTAGTTATTTTGTGTTACACTGGCATAAGTTGGCAAGAATCGGCAAGCTAGAAAGGCGATAAGATGATGGTTTTCGTCATCGCCAATAGCGGTTGATCCGCTCAGGCGAGCGTAATGGCGCATGGAGGCGCCGGATACGCTCATCATGCCCTGGGTGACAGCCTATGGCTGATCAGGACCAGTCCGCCTTCGTGTACCCGAGGCGAAGCCGGGCTGCCCGGAAATTGTCCAGGTGGGAGTATGAACTTTCGACATCTGCGTTATTTCGTTGCGGCTTCCGAGCATGGGAGCTTCCGCAAGGCGGGCGCCGCGCTGGGCGTCCAGGAGTCCACCATCAGTCGCCGGATTCGCGACCTGGAAGACGGGCTCGGCTCGGCACTGTTTCACCGTCACAGCGGCGGTGTATGTCTGACCGTTGCCGGACAGCGGCTTTTGTCGAAAGCCCAAAAGGTTCTTCGATACATCAATGAAGGCGCGGAGATCGTGGACGCGGTGGGGCGCGGCACGGAAGGTCAATTGCGCGTCGGCATCTTCTCGTCCCTGGCATCGGGGTTCCTGCAAGATCTTCTCCGGACCTTCGCGGCAGAGCACCCTGGCGTGCATGTCGAGGTTGCCGATGGCAATCCCGCAGAGCATGTCGCCGCGATCCGGCAGTTCCGGTTGGACATCGCCTTTCTGACGGGGACGTTGGAGTGGCCCCGATGCGAGACCACCTACCTCTGGTCGGAACGTGTTTTTGTGGTGCTGCCGGAAGCACACGCCCTTGCCCGCAAGGAGGAGGTGAAGTGGCATGATCTGGCGCACGAGACCTTCATCGTCAGCGATGTGCCGCCGGGCCAGGAAGTCCATGACTATCTGGTTCAGCGGGTCGCCGATCTCGGCCATCACCCGAAGATTCAGGCGCAGTTTGTTGGGCGCGACAATCTGTTGACGCTCGTCGCGATCGGCAGCGGGCTAACGGTCACGAGCGAGGCGACGACAGCGGCCCATGTGCCGGGCATCTGCTATCGGCCGATCATCGGTGAGGTCCTTCCCTTCAACGGCGTGTGGTCGCCAAAGAACGACAATCCGGCGCTCAGGCGCTTTGTCAGCATGGCGAAGACGATGGCGCGTCGTCAGGGCGTGGATTTATGAACTGGCATCGCCCGCGGGCTTCGCGCGTCGGGCCTTGGCGAACCCGCGATCGGTGGCGATGAAGCGCTCCAGCATCGGTACGATCAGCTTCACGGGATCGCGCACAGGCTGGCCGGTCTGCCTTCCCAGCAGCTCGGCATATGCCGCGAGATCCCGGTGAAGCGATGCGGGCAGTTCCAGCGTCGCCTTCACCGGCTTTTCCTCGGTGATCGGGCCGAGCTTCAATTTCGTCATGTCAGCCTCCGTAAGGTTCGAGGACGAGATCGCGGGTGACGATCACGCGGACAGGGAAGCCGGGCCGGATCGTCAGTGTCGGCGCGACGTTGAGCTGGCGCCGAACGATCTGCTGACCGGCATCATTGATCGTGTCCTGGCCCCCATTGCGGATGGCGCGCAGGAGCCGGTCCTGATCATCGATGGCAAGCTCGGACCCGACTGACAGGAGCGTCGAGAGCCCCGCCGCTTTGGCGAGATCCCACCAATGGTAATCGACGCCGTCTTCCAGACCGGCATAGCCCTGGGTATCGGCTCCGGGTTGTCGTTCGAGCACAATGGACCGGCCGTTCGGGAGAATGAGCCTGTTCCAGACGAGAAGCACGCGGCTCTGCCCGTATTGGACGCTATTGTCGTACTGGCCGATGATCCGCGTGCCCTGTGGGATGACGAGGATGCGCCCCGTCGGACTATCGTAGATGTTCTCCGTCACCTGCGCGGTGATTTGTCCAGGCAGATCGGAGCGGATGCCGGTGATGAGGGCGGCGGAGATGACCGCGCCCGCCTGGAGAACATAGGGCGATGCTGGTGCCATGATGCGGTCGGCCGCAATGGTACGGCGGTCGACGGGAGCATTGAGGAACGCGAGTTGTCGATCTTGAGCGGTCTCGGCACCAGGTTGTGTGCCGGTTCCCACGCTGGGAAATCCCGGGACATTCGTGCCGGCGGTCGCCGACGTTGCGGCCGGACCGGCCTGGAAAAACACGCGGCTGGTGCGGGCGGCCTCCAATTCGGCTAGGCGACGTTGCTCCTCGGGATCAGGCCCCGGCGCCGCCATGGCGGGCGGCACGACAGGATGCCCCTGATTTTGCGCGCTGACGATCGGGCGGCCGAGGTCTCCAGGCAGCGCCGGGCCGAGGACCGGGCCGGTGTAATCGCGTGGCAGGCCGGCCAGGCCGTCGGCCGTGGTGCGGTTGTCGGTTGAATAGAGTTCGTCGGCGCTCTTGCCGGGATCGCGGGTCTGGAGCGCGTAGATGAGAGAGCCGCCGATGCTGACGAGTGCAACCGCAGCGACGCCGGCGAGCACTTTGCGCGACAGCCGGGTGACGCGCGGAGGTTCTGCCCGCAGGCGCATGGACGATGATGCATCGACGGCGGGCGTTGATTGGTCCAGCCGTTCGGCGTTGTCGTGGTCAATGTCGCTCATGATGCAGGTTTCCCATCGGTTCGCACGATCCTGACGGTCTGCTGCTGCTTGCCGCTGCCGAGGCGCAGTTCGGCGGCGCCGAAGATGCGGTCCACGATCAGGATGTTCTGGTGGATGCGGCTGTTGACGAGCTGCGGCTCGCCATCGGTGCCGAGGACGAAGATCGGCGGCATTTCGCCTTGAACGATGCCGCGTGGAAATTCGACATACACACGCCTGCCGTCGTCATAGACGGCGACCGGCCGCCAGGGCGGCGTGTCGCCGGTGAGGCCGTAGCGGTAGTGACGTGCGCCGGCAGCGGGAATGATAGGCGTCGCCGAGACCGTTCCACGTTGCGATGCCGGTAGCGCGGGATAAGCCCAGGCAACGGCCGGCATATAGGGTTTCGCCTCCGCCCTCAGCTCGAGCATGTAGATGCGGCGGTCGGTCGTGATGACCAGGTTCGTGGTGATGTCGGGGCGGGTCGGTTTGACGAGGATGTGGACGCGGCGCGAGAGGCTGGAACCGCTTTCGGTGTCACCGATGATCCAGCGGGCGGTGTCACCGGCGGCGATTGGACCTGCGCCGGTCAGACTTTCGCCCGGTTCGAGCGCGATGTTGGTGATCTGGCCGGGCGCGGCATAGACTTGGTAAAGCGCGCCTTCGCTCCAGGGATAGATCTGGATGGCGTTATAATAGCCCTCGCGTCGCGGTTCGACACGCGCCGCAGCATTGGCGTTTTCCACGCGGCCGCTCGGTGTATTCGCGGTGGTTCCACCATGCGCGACCGTCCAGGCGGGAGGCGTGTGCAGCGGACGCGGCGGCTGTTCCGTGACCGGCGTCGGCACGGCTGGGAGCGGCGGCACGTCATTGTCGTAGCTGATGGTGGGTGGTTTGAAGGTTGCGCAGCCCGCCAGCATCGTTGCCGAGAGCAGCATCATCGCCAAAGCGGATTTACGGAAAGCCGGAGAGCCGGACATGCGCAGAGATGTGCTCATTGGGACATCTCCCGCGACCAGTTGATAGCGTTGATGTAGATGCCGAGCGGATTGGCGCGCAGCCGGTCGGCGTCGCGCGGCGTCTGGATGACGATGGTGAGGATCGCGGTCCATCGCTCCGTGCCCGCGAGCTGGCCATTCTCGTACCGTTTCTCGGTCCAGGCCACGCGGAAGGAATCCGCCGATGCGCGGATGACGCTCGAAACCTCGACGGCGATCTGCTGTTTGCCGACCTTGGTGAAGGGATCGTTGGTGCGGGCATAGTCGTTGAGCGCGCCGGCGCCGCGATCCGTGGTCCAGTCATAGGCGCGCAGCCAGTTCTGGCGCACGATGATCGGATCGGCCGGGATGCTTCTGACTTGCTCGATGAAGCGGGCAAGATGCCAGGCCACCTGCGGATCGGTCGGCCGGTAGTCGGCCGACGCCGGTGCTACGGACTGCGCCTGACCGAGCCGATCGACCTGCACCACCCAGGGAACGACGGTGCCGCGCGCCGACTGCCAGACCAGCGCGGCGGCGAAGCCGGCCGACAGGAAAAGTGAGCCGAATGCCATGATGCGCCAGTTCCTGGCCTGGACGCGGGCCGAACCCATGCGATCGTCCCAGACCTGCGCGGCGCGCTGATAGGGTGTTTCGGGTTCGGGCGATTTCCCATAGTGGGCGGCGGGTCGTTTGAAGAGGCTCATGAGCGGTTACTTTCGGAGAGATTGACGGAAGAGCCGCCGCCATGGCTGTCGCCGGATTTGACGGCGTGCGCTGCGAGGGTGGCTCCGTGGCTGAGGGACTGATGGCGCTTCATGCGCTTGGCCCAGTCGGGCGGACCGTCGCCGGGCGCTGCGGCGGCGGCTTCGCCTGCGGAGCCTGAGCCGGGTATCGTGCTCATGGTCGAGGAACCGCCCGTTGCGCCGAAGCCTGCCTTCGCACCTTCGGAGAAGCTGGACTTGACGCCTTCGGCGACGCGCGCCGTCGCGCGTCTCAGGGGCGACACGGCGGCTGCTCCGGCCGCGCGGGCGACACCGCCAAGACCAGAGGCGACACCGGCTGCGCCGGACTGGCCGAGCGAGCCGACACTGTAGGCCGCGGCGGCTCCGCCTGCCGCTGCCGCACCGCCCCGCACGGCAGCAGCACCGCCGGACATCGCAGCCGCTCCTCCCTTTATGGCAAGGCCTGCCGCGCCACCAGCTGCGAGCGCGGCACCGCCGACGGCAAGCCCGGTGCCAACCGCCGCACCGGCGCCGAGTTGTGGTCCGCCGCTGACCAGACCGGCAGCAATGCCGGGGCCGAAGATGCCGAGCCCGAGCAGCGATAGCGCGGCAAGAACAATCGCCATGGCGTCGTCGATTGTGGGCGTTGCGCCGCCGAAGCCGGCCGTAAACTGGCTGAACAGCGTTGAGCCGATGCCGATGATGACGGCGAGCACCAGCACCTTGATGCCGGATGAGACGACATTGCCCAGCACGCGCTCGGCCATGAAGGCGGTCTTGCCGAACAGGCCGAACGGGATGAGGACGAAGCCCGCCAGCGTCGTCAACTTGAATTCGATCAGGGTAACGAAGAGCTGGATCGCGAGGATGAAGAAGGCGAGCAGCACCAGCGCCCAGGCGAACAGCAGGCAGGCGATCTGGATGAAGTTCTCGAAGAACGCGATCCAGCCCATCAGGTCGGAGATGGATTCGAGCAAGGGGCGCGCGGCGTCGAGCCCGGTCTGCGCGACCTTGCCGGGTCGCATCAGATCCTGCGCGGTGAAGCTGGTGCCGGAAGCCTTGAGGCCGAGGCCCGCGAACGAGTCGAAGACGATCTTGGCGAGGTTGTTCCAGTTGCCGATGAGATAGGCGAAGACGCCGACGAAGAGCGTCTTTTTCACCAGCCGGGCGATGATGTCGTCTTCCGCGCCCCAGCTCCAGAACAGGGCGGCAAGCGTCACATCGATGACGATCAGCGTTGTGGCGATGAACGCGACCTCGCCGCCGAGCAGTCCGAACCCGCTGTTGATGTAGGAGGTGAAGACCCCGAGGAAATTGTCGATGACACCTGCGCCGCCCATGGTTCACCGTCCTTCTGTTGTCGGGACGGCAGGCGCCGGGGGGCGGCCGAGGAAGCGATCGCGGCTCTCGGCCCAGATGCGCATGCAGTCGGTATCGCTCGCCGCTGCCTGGCCAAGCTGCTGGCACCGGCGCTGCCCTTCGCGGAGCGCATCGCGCTTGGGTTCGACAGCGTGGACGCGCTCCATTTCAGGGGCCGCGTCCTTCCGGGTCATCTCGATCGCCGTCGCCGTGATGGCGAACGATACGAAAACGATGGCGCCCAGCCGGGCCAGCATCTTGCCGTCCATGGCCGCGACCTCAGTTGCCGTTGCCGAACATCTGCGCGTTGCCGGGCTGATAGCCCGCGCCCGGCGTGAGGAAGCGGCGGCGCTGCTCCCGGCCCTGATCAGCCGCCGCCGCGCGCTCCGCGTCAGTCAGCGCCGTGGCCCGGCCGTTGGCGGAGATCAGCGCGATCAGGTCGGAGAGCTGCTGCGATTGCAGCGCGAGAAGCTGATTGCCGGCCTGTGTCGCCTGCAACGCACCCTGCGCGCCTTGACTCTGGCTGACGAGGTTCGACATCTGCGTGCGATTGCTGTCGATATTGCCGACGACACCGGCCTGAATGCGCATGGCGTCCTGCAAGCCGCCGACGGTGTTCTGCCAGCGCGAGCGAGCGTCGGTGATGAGCTTGGCGTCCGACGACGACAGTGAGACGCTGCCATATTGCTGCTGGAACATCCGATCGACGTTCTGGACGTCGAAAGAGATGTTCTCCGCCTGGCCGAGGAGCTGCTGGGTGCGTTGGACGTTCTGTTGAATCTGCTGGAGCGCCGAGTACGGCAGGTTCGCCAGATTCTTGGCTTGGTTGATGAGGCTCTGCGCCTCGTTTTGAAGCGAGCGGATCTGGTTGTTGATCTGCTCGAGGGACCGCGCCGCCGTCAGGACGTTCTGGGCGTAGTTGGTAGGGTCATAGACGATACCGCCGAAGCCGAATTGCGCGTGCGCTGGCGCGGTCAGCACCGGCGATGCGGCGAGCGGTATCGCCAGGATGAAGGCCGCGAGCGACATCGCGCGCGGGCGTGAACGAAGCGTATTCATGGTCATTACTCCTTCTCGGACTGCTGGGGGGTGAGGTTCGTGAGGTCAGGGATGAGGTCTGCGGCCCACTCGGCGCCGCGCAGGCGCAGCCAGGCGGCGAGAAAGCCCTCGCGGCCATGCTCGGCGACGGTGCGCGCGATCTCGGACTGGTCGGTCTTGGAGGAGGTGGCGGCGAGCGCGAGACCGACTTCGGAGAGGCCCAGCTCGAACAGGCGATTGCCGCGCCGCGACTGGCAGTAATAGTCGCGCTTGGGCGTGGCCCGCGCGAGGATTTCGATCTGGCGGTCGTTGAGACCGAAGCGCCGATAGATCTCCGTGATCTGCGGCTCGATCGCGCGTTCGTTCGGCAGGAGCAGCCTTGTCGGGCAGCTCTCGATGATGGCCGGGGCGATGTTGCTGTTGTCGATGTCGGACAGCGACTGCGTGGCGAAGATGACGCTGGCGTTTTTCTTGCGCAGCGTCTTCAGCCATTCGCGCAATTGCCCGGAGAAGGCATCGTCATCGAGTGCGAGCCAGCCCTCGTCGATGATGAGCAGCGTCGGCGAGCCGTCGAGACGGTCGCCGATGCGATGGAAGAGATAGGCGAGGACGGCGGGTGCCGCGCCAGTCCCGACCAGTCCCTCGATCTCGAACGCCTGCACCGATGCCGAGCCGAGATGTTCGGCCTCGGCGTCGAGTAGCCGCCCATAGGGGCCGCCCACGCAATACGGTCGCAGAGCCTGCTTCAGGTCGTTCGATTGGAGCAACACCGTGAGGCCGGTGATCGTGCGTTCCTCGACCGGCGCCGACGCCAGCGAGGTCAGCGCCGACCAGAGGTGCTCCTTCACCTCGGGGGTGATTGCGATGCCCTCGCGGATCAGGATGGCGACGATCCAGTCGGCCGCCCAGGCGCGTTCGGGCGTGTCGTGAATGCGCGCGAGCGGTTGCAGCGAGACCGAGGAGTCCACGCCCTCGGTGAGATCGCCGCCGAGATCGTGCCAATCACCGCCCATGGCGAGCGCGGCGGTGCGGATCGAACCGCCGAAGTCGAAGGCGAAGACCTGGGCACCGGCATAGCGCCGGAACTGCAAGGCCATGATGGCGAGGAGCACCGATTTGCCGGCGCCGGTCGGGCCGACGACGAGCGTGTGACCGACGTCGCCGACATGGAGAGAAAACCGGAACGGGGTCGAGCCTTCGGTCTTGCCGAACAGCAAGGGGGAGCTACCCAAATGCTCGTCCCGTTCCGGCCCCGCCCACACCGCCGAGAGCGGGATCATGTGGGCGAGATTCAGCGTCGAAATCGGGGGCTGGCGCACGTTGGCGTAAACATGCCCCGGCAATGAGCCCAGCCAGGCATCGACGGCATTGATCGTTTCAGTCATGGCCGTGAAGTCGCGGCCCTGGATGACTTTCTCGGCGAGGCGAAGCTTCTCGTCGGCAACTCGGGGATCGTTGTCCCATACCGCGATCGTCGCGGTGACATAGGATTGGCCGGCGTAGTCAGCGCCGAGTTCCTGGAGGGCGAGATCGGCGTCCGCCGCCTTGTTCGAGGCGTCGGTATCGACCAGCGCGGACGCCTCGTTGGTCAGCACCTCTTTCAGGATCGCGGCGATGCTTTTGCGCTTCGCGAACCATTGGCGGCGGATTTTGGTCAGCAGCTTGGTCGCGTCGGTCTTGTCGAGCAGGATGGCGCGCGTCGACCAGCGATAGGGAAAGGCGAGCCGATTGAGATCGTCGAGGATGCCGGGCGTGGTCGCGGTCGGGAAACCGACAATGGTGAGAACGCGCAGATGCGCGGTTCCGAGACGCGGCTCCAGGCCGCCGGTGAGCGGTTGGTCGGCGAGCAGCGCGTCGAGATAGACCGGCGTTTCGGGCACACGGACGCGGTGCCGTTTGGTCGAGACGGTCGAATGGAGATATGTCAGCGTCTCGCTGCTATCGAGCCACTGGCATTCCGGCATGAAGCCGTCGAGCAGCGCCAGCACGCGATCGGTGCGGTCGACAAAGGTGTTCAGGATTTCCTTCGGATCGATGCCAGCACGTTCGCGGCCCTCATAGAGCCAGGCTTCGGTGCGCGCGGCATCCTCGGCCGGCGGCAGATAGGTGATGGTGAGATAGTAGCCGGAGACGTAATGCGCGCCGGCCTCCTCGAAATCGGCTTTGCGCTCGGCATCGAGAAGCGCTGCGGCGGCGTCGGGAAACAGGTCCGCTGGATAGATCGACGCCTCGTGCCGCTGCGCCTCGACGAAGATGGCCCAACCCGATCCGAGACGACGGAATGCGTTGTTGAGCCGCCCGGCGACGGCGACCAGTTCGGCGGCGACCGCGGAGTCCAGATCAGGGCCGCGGAACCGCGCCGTGCGCTGAAAGCTGCCGTCCTTGTTGAGCACGACGCCCTCGGCGACGAGCGCGGCCCAGGGCAGATAGTCAGCGAGGCGGGTTGCGGTGCGGCGATATTCGGCAAGATTCATCATGGCGATGCGCTTCCTCAGACGGACAGATGAGCGGGGATGCGCAGGTGACGGCGACCGACCTCGACGAAGAGGGGATCGCGCTTTGCAGCCCATACGGCTGCGATATGGCCAATGGCCCAGATCAGCAGACCGACGAGCCAGAGGCGCAGGCCAAGGCCCACGGCTCCGGCCAGCGTGCCGTTCAGGATGGCGAGTGCGCGCGGTGCGCCGCCGAGCAGAATGTGCTCGGTCAGCGCCCGGTGAACCGGGACGGTGAAACCCGGCACCGCGTCGAGTTGTTCGAACGCCGCCGCCATCAGATGAGCGCCCCGCCGCCGAATGAGAAGAACGACAGGAAGAAGCTCGACGCCGCAAACGCGATGCTGAGACCGAAGACGATCTGGATCAGCTTCCGGAAGCCGCCGGACGTGTCACCGAACGCCAGCGCCAGGCCGGTGGCGATGATGATGATGACGGCGACGATCTTGGCGACCGGCCCTTCGATGGATTCGAGAATTTTCTGGAGCGGTGCTTCCCACGGCATGGACGAGCCGGAGGCATGGGCGGCGGGAACGAGGACGAGATTGATGTAGATGAAGGCGGCGGCCGTCGCGGCATAGCGGCGAACGCGCATGGTGGTGCGGATCATGATGGCGCTCCTGTACGGTCAAGGGTTGCGGGGGTGATGGCGTAGTCGCCGTCCGGACCGAGCCCATCGACGCGGGCGAGTTCGGCGAGCCGGCGCGCGGAGCCGCGGCCGGAGAGGACGGCAACAAGATCGATGGTCTCGGCGATCAGGGCGCGCGGGACCGTGACGACGGCCTCCTGGATGAGTTGTTCAAGGCGGCGCAGCGCGCCGATGCCGCTCCCGGCGTGGATCGTGCCGATGCCGCCGGGGTGGCCGGTTCCCCATGCTTTCAGGAGATCGAGAGCTTCAGAGCCGCGCACCTCGCCGATGGGAATGCGATCGGGGCGCAGGCGTAGCGAAGAGCGAACCAGCTCCGAGAGCGTGGCCACTCCATCCTTGGTCCGCATGGCGACAAGATTGGGCGCGGCGCACTGAAGCTCGCGGGTATCCTCGATGATGACGACGCGATCCGCCGTCTTGGCGACCTCGGCCAGAAGCGCATTGGTCAGCGTGGTTTTGCCGGTGGAAGTGCCGCCTGCGACAAGGATATTGGCGCGCGCCATCACGGCTGCGCGTAGCGTCGCCGCCTGGTCGGCGAACATGATTCCGGCGGCCACATAATCGTCGAGCGTGAAGATCGCTACGGCGGGCTTGCGGATGGCGAAGGCCGGTGCGGCGACAACGGGCGGCAGCAAGCCCTCGAACCGCTCTCCCGTCTCAGGAAGCTCGGCGGAGACTCGCGGGCTGCGCGGATGCACCTCGACGCCGACATGGTGAGCGACCAGCCGCACGATGCGCTCGCCATCGGCAGGCGACAGCGTCTCACCCGTATCGGCCAGCCCTTCGGAGAGGCGATCTACCCAGAGACGGCCGTCCGGGTTCAGCATGATTTCGACCACGGCCGGGTCTTCGAGAAAATGGGTGATGGTCGAGCCGAGCGCGGTGCGAAGCATGCGCGCACCGCGCGCGAACGCCTCCGGCTTCTGGCTGATATTGGTCATTCCTGCCCCGCTTCCTGACGGGGCTGGAAAAGAGGGTCCCCGGATCGGGGTGATTAAAAGAGCCGTGAATCAGGCTGATTCAACAAGTATCGGTCGTCGTAGTAGCGTGGCGTGCAAATACAGGAGAACGGCGGTTGGGCGATGCTATTGATCCACGCGCGCCGAAGCCTATGGATCGCTCTCTGTCGGGCTGGACGGCGACTCGCCGACATCTTCAACGATCTCCTGCCGAAGTTTCGGTCCCTGGGCCAAGCGCCGTCCAAGGGCCGCGATGAACGCCTCGTAGCGCTTCCCGACCATGGCGCGCGCTGCCTGGGCTGCGGGCTCGGGCAGCGCCGGCGTCGTGTTGAGCCAGAACCGGATGAATACGGCCATGGTCTCGACGGAGATCCCGATGTCGCGCTCCATGCGGTTGAGACGGCGATCGATCTGATCGAGGCGTTTGGCGACCACGGCTTCACGCCGCTCAGCGTCGTCCGGCGACAGGAAGGACGCGATGGCGGCCTCTGCGATCAGGGAGAGCGGTTGTTCGCGTCGGCCTGCATAGTCCGATAGTGTCGCCATGATGTCGGGGTCGAGATATACGGAAATCGGCACCTTCTTCTTGCGTCCGGTCATGGTGCTACAGCTCCATGCCGTCATTGGGATCGAGCGAGACCTGGCGGGCAACGCCGCGCATGACGCGGGTCAGCCGCTGGTTGCGCGCGGCGGCGTCCTCTGTGTCGTCAGGCAAATCGATCTCAAACTCATTGTCGATCGGCGCCTTCTTTTCGATGGGGTTCACCCGGTTGAGTTCGGGCTGATGCCGACGTTCGGACTCGGTGGAATCCTCTTCGTTGTCACCGCTCGTCGTTGGCGCAGCGTTTTCGGTCATGTCCGGGCGCGCGGGGATCGGCAGCTTGCTCCAATCGTCGGGCCGACCTTCAGCAGGCCGCGCCAGCCCCGGCGGTGACATGATGCGTTCCTTGAAGCGGGCATCTTCATAGTAGCGCGCCTTCTTCGCCCGGATCGGCGGCGTCCCGGCGACCATGACGATCTCGTCGGTCGGCGGGAGCTGCATGATTTCGCCTGGTGTCAGGAGCTGACGCGCGGTCTCCGAGCGCGACACCATCAAATGGCCGAGCCAGGGCGAGAGCCGATGCCCGGCGTAATTCTTCATCGCCTTCATCTCGGTCGCGGTTCCGAGCGCGTCGCTGACCCGCTTCGCGGTCCTTTCGTCGTTCGTCGCAAAGGAAACGCGCACATGGCAGTTGTCGAGGATCGAATTGTTCGGGCCGTAAGCCTTCTCGATCTGGTTCAGCGATTGCGCGATCAGAAAGCTCTTGAGGCCGTAGCCCGCCATGAAAGCCAGCGCGGACTCGAAGAAATCGAGGCGGCCGAGGGCGGGAAACTCGTCGAGCATGAGCAGCAGGCGATGCCGCCCGACCTTTGCTTGCAGATCCTCGGTGAGACGGCGACCGACCTGATTGAGGATCAGGCGTATCAGCGGCTTGGTGCGGTTGATGTCGGACGGCGGCACGACAAGGTAGAGTGTGGTCGGGAGCTTGCCGCCCACCATGTCGCTGATCCGCCAGTCGCAGCGCCGCGTCACCTCGGCGACGACAGGATCGCGGTAGAGGCCGAGAAACGACATGGCGGTGGAGAGCACGCCCGAGCGTTCGTTGTCCGATTTGTTGAGCAGCTCGCGTGCGGCGCTGGCGATGACGAGATGCGGCCCGGCTTCGCCGAGGTGGCTGGTCTTCATCATCGCGGCAAGCGTCGACTCGATCGGGCGCTTCGGATCGGACAGGAAGGCGGCGACGCCGGCCAATGTCTTGTCGTCTTCGGCGTAGAGGACATGCAGGATGGCGCCGACCAGCAGGGCATGACTGGTCTTCTCCCAATGGTTCCGCTTTTCGAGCGAGCCTTCGGGATCGACCAGGATGTCAGCGATGTTCTGAACGTCGCGGACTTCCCATTCGCCGCGGCGCACCTCGAGCAGCGGATTGTAGGCCGACGATTTGGGGTTGGTCGGGTCGAACAGCAGAACGCGGCCATGCCGGGCGCGGAAACCGGCGGTGAGCTGCCAGTTTTCCCCTTTGATGTCGTGGACGATGGCCGAGCCCGGCCAGGTCAACAGGGACGGCACGACCAGGCCGACGCCCTTGCCCGATCGGGTCGGGGCGAAGCAAAGCACATGCTCGGGGCCGTCATGACGGAGATAGTCGCGATCATAGCGGCCGAGCACGACACCGTCGGGACTGAGCAGGCCCGCGGCTTTCACTTCGTCCTTTCCCGCCCAGCGGGCGGAGCCGTAGGTCGCCGCGCTTTTTGCTTCGCGGGCGCGCCAGACCGACATGCCGATGGCGACGGCTATGGCGATGAAGCCGCCCGACGCCGAGATCATCCCGCCCTTGGCGAAGACCTCCGGCGCGTAGGCGTCGTAGAAATACCACCACCAGAAGAACGCTGGCGGATAGTAGATCGGTAGGCCGAACAGGGAAAACCAGGGCGTGCCGAGCTGCGCCTGAAAGCCGAGGCTCCATGCGACATATTGCGTCGCCGCCCAGGTGGTGAGCAGCACGATGAGGAAGACGACGGCGATCTGGCCCCACAGGATTTTGGTCGCGGACATTGCTGCGGTCCTTTCTTCTTAGGTGATTAGAGGCCGAGCCCCCGCTTGCGGCCGAAGCTCCAGTCGACACCGCCGTCTCCGCGGGCGACCCCGGAGACGTGTTTGCCGAGCTGGCTTTCGAGGGACGGCGACCAAGGCACGAGCTGGAAGCCGAGGCCGTTATCGATCATCGCGAAGCGGCCGGATGCGAGCGTCATGCGCTGGCGATAGGTGCCGGCGACATATTCGCCATTGCCGGCCGCTTTGAACGGCTGGCCTGTCTCCTTCGCGAGCCGGTCGGCAACGGCGTCGACCTCACGGCGCCGAAGCGTCTCGATCAGGTTGCGGCTGAAGATGACGCGGCGGCCTTGCTGCTCGGCGAGACCTTCGTGGACCAGATGCTCCGCCCGTTGTCGCATCGCCTGCCGCACCTCGGCGCCGAAGCCGCCCTCCGACATGGCGAGGGGTTCGCGGGCGATGGATTGCCGGTCGAGCCAGGTCGCGCCCGAGGCGTTCACCTGATGCTTGAGATCGAGATCGGAGCGGACGGCGAGCGCGACGCGGCGTTCGCCGCGAGCATCTTCGAAGGTGCGCAGCTCGACGATCGAGCCCGGCGCGCTGTCCCCCGCCGCATCGAGATGCGGCAAGCGGATGTGGTGGGTCCGACCATCGACGCCGTCGACCACGGCGTAGGCCGTTCCCTTCAGCTCGTCATCGAGGCCGCGCTCGACCAGACGGCCGATGACCGGCACATCGAGGCTTTCCCCTGCCAGGACGTAGTTGCCCGAGCCGCGGTCTATACCGCGTTCGGTGAGCGCGCGGTGCATGCGCTTGATGATGTCGCCGCGTTCGCCGAGCTGGCGCAGCGTCACCTCAGCCTGATCGTCGATCATCCACTGGCCAGGTCCGACTTCACTGGCGAGGCCGAGGGCTGCGAGTTTGCGCAGGCGGCCGACCTTCTCGACGGCGTAGGCGTCGGGCTGGCGACCGACCTGCGGGGCGACATCGATGACGCCGGTCTTTCCCGCGTCGCGGACAAGCTGCCGATCGAGTTGCGTCCAGCGCTCCGCCTCGATCTGGCGTTCGAGCGTGCGGCGAATATCGAGATCCGTGCGCGGGCCAAGCTCTTGTGTGATGAGGTCACGCGCGCGATCGCGCATGCCCTCCTTGATGTAGTCGCGCGAGATCACGAGGTCCTGGCCGTCGTCGCGGACGCCGCGCACGATTAGATGGACGTGAGGATGCTCGGTGTTCCAGTGATCGACCGCAACCCAATCGAGCCGCGTGTCCAGATCCCTTTCCATCTGGCCGACAAGATCGCGGGTGAAGGACTTGAGGTCCGACATCTCCACGGCGTCGTCCGGTGAGACGATGAAGCGGAAATGATGGCGATCATCTTCGCATCGCCCGGAGAAGGCGCGGCCATCAGCTTCCTCCGTTCCCGGCCCGAACAGTCGGGCCTTTTCTCCATCACGGGTCACGCCGTCGCGGCGGAGATAATCGAGATGCGTGCCGAGCGGCGCGGTGCGGCCGGAGCGCCGCACGACGCGGGCCTTGATGACAGCGCCGCGCGTGCGCGCTGTGATGAGGCGGTTCGCTTGGATGCTGGCGCGCTGGCCTCGGCCGAAGCGCGAGCGATTGGCGGCAACGACGCGCCCGGAGCGCGAGACGCCGCCGCCCGCCTTCTTCGCGGCGGCCAGCGCCTGCGCGATGAAGGGCCGAGCCGACTGCGCACGGGTTGACCGGATGCGCCCAGGCCGAACACGAAACTCGTGGTCATCGGCCATGACGCAAGGCCGCAATGTGCGAAAAATCGCGCTGATACAGGCAATTGGGCGTCAGGCGCACATTGCCGATGAGCACGGCAATGTGCGGAGCGCGCCAAAACCTCTTGCAAAAACAACCGCCCGACCGCCGCGCAATGTGCGGCCTTTTATCCTGCCATCGTGCGGTTGTTGTGCCTGCCTCTCCCCCTTGTGCCCTCCATGTCACGCCGGAATGCGACAGAGTGCGAAGGATACTTCCGCAGTTCATCGGGGCGTCCCCCCGTCAGAGCGAGCGACCACGATCGGGGCGTTCGAGTCTTCGGCGGTATCGGGAGTGCGCGCCGCGACGGAGGAGCGGCTGTCGTTTGACCGCGCGTTTTCCGATGGCGATGTCGCCGAACGATCGTCGGCGGAACGCACGACGAAGAGCGGCGCTTCCCGCCAATCCGGCGGCGGTGGCGGCGCAACCGGTGGCGCGCTCGACGGCGATGGTGCGCCTAGCTGCGGAGCCAGCAGCGCGATGTAGGCCCGCGTTTCGGCGGGCAGGGCGCGGCCGGTCTGGACGTATTCGTCGTAGCGGCCAGGCCCCGCATTGTAGGCGCCGAGCATTGCGGGGATCGTGCGATAGCGGTCGAACATTTCACGCAGGTAGGCAGCGCCTGCGAGGATGTTGTCGCGCGGGTCGTAGGGGGCACGCCCGAGCCCATAGCGAACGCGAAGCGCGGCCCAGGTATCGGGCATGACCTGCATCAACCCGAGCGCGCCGGCCGACGATATGGCGCGCACATCGCCGGCGCTTTCGGCGCGTTTGACGGCGACGATCCAGTGTTCGGGAATGCCGAAGCGCTGCGAGGCTTCGGTGACGAAGGCGGCGTGTGGATCGCCAGCGACCGTGCGCGCAGCCGACACGGACTGGGCAAGAGCGGCGTCCGTTGCGCCCGCTGCGAGGGCCAGGCCGGAAAGGAGAAGGAAGGCCATGCGCCGGACGGCGTGATGCCGCCCGCCCGCATCCCGATGGCTTATCGCTGGACGTGGACCGGACATCGGTCAGTCCTTCCCGGCGCGGTCGCGCGGGCGCGACCAGTGCAGCGACCAGGCGTTCCCGGCGTCATCGTCGCAGAACAGATTGGCGCGGATCGGCTGCGGCAGCGCAGGGTCGTCGATCAGTACGGCAACGTATTCGCCCGCGCGCTCGCCGGTGCGTTTCCAGCCCGCGCCGATTTCCGGACCGGCTTCGGCTTTGCCATCGTCGCTGGCGTGAACGCGGTAATCCGGCGCATTCTCGGCATCGGAGGGCTCTGCCGGCACGATGACGACATCGCGGAAGAGCGTGAACGTCTCCAGCTTGCCGGCGAAGCCCGTGTCCTGGCGCGTGAATTGACCAATCTGAGGCATGATGACTTCCTTTGCGGCGGCGTTGGGAAAGCCATCGGTGGGCGCCGCCCCCGCCGATGGCGAGGTGTTCATCGCGTCGGTGCGCGCCATTCGAAGCGGCCCGTTCCGTCCTCGTCTGTCCACAGGGGGACGGCGCGGCCGATGATCTGGTCAGTGGAGGTCAGGCCGAAATAGCGACCGTCCAGGCTGTCGCGGACCTGCCAGTTCATGAGGAAGACTGCGCCGGTCGGGATACGGCGGCAGCCCTGCCAGACCGGGAGGTCGCGCGCGGCGCGATCACGCGGTAGCGCATCGCCCATGTCGACGCCGTCGATCGTGACGGAGAGGTTCGAGCGGCAAACGGTCTGCCCGGAAACGCCGAGAATGCGCTTCAGCAGTGGGACGCCTTTGGGAAGATAGCCGCGTTCGGCCATGAAGGTCGCGAGCGGCTCGGGCGCATCGACCGCAACGAGATCGGTGACGTCGAACGGGCCATCGACGTCGATCGTGTAGAAGCCGATGGGGGCGCTCGCCGATGCGTTCCACAGGAGCTTGATCGGCAACGGGGTGAGCGCCGGATAGCTGATCCCCGTGGTCGCGAGAGCCATGACGAGGAAGAGACCGGCGCGCGTCACGACCACGTCCTCCGGCGCAGGAGGACGGCGCGATGCTGGTCGAGCGTATAGGTGCGCGGCTGATGTCCAGCCGCCATCCGGTTGTGGACGTGACGCCAGTGTTCCGGCGAAACGGCGTCCGCCTCGATGCCGACCGCTTCAATTGCATCGACGTGGCGCAGCACGTCTTCGACCTTTGGCCATCCGTCGATCCTGAGCAGGATTTCACCGCCCGGCCGGACGAAAGGCAGCGTCTGGTAGGGCTCTCCGGGCTCGACTGCGCGTACGATGTCGATGCGCGAGATAATCGTGCCGAAGTCGTTGGCCGCCCATCGCACGAACGCGAATACGGTGTTCGGACGGAAGGAGACGACACGCCGGCGGCGGTCGAGGATCTGTTCATGCGCCTCACGGCCGAACCTGATCCAGTATTCGATCTTCTTCTCGACCCACGTCAGTTCGACGTGGGTAATGGTGTCATGGGGGAGCGCTGACGGCAGAGGGCCGCCGCGCATGCGGGGAGCCGCAGTGCCGGTCATGTGGTGTCTCCTGGTGTCGAGGGGAATTCACGCGCGAGCAGCTCGCGCAGCATGTCGGCGACGGTGACGCCGCGCCCGAAGGCGGCGATCTTGATCCGGCCGCGCAGTTCGGGCGTCACATCGATGGTGAGCCTGGCGGTGAACGCAGCGACGTCAGCGGCGCGTGGTGCGTTGTCCGCAGCCTTGATCCATTGGTCGGGATCGGAGGGGCGTGCGGCGAAGCCGCGACGGGGGGATCGTTCGTTCATTGTGCGCCCCCGTCGATCCGCAGACGCAGGAGTTCATCGGCGAAGGCCGCGATCTCGCGCGCGGCCGATGTCGCATCGGCGAGTTCGGCGACCAGGCGGCCGGTCTGCGCGGCGGCGGCGAAGGCGATACGTTGGCCGATGGTGGTGGCGAGCAACGGTGGATCGTGATCGGCCAGGGTCTCGGCTGTCTCGCGGGCCAGGATGGTGCGCGCACCGCAACGATTGAGCACGAAGCGGGCGACCAGTTCCGGGCGATAGACGCGGGCTTCGCGGAGCAGCGCCAGCATCTCGGCCGATGCCCAGCCGTCGAGCGGCGACGGCTGCACCGGGATCAGCACGAGGTCGGCGGCGAGCAGCGCCGAGCGCATGAGCGCTGCGACACGCGGCGGGCCGTCGATGACGACGTGGTCGACATCGCGGGCCAGCGCCGGCGCTTCGCGGTGGAGCGTGTCGCGCGCCAGGCCGACGACGCCGAACCGGCGCGGCAGGCCCTCATGGCTGCGCTGCTCAGACCAGTCGAGGGCCGATCCCTGTGGGTCCGCATCGATCAGGGTGACGCGCTGACCGCGCCCAGCGAGTTCGCCCGCGAGGTTGAGCGCCAGCGTCGTCTTGCCGACACCGCCTTTCTGGTTGAGGAACGCGACGATCATCGCGCACCTCCAGGCCGATCGAGGAGCGGAAGCTGATCGGGGGAAGCCGGTTCGCTCTCTTTCCGGCCCGTCTGAGCGGCTGGAGCACCCTTGCGCGGTGATTTGCCGGCGGCGCGGAGGCTCGCTGCGGCGGTGCGGATGAGGTTTTCCACATCGCGCGCGCGCTCTTCAAAGTTAGATTCTTGGTTAGACTCTAAGTTAAGGGCGCGAATCCGCCCACGATTTCCAGACGTTAAGGCCGGCTTGGGTTCCCGATGGCACGAGCCTCGGGTTCCCGATGGCACGATAGGTCGGGTTCCCGATAGCACGAGGCCGTCCACAGGTTTTCCACAGGCGGCTAGTGGCTCGAAAGCCAGCAGCGTGCGCCCGCCGATTTCCACTTCGAGCGACAGGAGGTAGCCGGGCAGTGGTTGGCGTCGCACGATGTCGCGCAGTTCGAAGGCGAAGCGCTTGAACGGCGACAGGCTGCCGGATTTGAGGTGGAGGTGGCGTAGGTCGAAACGCCAGCCGCCGCGCTGACGGCCTCCGTGTTTGCGCACGATGCGGTAGAGCCAGCGATCGAGGCCGCCGGTGAGATCGAAATAGGCCGGATCGATGGTGAGGATGAGCGCGTCATCGAGGACGGCCTTGTAGAACCAGTCGGGGACGATCAGCTCGATGCCATCGGGTCGTCCTTGGTGATCCGTGCGCTCCTGCCACTCGTTTATCCACGAGAAGCGGTGACGGCGGCCTTCGGCGGGCTGGCGGATCGACGTCGAGATGGTGGTCGATTGCAGCCGGTCGAGCGCGGCCTTGAGGCGCTGATAGTCGCGCATGGATGTGCCGCGCCCGACATAGGTGAGGATCTCATAGGGTGTCGCCGCCATCAGACGCGAGGTGCGCAGGCCCGCGTCGCGGGCCTCGACGATCTGGCTGGCGGCCCAGATCAGGATGTCGGCGTCCCAGATCGTGGCCATGCCATGATCGGGAACGGCCTCTACCCGGATGGAGACACCGCCGGCCGAAAAGTCGATCGGCGCTATGCGGTGCGATTTCGAGAGGGAGAAGAAGGGATAGGCCATGAGATCCTGCGCGTCTCGTGGCGCGAAGTCGCCGGGAAGCGCGCGAAACAGGTCGAGCTGCCCACGCTCCGAAGGGTCACGACGACGCACCACCATGAAAGGGACCAGCCACGATCAGCGTGCGTATCGGCCGGCGATCTGGCCGGTCGGTAGCGTCTGGCGCTTTGCGGGAAGCACGGAGCCGCGCGGATCGGACGTCGAGGTCACGGCGCCGCGCTCGGCCCAGGTCTCCAGATCGTCGACCGAATAGACGACGCGCCCGCCGAGTTTGTGATAGGCCGGACCAGTGCCGTAGGTGCGATGCTTTTCCAGGGTGCGCGCGGACAGGCTGAGAAATTCAGCGGCTTCCTTGGTCCGCAGGTAGCGTGGCGGGAGCGCGGCGGTATCGGGTCGCATTGGGCGGGCCTCCGTGGGGGTGCTGGGGGCCGCTGGCGATCAGCGGCTGTCAGCGACAACGGTGGCGGAGAACCTCCGGCGGGATGGATGGGGGACTTGGGATGGCTAAATTCCCCACCCCTCTTGTTGGAGCAGGCTAGGTGCGCCGACGATGCCGAAGCAGGTGTAGATAGCCGCCATCGATGAGGGCCAATCCGGCTTCGGCGAGGGCGATCACGGCATCCCGTAGCGGCGAGGTCTTCCAAGGGTCGGTATCGATGCGCGCCGCGCCATAGATTGCGATGGCGATGTCGCGATAGGTCGCGCCGTTCATGCGGCCGTCAGCAGCACGAAGTTTGAGGCGAAAGCGGCGGCGCTGCTCGGCGGTCATGCGCGTGTCGCGCAACGGCGGACGTTGGAGCCAGGCGCGCGCGAGGCGTGTCAGCGCATCAATGCGATCGAGGATGTCGTCATCGATGGGGACGACCGCTGCAAGCTGGTCGTGTGCGGATATGCCGGGTAGGAAGAGTAGCTGGAGGTCGTGCTCCGGAAGACCAGCATAGGCTCCTTCAGGGCCATCACGTCCCGCAGCGAACCTGTCGGCGAGGCTGTTTGAGCTGGACGGCAGAAAGTTCGGCCGCGCTGTCAGAAAGAGGACGGCGGGATCGCTCTGCGGCGACCACACCACCTGTTGCTGTAGGGCAGAACGACCTGGTCTTGCGGGGAAATCGCAACCCCCAGCGCCGCTGCCTGTCGTCAGGCAGCGGCTGAGTCTCGGCGCCAGCATCGACCAGACTGGCGTAATCGTCCTGATAAGGGCGGTATCTGCGAAGACACTCCCAGGCGAGACCTTCGATCGGCAGGGTATCGAAGAAATCGTAGCTGCGGTCGTCTCGCCAGTTCGATGTATCGGGCCTCATCGCATCAACTCTCCCGCGTGGTGCGCGTAAGTCGAGCGTGTGATTTTTCGGGGCGCGATGAGGGTGTTGGAAGCCCGGAGGAGGGCATTGCGTGATGTCGAAAGGGCATCACGCAGGTTCGCAAGCCTCTCAGCGGTGAGCCGGTCGCAGGAGATGCCGATAGCCGGTGTGGGTCATCCAGCGGGCGCGTTCGAGATGGCTGTCATGGATGCGTCGGCAGCGTTCGGGTTCACGGGCGGGATCGAGGTCGAACAGCACCCGCACGGCTTCCTCCCAATGCGCGCCGTCAGCGGCCGCATCCAGCAAGCGCATGTATAGTTTGGCATGCGAAATGTCGTAATCGGTGAGATCTTGCCCCGATGGCGCGAGGTCCTGGAATGGTGCGGTCATGGTGCAGACTCGGCGAATATTCGGTGCCCGTCTATTGTCCAAGTTTGATCCGAAATAGAGGCAGTGCGAATGATGAGGAGCCTGGCTGCCCACAGGTCAGCGTAAGCCTGTAGATCGGTTCTGCTTGTTTCCGCGATCATCGACCAGCAGCACTCCTTGCCCTCGGTCGGTCGACAGGAAGACGATTCCGGCAGCTTCCAAGGCCCTGCGTGCCTGATCGCGCGTCGTCTCGTACACATCGAGCCCGCTTTCGGATTCGAGGCGCTTGAGCGCGGTCAGCGATAGGCGGGCCTTGTCAGCGAGCGTCTCCTGTGTCCAACCCAGCAACGCGCGTGCGGCCCGTGATTGTCGGGCGGTGATCATGCATGATCACCTCCCATCGCAACCGGCGCGCGTTCCAGAACTACGGCTATTTTAGTCGTATTGGCCCTTTTCTGCCAGCTCAAAGAGGTTGCCGAAGGGCCGTGTTGTGCTGGCGCCGATTTGCTGATTCGGGCAATCGAGGCGTTGTCGTCAGTGAAGCGAAGGGTCTGCGGGCTGGCTTTTGCAGTAAAGCTGGAAGAGCGCGCCTTCGGTGTGACCCGACTATTTGGAACACGCATCTGCGTTTCGGTGCGATTTGAGCAGGAAGGCGGCCCCGACCTTTCGGCCGGGGCCTCGTGACGCCGCCTCAGTCTGCGCGGCGGCCGTTGGGGCGGGACCAGATCAGCGAGTAACCTTCGCCGTCCTCGTCATCGAAGAGGTTGGCGTAGATCGGAGCGTTGAAGCTCGGATCGTCGAGCTTGAGGCCCAGATAGTCGCGGCCCTCGTTGGAGCGTTTGGACCAGGCGGCGCCGATCTCGGCGCGGCCGACCAGGACCCGGTGGCTGGGGGCGTTCTCGCCACTGGCGCGCAGGTCGGGGACGATGCGCACGCCTTTGGCCTGGACGCTGAGGGTGACGATTTCGCCGCCGAATTCGTTCGAGCCGGTCTTCTTGAAGGTGCCGATGGTCGCCATTGTAAGTCTCCGTTTTCCGTTTCGAGCCCGCACCATTGCGGCCTCGATGGCGATCGACCGGACGGAGGCGAGCGACGACACATCGCTTGCGACCGTAGCAAAGCGGAGGATGGCGCAGGCGCGACTTTGTTGTTTCGCGAGGAATGACGGCGCAGCCGGCAGGGGAAGAAAGTCGGGACCAGCCGTTGTGGCTTAGGCGCTCGAGGCAAAGCCGTCCTTCGGCCAGATCAGGCCATTGAAGAGGCCGTTTTGGAGCGGCGGCTGGACGGATCGACGGCGGAGACGGCGGCGACCTTCGCATTGGCCCGGGAAGTCCGACCGGCGATCACAGGCGTAAACCTCCCTCGAACAGGCCTGCGCTGCGCATTTCGCCATTCCGCCAGCTCTGACGGAACGCCTCGACGCTGAGGGTCTGCCGGCCCCGATGTCGTTACCGCCCCGACGCGCTCCATCGTTCCGTGACAGGTGGGCGCAGCCGATGCTTCGCGATGCCGCTTCCCCATTGGGCGACCAGATGGCGTGGGGGACAAAGGCATGTGCTTCTGGATCCCGCCGCGATGGGCGCTGCGGGTTTAGGCGTGGGACACATGCCCGGCAGATGGGCCGGAGGCCGCCATCCCGGTGATGCGCGCGAAGGCGACGATGCCGACCGCGATCGCTCCGATGACCGAGAACACGGTCTGCCATGTCTCCGATGGCATGGTGTGTTTCACGATGCCATGGGTGGCATGGAAACCGGCGACGACGGCCGGGGCGACGAAGGCCGCTGCGATGAGCAGCCGTGCCCAGGTCGGACGGACGGTGGCGAGCAGGAATTGGCCGAAGCCGAAGGTCAGGCCGGCGGCGACAAAGCCGACGACAATCGCGCCGAGCCAGCCCGCGCCGGTGCCATAGGCCCATGTGCCGGCAGTCACGCCCGCGAAGAACGGAAGAGCGAACACCGCAAGCGTGAAGAGGAGCCAGCAGAGGAAGCCGATGGCGGCGATGCTGAGGAAAATGCCGATGAAGATCATGGTGGTGTCTTTCGTCAAATGTCAGACGGACGCGCCTCCACCACCACCACGGCGCACATGCGAGATTAGCAGAATTCGAGCCGCGGGGGGAGCAGAAGCGTGAAGCGTCCGCCGACGGCGCGACCCGGTTCGCCTCATGAGGCGAAGGGGTCGATTTCGCCGACGATGGCGTTTTCATCGCCATCATATTCCGAGGCCGGGGTGACGGAGAGCGTGCCGTCTCCGGCGCGATAGATGACGATGGCCGCCATCAGGGTGGTAGCGAGGCTGAAGGCGAAGGCGTGAGCGGTTTGGAAGGACATCGACCTGGCTCCTGTTTGAGCGGAGGTCCATCCCCCGCTGACAGGCGCCCGAAGAGTTCGGCCGGTGGCCGCAATCACCGCGTAGGCGAAGCCGGAGCGGCGGCACGCTATGCGTAGTCCGACCCTTTACGGGTTGATGGCGTCAGGCCATCGGCTGAACCCAAGGATCAGCGTCTTGAAGCGGGGGTGGTCGTCCGATCAGGAGACCGGATTGTCTGCATGCCGCGAGAACTGTTGCCGCCGGCTCGGCTGACCTCTCCTGCGCTGCCGGTGGCCGGATGTCAGCGCCCGGCCTTCCAGGGATCGATCACCGTGACATTCGCGGCCTCGAATGCGCTGCTGTCGCGCGTGGCGACGGCAAACCCCTTGGCGGCTGCAATCGCCGCGATGTAGCCGTCGGGAGTAGGGAAGCCTTTCCCGGCCGCTCGGGCTTTGACGGCGAGATCCGCATAGCGGCGCGCAGCATCGACATCGAACGGGAGGACGCGGTCTGCGAACAGTTCCATCACCCCATCCAGGGCTTCGGTGAGACGCTCCTTGCGCTTGCCGTCGGGGAGCGCGCCGATGCCGAACATCAGTTCGGCGATGGTGACGCTGGAGAGAAAGAGTGTTTCCGCCGCCTGCTCGTCGAGCCATGCGCGCACGGCCTCGTCGGGAGCGGGCTTCATCGCCTCCGATACGACATTGGTGTCGAGGAGGATCATTCGAAGCTCATCGGCTTGGCGGGCGCCTTGTCACGAGCCTGGTCGAGGGCCTCGACATCCTCATTGGTCAAGCCGAGGCGGCGGCTGCGTTCCGCGAGCGCCGTGCCGAGCCGGAGGCGCGTATCGGGGCGGACAGCCATTTCGAGGATGTCGCGCATTTCCGCTTCGGCGCTGCGGCCGTGCTGCGCCGCCCGCACCTTGAGGGCGCGATGCGTCGCGTCGGACAGATTCCTGATCGTAACTGCGGGCATGATAGCGCCTCCTGCAAGTTTGATGGCGGTGATAGCATAATACAAAAATTGCTATCATTTTTCAAGGCGGCGGGTCCCGGCGGCGCTTACGCGCCGCCCGAGCCGAACCGATAGACCGGGATGCCCATCTTGCGGGCCTTGTCGGCCAGGTTGTCCTGAATGCCCGTGCCGGGGAAGATCACGACCCCGATCGGCACGATGCTGAGCATCTGGTCATTGCGTTTGAACGGTGCGGCCTTGGCGTGCTTCGTCCAGTCCGGCTTGAAGGCGACCTGCGGCACCTTGCGGCTGTCGGCCCAGCGGGAAGCGATCTTTTCGGCGCCTTTCGGCGAGCCGCCATGCAGCAGCACCATGTCGGGGTGCTTGGTATGGATCTGATCGAGCTTGGCCCAGATCTGCTTGTGGTCGGCGGTGTCGCCGCCCGAGAAGGCGATCTTCGGGCCGGCGGGTACGAGTACATCGGTATCCGCACGCCTCCTGGCGGCGAGGAAATCCCGGCTGTCGATCAGCGACGCGGTGAGGTGGCGATGGTTGACCCGTGATCCGGTGCGTTGCGACCAGGGTGAGCCGGTGGCGACGAGGTAGCGGCCAGCGGCGGCTTCGCGGAAGGTTTCCATGCCGTCGCGGCGGTCGATCAGGTTCATGCCGATGTCTATGAGGCGCTCGAGCTGGAGGGACTTCACCTCGGAGCCATCCTGTTCGCGCTGAAGCTGCCTTTGCGCCTGCTCGTTGTCGTCGAGCTTCTGTTCGATGCGGTCCACGGCGCGGTGGAACATATTGACGGTGGACCAGAGGAGATCGGGGAGATCGAAGTCGAGGCTGGTGTCGGTGATCGTGGCGACCAGGGCGTCGAAGATATCGGCGACGGTGCCTTCGATGATGCGGTCTTCCGGTGGCGGGCGCTGGTCCAACTCGTCTTCGGAGGGACGGTAGCCATGGAGCTGCAAGTCCTGGATAAGATGGTCGGTCGGGGATGACTCGTGGTGTGGTTCGTAGTCGTCGTGTTCGCTCATGGGATGCTCCGTCGGCAAGGACCGCGACCGTCGCGGCCTTCATGGCGACGAAGCCGTCGGGCGGGACGGACCTGCACCCTGAGCGTGAGCCGAAGGGCCGAAGCGTCAGCGGAGGATGGCGAAGGCCGGCGATTTTGTTTCGCGATGGAAAGGCGCCGGTTCGGGGTCCCCGCGCGGCCTGCCGCGTGGGGTGGACATGCGCCGCCGGAAAATCGTCGGCCGCAGCCATTGCCTTGTCCGGCCCGGCTGATGGCCGATCGCCCTCTCGAAGGCCGAGGCGCGGTCCTTTTGCCGTCACTGGCGCATCGTTGCGGGCATGGCGGCTGTACGCCGCTCCCCAATCCTTTCCGGCTAAGCGGCCAGGTTCATGAAGCGTGCGACGTCGTCTGGAGCGAGCTGCACGCGAACGCCTGCCCGAAGCGCATCGATCCCGAGCCGCCGGAGATCCTCGTTGAAGTCCCCGAATGCCGGCGACAATGGGATGGCCTCGATTCCCTCGGCGTTCGCCCGTTCGATCAGCATGTCCCGCGCGCCGTCACCGGCCGGATCGTCGTCTCGGACGATATAGAGCCGCCGCAAAGTCGCCGGGAACAGGATGGCGGCCAGATGTGCTGCCGAAAGCGCCGGCGCCATCGCCATATCGGGCAGGACCTGCCGGAGCGACAGCATGGTCTCGATACCTTCGCCTGCCGCCATCACGCTGCCGGGCACACCGATGCGGACGGCATTGCCGAGGAGATCGCCCATCGCCTTGCGCGGTATGTCGATGGGGGCTTTGTCGGAGCCGTCCGGCGCGAGCCAGGTGCGGTGCGCGCCGGTGATCTTGCCAGCGAGGTCGGTGACGGCGGCGATCATGGCGGGCCAGGTCTCGGTCGGGCCATCGTCGGGCTTGTAGTAGCAGCGGGGGTGGAAGCGCAGGTTTCCGGTTCCGTGCAAAAGCGCAATGCCGCGTCTGCGCAGGTAGGTCTGCACAATGGTCCCGGTGATCGGCAGCGTCATGGCGATGAGACGGCGTGCCGCCTCGGGCGACCCCGATGGCGCTGGCGCCAGTCCACGGCGTGATGCCGGCTCGGGTTCGGGATGCGGCAGGCTGAGGAAGGTACGCGCCTCTTGAGCAACGTCTGCGAAGTCGATGAGGCCGAGCGATTCCCGGATGATGTCGAGAAGGTCGCCATGTTCGCCGGTGGCGGCGTCGGTCCATTTGCCCGCTGGTCCCTTCGGGGTGTCGCGCAGGCGCACGAACATGGAGCGACCTGCGGCATTGCGAGCATCGCCAACCTGCCAGTAGTTGCCCTGCCGGTCGCCGTTGGAGAGATAGTGACGGCACACCGCCTCGGCCTGTCGGCCGAGGCGGTGTTCCAATTCCGAAGCGTCCTGCCGAGCCATCACGCTGCCTCACGCTCGCTGATCCGCTCGACCGGATAGGTGGCGAGCAGCTTGCCGATGATGGCGGGACCAGAGGCATCGACCGGGACGAAGAAGCGCAGCTTCCACGAGATGATCTCGCTGAAGAGGCCATAGGCGCGCAGGCGATCCCGCATGGTGTCGGTGAAGCCGGACAGTTCGATCCGGTTCGCGCCCATGACGCGCGCGCGGCGAAGCTGGAGTCCGCTGGCCAGGTCGAGGATGGTGCGACCATCCACCAGAGCGGCATAGGCATCATCGCTGCTGAGGTTGGCCGTTCCCGTCGAGGCGGCATTCAGGGCCCAGGCGGACGAAACCCGCCGCCCGATGATGCGTTCGCCATCGTCGGTCTGGAGCCGATAGACGCGCGTCGACTCGTTCGGCAGGCGCTTCCACACCGGCAGGAGCAAACCGCTGACCATGTGGATGGCGCCATCGGTATAGGCCGGCACTTCGGCGACTTCCCGTTGCCAGACCGCTGCAAAGCTGTCGCGAGCGGCTTCCTGCCAATAGCTGTCTTCCATCATGGCGAGGCTTGCGTGGTGCTGTTCCATCGGCCGGATCAGGCGGACGCGACGTTCGATCTCGCCGTCGTCGAGCATGATGGACGGCGCCGGCACCTGGACAGCAGCGCGTCCCGACCGCGCGTTGATGAGCAGCCGGGCATGCGGATCGTCGAGCCAGTCGAGCGCCGTATCGAGCGTGGTTGGCTGGTTTCGGCGGCGCTCGGTGATCGTGAGCAGCCGCGTCTGTGCGCCCGTTGCCGGATGGGTGTAGATGGTCGTGCGCTCAGCGACGACGAAACTCTCCGCCGTCAGCGTTTCCAGCCCGACATCATAAACGCCGCTGGCGATGGCTCCGGCCACCTTGGCGTCGAGCAATTGCTCGAAGGCGGTGAAGAGGATGCCCTGAAGCTCGATGGTCAGCGCCAGCAGGCGGTTGAGGAACGTGGTGATCGGCGGCAACTCGTCCTTGATGCCGTTGTCATCGGTCAATTTCAGGCCGGTCGCGGACTCGAAGCGACCCAGCGAGCAACCCTCGACCTTGCCGCGCACGATCAGGAGATAGAGCTGCCGCAGCGCATCGCGGGCGTAGCTCGATTCCAGATTGTCCTCGGGCCGGAACAGGCCTTGGCCGCCGGTCTGGCGCTGACCGCGCGTGATCGCGCCCAGCGTATCGAGCCGGCGCGCGATCGTGGACAGGAAGCGTTTCTCGGCTTTGACGTTCGTGGCGATCGGGCGGAACAGCGGCGGCTGCGCCTGGTTGGTGCGATTGGTGCGGCCCAGACCCTGGATGGCGGCGTCGGCCTTCCATCCGGGTTCGAGCAGATAATGCACGCGCAGACGCCGGTTCTTCGCCGACAGTTCTGCGTGATAGCTGCGGCCGGTGCCGCCGGCGTCGCTGAACACGAGAACGCGCTTCAGATCGTCCATGAACGCGGCCGTCTCGGCAAGGTTGGCGGATGGCGCGCGGTTTTCGACGGCGAAGCGTTCCCCCTTGCGGACGATGCGCCGGGAGCGGCCCGTCACCTCGGAGACCATATCTGTGCCGAAGCGCTGTACGATCTGGTCGAGCGCCCCCGGAACGGGTGGTAAAGACGCAAGACGTTCGATCAGCTCGTCCCGGCGCGCGACAGCTTCGCGGCTCTCGACGGGGTGGCCATCGCGATAGACCGGGCGCGAGGACAGATTGCCCTCGCCATCCGTGAACGGCTCGTAGAGTTGGACCGGAAAGGAATGGGCCAGATAGTCCAGAACATATTCGCGGGGTGTGATGTCGACACGAATATCGTTCCATTCCTTGGTCGGGACTTCCGCCAGCCGGCGCTCCATCAGCGCTTCGCCGGTCGAGACGATCTGGACGACAGCGGCGTGGCCATCATCCAGGTCGCGTTCGATGGACCGGATCAGCGTGGGCGTTTTCATCGACGTGAGCAGATGGCCGAAGAAACGCTGCTTGGCGGACTCGAAGGCCGAGCGGGCGGCGGACTTGGCCTGGCGGTTCAGTGTGGCTCCCCCGCTATCTGGGTTGCCGGTGATGTTGGCCGCCTGCATCGCGGCGTCGAGATGATTGTGGATGACGGCGAAGGCGCTGGCGTAGGCATCGTAGATACGCCGCTGCTCGTCGGTCAGGTCGTGCTCGATCAGCTCGTATTCGACGCCATCGTAGGAGAGCGATCGGGCGGTATAGAGGCCCAGTGCACGCAGATCGCGGGCGAGCACTTCCATGGCCGCGACACCGCCGTCCTCGATCGCCTCGACAAATTCGGCGCGGGTGGCGAAGGGGAAATCCTCACCGCCCCACAGGCCGAGCCGCTGGGCATAGGCGAGATTGTGGACGGTGGTCGCGCCGGTAGCCGACACATAGACGACGCGCGCGTTGGCCAGGGCGTGCTGAAGCCGAAGGCCCGCGCGTCCCTGCTGTGAGGCGGAAACGTCGCCGCGTTCTCCCTTGCCGCCTGCGGCATTGGCCATGGCGTGGCTCTCGTCGAAAATGATCACTCCATCGAAATCGGAGCCCAACCATTCGACGATCTGCCGGACGCGGGAAACCTTCTCACCACGGTCGTCGGACCGTAGCGTGGCATAGGTTGCAAACAGGACGCCTTCCGACAGCGTGATCGGCCGCCCTTGCGCGAAGCGCGACAGCGGCGTGACCAGCAGGCGCTCCATGCCGAGCGCTGACCAATCGCGCTGCGCGTCCTCGATCAGCTTGTCGGATTTGGAGATCCAGACCGCCTTGCGGCGACCGCGCAGCCAGTTGTCGAGGATGATGCCGGCAGATTGACGGCCTTTGCCGGCTCCGGTGCCGTCGCCGAGCATAAAGCCGCGCCGGAAGCGCACGGCGTTTTCGGCATCGGGCTTGGCCGCCTGCACGAGATCGCAGGTCGCATCGACGGTCCAGGAGCCGGTGAGGAAGTCCGAATGGGCTTCGCCGGCATAGATGACGGTTTCGAGCTGGGCGTCCGACAGGAGATCGGTGATGTTCGCGGGCAGCATCGGCCGATAGGCGGGCTTGGGCGGTGCAACGCTCGCCATGGCCGCCGACTGCACGAGCTTGGTGGGGTGCGCCTGAGAACTGGCAATACGGATCGACTGCAATCCGTATTCTTCATAGATCGCATCCGTGAGGTGGGCGCCTTCCGGCGGCGTCCAGTCCATCGTGTCGTAGGCGAGTTCAACGCCCTGCGGATCCATGGTGGAGCGTGCGGCCGGACGCTCTGTGGCGGTGCGCGCGAGATAACCCCGCACGGTGCGGGGTGCCGAACCCGACACGGGCGGCGCGATGTCGGGCAGTGCGACCGGCAGGCGCGGTGGAATCCGCGCTTCGATCCATGCGAGCAGCGTGGCGACGTCGGGCGCAACGCCAGCGGACGCAGGGAACGTGGCCGGGTCTTCGGCCGGCAGCTTGTCGATGACGGTCAGCCGCGTTTCGATGCTCGTGCCATGCTTGGCATAGACCGAGCCGTGGATCGCCGCGGTGAAGACGACGCGGCCACGCACCTGAAGCCGGGCGAAGGTGTCGCGCCAGGCCGGTTGCTCGGGGCCGAAGTTTGCGCCGGTGATCGTCACCAGACGCCCACCATCGGCAAGCCGCGCCAGGGCCGAAGCAACATGACGCGCAGCGGCGTCGGCGACCCGGCCGGAGACGTGCTCCATCACCGAGAAGGGCGGGTTCATCACGATGACGGAAGGGACGGCGCACGCCGGAAGGTGGTCGTCGATCTGGGCGGCGTCGCATCGCGTGACGGCAAGGGCGGGAAAGAGCTGGCCAAGTAGATCGGCGCGGGTTTCCGCCAGTTCGTTGAGAAGCAGCGAGCCGCCGCTGATCTCGGCGAGGATGGCGAGAAGACCCGTGCCTGCCGACGGCTCCAGCACAATGTCGTGCGTTGTGATCGCGGCGGCCGCGATAGCGGCGAGGCCGAGCGGGACCGGCGTCGAGAATTGCTGAAGCGCCTGGGCTTCCTCGGAGCGACGGGTGTGCGTCGGCAGAAGGCCGGTGATTTTCGACAAAGCGGAAAGCCGTGCAGCCGGAGTGCCGGCTTTACGGAAAAGCGCACGTCCGTATTTGCGCAGGAACAGGACGGTCGCGCCTTCACAGGCTTCGTAGGCCGTCTTCCAGTCCCAAGCGCCGCTCGTGTCGGAAGCCTCGAAGGCCGTTTCCATGGCGATGCGGAGATCGGCGTTGTCCATCCGCTGGCCGCGTTCGAGCAGGGTGAGAAGCTGATGGGCGGCGGCGATGATGGCGGACGCGCGGGCAACGGGCGCAGCCGGACCGGCTACGGGGGACATGATGTTCATGGATCAGAACCTCGGGAGAGCGGGAACGGGAAGCCCGGACGGCGCTCTCTCTCGACCGCACGGACTCAAACCCGTCCCGGCGGCCCTCTCACTCTCCAACACGTCGCTGCCGACATGAAAAAAGCGCCTCGGCCGAGCGGCAGAGGCGCTTTGAGAGGTCAGGCCCAGTGTCCGTCGGTGATCTCGCGGGCGACGAGCCTGCGCGCCTTGCGGACTAGGTCATCGCCGCTGGTGTCGATGTGCCCGAAGAACCGAGCGCGCGCGCCGTTCGCAGTCCAATCGGCATAGGCGCAATATTCGCGAGCTTCGGCCCGGAAGGCCCGCATGTCGCTGGCCCAATGGGGCTTGGGCTCCACGATGACGGTGATCCCGTCTCTGGTTTCCAGCCAGGGGAGAGACCGCTCGGCTGGCGGCCGCTCGTGATCGGCGGCGAAGATGGCGTCGATGTCCATCATGACGCCTCTCCGGGCGTGCCCCGATGAATGAAGCCGCCAGGATCGCCGGGGTCGGGCGGTAGGTAGGCGTCATAGGGATTGCCGTCGGCGAGGTGGCCGAAGGGCGTGAAGACGAAATCACCATCGTTTCGTCCCACCGCGCAGATGACGTAACGCGGATCGCCGGTCACGGCATCGAGGCATTCCATGAGCGCAAGGTTGCCGTCACCGGCAGCGCGCAGCAGCGTCTGAAAATTGCTCTGGGCATGGGATGGAATGCTCATAGCGGGCCTCCCTCGTCGGAGAGGGTCTGGTCGAGCCAGCCATCGGTATAGATCCAGTCCACGGTCTCCCCGGTGGCGAGATCGAGGACATGCGCGCCGCCGCCGAAGCCGTCGAGCCGGGGCTTCGAGCAGGTGTTGGCATATTGGAACCCCCATCGGCCGCTCAGGCCGAACTCTGTGGCGCAGCGCTTCACGAACTGGATCAGGCGCTCGGGATCGCCAGTGACGTCGTCGTGCATCCAGAGCTGCGTGCCACCATGCTCGGGCTGGATCGACAGGAGGAAGCCCTCGGAAGGTGGTTCTTCCGATGCGCCGGCCTCGGAGAGGCGGTTGTAGAGGTCGAGCGCGCGGGCGGCGTTCTCGGGCGTGCCGACATCGAGCAGGCACGAGAAATGGGTGAAATAGTCGGCCATGACAGGCTCCTGAAACGAGACTGCCCGGCCCGCGCGTACAGCCGCGCAGGCTGTCGAGCGTGGGACCGGGCAGTGTGGAAGATCGGGGTGAGATGCGCGGGACGAACGGCGCCGACCCGCGCGATCCGCGCTATTCGGCGGCGACGGCGTGCTGGACTTCATCCTCGTCGGTGTCTTCGTCCTCGCCGTCCTCGGTGAGGAAGTCCGGCAAGGCGGTGTCTTCGCCGTTATCGGCCTGATCGTCGGGACCAGACTGATCGCCATCGATGGACGCGAGGCGCAGCGGCTCGGGCAGCCAGCCGCTGTCGGCCAGAAGGCGCTCGGCTTCCTTGGCCATGTCGCCCTTCTTCATGTGGTCGATGAGCTGCGCGGCCCGCTCTCCGGCACCTTCACGCACGGCTTCGAGAATGCGGGGCTTGGTCACGCGGCCGAGATAATTGCCGACAGTGGGCTTCCAGCCTGCGGCCACCATGTCCATGCCCGTAGCCCGTGCGAGCCGGTCGGCCTGCGCCAGACGCATATCGAGGCCATGCTGGCTGACGCCCGAGCCGGAATAGGGGTTCGGACGCTCGAATAGCGCATTGACGCCGTAGCTGACGCAAAGCGCCAGAAGTTCCAGGCGCGTGCCGTCATCGAGATCGGTCAGCCAGTCCCAGAGCGCCTCATTGTCAGCGGGGATGTGATCCCCCCAGCGTTCGTGGCGATCGTTGACCGCCTGCGCCGATGGGCTGTCCTTCAATTCCTCGGACTGGGCCGAGAAGAAGATGTGGCGGACATTGGCCTCGAGGCAACCGGACGGGTTGGTGTGGATGAAGGTGTCGCTCAGAAGCTTGTGCAGCAACATGGTCATGGCGACGTGCGGATGTTCCGCCAGCGCGTTGCGCAGCGCCAGGGTGCGATGGGCGGTCAACTCGATCACGAGACGCTCGGGCAACGGCTTGATGCCGTCTTCCTCATCGTCCTCGGGCTCGGCGGGCTGGCCACCGATGGTGATGACCGCGCGTTGGACGGCCGGCGTATCGGGCTGGTCGCCCCCGGACGCCTCGCCATCGGGCTCGGCCTGGGGCTCATCCTTGGCGCGGACATAACCGCGGTCGATCGACAGCGAACCGTCGGCGTCGAGGCTGACGAAGGCGCCGGCGATTGCGATGTCGGCCTGATCGTAGCTGACGGGGCGGTTCTCGAAGGCCTCCAGGGCCTGCTCGATCTCGCCGAGACGTTGATCGATCGCGTCGGGCAGCTCGTCGGCCTCGGAATATTCCGCTTCGATCCGGTCATATTCCTCGCGCAGCGCTTCGCGGGTCGCACGCTCCTCGTCGGTCAGATCGACCGCAACGCCGGCGAGTTCACGCAGGCCGTGGTCGTGGCCATAGGGGAAGCTCACCGCGACCTCGATCCACTTCCAGCCTTCCTCGGCGATCTGATCGGCGGTGGCTTTCAGCTTCTCCGCCACCATACGGTCGAGCAGGACGGGGTCTTGCAGCCAACCGCCGTCGTCGGACTGGAAGAGATCGCGCAGTACGATGCCGCCTGCGGCCTCGTAGGCATCGACACCGACGAAATTGGCCCGCTTGTCCGAGGCGCGAACCGCGGTCTCGGTCAGCATCCGCCGGATCTGGTAGGGCTCCTTCTGCCAGCTATCCTTGATCGCGTCCCAGACCTGCTCCTGACGGGCATGGTCGGGGCTGACGGTGAAGGCCATGAGCTGTTCGAGCGTCATGCCGTCATCGGCATAGGTTTCGAGCAGGGTCGGCGAAACGGAGGTGAGACGCAGGCGCTGCTTCACCACGGTGACGTTGACGAAGAAGGCGGCGGCGATGGCCTCCTCGGTCATGCCCTTGTCGCGCATGGCCTGAAAGGCGCGGAACTGGTCGAGTGGATGGAGTGGTGCGCGTTCCATGTTCTCGACTAGCGACACTTCGTCGACGAGGATGTCGCTGTTGGCGTCGCCGATGACGCAGGGCACCGTCGCCGTCTTGGCCAAACGCTTCTGCTTCACGAGCAGTTCGAGTGCGCGATAGCGGCGGCCGCCGGCCGGCACCTCGAACATGCCGGTCTCCGCGCCATCACCATCAAGGACCGGGCGGACATGGAGGCTCTGGATGAGGCCGCGCCGGCCGATGGACTCGGCCATTTCCTCGATCGAGACCCCGGCCTTGACGCGTCGGACGTTGGACTGGCTCAGCGCCAGCTTGTTGAAGGGGATGTCGCGCGCCGACGACAGGGTGATCTTCTGGATGGCAGTCGCCATGTTCGTTACTCCGCGACGGGCGGCCAGGAGACTCTCTCTCGACCTCCAACCCGTCACGAAGCGAAGCGCCGCCCTCTCACTCTAAGAAGGGCCGCGCCGCAGAAGCGGAAAGGCGTGAAGCCGGAGACCTGCTTTCCCGCCTTTCCGGTATTCATATTCGATCACGCCGCCTGCCGTTCGTCGCCGGCCATGGTGTCGTCCGGGCCGAGATCGGCGTCGGGCAGGAAGCCGAGCAGCCAATCGGCCGCCTTGCTCGCCTGGGAGGCGGCGCGGACGATGGCGCGATTGTCCTCGCGCAGCACCTCCAGCCAGGCGCCGATATAGTCGGCATGGCGGACGGTCGGCGCGATGCCGAGAGACGCGCAGCAGAAGGCGGCGTTGATTTCGGCCACCAACTCCTCGAAGGCGTATTTCTTCGTGCCGAAACCGCCGGTCAGATCGCGGCCGAGCCGGGAGGCATGGCCGCTGGCGTGCCCGAGTTCGTGCAGGGCCGTGCGGTGCCAGTTGATCGGCTCGAAATAGGCTTGCGGCGGCGGCACCTGCACATAGTCGTGCGCCGACACATAGAAGGCGCGATCGCCGCCGATGCGGAAATCGATGCCCGTCGCTTCGATCAGAGCCTCGACGCGCGGCTCGATGAGGCCAGGCGGCGGCGGTGGAGCGATGGCGGCGATGTTGTCCGGCAGGCCGTCGCATTGCGCGGCGTTGAAGACGGTGAAGCGCTTGAGGAACGGAATCGCGGCGGCGTCTTCGCCGGTCTCGCGGGCGCGACGCTTCTCGTCCTCCGGCGTGAAGCGGTCGGCATAGACGACGGTCGTGCCATGCTCACCCTTGCGGACATTGCTGCCCAGCGACAGCGCCTGGCGGAAGGTGAGCCAACTCTGGCCAGGGAAGCCGTGCTGGATCACCGCCCCCCAGAGGATGAGCACATTGATGCCGGAATAGTGCCGTCCGGTCGCAGCGTTGCGGGGCATGGCGAGCGGCGCCTTGGCCGCGGCCGATCCCCATGGCTGGACCCAGGGAGCACGGCCCGCCTCAAGCTCGGCGATGATCTTGTCGGTGATGTCGTCATAGAGGCTCGCCCGGCCTGAGCCGGCGCGGGCGCTGTGGTTTTTTCTGAACATCGCGGTTCTCCGCGACGGGCGCCGGAGACCTCTTCTCCAGCCCTCGACCCGTCACGGGAAACCCGTCCGCACTCTCACTCTAGGGGGGCGTTGCGGGGATCTCCCCGCAGAAGGGGTCGGGCGAGACCCTTTGGCTCGACCGCAGGGGAAGGCTTTCCCCCTTGTCCCAGCTTTCCGTCCCGGATGTGTTTCCTTGAAAACTGTCAGAAAACTGCGTATGTTCCTGACAGGAGAAAGACGATGACACGGCTGACCGAACAGATTCTGTCGCATATGACGGGTTTGCCCGAGGGCGCTTCTGTGTCCGCTAAGGGGCTGCTCCATCTCGGCAATCGCGCCGCAGTGGACCAGGCCTTGTCGCGTCTGGCCGAGCGCGAACAACTCATCCGGGCTGGGCGCGGTGTCTATCTCCGCCCCGTCGCCAGTCGATTCGGGACGCGCGCGCCGTCGGTGGAACAGGCTGTGGAAGCCCTTGCCAGCCAGCGTGGCGAGACCATCGTCTCGAACGGTGCGGCGGCCGCAAACGCCCTTGGCCTGACGACGCAGGTGCCGGTTCGCTCGGTCTATCTGACCTCCGGGCGCAGCCGGAAGATGAATCTCGGCAAGCAGGTCGTGGAATTGCGCCATGCCCCGCGCTGGCAACTGGCTCTGGCCAACCGGCCGGCGGGAGAGGCCGTCCGGGCCTTGGCTTGGCTCGGCCCGGAGAAAGCCGAAACTGCGCTCAGGACATTGAAGCGAAAGCTGCCGCCCGGCGCCTTTGGCGAATTGGTGGCGGCCGCGCCGCAGCTTCCGACATGGTTGGCGCAGAGTGTCGGGAAGGCGGCCTATGGCTGAAACCTTCCTGCTCCTCTCGGCTCAGGATCGCCGCGACGCCCTTGGCGTCGCGGCGGATCGTTCGGGGCGGCCCGCGCATCTGCTCGAAAAGGACGTCTGGGTGGTGTGGGCGTTGAGCACGCTCTACACGGCGCCGCTTGGTGAGCATCTGGTGTTCAAGGGCGGCACATCGCTGTCGAAAGCCTATCAGGTCATCCATCGGTTTTCGGAGGATGTGGATATGACCTACGACATTCGGGCCATCGCGCCCGACCTGGTCGGGGACAATGGCGAGGGCCTGCCGAAAACGCGAAGCGAGGAAAAGCGCTGGTCCAGCGAGGTTCGTCGCCGGCTACCGGAATGGGTTGGCGCTGTCGTGCAGCCGGTGATCTCCGACGCCCTGGCAACGGAAGGTTTGGCTGCGGCGATCCGCGTCGAAGGTGATCGGCTCTTTATCGACTACGAACCGACCGCAACCGGATCGGGCTATGTCGCCCCAAGTGTCATGCTGGAGTTCGGTGCGCGGTCGACGGGCGAGCCGGCCAGCTTGCGCGATGTTGCCTGCGATGCGTCCGGCCTGATCGATGGCCTGATATTTCCGACAGCACGTCCGCGCGTCATGCACGCCGAGCGGACGTTCTGGGAGAAGGCGACCGCCATCCATGTCTTCTGCCACCAGGACCGGCTGCGTGGGGACCGCTTCGCCCGGCACTGGCATGATGTCGCCCGGCTCGATGAAGCCGGTCTTGCGGACGCTGCCTTCGCGGATCGCGAACTGGCGAACGCGGTCGTTCGTCATAAGTCGATGTTCTTTGCGGAGAAAGCCGCTGATCGCTCGCCGATCGACTATGCAATGGCCGTCAACGGCGGCTTGCAGCTTGTGCCGGTCGGCGATGGCGCGAAAGCGCTGAAGGACGACTATATCCGCATGGTCGAGGATGGGCTGCTCTTCGATGACGCAGAACCGTTCGAGGCGCTCATGGCGCGATGCGCCGAGATGGCCGCGCGAGCCAACAACGCGGCCAGTTAAGAAACGACGATGAGGGGGCGTGTAGTGACGGTAATGGGTATGTCTGACATTCCGGCGAGCGTTGTAGTTCGGAGTGCAGCGAAATGATCGGAGATCACTCCGACAGCTTCAATTTCCTTCAGCGGTTCTGGCCAGATCTCCATGATCTCGGGAGAAAGGCGGAACAGGCTGGACCGCATGAGCCGGACCTCGTGGCCATCCGGCTGCGTGGGCTTACCGAGACGATGGTCGTCAAACTGTTTGGGCAACTGGGACTTCAGTACGACCCGGCGCATTCGCATTTCGACAGGTTGGTCCTGTTGGAGAATGCAGACCTGCTCGACGCCCGTCTCCTTTCCAAATTTCACGCTATCCGGAAGGTCGGCAACAATGCCGCACACAACGGGAAGGTTACGCCGGCACAAGCTGAAGCTCTTTTGGAAGATGCTTGGTCTCTTTCGTGCTGGTTCTGCCGCTTCATGCGTCCCGACATCGAATGGCTGACTCCAGCGAGGCAGAACGCCAATCCCCTCTCGGTTCCATCCATGGTGGAAACGCAGGACGTTTCTGCCGAGCGGCAGCCGACGGTCCCGGGTAAGTCATCGAACATACTCAAGTTTCCCGAGGAGCGCGTCCGGCGCATACGGGAGCAGGTCTCCCGCGCGATGGCGGAAGTCGATCCGAGGGTGCGCCAACTTCGGACCAGCATCACACTTCACGAGGCCTTTACGGAAAGTCTGTCGAGCGACCAAGCCGCCTGCCTCGACGCGCTTTCCACATTCCTCTCCAGTCCGACGCAGCATGTATTCCTGCTCAAGGGCTATGCGGGCACCGGCAAGACCTTCCTCGCCAAGGGCATCACCGAATATCTTTCGGCACAGGGTCGCGCTTTCCGCCTCGCAGCACCGACCGGGCGGGCGGCGAAGATTATCTCGGAGAAGACCGGGCGCGACGCGCGGACGGTGCATAGCCAAATCTACAACTTCAGCGACCTGAAGGAATATACGAAGGGGGATCAGGAGGTTGGGTCGGAGACGTTCAAGTTCTATGCGGAGATCGCGGCCAACCAAGATCAGGCCAATACGGTCTATATCGTGGACGAGGCGTCGCTTCTTTCGGACGTCTATTCGGAGAGCGAGTTCTTCCGATCGGGAACCGGATACCTGTTGCACGACCTGATTAGCTATGTCGGATTCAAGCATGGCGAGACCGACCGGAAGATTATCCTCGTAGGCGATCCCGCTCAGCTTCCCCCGGTGGGGATGTCCGTCTCCCCAGCGCTTGATACGGAGTACCTCCACAAGCACCTCGGGTTGGATGCGGCCGAATACGAGTTGAAGGAAGTACTGCGGCAGAAGGCGGATAGCGGGATTATCCGTAACGTCATGCCGCTTCGCGATAGCCTTTCAAAGGGCACATTTGGTAGCCTCAGCTTCGAATTCGACGAAGATGTCCTGCGTCTCCGCGCCGACGAGGTTCTCCCGTTATATATGGCGGCACGCTCTACCGGCGAAGCGAACATTCCGATTGTCATTACGCGGTCTAACAGCGAAGCGGCCAGTTACAACCGGGCGATCCGGGATGCACTTTTCCCCGGACGTGACTTCGTGGCGGCCGGTGATCGGCTGATCGTCACCGCCAACGCCGTTGTGAACGGCAGCTTCCTGGCTAACGGTGAGTTTGTCGATGTCGTCGATGCGGAAACCATGGTGGAGCGGCGGTCCGTCAATCTCCGATACCGTAACGAGGAGACCGGGGCAGTCGACGTCATCGAGGTGTCGTTAGTGTTCCGCGACATCCAGATAACCGTTTCGTCGCCAGATGGCGCCGAGACCGTTCTGACCGCGAAAATCCTCGACGATCATCTTCACGATAGCGGGGCCGGGCTCGACGCTGCGCAGCAGCGCGCGCTCTATGTGGACTTCCTCAAGCGTCACCCTGATTTGAAGCGCGGCCACGACCGAGAACGCCTCAGCCAGATCATACGCCAGGACCCGTACTTTAACGCGCTCCGCGTAAAGTTCGGCTACGCGGTGACTTGCCACAAGGCGCAGGGTGGCGAATGGGGGCATGTGTTCGTGAATTGCCCGTCTGGCCAGAATCCGAGATCGGCCGAGTATTTCCGTTGGCTCTATACGGCCATGACCCGCTCAAGCGGGAAGCTGTATATGATCGACCCGCCCGAAGTCAGGTTGAAGGTCGCCGGACCTGACTGGTGGTCGCCTTCGGAGGTATCGACGACATCGACGGATGGGCAGCTCTCGGCAGCTGCGCAGGCGGGAGGCACCGCCTCAATCATATCGCCCCAGGAGGCATTCCGCCTCGGTGTTCTGGCGCGCGTGCGGGACCTTCTCGGGGAGACGGGCATCGAGATCGACGATGTCGCGCATCACCAGTACCAGGAAGCCTTCTACCTGCGTCGTGACCTCGACACCGCCCGCGCTAACATCAGTTACAATGGCAAGTTCAAGGTTACAGCGGTGGCTGTTCCTCCCGCAGGCGCTTTCAGCGAGCAGCTAGGCGAGCTTCTTCGGCCGTTGGTCGGTCAGTCCATTGGCTCGGCACTGCCAGTCGCCGGCACGGGTGGCTCGTCGGGCCTGCAATCGCCAAGCCGCCCTTTCCTTGCACAGTTCCACGACCGCCTGTTGCCTCTTCTCAGGGAACGCCAAATCCACATTGTGGGATTGAAGGAACAGGCGTGGAGCCAGCGCTACACCTTCTCGCGTGGCGGTGATGCTGCCGTCGTCGATGTCTTCTACGACGGACGAGATCGGTTCACGAAATGCATGCCGATCAACGTCGGGGGAAGGCAGGGCGTCCCAGCGGGTACGTTGTTGCCCGAGGTGCTTGAGATACTCACCGCGCAGGTCATCCCGTGAAGCCGGGGCAGCAGGTCACGGCCTTGCGCAAGGGCGGCCAACTCGATGAAGCGTTCAAACTCGCCACGGAACTGGTTGCGGCGCCGGAGGCGAACGAATGGGAGGTCGGCGCCTACGGCTGGTGTCTGATCGATCTCGTGAAGCGGCATGCCGCCGACCGGGATCAGGCATCGCTGCATGGCTATCTGCGCCTGCTGACGAAGTTTGAGGTCCCTAGTGGAAATGAGCTTCTCGCCGAACACCGAGAGCGGGCGCTGGCATTGGTCGACGATGATCGTCGTGCCGTCATGGCAGCCCGAAAGCTCGGCAAGGATGGCCAGCACGACATGGCCGTTGGCGCGTTTGCGGCACTCATGGCGAAAGGCGGTCTGACCAAGGACGACAAGACTGCTTTCGGCTGGGAGCTCTACCGGGCCACCCAGGCGATCTTCCGAGCGGCTGGGGGGCAGGATTTGGCGCCGAGCGCCATCGATACCGTCAAGCGGCACCTCAACACCTATCTCAAGCTCGGCATCTCGGAGTCCGGTCTATTACATAGCTGCATGATGCAGCAGGCGGTCCGGTTGTCCCATGGCGACCATCTCCGCCTCGCCGCATTCGCACGCTTGTGGGGTCTGGATTCGTTCCGGCGCGAGGACTTCGAGGAGTCCCGACTCGACGACGGCAAGACCTTCCCCCCGCTTGCGGAAACGGTGCTGCAACGCGCATCCAAGGAAGCTGTGAAGGGCGGATCTCCAGCGGAGATGAACTATATCCTGCCCTACCTTGAGCGCGGGCTGGAGCTGTTCCCTGAGAACGTCTGGCTGAAGTTGAACATGGTAAAGTTGCTGCGCGGCCTCGAACGGCTAGATGAGGCTCGACTGCTCGCGACTGAGTTCGCCCGCAGCAAGGCAGGCGAATATTGGACCTGGGAGTTGATCGGCGACCTCGAGGTGGAGCCGGTTATGCGCCTTTCGTGCTATGCGAAGGCGCTGACTTGCTCGGAGGACGATACGTTCGTCAGCAAGCTGCGTCTCAAGTTCGCGGCCCTGGTCGCCGCCGATCATCCCGGTGAGGCGAGAGCCGAAGTGGAACGGGTGATCGAACATAGACGTCGCGAGGGCACCCGCATTCCCATCGACGCCCAGCGGATGGCGGAAAGCGCCTGGTTCCTTGCCGCGGCACCATCTACCCCGGGCCGTTCGTTCTACGATCGCTTCAAGTCGCGCGCCGAGGAGTTGCTCTTCGCCCATCTCCCTTGGACCGATGCATTAGTCGGCGACGAATTCGTGATCGAGGGGCAGGAAGGGCAGAAGGATCGGACACGCCGGCGGATATTCGTTAAGGCCAGCCCGCTGCCTTTAGAAATCAGCGTCTCTGCGGGGCACCCGGACGTGCGGGGCTGCCGGTCGGGCGCTCCGATCAGGGTGCAGATGGAGGTGTCGACCGCCGAACCATGGAAGGCGATGGTGCATCGGATTCAGCCACGGAACGGCGCCAGCGATGACGTTGTGCCGGAACTATGCGGCGTGATCGATCACATCAACCGGGCCAAGTCGCTCCTCCATTTTGTGGTGGCTAAGGGAATCGACGGCACGTTTCCATTGGCCGACTTTACCGGTTCAGCAACGATAGGACAGGCTGTCGCGGTTCGGGCGACCCGCTATCATAGCCGGAAAGGTGCGCGCACTCGGACGCTGTCGGTTTCCTCTACCACCCGATCGCCTGGAACGGATGTGCTGAAGCCTTTCAACGACGATGTCGAAGTCCGTAATGGCCTCGGCTTCACTTCCGCTGGCATCTTTATTCCGCCGGATATCGTTGCAGAATCCAGGGTCGTCGATGGCGATCGGGTGGAAGGCCTAGCCGTTATCAATTTCGACAAGAAGCGAAGCACATGGGGCTGGAAAGCTATCAGCGCGAAAAACGACTGACTTGGTGACGATGCGCGAGCCATTTGCGCTCCGGCCTCGCGTGACAATTAGCCGCTTTGATGATAGAGCTACATCGTGAAATCGGCGGAATGCATGGATCGAGTCGGATTGTTTCCTGCGTTCCTCGCTTGACGATAGATCCCGAAAGTACGGTTTTTCGGGGCATCCCGGAAAAATCCAATAATTTCAAAAGCCAGCCATTTTGCCGGGATAGCTGACGGTATATCGCCGTAAGAAATATTTTTAATGACGATATTTCAAGGCGTTATGCTGCCAATCAATAATCGAGTGGGCATCGGCAACGCACTGGTCGATGTGATCGCGAATGCGGACGATAAATTCCTGATTGCAAACGGCATCGAAAAAGGCGGAATGACGCTGATCGACGCGGCACGCGCCGATGAGCTCTATGCCAGGATGGCGAGCTCGATCGAGATGTCGGGCGGTTCCTGCGCCAATACCATCGCAGGGCTTGCCTCGCTCGGCGGTAAAGGTGCATTTTTCGGCAAGGTGAAGAACGATCAGCTTGGCGAAGTCTTCGTCCACGACATCAAGTCGCTCGGCGTCGTCTTCCCCGCCTCGCAGGCGACGAGCGGCGTTCCGACCGGGCGCTGCCTCATCATCGTAACGCCGGACGCGCAGCGAAGCATGAGCACGTTTCTCGGCGCGGCGCAGAAGCTGCAGCCGGATGACATCGATGCGGACACGATCCGCGCCGCAGCCGTCACCTATATGGAAGGCTATCTCTGGGATGAGCCCGGCGCGAAGGACGCTTTCCTGAAGGCCGCGAAGATTGCCCATGACGCGGGACGCCTGGTCTCGCTGACGCTCTCCGACAGTTTCTGCGTCGGCCGCTACCGGGACGAATTCCGGCGGCTGGCGAAGGATGAAGTGGATATTCTTTTCGCCAATGAAGCCGAAATCCTTTCGCTCTACGAAACCGATGTCTTCGACGAAGCGCTTCAGAAAGTGCGCGCCGATTGCAAGTTCGCCGCGCTGACACGTTCGGAAGCGGGCGCCGTCATCGTCGCCGATGGCGAAGTGCATGTCGTGGACGCGGAGAAAGTTTCAAAAGTCGTCGATACGACGGGCGCGGGCGATCTCTTCGCCGCCGGTTTCCTCTATGGCCTCACGCGCGGGAAAAGCCCTGTCGAATGCGGCCGTCTCGGCGCCATGGCGGCGGCGGAAATCATTTCGCATTACGGCCCGCGTCCGCAGGTCTCGCTCGCGAAGCTTGCGAAGGAAAAGGGCCTCGCCTGATCAGAGCTTTCTGAGCAGCACGTCCCGGATGCGGTGATCGTCGCCCTTGCGGAGGATCAGGTCGGCGCGCTGGCGCGTCGGCAGGATGTTCTTGCGAAGGTTTGCAAGATTGATCGATGTCCAGATCGCGTCTGCCGTTTCCACCGCTTCTTCTTCGGTCAGTTTGGAGTAGCGGTGGAAATAGGCGGCGGGGTCCTTGAAGGATGTGCGGCGCAGGCTGAGGAAGCGCTCGATATACCAGCGCCGGATCGAGGCTTCGTCCGCGTCGAGATAAATCGAGAAATCGAAGAAATCCGATACGAAGGGCTGCGGTTCGTCGCCATCCGCCGGCTTCCAGGGCTGCAGCACGTTGAGCCCTTCCACGACAAGAATATCCGGATAGTCGACCGGTATCGTCTCGCCGGGCAGGATGTCGTAGGTGAAGTGGGAATAGACCGGCGCCTCGACGTGACGCGACCCTGCTTTCACGTCCGACAGGAAACGCAGCAGGCGCTTGATGTCGAAACTTTCGGGAAAGCCCTTGCGCTGCATCAGCCCGCGCTCTTCGAGCACCTTGTTCGGATAGAGAAAGCCGTCGGTGGTGATGAGATCGACCTTCGGATGGTTCGGCCAGCGCGCGAGCAGCGTGCGCAGGATACGCGCCGTGGTCGATTTGCCGACGGCAACGGAGCCGGCGACACCGATAATGTAGGGAACCTTGTCCTGCTCGCGGCCGAGAAAGTCGGAGGTGACGCGGTAAAGTTCCTGTGTCTCGCCCACATAGAGGTTGAGAAGGCGGGAGAGCGGAAGATAAATTTCCGAAACCTCGTCCAGAGAGATCCGCTCGCCGAAACCTTTCAGTTCTTCCAGTTCGCCTTGCGAAAGGGGCAGGGGCGTGTCCTGGCGGAGACGGCCCCACTCGGCGGCCGTAAAATAGCGGAATGGCGAGAGAGACTGCGTTTCGTCCCTGCCGCTATCGGCGGTCAGCGCATCGTCACCCATTACCGTTCACCACGCGCTGCTTTTTCCGTGAGGCCGGAGCGGCCCTCGCGGCGTTCAAGCTCGGCGTAAACATCTGCCGGGTCGGTATTCGACGCCGCCATGAGCACCAGCCAGTGATAAAGAAGATCGGCGCTTTCGGAGACCACGCCGCCGCCATCGCCGGAAACCGCCGCAATCACCGTTTCGACCGCTTCTTCACCCAGTTTCTGGGCGCAGGCCGGCACGCCTTTCGCGAGCAGCTTCGCGGTATAGGAAGAGCCGGCGTCCGCGCCCTTGCGGGCGGCGATCACCTCGAACAGTCGATCGAGCTGGCTTGCGTCGGCGGCCATCTGGCGCTCCCGGACGGTTGACGGGACCGGGCCGGCTCCAGAAGAAGTCCGGCTCGGGCGGCCTTCCGTAGCAGATTTGGGGGCGGTAGGCCAGCGCGGGGGCGGGGAACGTTCTCAGAGCCTGGTGGCCAGGCTGGTGCCGTCCAGCTCGCCCTTCTTGGTGTCATCCTGCCGGGCATTCTTCAGATCGGCACCCCTGAGATCGGCGCCCCGGAGATCGGCCCCGGCGAGGTTGGCGCGAAACAGGATCGCATTGCTGAAATCGGCGGCGGCAAGGATCGCCTTTTCGAAATTTGCATCGGCGAGGATGGCCTCACGGAAATGGGCCCCGGCAAGCACGGCCCTGGAGAAATCCTTTCGCGAGAGATCCATCCGGGTGAAATCGGCGCGCTGGCCTTTTTGCTGGCCGGTCTGGATCCACTCGAGATGAAGCGCCAGTATTTTTTCCATGCGTTCGGGATTGGGCGCCGGCCTCGGCCTGGTCGCCCGCATCATGTCGCCGCGCGCGATTGTCGCCTCGTCCATGACGGCGCGGCGGAAATCCGCATCGGCGAGATTAGCCCCCGACAATTCGACGCCCTTGAGCTCGGCACCCGCAAAGTTCGCACCCCGCAGATCGGCACCTTGCAGGCTAGCGCCGGAGATAGAGGCCCCTTCGAAATCGGCGTCGAGAAGTTTGCATTCGGCCATGTTGGTGCCGTACATCCGTGCACCGCGAAAGCTCGAATTCTCGCGGCCAACAGGTGCCGAGGCGCCGCGCCTTATCACCGCGCCACGCCGCAGGTCGGCACCATCGAGCTGTGCATCCGCCATTTCGGCATCTTCGAAATTCGCGCCCCGCAAATCCGCGCGCGAGAAATTGGTGCGTGTGAGATTCGCATGGTCGAAATTTGCGCTGAAAAGATTGGCGCCCGAAAAATGCGCGTCTTCAAGGTCGCAGCCTGTGAAGTCGCAGCCGATGAAATGACCATGCGAGAAGTTGAGGTTGCGAAAATCGAGACCCGACAGATCGCACTCCTTCATCACCGCGCACCAGCCGTTCGGGATGCCCTTGAGATAGCGCGTGTGGAGCTCGCTCAGACGCTTCAGCGCTTCCTGGCTGATACGGCGTCCGACGATCGCATGATCATCGGCACCACCCTTGCGGGCGGACGCGGCAGAACCCTCGCCGTTCGTCTTGGCGGCAGCTTTGAAACGCTCGGACATCGATACTCAAACTTTCACGCAAAAAGCGGGGATGAAAAGCCATGCACCCGCGCGGCACATGCTATTGGCGTAACTTTTCAGATTTTCTTAATGCACATCGAAATTCCTGAAATAAGCAGGAAAATCATGGGCTTCTGCGGTGCCGGACGCCTTGAAGGGCCTTCAGACGCGCCAGAAAGGGTCGACGGCATTGAAGCGCTTCCAGAGACGGATCGCCCCCTTCCAGGCTTTCTCCGCCCGCTCGCCGTGCCAGGCGATCACGCGAGCGGCCGCTTCCCCCACCGCACCTTCGCCCGGCATATCGTCGAGGATCAGATGAGCGGTCGCGACGTCGTTCAGCCCGCCAAACACATCCTGCATTTCGCCGAGATGCTTCAGATAAGGCTTCACCTCGCCAGCATCGTAGAGCGAGGAGAAAAAATGCAGTCCATAACGAAGCTTCTTCAACTGTTTGCGCAGGTCGTGACGCGCCTCGCCTTCAAGCTTCTCGAAGTCGCGACCGCGCTTTGCAACCTTGGCGAGGCGCTTGTCGAGAGCTTCTGCCGCGAAGATCCGCGCCAAGGCCGGCGCCTTGCGTTTCAAGCGCCAATCCTGCTCGGCAAGGAAAAGGCCGTATTCAAGCAGGAAGCGCGTATAACGGCGCGAGCGCAACGCGGTAAGTGCACGTTCCCATTTCTCGGCCCGTTTTTCTTCGGCCAGCGCCTGCAGTTTTTTGAAGCCTGCGCCGCGCGGCGTCACCGGCGCAACAATCTCGGTAACGAAGACGTCGAAATCACGGGCGGGCCCAAGTTCGTTCGCAAGCCATTTGGCTTCCGCCGCGAGCTTGTCCGCCTGCGCGCCGCCGATGACGGGGCGGAAAATTTCGAAGGCCGAGCGTGCGCGGCGAAGCGCGACGCGCATCTGGTGCAATCCTTCGGGCAGCCGCGCATCGACGGCGGCGGCTTCGTTGGCCGTCATGTGCACGAGGCAATGGCGGAGCACCGCTCCATAGGCATCTTCAAGCGGCGCATTGTGATCGAGCAGCAGCGGCTCGGCTTTCACGGCGACGGGCGCGCGTGGACGCAACAATGCAAAGCCGCGTTCGGATTTGCTTTTCGTGCCGACGCGCAGATCGGCAACTTCGTTCAGGTCGAGCGCGATCCGGTAGAGACTTGCGGGACTGCCTGCCTTCAGTTCCAGTTCGATCTCGCTGACCTGCGCTTCGCCGCCATTCGCCTGCAGGGCGCCGAGGTCGAACGCCATCTCGATCAGATCGCCATTTTCGGTCTGGAGATTGTGGATGGTGCGGCGAATATCGCTGACGAGGCGCGCGCCGATCGCGTCGCCGTTCGCAAGCTTCTGGATGCGCGCCTTGAGCGCTTGCGGCAATTTGTTGAGATCGGGCTTTTCCGCACCGCGTGGAAGACGCACTTCATACTCGCCCGTATCCCTCGCAAGGGCGCCTGTAGCGCCGCCTGAGGCGCCGGATTCCGTTTTCAAGGTCTGCACACAGGCCGCACCGGCGCGGCGCAAGCGCAACGCAAAACCGTGATCGCCCAGCGCGAGGCTTTTCGTATCAAAATAGACGGAGTGGAGATGCTTGCCCGTTGCGCGGCCCTGCTTCAGCTTGAGCAATGATGGCGCCTGCCTGATCCGGTCAAGCTCGACGGGCTCGCAAAGAAGCTTCAGTTCGATTTCACGTTCGGACATAAATGCGCCGCTCGCGCCACTTGCGGGGGGAAGGGAAAGCCGGACCCAAGCAGCCGCATTCTGCCGAGTGATTGGACAATGCGCAATCTGCGCTTGCGCCAGAAACGCTTCCTGCGACGCTTCGTCCGTAGGTGCAGTGCCGAAGAACCAAATTGGCACTATAGGTTGATGTTCAGAGGCGGATGGGAAGACCTGCTTCCGCCATATGCGCCTTGGCTTCGCCGATCGTGAACTCGCCAAAATGGAAAATCGAGGCCGCGAGGACAGCGCTCGCATGGCCGTCGCGAATGCCTTCGACGAGATGGTCGAGCGTGCCGACGCCGCCCGAGGCGATAACGGGCACGGGAACGGCATCGGCCACCGCGCGGGTCAGGGCAATGTCGAAGCCGGATTTCGCGCCGTCCCGATCCATTGAGGTGAGCAGGATTTCGCCCGCGCCCAGCTCGCAGACCTTAACGGCATATTCAACCGCGTCGATGCCGGTCGGCTTGCGCCCGCCATGGGTGAAGATTTCCCATTTGCCGGGGCCGGTCTGCTTTGCATCGATGGCGACCACGATGCATTGATTGCCGAATTTTTCCGCAGCCGCCTTCACGAAATCGGGGTTGAAGACGGCGGCCGTCATGATCGAGACCTTGTCGGCACCGGCAAGCAGAAGCTGGCGCACATCCTCGATGGTGCGAACGCCGCCGCCGACGGTAAGCGGCATGAAGCACTGCTCCGCCGTGCGGCGGACGACATCGAAGATGATCGCGCGTTCTTCGTGGCTCGCCGTGATGTCGAGGAAACAGAGTTCGTCCGCACCCGCCGCGTCATAGGCGCGCGCGGCTTCGACAGGATCTCCCGCGTCGCGCAGATCGACAAAGTTCACGCCTTTGACGACGCGGCCATCCTTCACGTCGAGACAGGGAATGAGGCGAGCCTTCAAGGTCACGCAACACCTCGCAGGAGCTTCAGTGCTTCCGAAGGATCGAGCCTGCCGTCATAAAGCGCCCGGCCGGAGATCGCGCCTTCTATCCCCGAACAATTGGCCGCGATGAGCTTTTTCAGATCTTCGATTGATGAAAGCCCACCCGACGCGATCACGGGAATGGAGATGGCGTCGGCAAGTGACACCGTTGCCTCGATATTGAGGCCCTGAAGCGCGCCGTCGCGGTCGATATCGGTATAGATGATGGCGGCGACGCCCGCGTCCTCGAAGCGGCCGGCCATGTCGAGAACGGTGAGGTCGGAGACATCCGCCCAGCCCTCGGTCGCAACGCGGCCGCCCTTGGCGTCGAGGCCGACGGCGATGCGGCCCGGAAATTTGCGGCACGCCTCGATCACCAGAGCGGGGTTCTTCACCGCCGCCGTGCCGATGATGACGCGGCGGACGCCCTTTTCGAGCCACATCTCGATGGTGGCGAGGTCGCGGATGCCGCCGCCGAGCTGGGCGGGGATCGAGATCGCGGCAAGAATGCTTTCGACGGCGGCGGCGTTCACCGGCTTTCCTTCGAAGGCACCGTTCAGGTCGACAAGATGGATGTATTCGAAGCCTGCTTCCTCGAAGGCGCGCGCTTGCGCCGCTGGATCGTCATTGAAGACGGTCGCCTGGTCCATCAGCCCATGTACGAGACGGACGCATTGGCCGTCTTTCAAATCGATTGCGGGAAAGAGGATCATCTATTTTCTTTCAGGGACGCCACTTCAGGAAATTGCCGATCAGCGTAAGACCGAGGGTCTGGCTTTTTTCCGGGTGGAACTGCGTGCCCGCCATGTTGTCGCGCGCGATCATCGCGGTAACGCGGCCGCCGTAATCGGTGTTGGCGACGATGTCATCGGGGGATGCCGCATCGAAAAAATAAGAGTGGACGAAATAGGCATGGAGGCCCTTGTCGCCGGTTTCGACACCGTCGAGCAGCGGATGGGGACGTTCCTGTGCCAGCGTGTTCCAACCCATATGCGGAATTTTGAGGTTGGGATCGGCGGGCGTCATTTCCACAACATCGCCCTCGATCCAGCCGAGCCCCTCATGGACACCATGTTCGAGGCCGCGCGTCGCCATCAATTGCATGCCGACACAGATGCCGAAAAAGGGCTTTCCTTCCTTTCGCACCGCTTCGGTCAGCGCATGCGCCATGCCCGGCACGGCGCGCAGGCCGGCAGCACAATCGCCGAAGGCGCCGACGCCCGGCAGCACCACGCGGTCGGCGCCGCGCACCGCATCCGGGTCGCTCGTCACCATGACATCGGCGGACAGGCCGGCGTCGCGCGCCGCCCGTTCGAACGCCTTGGCGGCAGAGCGGAGATTGCCCGAACCATAATCGATAATCGCAACCTTCATGAGCTCAGCCTCCCGCTTTCGGGAAGAGGCCGAAAATTCGTTCGCTGCCCGATGTCTCGGCGGGAGGCGCGCGACGGGGCCAGACCGGGCCCGGCTCGGATGGCGCCGCAGGCACAACCTCCAGCGGGCCGTCCCATCTCGCGAAGAAGTTCCGTTCCGCCTCCTCGAGAGAGCTGCCGCCGACAATGCCGGTGAGGCGATAGCCCTTCCGCTCAAGCGTCCAGCGGCGGATATCGTTCGCCTCGAAGCCGAGCAGGAGTTGCAGGGCGAGCGAGCAGACTGTCGCCGCCTCGGCTCCGAGCAGCCTTTCCACGATGAAGGAGGTGGCGGCGACCAGAAGGAGCCAGAAGCCGAAAGCGATCCAGAGCCGCTGCCAGAGAAGCCATGCCCATGAGAACAGGAAGGCCGGAAAGGAGAAGCCCTCCTTGACCAGCACCAGCCCTGCGCCGTCGAGCGGCGCGCCTTGAAGCTCGTGGACCGTGTAAATACGCATGGAACCGGTTCCGCGCGTCAGGGCGTAACGCCTGACGTTCGGCCTCTATCTATGACAGACGGTGCAAAAAGGCCAGCCGCGCGGGAGGCCGGAACCCGAAAATCAGTTTCCCAGCACGCCCTTGGTCGAGGGAATGCGGTTCGCCGCGCGCGGGTCGATCTCGATCGCATCGCGCAGCGCCCGGGCAAGGCCCTTGAAGCAGCTTTCGACGATGTGATGGTTGTTGTCGCCATACATGTTTTCAATATGCAGCGTGATGCCCGCATTCTGCGCAAATGCCTGGAACCACTCCTTGAAGAGTTCCGTGTCCATGTCGCCGAGCTTCGGCTTTGTGAAGCCAACCTTCCAGATGAGATAGGGGCGCTGCGATACGTCGATCGAGACGCGGGTGCAGGTTTCGTCCATCGGGATGATGGCCGTCGCATAGCGGCGGATGCCCTTGAAGTCGCCCAGCGCCTTGCGTACGGCTTCGCCGATGACGATGCCCGTATCCTCGGTCGTGTGGTGGAAATCGATGTGGAGGTCGCCCTGCGCGCGCACCTTCAGGTCGATCAGCGAATGACGGGAGAGCTGCTCCAGCATGTGATCGAGAAAGCCGATCCCGGTATCGACGTCATATTCGCCATTACCGTCGAGATCGAGCGAGACAAAGACGTTGGTCTCCTTGGTCTTGCGCTCGACGGTGGCGATGCGGGTATCGCTATCGGTCTGCATAGGTCCGGCTTCCGGTTCGGGGGCGGGCTTGGTCGCGGCCGCTTTTAGCAGGCGTGCAGGCGCCAGGCCAGCCTGATTACTTGAAGTACCGATTCAGATTGAATGACAAATGCTTACGGGGCGTTAACCAATATATTAGAGCACTTCTCATCCACTACTTTAAGTAGCTCCTAATCACGATCCGAAGCAAGTCCTAAGTCATTGATTCAAATTGTCGGCTTTTTCTTTGCTGGTATTTGCCCAAATCCGACCCCACAAGATATGGGACGTTCGCCGCCAGCCTTTCCTCAGTAGAGATTCTTCTTCGCATCCTGGTTAAGGCCCATATCGATGATCTTCGCAGGGATGAGCAGCTTCAGCTGGTCGCGAATGATCTGGCCGAAGCTCGGCATTTTCTCGCGCGGGACATGTTTTGAGGAGTCCCACAGGCCGGAGCGTTTCAGCGCCTTAGTGCAATGGAAGAAGACCTCCCGCACCTCGATAATCATGACGGAGCGAGGCTTTTTCCCGTCCACCGCGAAGCGTTCCATCATCTCCGGGTCCAGCGTCGTTTTCGCCACGCCGTTCACCCGCAGCATTTCCTCGAAGCCCGGCACGAAGAAGAGCAGGCCGACGGAGGGCGACTGCGCGATGTTTGAAAGCGTATCGATCAGATTGTTGCCGGGCCGGTCCGGCATGGCGAGATGCGTGTCATCCAGCACATGAACGAAGCCCTGTTCGCCGCCGCGCGGGGAGACATCGGCCAGTCCGTCCGGGCGCGAGGTGCCGATGCACAGAAAGGGCGAAAGGCCGATAAAGGTCCGCGCATGCTCTTCGAGCGCCGGGAGCACCTTGCCTCTCGTCTGGCCGGGATCCGGATAGACAGTGCGGAGTGCGTCTTCGGTTTTCAGTTCAACGGACATTCGGCTTCCCCCAGCAAAGAGTTCGTGTTTGAGAAAGACTATCATTCTCAAAGGCAAGATGCCACGGGGTTGACCCGGTGGCGCGAAGCCGCCACATGGTAGCCAACTCACCCTCCCATTGCAGGAATTCTCCATGACGAACGACCCCATCAACTGGCACGGCACAACGATCCTGACCGTGCGCAAGGGGGGCAAGGTCGTGATCGCGGGAGATGGCCAGGTATCGATGGGCGACACGATCATGAAGGGGAATGCCCGCAAGGTCCGCCCGCTCGGCAAGGGCGACGTGATCGCGGGTTTTGCCGGCGCGACCGCCGATGCCATGACCCTCTTCGAGCGGCTCGAGGCGAAGATCGAGCAATATCCCGGGCAGCTCACCCGCGCCTGCGTCGAGCTCGCCAAGGACTGGCGGACCGACCGTTTCCTCCGCCGCCTCGAGGCGCTGATGATCGTCGCGGACAAGGAGGCGACCCTCGTCCTTACCGGCAATGGCGATGTACTGGAGCCCGAAAGCGGCGTGGTGGGTATCGGCTCCGGCGGCAATTACGCCCTTGCCGCGGCTCGGGCCCTGATCGACATGGACCTCAGCGCCGAGGAGATCGCCCGCAAGGCCATGGGCATCGCAGCCAGCATCTGCGTCTACACCAATAACAACCTCACTGTCGAAAGCCTCGACGCCTAGTCCCAGCCCTTTCGTTTCGTGCCGTCTTTGGAGTTGCCCCTGCCATCATGACCAGTTTTTCCCCGCGTGAGATCGTTTCCGAACTCGATCGCTATATCGTCGGACAGCGCGACGCCAAGCGCGCCGTCGCCATTGCGCTCCGCAACCGCTGGCGGCGCCAGCAGCTGCCGGATGCCTTGCGCGACGAAGTTCTGCCGAAGAACATCCTGATGATCGGACCGACCGGCGTCGGCAAGACGGAAATTTCACGCCGCCTCGCGAAGCTTGCCGAAGCGCCCTTCCTGAAAGTCGAGGCGACGAAGTTCACCGAGGTCGGCTATGTCGGCCGCGACGTGGAACAAATCATCCGCGACCTCGTGGAAATCGCCCTCGCCATGACGCGCGAACGCAAACGCAAGGATGTGCAGGCGAAGGCGCATGTCGCCGCCGAAGGCCGCGTTCTCGATGCGCTGGTCGGCGCCAATGCGAGCGAGGCAACGCGCGAGAGCTTCCGCCGCAAGCTTCGCGACGGCGAGCTGGACGAAAAGGAAATCGAGGTCGAGGTGGCAGATAGCGGCGGCGGCATGCCGACCTTCGACATTCCCGGCATGCCGGGTTCGCAGATGGGGATGATCAATCTCAGCGACATCATGGGCAAGGCCTTTGGCGGCCGAACGAAGACGCGGCGCATGGCCGTGCGCGACAGCTATGACGTGCTGGTTGCGGAAGAAAGCGACAAGCTCCTCGACCAGGAGCAGCTCACCCAGGAAGCGATCCGTTCGGTCGAGAACAATGGCATCGTCTTTCTCGACGAGATTGACAAGATCTGCGCCCGCGCGGAGCGGCAGGGCGGCGATGTCAGCCGCGAAGGCGTGCAGCGCGACCTGCTGCCGCTGATCGAAGGAACGACGGTCGCGACCAAGCATGGCGCGGTGAAGACCGATCACATTCTCTTCATAGCGTCAGGCGCGTTTCACATTGCCAAGCCCTCCGATCTGTTGCCGGAACTGCAGGGCCGTCTTCCGATCCGCGTCGAATTGCAGGCGCTCAGCAAGGACGACATGCGCCGTGTGCTCACCGAACCGGAAGCGAGCCTCATCAAGCAATATGTCGCGCTTCTGAACACGGAAAACGTGACGCTGGATTTCACCGATGACGGGATCGACGCCATTGCAGACATTGCCACCTCCGTCAATTCGACGGTCGAGAATATCGGCGCGCGCCGGCTCCATACGGTGATGGAACGCGTTCTCGACGAGGTGAGCTTCGCCGCCACCGACAAGGCGGGCGAGACGGTAACGATCGACGGCGCCTATGTGCGCAAGCATCTCGGCGACCTGTCGAAGAACACCGACCTGTCGAAATTCATTCTCTAGGCGTCTCCCCGCCCGGCTGGGCCGGGCGGGGATGCCGCTTCTAGATCTCGCCCTTGGACGCCATCTCCATGTAGCTCGTATCGATGCGGAGCTTCACATTGCTCTCGTCGCCGAAGACCGTACCGTCCGCAAGCTCGATGCCGATGTGACCGGCATCCTTTGCGTCCGGTCCGAGCAGGCCTTGCGCGAAGGCGAAGCCGGCGACGCTTTCGACACTGGCCGCCATCTTCGGGCCTGAAAAATCCTCGACGCCTTCCGCCGCATCGTAGAAATACGTCGTCGCGATCTGGCTTTCGAAATCGGCGAGGTCGGTGCCGGAGGCTTGCGCCATATAGGTGCGGGCGGCGATGCCCTCGGCATCGTCTTTTTTCATGATCGCCAGCGTCTCGAACCAGATGCCGGCGAGCGCCTTGCCGAAATCCGGGTTCGCCTTCAGCACATCCGTATTGACAACAACGATGTCCTGAACTTCGCCCGGCACTTCGGATGAATTGAAGACCGAGGTGATGCCGGGCATCTGGTTCATCTGGCTCGTTGCCGGGTTCCACGCAACCACGACCTCGACTTCGGGCGTCGAGAAGGCGGCGACGAAATCCGCATCCGCGATATTCGCCGTCTTGATGTCGCTTTCGGTCAGGCCTGCCTTCGCGAGCGCAAGCGACAGCATGTAGTGCGAAACGGAATACTGCACGAGATGCACCGTCTTGCCCTTGATGTCGGCCAGCGTCTTGCCTTCACCCTTGATGAAGATCGCGTCATTGCCGTTGGTATAGTCGCCAAGGATGATCGCGGTGGTATCGACGCCGCCGGCAGCGGGAATGGTCAGTGAATCCATGACCGTGTTCGCGACGGCATCGTAAGCACCGGCGGTATACTGGTTGATGGACTCGATATAATCGTTGATCTGTACGACCTCGATCTCGATGCCGTATTTGTCCGCCCATTTGTCGACGATGCCGGCATGCTCGGCATAGGCCCATGGCATGTAGCCGGTGTAGAGAGACCAGGCCAACTTGAAGGATTTTTTCTCCTGCGCCGCGGCTTGTCCCGTGAGAGAGAGAGAAAGAACAAGCATGGCGAGAACCGCCATGACCGTTTTCCGGAAGATCGATAGGTGCAGCATGAGATTTCCTTTCACTGCCTGTCGCGATTGAACCTTTTCTTCCGGTCGTCCCCTCTGACGCGCCTCCGGTCTTCACGCCGGTTCGCGTTCCTTGCGGCCAAAGGCCGTCGCATGGTTTTCGCTTTCGGGAAGCGCAAGCGCGCCCGAAGCGACGAGCTTCTTCAGGTAGGAAAATGTCCGCATGGTCTGCGTGACGAGGTGGCCGCCCGCGACATAGCTTGGATAGCGTGCATCGCCGTCGGTGAATTGCGGCAGTGGCTCGATCACCGTGTCGTAGTCGAGCGCGCAGAAGAGCGGAAAGGAATAGCGTTCATCCGGCACGTTGCGGACGCGGTGCGGTGTCGCGATGAAACGGCCATTGGTCAAGGCTTCCAGCATGTCGCCGATATTGATGACGAAGGCGTCTTTCACGGGCGGCGCGTCGATCCAGCGTCCTTCGGCGTTCATGACTTCAAGGCCCGGCGCCGTCACATGAAGGATCGTGAAGCATTCGTAGTCGGTGTGGGCGCTGATACCCCAATCGGCGACGCGGGCGGGATCGGCCGGATAATGCACGAGACGCAATTGCGACGGCGGCTTCGTCAGCAGGGCTTCAAAATAGTTTTCGTCAAGCCCGAGTGCCAGCGCGAAGCCCCTGAAGATGGTGTGGCCAAGCGCCATCGCCGCTTCGTAATAGGCATAGACGTCGCGGCTCATCTGCGGCAGTTCGGCCGGCCACTGGTTCGGCCCCAGCATCCGGTAGCCGATGACGTGATCGGGATCGTCTTCCGGGAGTTCGACGGAAAGGTCGAAGGCTTCCTTCTTGTCGGTCTTTTTCGGATCGGCGCCGTCGTAGAAACCTTCCTCGCCGGTCGGCACATAACCGCGATGGGCGCGCGACTTGCCGATATAGCGTTCCATCTTCCGGTCGAGCGGCAGCGCGAAGAACTCGGCCGCACGCGCTTCGAGCGTCGCGATCATCTCTGCCGGAATGCCGTGTCCCTTCACATAGAGAAAGCCGACATTGCTCGCGGCCTCGGCCATTTCGGCGGCGACTTTCCGCTTCGCCGCCTCGTCATCTGAAAAGAGCGGCGCAATATCGATGACGGGAATATGCGTAAAGGCGGTGCCCTTGGTCTCGATCTCACTCATGACTGAACTCCGTTCGGCAAAAAGTCGAGCGCGGGCGTACCGCGCAGATCGGTGATTTCCCAGAAGCGGGCTGCCGGTTTTCCATCGCGGTCGGTATCGGCGGTTTGCAGTGTCTGGCCTCCGAGAATCGGAGAGAGCGGTTTTCCCTCACGGAAGGGCAGGCTCGAGCGTTGCAGGATCCAGCCGGCGCTCGTCACCGCACCTTGCGAAATTTCGCAATCGAGAAAGCTTTGCGCCGCCGCGATGTCCTCCGCCCCCGCCAGACAATCGAGAAGCGACATCCCGCCCGGCACGTCGTAGAGCCGCTCGCGGGCGAACATGAAAAGACTGCCCATCCGGACGATGGCGCCCTTCTGGCCGGTGTCGCGGTCACGCAGTTTCGCACCCCAGCAGGGTGTCGTGCCGATCGGCTCGCGGTGCCAATGCTCGATATAGGGAATGTCCTTCCCTTCCTCGATCATGGTCTCGCCCTCGATCCAGAGCTTTCCCATATCCGAATAGACGGCCTGCGGCTGGAAATCGATATCGCGGCGCCATTCGAACCAGCCATCCTCGTGAACGAGTTCGCCCGCGAAGCCTTCCTGCCGCGCCAGCCAGTCCATGCCCTCCGGCGTGAGCTCTGCGAGGGAGGCGGTGTTCGAGAAATCCGGCCGGCCTTCCGGCTGGCGAAGGTCGAGATAAAGCCCCGGTCCCTGAAACCAGTTCACCCAGGTCGTCGTATCGCGGCGGCCATCCGGCCAGGCGATCAGCGAGCGGCTCCACAGGCCCGGCAAAGTGTCGAGGGAGGGTTCGGGGAGAGGGGTCTTCGAGAGCGGTTCAGCGATCGACATGGGGCAATCCGTCTATGAATGCCTCATGCTGCGCTGCGGCAGGTCATTCATCTAGAGAGGAAATTCAGATGACACTCATAGATGTAATCTATGACTCCGCTGGCCGCTCCCTTAGCCTGCTCGTAATTTCCGCGAGGAACAGCTCGGTGGGCGTGTTGCGGGCAGGCTCGTCGCGGGTGACGAGATAGACCTGATAGGTCGGCAATACGTCTTCAGGCAGCAGTGGCCAGAGCGCGCCCTGATTGTCCAGCGTTTCCGCCACGCAAGTCGGCAGGAAGCCGATCCCGACGCCCAGCTCGATCAGCCGCTTTGCCTCATGCAGGTTCTCGGCGAAGCCGCCGGTCCGCCGGCCAAGCCCATAGCGGCGGCGGAAACTCGCCAGGTCTTCCGGCTCGTCCTCGCCCGTCATGACAAAGGCCTGGTCGGCGAGATCGGAAGGCTGCGGCACGCTCATGCCGTAAAGCGCATGCGTCTTGTGGCAATAGAGCTGCTGCACTTCCTTGATGAGCGGCTGGTAGCGAAGCGCGGGATCGGGCGCGCTATCGACGGCGATGCCGACTTCCGCCTCGCCCGATTTCAGCGCCGCGATTACCTCGCGCCAGGGCGCCACATCTATATGAATGCCGACACCGGGATGATGGCGGTGGAGCGCGGCCAGTGCCGCGTCGAATTCCGGCGAGACGACCGACGACATCATGCGGATGTTGATTGCACCCTCGACCAGTCCCGCCGCCGTTTCCACCTCATGGGGCGCGGCGCGGACCGCGCCCATCATGGTTTCGCAAAGGTCGAACAGCGCGCGCCCCGCCGGCAGCAACTCGACGCCCTGCGCGGTGCGCCGCAGAAGCGCCGTGCCGAGATGATCCTCCAGCCGCTTCAACCCGGCGCTGACGCTTGGCTGCTGCCGGTTGAGCCGCCGCGCCGCCACGCCGATGCCGCCCGCACGCACGATCTCGTGGAAGAGCTGAAACAGGTTCCAGTCCACCCGGCGCGCGAAATTCGCATCGCTCTTCTCTTTGGTCTTCTTGCTGTCGCTCATGATTGCTTCTGTGCCGTGACGGCAAGGAAAGAGGGCTTCATTGAAGCCGCTGGCGGTCCCCGCGTCCATGGCGAGTGAAAAGAATCCGCAGGCGAATCCTCGGCAGGTGCTGGCCCTCTCCCGTGGCGAATCCCTCAAAACCGCCCTTCGCCGGACGCGAGTCCCCATTGGAAGGTGGCTTCACCGGCAGCGAATCATTTTTTCGTCCGGCCCTTGTCGCGGCGTTCCCGCGCCTCCAAAAGCGCAAGAAGGCTGGCGATTTCCGCCGGTGCCATATGGGCGATCTCCTCGGCCAGCCGGTTCGCAAGCTCCGTTGCCTGCGGGGCAAGCCCTGCTGTGTCGATGACGATGCGGGGATGGGAAATGCGGGCGAGCCGCTCCAGTTCTTCCGCTTCGTCCCAGATCACGTTGAAATAGCCGATGATCGCCTGCACCAGCCGCCAGCTCGGCCGCCCGCGCTTGCCATGCTCCAGCGCCGAGAGATAGGCGGGTGTCACGCGCAGCGCCGCCGCCATGTCCTTCATGGTGACGCCGCGGTCCCGGCGCAGCTCCCTGATGCGGCGGCCGAAGGGTGTCATCTTTTCTTGCGCAGCCAGATATAGAAAGCGCCGCCGCCGCCATGTTTCGGGTGCGCGGGCTGAAAGCCCGATACATGGGCCCGGAAATCGGCCTCGTTCAGCCAGCGCGGCACCGCGCTTCTGAGCACACCCTGCCGCTCCGGCACTTCGTAGAATTCCGCGCCGTGAAGCGTGTGGCGGGCATAGGGCGAGGCGCCCTTGCCGGTGATGACGAGAACGCAACGCAGCCCGCGCGCTCTCACCCGCGAAAGAAAGCCGAGCAGCGCGCCATGTGCTTCCGCCTGGCTGTGGCCATGCAGGTCGAGTGTCGCTTCGACTTCCATCTGGCCGCGCGCGAGGCGCTGGCTGGTCCGCCGCTCAAGGCCGGTCAGCGGCGGCGGTTCGGGGGCGCGGCGCGGGGCAGGCGAGGGAGGGGGCACGACGGATGCCGGCATGCGCTTTGGCTGCGGCGCGGGCGGGGTGGCGGCGCTTGAGAGCATTTCCGCCGGCAGCGCCGCTTCGGCGGCATGGATGCTCCGCTTCCGGGCAAGCGGCTTTGCATCCTTCACGACCGCACGCCAGAGCTTCCGCTCCTCATCGCTCAGACTGCGGCTACGGGATTTGCGGCGCGGCGCCTTCTTGTCGGTCTCGTCGGCCATCGCGCTCACCGCCGTTTCATCCGTCTTCTTCTTAAGGCGCAATCTCTTTGGGCACCAGCGCGATGAATTCGCCTTCCGCCTTCATGCGGCCGGCGATCTCGCCCGGGTCCCGTCCGGAACCGAAAAAGATGTCGCCGCGCTGGCGGCCCTTGATCGCGGAGCCGGTATCCTGCGCGACCATGAGGCGGGCCATCGGCACGAGACCTTGGCCGTCCACCGTCGGATGCGTCGTCGTGAGCCAGAGCAGCGTGCCGAGCGGATGATGCGAGCGGTCGACGGCAAGGCTCCGTCCCGGCGTCAGGTTCACCTGCTCGGCGCCGGGCGGCCCCAGCGTCTCGTCCACATCGCGCAGTATACGGAAGAATATATAGGATTTGTTCTGCCGCATCAGGGCGCGGCCTTCGGCGGGATGCTTCTCCATCCAGGCGCGGATCGTCTGCATCGACACTTGTTCCAGCTTCATCTCGCCCCGTTCGACGAGCAGCTTTCCGATCGATGTGTAGTCATGTCCTGTCTTCGCCGCGAAGCTGAGCCGCACGATCTCGTCATTCGGCAGGCGCACGCGGCCCGAGCCCTGCACATGCAGGAAGAAAGCGTCGATGGGACTTTCGAGCCAGAGCAGCGCCAGCTTGTCGGTATCGAGAGCGCCGTCCTCGATCTCGGCGCGGGTCGGAAAATTGCCGCCTCCGGCGACCATCGAGAAGCCTGGCGGCGGCGCCAGCACGGGCGTCTGGTAGACCCCGCCTCGCGTCAGCGAGCCGCGCATTTCCGGTTCGTAGTAGCCGGTGAAAAGGCCGCGTTCGGAGGGAAATTTCACCGGCACGAACCAGTGCTGGAAGAAGCCGCGCGCATTGCCGGCGCCCGGGCCGACGGAGCCTGTCGCCGCGCGGCATGCCGGCTGCCAGTCACCCGCCTTGCCATAAAGCGGGTCGCCGCCCTTCACGTCGAGCGGTGCGGAAGGCGAAAGTTTCAGGATGCGTGCGCAGGATCGGCGAAAGGCATCGAGCGCCGCCGATTGATCGTCCTTTCCCCAGCCATCGAGCTGCGAGAAGGAAATTCGCGTGGGCGACGAAACGGGGTTCGCCTGCGCGCTCATGTCAGGCGTTCCCGATACGCAGAAAAAAAGAACAAGCCCGCCAAGAAGAGCGAGGGCAGAGGCGCCACGCCGCATTGCCACCGCCCGTCAGGCCGCTGCGCCGGTCGCGACCAGCTTCCAGTTCGGATCGCGGTTTCGCAGGTCGCGCTCGAAGGTCCAGACATCGGTGATCTCGCGCACGGTGACGGGATCGCCCTCGACCACCACGCCGTCGCTGTTCTTGGTGCTGGATGTCAATTCGCTGCGGAAGGAAACGGTGAGGCGCGCGCGCGTACCGTCGAGTGAGCCGCCCGTGATCGCCGCCTTGTCGATGCCGATGAAGCTCTGGTCGATCTGCAGCCCGGCCTTCTCGCGTGCCGAGATCGCGCCTTCGAAACTTGCATAGACATCGTCGCTGAGCAACGGCTTCAACGTCGCCCGGTCGCCCGCGGCAAAGGCCGTCACGATCATCTCATAGGCCATCCGCGCTCCGGAAAGGAATGACTCCGTGTCGAAGGTGCGGTCGGCATCGGCAATCGCGTCGAGCGCGCCGGCAAGCGGCGATCCTTCCTCGGTGACGCCGCGCCAACGGAAGCGTGCGCCCGCATTGGCGAAGGGATCGCCCGCCGCGTCGATCACGCGGTCGCGCGCGCCGCTCGCGGGTGCGTCGGTACGGCCGCGCTTTGGCAAGGTCACCACCTTGTCGTTTCCGGGCGCCGGATTCTCTGAATAGGGATCGTAAGGAGGCCGCTCATGCCCCGTCCGCCGGCCGAGCACGCTTCTGAGTTTCAGAAACACGCCGACCGCGATCGCGAGCAGAATGATGTTCAGAAGATTCAAACCGTCGTCCATACGCTCGAGGAACCCTTCAAACCGGACGCCCGGCCGCCTGAACAGCGGCAAACCCGGCACCATATCGGCATCCGGGGTGACGGGCGGCGTGCTTGCCGCTACTGTCGTTTATGCTCTCGGCAATAACCTAGGGCATCGGGCGGCGTTTTGCTACCAGACCCGGCGCTCGCCTTTGCCGCCGCGCGGCCTATTTTATGTGCTGTCTCCGTGGCTTTAATAGCGGCAAGAGGTCTGCCGCGGCGTCATGCCGCTTTTTTCGTCCTGCAAGGGAACCCGTGGGTATTCTCCTCTTCATCATATTCGTCGCCATTCCGGTCATCGAAATTGCGATTTTCATCCAGGTGGGCGGTCTTATCGGCGTCCCGGCCACCATTGCCATCGTGCTTGGAACGGCGCTTCTCGGCGCCTCGCTCCTGCGCGTGCAGGGGCTTCAGACCTGGCGGCGGGCAGAAGCCGCGATGCGGCGGGGCGAGCCGCCGGTGGCCGAGATGCTGGATGGCGTCTTTCTTTTCATTGCGGCGCTGCTCATGGTGACGCCCGGGCTTTTCACCGATTGTGTCGGCGTCGTCCTGCTGATACCGCCCTTCCGGCGCGCGGCCGGCCGCTATGCCGCAGCACGCCTCTCCCAAGGCGTCAGCTTCCAGTTCCGGGCCGGCGGCATGTCCGGCGGGTCCGGGCCAAAACCGCCACAGGGCGGCGGGCCGGTCATCGAAGGCGAAGCGGAAGAGATCGGCGAGGAGAGTGACAGGCCTTCCCGTCCGTCCGATTCACCATGGCGGCACTAGAAGCGCCTGCGGATCTGCTCTTTCTTGTTCATGCCCGCGTTCCATGATAGCCAGCAGCCTTCGGTCAATCAGAAGGCGGCGAGGCGGGAATGTCGGATCAGGGCACGAATAATGGCGAGAGCGGCAATGGCGGCGCGCAGAACGGCGAGGCGCCGCAGCTTCGTGTCCTTACCCAATATGTGAAAGACCTCTCCTTCGAGAACCCCAACGCGCCGCAATCTCTCGGGCCCGCCGACGAACAGCCAAGCATCAATGTCCGCGTCGATGTCGGCGTGAAGCGCATGAGCGCCACCGATTTCGAGGTCGCGCTCAAGATCGGCGCCGAGGCGACGGTGAAAGACAAGGCGATGTTCCTTGTCGAGCTCGACTATGCGGGGCTCTTTCGCGTCGTCAATGTGCCGGAGCAGGATCTCGAGGCGGTGCTTGTCATCGAATGCCCGCGCCAGATTTTCCCGTTCGCCCGGCGCATTCTCGCCGATACGACGCGGGATGGCGGTTTCCCGCCGCTGATGATCGATCCGATCGATTTCGTCGGGCTCTACAATCAGCGCCACCAGCAGGCGCCCGATGCGGCAGCAGCGGCCAAACCGAACTGACTTGTTAGTCCGCCTTCGCCGCCGTCCAGAGCGGTTCGCCGCCCAGTGTCGCGACGAAGGCGTCATGCGCCGCCTTTTCCGCCTCGGTGAGGCGCGGTGGCAGGGCGATGTCGCGCGGCGCGCGTGTCACCCGCTCGCCCTTCATGCCTGCATAATCGGCCTGCAACACGAGGCCCGGCTGACGGCCGCCCATCAATTCCAGATAGACTTCCGCCAGCAGCTCGCTGTCGAGCAGCGCGCCATGCTTGGTGCGGCCCGAATTGTCGACGCCGAAGCGGCGGCAGAGCGCGTCGAGGCTGTTCTGAGCGCCGGGAAATTTGCGCCGCGCGATGTCGAGCGTGTCGGTCGCGCGTGAGACGGGCAGGGCGGGACGGCCGATCCGCTTCAGCTCCGCATTGATGAAGCCCATGTCGAAGGCGGCATTGTGGATGACCAGCGGGTCCTCGCCGATAAAGGCGAGGAAGTCATCCGCCACTTCCGCGAATTTCGGTTTGCCGCGCAGGAAGTCCGACGACAATCCGTGAATGCGGAACGCGCCTTCCGGCATGTCGCGTTCGGGATCGATATAGGCGTGGAAATATTTTCCCGTCACCACGTGATTGAAAAGTTCGAGGCAGCCGATTTCGACCAGCCTGTGGCCGTCATTCGGACTGATGCCGGTCGTTTCCGTATCGAGCACGATTTCGCGCATATGCCTTCGCCGCCCCTCACTCCACCTGGAAACGGAACGAACCGTCCGCGCCGATGATGCCCTTCGGATTCCACGCCACTTCCCAGACATGGCCATCGAGGTCGGAGAAGTAACCCGTATAGCCGCCCCAGAAAGCGTCCTGGCCGCGCTTCATGATCTTGCCGCCTGCTGCTTCCGCCTCGGCGAGCACAGCGTCGACTTGTTCTTTCTCTCTGACATTATGCGCCAGCGCGATGCCGGAAAAGCCCTCGCCATGGGGCGCGAGGTTCGCGTCCCCGGCAAGGTCCGCCCGTCCGAAAAGGGCGAAGACAATGCCGCCGCACTGGAAAAAGACAACGGAGGCGTTGCTTTGCGGCAGCGCGCGCCAGCCGAGCGTCTCGTAAAACCCCTGCGCCCGCGCGAGATCGGCGACGCCGAGAGTAATGAGGCTCAGTCTCTGTTCCATCGGTCCGGTTTTTCCTCTCAGCTTTTTGCCAGGCGCGCCGCCAGCACCTTGCCTTCGCGGTTCTTCAGCGCATCGACGATGGCGGCCACCTGCGCGCGGGCATGATCGAGGCCCTTGTCGCTTTCGACGATGAAATCGGCGCGCTTGCGCTTTTCTGCGTCGGGAACCTGTTTGGCATGGATGGCGGCGAATTTCGCTTCATCCATGTCGGGCCGCGCCAGCACCCGCGTCTTCTGAATATCGTAAGGTGCCGACACCACAACCACAACATCGACGCGCGTTTCGCCGCCCGTTTCATAGAGGAGTGGAATATCGAGCACCGCCATCGCTTTTCCCGCCGCCATGTTCTCGCGCAGGAATTCCATCTGCGCTTCGCCGACCAACGGATGGACGATCGCTTCGAGCTTCTTCATCTCGTCGGGAAGTCCGAGCACCGCGCGCGACAACAGCTTGCGATCGACGGCACCATCGACAATGGCGGAAGGAAAGGCGGCGCGCAGCGGTTCCACCGCCTTGCCGCCCTTTTCGTAGAGCTTGTGGACGGCGGCATCCGCGTCATAGACGGGAACGCCGAGCTCGCGGAACATTTTCGCGGTTTCGGATTTTCCCATGCCGATCGAGCCGGTAAGACCGATAAGAAGCATCGCGGGTTCCCTTATTTCATTCCCATGTCGGCGAGCACCAGCGCGCGGAGTTCCGGCGTCACCTGCGGCCGCACACCGAACCAGGCCTCGAAGCCCGGCACCGCCTGATGCAGCAACATGCCGAGCCCGTCGACGGTCTTGTAGCCTGCCTCGCGGGCGCGGCGCAGCAATCGGGTTTCGAGCGGCGTATAGACAATGTCGGTGACGAGGGCCGGGGCGGGAAGCGGCGAGATATCGAGATCGACATCGCTTTCGCCCTTCATGCCGAGCGTCGTCGTGTTGACCAGAAGCGCGGCGCCGTCGAGCGCCGTCTTCGCCTCACCATCCGCGAAGACAAGCGCGTTCCGAAGTCCGAGATCGCGGGCCAACGCCTCGGCGCGGGATGGCGTGCGGTTGATAATCCTGATTTCCGGCGCGCCTTCATCCTCGAGCGCGGCAGCAATCGCGCGCGCGGCGCCGCCCGCGCCGAGAAGAACGGCCGGTCCCGCCTTCGCGTCCCAGCCGGGCGCGCGGTCTTTCAGATTGGCGATGAAGCCATAGCCATCGGTGTTGCGTCCCTCAAGCCCCGCCGGCGTCGTGACGATTGTGTTGACCGCCTTCAGCCGCTTGGCGATGGCATCATGCCGGGCAAGCGCGGCAAAGGCCGTCTCCTTGTGCGGCACGGTCACATTGGCGCCGATGAAACCGAGGCCGCCAAGATTGCGGATCGTCTCCGCCGCTGCATCCGGCGGCACCGCGAGCCGTTCATAGACCGCGCCCTCGATACCGTGGAGCCCGATCCAGTAATTATGGATCAGCGGCGAGCGCGAATGCTCGACAGGCCAGCCGATGACGCAGACCTTTTTCATGCCGTCACCAGCCCGCGTTTGCGCAGCTCATCGAGCAGCGGCAGCAGCGGCAATCCCAGAATGGTGAAATAGTCGCCGTCGATCTTCTCGAAGAGCTGCACGCCCGGCCCTTCGAGCTGGTAGCAGCCCACACTCTTCATCACCTTCTCGCCGGCCTCCGCGAGATAGGCGTCGAGAAAAGCGTCGGAGAAATCGCGCATGGTCAGTGTGGCGCGCGCATTGTGACGCCAGACCACTTCTCCCTTTGCCGCGAGGGCAAGGCCGCTATGGAGAATATGCGGATGACCGCGAAAGGCGCTTAGATTGGCGCGCGCTTCCGCCATGGATTTCGGCTTGTCATATCTCCTGCCGTTGCAGGAGAGGATCTGATCGGCGCCGAGCACCAGCGCATCGCCATTCGCTGCGGCAACCGCGAGCGCCTTCGCGCTGGCGAGTTCGAGTGCCAGGGCGTCCGTATCGTCATCGGAATTGCTGCCGGCGAATCTTTCCTTCAGCGCATCTTCATCGACGCGCGAATCCTTCGCCTCGAATGAAATACCGGCGCCAGAGAGAAGTTCGGCGCGGACGGCGCTGGCGGAGGCGAGAATGAAGGGAGGACGTGACATATCGCTTTCAGACCGCGCGCTGGCGCTCATTATAGAGGTTGAGGACCGCCGCCGCCGTCTCCTCGATGGAGCGGCGGGTGACGTCGATCACCGGCCAGCCGTTCCGCGCGAAGAGCTTGCGCGCGAAGGCTATTTCATCGGCGACGACGTCGGGCGCGACATAATCGGTGTCGGTATTCTCGTGCAGCGAAAGAAGGCGGTTCTTGCGGATTTGCACCAGGCGATCGGGGCTTGTCGTCAGGCCGACAATCAGCGGCTTCTGCGCCGTTTCAAGATCGGGCGGCAGCGGCGCGTTCGGCACGATCGGGATGTTCGCCGCCTTGATGCCCCGGTTCGCGAGATAGATGCAGGTCGGCGTCTTCGAGGTGCGGCTGACGCCGAGCAGAATGATGTCGGCATCGTCGAGATCGCCGCCCGATTGTCCGTCATCATGCGCCATCGTGTAGTTGAGCGCGGCGATGCGGTCGAAATATTCCGCATCCATGATGTGCTGCGAGCCCGGCTTGTGGGAGGATTCCTTGCCGAGATATTTGCCGAGCGCCAGCATGGCCGGGTCGAGCACGGAAATGCAGGGCGTCTGCAATTCGGCGCAGCGTTTTTCCAGCCGTGAGCGCAGCTCGTCATTCACCATCGTGAACATCACGATGCCAGGCGCATTTTCGATTTCCCCCAGCACGCGCTCAAGCTGCTTCGGTCCGCGCACCAGCGCATAGACATGCTCGATCGGCCGCGCATCCTCATATTGCGCGCAGGCCGCGCGCGCGACCATGTTCAGCGTTTCGCCGGTCGCATCCGATACGAGATGAAGATGAAAGACGCGCTTGGTGTTCATGAGGCCTGTCGTTTCGCGGGCGGTCCTTGCGCCGCGCCGCAAAGGTATCGGGGCTGCCGTGAGCACGCCAATTCTTTTTCGCCGTGAAACCGCAGGGCATAACAGCATCTTCGCATGATGTGCCTTTGCTTGTGGAAAGCTGTGATTAACGGGCGTAAGCGGCGGTTTTGCGCCAAGCCCTACCCGGTCATACCCGTGCTTCGTTTTCGCTCCCCCGTTCAGTGCCCCGGTGGAGAAAAGCCGCGATATGCTTGCGGAAAGCGGGTATGACCGGCGGGTCGGCGTGGCCATGGGCAGTTGTCCCCGCAGTTAACATTTTCGACGGAACCGACAATCCACATGCCAAGTGCCTGCGTAGACACCGCGTCAGTCTGACAGGCTGAAATCATCAACAGGCTGTGGCATAGAAAGCGGGTGCCGGCGGCGATGCGGGCGGGCGGCACTGAATTGTGGACAAGATGGCGGCGCGGTTTGATCCCCGCCTTTCACAGCCATCCTTCACTATCCACTACAGATAAGATTCTTCTATTGAGATAGAAGGACAGGAAAGACGGTCGGGAGATTGAACGGTTGAGCGATAAAATGGCTCCCGGAAAAGAGGCAGCCGGGAAGAAGCTCCTCAGGGCATTGAAGGGCGAGGCGACGGAGGGTGTACCGATCTGGCTGATGCGCCAGGCGGGACGCTATCTGCCGGAGTACCGGAAGGTGCGCGCCGAGGCCGGCAGCTTTCTCGATCTCTGCTATACGCCGGACTTCGCGGAGGAAGTGACGCTGCAGCCGATCAGGCGTTACGGCTTCGATGCGTCGATCCTGTTTTCGGATATTCTCGTGGTGCCGGATGCGCTCGGCCAGAAGGTTGCCTTCAAGGAAGGCGAGGGGCCGGTGCTGGAGGCGATCACGAATGTGGCGGGGCTCGCGGCGCTGAAGCCTGTCGAAGCCGTGAGGGAGCATCTCCAGCCCGTCTATGAGGTGGTGAAGCGGCTCAGGCGGAGTCTTCCCCCGGAAACAACGCTGATCGGTTTTGCCGGCGCGCCATGGACGGTCGCGACCTATGTCGTCGGCGGGCGCGGCTCGCCGGATCAAGGCGCCGCCAAGGCATGGGCCTACCGCGCCCCCGACGAGTTTCAGAAACTGATCGATCTTCTGACGGATGCGACCGTCGAGCATCTCTCGGCGCAGGTGGAAGCGGGCGCCGAGGTGCTGCAGGTCTTCGATACCTGGGCGGGCAGCCTGCCGGAACTTTCCTTCGAGCGTTTCGCGCTCCAGCCGATGAAGCGGATCCGGGAGACTCTGAAGGAGCGGTTTCCCGATATTCCGGTCATCGCCTTTCCGCGCGGGGCAGGCGGCATGGCCGCGCGCTATTTCCGCGAGACGGGCGTCAACGGTCTCAGCCTCGATACCGGCGTTTCGGCTCTTTGGGCCCGGGAACATCTGCAGCCGCTTGGCTGCGTGCAGGGCAATCTCGATCCGCTGCTGCTGGTTGCGGGCGGGGCGGAGATGCGCCGCCAGGCGCTCCACATCCTCGAAACGCTCGGCCAGGGTCCCTTCATCTTCAATCTCGGCCATGGCATCGTGCCGCAAACGCCGCCCGAACATGTGGCGGAACTGGTGACGCTGGTGAAGGAATGGCGCGCATGACCCGGAAGGTCGCGGTCGTGCTCTTCAATCTCGGCGGACCGGACAAGCCAGAGGCGGTCGAGCCCTTTCTCTTTAATCTCTTCATCGATCCCGCCATCATTCGTGTGCCGCAGCCTTTTCGCTGGCTGATCGCGAAGCTTGTCTCGAAGCGCCGTGCGCCGGTGGCGAAGGAAATCTATGCGGCGCTTGGCGGCGGTTCGCCGATCGTTCCGCTGACACGCGATCAGGGGCAGGCGCTCGAGGCCGCCTTGGCCGGTGGCGAATCCGAGTTCCGCAGTTTCATCGCCATGCGCTACTGGCATCCCTTTGCGGATGAAGCGGCCGCCGCCATCAAGGCATGGGGCGCCGATGAGATCATCCTCCTGCCGCTCTACCCGCAATACTCGACCACGACGACCGAATCCTCCTTCAGGGACTGGGAGCGGGCGGCGGCGAAGGCGGGGCTTTCAGCGCCGGTGAAGACCGTCTGCTGCTATCCGCTCGCGCCCGGCTTCATCGCCGCGCATGTGGCGCTGCTTCGCGACGTGATTGCCAAGGCAGGCGGGACGGACGGCATCCGCATCCTCTTCTCCGCTCACGGCCTGCCGAAAAAGGTGATCGAGGCGGGCGATCCCTATCAAGCCCAGGTCGAGCAGAGCTGCGCCGCCCTGGCCGCGGCGCTCGGCATTGAAGGTCTCGACTGGGTCACCTGCTACCAAAGCCGGGTGGGGCCCCTCGAATGGATCGGCCCGGCCACCGACAAGGAAATCATCCGGGCGGGCAGCGAGGGCAAATCGCTCATCGTCGTTCCCATCGCCTTCGTCTCGGAACATTCCGAAACGCTGGTCGAGCTCGACAAGGAATATGGACACCTCGCCAAAGAGAGCGGCGTACCGCGCTATTTCCGGGTGCCGGCGCTCGGCACCGAGCCGCATTTCATCGAGGCGCTGGCCGGGCTTGTCCGCGCGGCGCAGGCGAGCGATACCATCCTCTGCCCGGAAGAGGCCGCCGGCCATGTCTGCACCGCCCGGGCGGGCCTGAAGATGGCTGGTTAAGGAAGCAGGGGACCCGCAATGCTCGATTTTCTGGCCGGCTACTATGTCTGGATCAAGGCGCTTCACATCATTTCGGTGATCTTCTGGATGGCCGGCATGGCCTATCTGCCCCGGCTTTTCGTCTATCACGCCGAGGCGGCGCCGGGTTCGGACAAGTCCGAGACCTTCAAGATCATGGAAAGGCGGCTTCTGCGGGGCATCGTCAACCCGGCCATGATCGCCACTTTCCTCTTCGGCATCCTGATGCTGGTGCTCAATCCGGGCCTTCTCTCCGATGGCTGGATGCATGTGAAACTGGCGCTGATCCTCGTCATGTCGGCGCTTCACGGCTTTTTTTCGCGCTGGCGGAAAGAGTTCGAGCGCGACGGGAACCAGCGGGATGCCCGCTTCTACCGGATCGTCAATGAGGGCCCGCCGCTCCTCGTCATCTTCATCGTGCTGCTGGCGGTCGCGAAACCGTTCTGAGGGGCCAACGCCAATTTCCGTTGAAATTGGAACCGGACCGCTTTATATCGGTTTTGAAGCCGGGTTTCTTCCGGCGGCCTTCCTTGTTCTTTCCCGGCCGTAGAGAGCGCCTTTCAAGGCGTGACAGCGGCAAGACAAGACCGCGCACAAGGCAATTGCCCGCAGAAGGGCCGAGCCCGGATCGTGCGATGGCAGGAAAGAAGCGTTAGGCCCGCTTTCCCAACAGATTTCACATATCGGCCTTCTACCCCTATCCCTCCCAAAGATTTCCTCCCCTCAGAGACAGCGCCGCATCATTTCCAGAAGCGCCCCGGGCGGAAACCCCCAAAGAAAGACCAAGACAGGCAATGACGACGCAGATCAAGCTGCAGGACCTCAAGGCAAAATCGCCGACCGAACTTCTGGCGATTGCCGAGGAACTCGAGGTCGAGAACGCCTCGACGCTCAGGACGCAGGACATGATGTTCGCGATCCTGAAGCAGTATGCGGAACAGAATATCGACATCATCGGCGAAGGCGTGGTCGAGGTGCTGCCGGACGGCTTCGGCTTCCTGCGCTCTCCCGAAGCCAACTACCTGCCGGGTCCCGACGATATTTACGTCTCGCCCTCGCAGATCCGCCGCTTCTCGCTCCGTACCGGCGACACGGTCGAAGGCGAGATCAGGAGCCCGAAGGATGGCGAGCGGTATTTCGCGCTCCTCAAGGTCTCGACGGTCAATTTCGAGAGCCCCGACAAGGCCCGCCACAAGGTCCATTTCGACAATCTGACGCCGCTCTATCCCGACGAGAAGCTCGAGATGGAAGTCGCCGATCCGACGCTGAAGGACCGCTCCTCGCGGCTCATCGACATCGTCGCGCCGCTCGGCAAGGGCCAGCGCGGGCTGATCGTCGCGCCGCCGCGCACGGGCAAGACCGTTCTCCTCCAGAACATCGCGCATTCGATCACGACCAACCACCCGGAATGCTATCTGATCGTGCTGCTGATCGACGAGCGGCCGGAAGAAGTGACCGACATGCAGCGTTCGGTGAAGGGCGAGGTCATCTCGTCCACCTTCGACGAGCCGGCGACGCGCCACGTCCAGGTCGCCGAAATGGTGATCGAGAAGGCAAAGCGCCTCGTCGAACACGGACGCGACGTCGTTATCCTGCTCGACTCGATCACGCGTCTCGGCCGCGCCTACAACACGGTCGTCCCGTCCTCCGGCAAGGTGCTGACCGGCGGTGTCGACGCGAACGCGCTGCAGCGCCCCAAGCGTTTCTTCGGCGCCGCGCGCAATATCGAGGAAGGCGGCTCGCTCACCATCATCGCGACCGCGCTCATCGATACCGGCAGCCGCATGGACGAAGTCATCTTCGAAGAATTCAAGGGCACCGGTAACTCGGAAATCGTCCTCGACCGCAAGATCGCCGACAAGCGCGTCTTCCCGGCGATGGACATCCTCAAATCCGGCACCCGCAAGGAAGAGCTGCTGGTCGACAAGGGCACGCTCTCGAAAATGTATGTGCTCCGCCGCATCCTCAACCCGATGGGCACCGTCGACGCGGTCGAATTCCTTCTCGACAAGCTCAAGCAGACGAAGAGCAACGGCGAATTCTTCGACTCGATGAATACCTGAAAACAAGCCGCCTGAAATCTGCTACTCTCTACCCGCATTCCGTGCATCGGCTCCGTGCCGCTTGCGGGATGCGGGGCAGAGTGTTCAGTGGGGTGGGGCATGGACGAGCGCGCAAGCGAGATCGCGGAGGGCCGGTCGGCCTGGGTGAAGCCGCTTTTGCAGGGCGATGCCGCCGGGCGGGTCAAGGCCCGGCTCAAAAATCCGAGCGATCACGTTCCCGCCGAAATCGGCGGCATTGCCCTTTCCAATGCAGGCCGTGAAATCTATGCTTGGTGGCTCGAGGCGCGCGGCGACAAGCCGATGCCCTCCGTCGCCGATGTCGATCTGCGCGCGCTGGTCGAGCTTCTTCCCTATATCCGCTATCTGAGCTGGGAGGACGAGAAGCGTCTCGTCTTCCGCATCTATGGCAGCGCCCTTGTCGAGGGCAGCGGCTTCGACCTCACCGGCCATAATATATTCGGACCCGAACACGCGCAGGTCGCCACCGACCGCGCACGGCTGCAGGCGCTTCATGCGCAGCCCTGCGGCTTGCTGATGATCCGCGATGTCTATGACAGGCGCGGCATGTCCTATCCGTGCGAATTCATGACGCTGCCGATCGCGCCCGACGCGGATGGCAAGGCGCGCGTCATCGGTACGGTCATCCCCTGCGAGCTGGTCAGCGAGTGGGCCGTCGATGTCGTGCTCGACCGCATCCTGACACTGCGCCGCGCCGTCTTCATCGATACGGGATCGGGCGTTCCTCCCGCCTCGCTCGGCCTCGGCGTCTGATATGGAAGCCGGCGACGCGCGCTTTTCTTCGATACCGGGCATCGCATTCCGGCTTATGCGGCCAGGCTCGGTCTCTAGGGCGCCGTCATCTTCGAGATGAAATCCGTTATGGCATCGGCAAGGCCGGGCGCGAGCGGCGCGCCGGGATCGGAATAGAAGCGGATATTCTCCGCGCGGTCGGCCGGCGCGATCTTCAGCACATGGTTCATCTCCTCGATGGCGAGGAGCGTCGCATCCGGCCTTGCGGCGGCAAGCGCGTCGGCATCGGCCTGGCGCACCTGCAGATCATGCGTGCCGCGGATCAGGAGCACCGGCATCGACAGTTTCGCGAGTTCGGCGGCGGGATCGTATTTGAACCAGGAGATCAGATAGGGCTGCACGCTTGGCCGGTACAGCGCGTCGAGCTGGCCCGGCACTTCTTCATGCGTCTCGCCGCGTTCGAGCTTGGCGAGAATGGTGTCGGAGGCCTGCCGCAATTGCGGTTCCATATTGCCGGTGGCGACCTGTTCGCGGAGGACATCCGGCGCCGGTCGTCCGATGGCGGCGATCAGCACCAGCCCGGCAACCGGTTTTTTCTGCGCGGCGAGCGTCGCCAGCAGCGCGCCTTCGCTATGGCCGATCAGATAAAGACGCCGGATACGCGGTTCCTTGTCGAGAAATTCAAGCCATTGCACCGCGTCATCGACATAGGTTTCGGCGCGAAGATCTTCCTCCTTCGGTGCGGCCTGCGCGCTCGCGCCGACGCCGCGCTTGTCGATGCGGAGCGAGGCGATGCCGGCGTCGCCAAGGCTGCGGGCAAGCAGGCGAAGGCTGTTGTTGTTGCCTTCGGGAAAATTGCCGTTGCGGTCGGTGGGGCCGGAGCCCGGCAGGATCAGCGCCGCGTCAACGGGCCCGTCGCCTTCGGGAAGCGTCAGCGTGCCATGAAGCGGCGCGAGCCCGCCATCCACCGTCACCTCGCGTTCGCTCCAGGGTTCCGCCATGGCGTCGGCCGCGAAGGCGAGGGCGAAGAGAAGCGCGAGGGGGAGGATTTTCATGGCTTCAGTTTTTCCCATCCAGGATAAGGACCGTCGAAATGCGGCGCCTCATCGATATCGCCCGCCCATGTCGCTTTTGAGGCGGCGTGCTCGACGGCAATGACACGCAGAGGCGCATCATCCGCCAATGCGTTCGCCGCAAGGATGATCGTTTCGTCCGGTTCGGTGAGGTTCGCGCCGGTCATTGCCGTGCCGCACTGCCTGCAGAAGGCGCGTTCGAGGGTGGGCGATGAGCGATAGGTGCTCAAATGCTCCGCGCCCTCCCATGTCACTTCATCGCGCAACGCGACGAAGAAGGCGCCGAAGGCACCCCCCGCCGCCTTGCGGCACATCGAACAGTGACAGACGACAATTCCGCTGCCGCGCTTCGCCGCGAAGCGTACCGCGCCGCAAAGACAGGAACCCCTGATCACGGGATCAGCACGCTGGCGCCGGTCGTCTTCCGTCCCTCGAGGTCGAGATGCGCGCGGGCGGCTTCGGCGAGCGAGTAGCGCTGGTTGACGCCGATCTTCACCGCGCCCGATTTCACCACCGCGAAAAGGTCGTCGGCCATCTCCTGGAACGCCGTCGACGATTTCGCGGCGTAGTGAAACATGGTCGGCCGCGTCACATAGAGCGAGCCCTTCTGCGCGAGAATGCCGAGGTTCACATCCGTCACCGGGCCGGATGCATTGCCGAAGGAGACGAGAAGTCCGAGCGGCGCAAGACTGTCGAGCGAGCCGATGAAGGTCGCCTTGCCGACTCCGTCATAGACGACCGGCACTTTCTTGCCGCCGGTGATTTCCTTCACCCGCTCGGCGACATCTTCCTTCGTGTAGTCGATCACATGATCGCAGCCATTGGCCCGCGCGATCGCCGCCTTTTCGTCGGAACTCGTGGTGCCGATCACGGTGGCGCCGAGATGTTTCGCCCATTGGCAGGCGATGAGGCCGACGCCGCCCGCTGCCGCATGCCAGAGGATCGTCTGGCCCTTCTCGACCTTGAAGGTCTGGCGCAGCAGGAATTGCGCGGTCAGACCCTTCAGCATCATCGAGGCCGCTTCCTCGTCGCTGACGCCGTCCGGAATTTTCGCCGCGCTCGCCGCCGCTACATTATGCGCTTCGGCGTAAGCCCCGACGGGCCCGGAGGCATAGGCGACGCGGTCGCCCTTCGCGAATTGCGTCACGCCCTCGCCGACCGCTTCGACCACGCCCGCCGCTTCCATGCCGAGGCCGGAGGGAAGCCCTACCGGGTAGAGGCCCGAGCGGTGATAGGTGTCGATGAAATTGACGCCGATCGCCTTCGCCCGCACCGTCACCTCGCCGGGCTTCGGCGCGCCGAGATCGACCTCCTTAAGCGACATGGTCTCCGGGCCGCCGTTCCTGTCGATACGGATGGCTTTTATGCGCGTCATTTTTCTCTCCCTGTTTTTTCAGCGCCGTGTAAGGGCAAGGCCGATGCCTGCCGCAAACAATACGGAGCCGGTGATCCTGTTGCGCAGCATCTGTGCGCGTTCGCCTTTTAGGTAAGGCGCGAGCTTGCCGGCCGCGAGCGCGAAGCTGCCATCCGAGAGCGTGCCGACGGTAATGAAGGTCACGGCGAGGATGATGAGCTGCGGGCCCGCCGGGGCATCGGCGCTGACGAATTGCGGAAAGAACGCCGCGTAGAAGGCGAGCGATTTCGGATTGCTGACGGAAATGAGAAAGCCGCGCCGGTAAAGCGTTGCAAGGCTTGCATGGCCGCGCCGTGCTTCGGCGGGCAGGTCCGGGTCCTCGTAAGGCGCGCGCCAGGCGGCGATGCCGAGCCAGACGAGATAGGCCGCGCCGACAAGCTTCAGCAGATCCGCCCAGGGCCCGAGTGCTGCGAGCAGCGGCGCGAGCCCCGCCAGCACCAGCGCCATGTGAACGAGAAGTGCCGTCGTCGTTCCCGCCAGCGCCATCAAGGCGGCGCGCGGTCCCTGGCGGATGCCGCAGGCGACGAGATAGGTCACCACCGGCCCCGGCATCACGCAGAGGATCAGCGTCGCGGCAATGAAGCCGAGATAGAGATCGAGCGACAATCCAAACCCTCACACTGTTTTTTCCACCCTCCCCCTGTGGGAGGGTCAAACGGTCGAAGACCGTTTGGGGAGGGGTGTCTCGCTGACCGCGAAATCACCACTCCTGTTGTTCTTTGCCGTGCATGCGGCGACCCCTCCCCGAAATTCACGCCGCTCGCGCGCCATGAATTTCGACCCTCCCGCAGGGGGAGGGTGGGAAGAGAGTCGGCGATCCTACCCCAGATGCCGCGCGAAGAGTTTCAGCGTCCGGTCGTTCGCCTCGTCGGCATTCGCCTTGTCGTAATGGGCGCCGCCGGGACGGGCGAAGGCGTGGTCCATGTCCGGGTAGCGGTGGATGGTGACGAGGGGATTGTCGTGCAGCCCCTTCACCACTTCTTCCTGCGCTTCCTTCGGCACGAATTCGTCCTTGCCGGCGATGTGCAGCATCAGCGGCGCCTTGATGCCCTTCGCGTCGGCAAGGCGGTTCTGGATGTTGACGCCGTAATAGCCGACAGAGGCGTCGGCATCGGTGTGGCAGGCGGTGAGATAGGCGAGCTGGCCGCCGAGGCAATAGCCGACGGCGCCGACCTTGCCGGAGGTCATCGGGCGCAGCGTCTTGATGGTCGCGGCGATGTCGCCCACGCCCTTGTCGACATCGAACTTGCCGAAGAGGTCGAAGGCCTTTTTCCATTCGGCTTCGGTCTGGTCGGTGATGTCGATGCCGGGCTCGATGCGCCAGAAGAGGTCCGGGCAGAGCGCGACATAGCCTTCCCCGGCGAGCCAGTCGCAGAGGTCGCGCATCACCTTGTTGACGCCGAAAATTTCCTGGATGACCACGATGCCGGGCGCCTTGCCGGCACCTTCGGGCCTTGCGAGATAGCCCGAGAAAGAACCGTCCGCGCCTTTGATATTTATCGTCTCGCCACTCACGTCGCATCTCCTCGTATCGTCGGGGGAAAGTCAGAGCGGGACTCTAACGATCCTCATCCGATGATGCGAGGGAGGATAGGCGAAACTGTGGGGAAGAGGGGGAGGGGCGGTGTTTTCGACCGCCCCGCCGGATATTCCTCAGGCGGCTTTCGCGGCTTCGTTGCGCGCGCCGAAGGAGAAGAGCTTGCGGAAGCCGCGGTCATTGGCGGCGGCTTCGCTGCGCTTGCCCACCGTCTGTTCGCTGCGTGCGGACAGGGCAACGTCGAACGCATTGACGTAGCTCGTGGCATAAGTGGCAAGGATGTTCATTTTATTCACCTGATAGCGCGTCCGGCAAAAGCGATTTCCGGTTCCGGTCTGGACGCGCCCGCTTTCCTGTTTGGCCCGTTTTCGGTATGAATGGGCGCAGAGAGTTGGTCCGTGAGGGTGATATGCGGGTTTCGGGCCGCTTTATCAAACGATCTTTTTGCACCGCAGAAGTTAGAAAAACTAACATATGGCTATTCGCCGCCTGCCATCGCTGAAAGCCTTGCGCGCCTTCGAGGCGGCGGCCAGGCATGGCAGTTTCTCGCGCGCCGCGGCCGAACTCAGCGTCACCCATGCGGCGGTGAGCCACCAGATCAGGGCGCTGGAGGAGGAACTCGGCGCCGGTCTTTTTCACAGGACGGGCAGGGCGGTCGAACTCACCGAGCGGGGCGAGCGGCTCTACCCGGTGCTGGCAGCCGCTTTCGACCAGATCGCGGAAGGCTGGTCGCAGGCGGGCGCGAAGGATACGGCCGCGCTCACCGTTTCGGTCGAGCCCTCCTTCGCGGCGCGCTGGCTGGTGCTCCGGCTCGGCAAGTTCAACCGCGCGAACCCTGAGATCGAGCTTCGATTGCTGCCTTCCTCGGAGCTTGTCGATTTCAGCCGCGAGGATGTCGATATCGGCGTCCGCTACGGGCTTGGCGGCTGGCCGGACGTGGTCTCGGAAAAGCTCTTCGAGGCGACGGTCTATCCCGTCTGCAGCCCGGCGCTTCTCGATCCGAAAAAACCGATCCGCAAGCCCGAGGACCTCAAATCCTATCCGCTCCTCCATGAGGAGACGATGGAGCACTGGCAGCAATGGCTCGAAGCGGCGGGCGTCAAGCATCCGCGCTGGGCGCTGCGCGGCCCTCTCTTCATCGAGGCGAGCCTGGCGCTGCAGGCGGCGGCGGGCGGGCAGGGTGTCGCGCTCGCCAATGACACGCTCGCCATGGCCGACCTCGCCGAAGGCCGCCTCATTCGCCTCTTCGACATCGAGATGCCGGACGAGGAAGGCTATTGGCTGGTCTATCCGAAGGACGGGTTGAAGAAGCCGAAAGTGCAGGCGTTCCGGAACTGGATCCGCGAAGAGGCGGGGCTCGGTCCGCCCGAAGCGCCGAAGCCGCCGGAAATGCTGACGCCCCGAGGCCGCGGCAAGGCGGTGCGCTGAGAATGGATGTATCGTGAGTTGCCGATGGAGAGTCTCATGACCGGGAAAGCAACAGCACTCGACAGGATTCGCGCCGCGACGCCCGATGATGCGGCCGCGATCGCAGCCATCTATGCGCCCTATGTCCTCGACACGGCGATCTCCTTCGAGACCGTGCCGCCGGACGAGGCGCAGATGGCGGCGCGGATCGGGAAAAACCAGCCTGTCCTGCCCTGGCTCGTTCACGAGTCCGGGGGCAGCGTGACTGGCTATGCCTATGCCGGCCCGCACCGGGAGCGCGCCGCCTATCGCTGGTCGGTCGATGCGGCCATCTATCTCGACAGCGGCGCGCACCGGAAGGGCATCGGCAGCGCGCTTTATGCCGTGCTCTTCGCGGCATTGCGGCTGCAGGGCTATCACCGTGCCTATGGCGGGATCACGCTCCCCAACGCGGCCAGTGTCGGACTGCACGAGGCTCAGGGCTTCAGGCCGATCGGCGTCTACCCCGAGGTCGGTTTCAAGTTCGGCGCCTGGCGCGATGTCGGCTGGTGGGGCCTCGACCTCGCGCCGCCGGACCACGAGCCCGCCGAGCCGCTGCCATTCACTCCCGAAATTCTCGAGCAGGCAAAGAAGAACGCTGCCAGGCTTTGAGATGGTTCAGGCGGATAGGCGCGCGCGCCTCAGCTCCGCCTCAAGCGCCGCCGCTTCCGTCACCGGCAGCGAACAGGTCTCTCCCGCGCAGACGTACGCCGTCGGTTTGCCGTCGAGGGCCGTCTTGCCATGCGCCGGATGTCCTTCCGGCAATGCGCTGCCATCCGCCACCCGCATCAGCACGCGGGCGGGGAGGGAGGTGCCGAAGGCGGCACGCGCCAGTTCCGCCGTTTCCGCCTTCGAGCCGATCAGCACGATCTGGACCGGCTTCAGCCGCGTGTCGAGGCTCGCGATGTAGCTCCCCAGCGGAAAGATGTTCTGCTGCAGCTCGCCGGCAAAGGCGCGGATCAGCTCGTCCGCGCGGGCGAGATAATCCTGCTTCCCCGTCATCAGCGCGAGGCGCGCCAGCACGCCGGGCATGGTGCCGTTGGCGGCCGGGGTCGCATCGTCGGCAACCGTCCGTCTACGGACGATCAGCGCGGGCGCATCGTCGGCTGTAAAGAAATAGCCGCCATTCGTCTCGTCGCGGTAATGGGCGCCGAGTTCGGCGGCGAGGCTTTCCGCCGCTTGCAGATATTCCGCCTCGCCCGTCGCCTCGTAAAGCGCGAGCGCCGCGTCCGCCATGTTGGCGAGGTCGTCGGCCATGGCGATGTGCTGGAGCTTCCCCGCGCGCCAGGCATGATGGAGCCGCCCGTCCTTCCTCATTTCGGTCATCACGAAGCGGAAGGCGGCGGCCGCCATCTCGGTCCAGCCCGCCTCGCCGAAAGCGGCGCCGGCACGGGCGAGCGCCGCGATCATCAGCCCGTTCCAGTCGGCCAGCACCTTGTCGTCGAAACCCGGATGAACGCGGAGGTCGCGTTCGAGGAAAAGCCGCGCCTTCAGCGGCTCAAGGGCTGCTTCCTCTTCAGCCGTGAAGGGCGCGTCGGCGCGGGCGAGGCGGTTGAGGATATTGGTCTCCTCCCAATTGCCTTCGCCGCTGACATTGTAGACCTGCTTGAAAAGCTCGGCCTCGCCGGGCGTCAGCAGATTGTCGATCTCCGCTTCGGACCAGACATAAAACTTCCCCTCGACGCCCTCGCTGTCGGCATCGAGCGAGGCCGCGAAGCCGCCGCCTTCCGTCACCATCTCGCGCGCCAGCCATTCAACCGTCTCGCGGATGCGGCGCTCGTAAAGGGGCTTCCGCGTCTCCTGCCAGACAAGCGTCAGCAGGTCGATCAGCAGCGCATTGTCGTAGAGCATCTTTTCGAAATGCGGCGCGAGCCAGAACTCGTCCACCGAATAGCGTGCATAGCCGCCGCCCAGATGATCGTAGATGCCGCCTTCCGACATATGGTCGAGAGCCCGGCTGACCGGCGCGGCAAGATCTTCGCGCCCCGTCCGAAGATGCGCGCGCCAGAGCAGCGTCAGCAGTGGCACTTGCGGAAATTTCGGCGCGCCGCGAATGCCGCCATGAACCGGGTCCATGATCTCGCGGAGCTTCTCCGCCACCACGATCGGCACTTGCGGCGTCGGCTCGCCCGGCCGCGCCGTCGCCGATTGTTCTTCCAGCGCCTTCACCAGCGCGGTGCGGTTCTTGTAGACCTTGGCCGGCTCCTCGCGAAAAATGCGCGCCACTTCCTCCAGCACCTGCACGAAGCCGGGCCGTCCGTAATTCGGCTCCTTCGGAAAATAGGTGCCGCCCCAGAAGGGCTCGCCCTCCGGCGTCAGAAACATGGTCAGCGGCCAGCCGCCCTGCTGTCCCAGCAGATGCAGCGCCGACATGTAGATCGCATCGATGTCGGGCCGCTCCTCGCGGTCGACCTTGATGTTCACGAAATGCTCGTTCATCACCGCCGCGACGCTTTCATCCTCGAAGCTTTCATGCGCCATCACATGGCACCAGTGACAGGCGGCATAGCCGACCGAGAGGAGGATCGGCTTCTTCTCCTTCTTCGCGGCGTCGAGCGCCGCTTCGCCCCAGGGCCGCCAGTGAACGGGATTGTCCGCATGCTGGAGCAGATAGGGGCTGGTTTCGGCGTCGAGGAAATTTCGTGACATGGAGGCTTTCGGACGGTTCACTTGGATCAATGATGTGTTAGCGGATTTGTTGCGGCAATGTGGGGCAATCCATCGGCCCCGTCGAGAAAGAGATAGGGCAATGAAAGTCACAATCGATGTCGAATTGACGCCGGTCGAAGCGCGGCGGCTGATGGGCTTGCCGGATCTCGAACCGATGCAGCAGCGGCTCATCGCCGAGCTTGAAAAGCGCATGGCGTCGAACATGTCCTATATCGACCCCGAACAGATCGTGAAGGCGATCATGCCGGTCGGCGCGCAGGGGCTCGAGCAGTTCCAGAACCTTCTCTGGGGCATGGCGCAGACGGCGATGGGTGGCGGCAAGAAACCGGCCGCGAAGAAAGACGCCGGGAAGAAAGAGTCCTAGGCGCACAAACAACGGATTGATTCGGTTTGGAAACGATTTACGCCCTGTCGACGGCAGCGGGGCGCGCCGGCATTGCCGTGCTGCGCCTGTCGGGGCCGCATGCGCGTGCGGCATTGCGCGCGCTGACGGGGAGGAAAGCGGGCGCGCCGCGCGAGGCCATGCTTTGCCGCTTCCGCGATCCCGAAACGCATGCCGCGCTCGATCGCGGCCTCGCGATTTTCTTCCCCGCGCCTGCCAGCTTCACCGGCGAGGATGTGGTCGAGCTTCACATTCATGGCGGCCGCGCCGTTATCGCCGCGATGCTCCGCGCGCTCGGTCAGCTCCCCGGTCTCCGCGCCGCCCAACCCGGCGAGTTCACACGCCGTGCCTTCGAGAACGGCAAGCTCGATCTCACCGAGGTCGAGGGTCTCGCCGATCTCATCGACGCCGAGACGGAAGCACAGCGCGCCCAGGCACTCCGCCAGATGGAAGGGGCGCTCGGCCAGCTTTACGAAGCCTGGCGCGCGCGGCTCATGCGGGCGCTGGCTTACGCCGAAGCGGAAATCGACTTTCCCGACGAGGAAGTGCCGGGCGATCTGATTGCAAAGCTCGGCCCCGACATTGAGGCGCTCGAAACCGAAATAGCCGCCCATCTCGACGACGGCCGCCGCGGCGAGCAGTTGCGCGACGGTGTCGAGGTGGCGATCGTCGGACCGCCCAATGCGGGCAAGTCGAGCCTCCTCAACCGGCTTGCGGGCCGCGAGGCCGCCATCGTCTCGGACGAGGCGGGCACGACGCGCGACGTGCTCGAAGTCCGGCTCGATATCGGCGGCGTGCCGGTAACGCTGGCCGACACGGCGGGGCTGCGCGAGGCGGCGGGCGCCATCGAGCAGGAAGGCGTGCGCCGCGCGCTGGCCCGGGCCGAGGCGGCGGATCTGCGCATCGTCATGGTCGCGCCCGGCGTCAGCGGCATCGGCAATGGCTTTGCGCTCGCCCGGCCGGATGATCTCCGCGTCCTCAACAAGGTCGATCTCGGCGCCGAGGTGCCCGATGGCGTCATCGGTATTTCGGCGCTGACGGGGCAGGGGATCGACGCGCTGGAAGCAGCCTTGGCGGCGCGTGTCGGCTCGGCCTATGAGGCCCGCGAACATCCCGTCATCACGCGGGCCCGCCACCGCGAGGGCCTTGCCGATTGCGCCGCTTCGCTTGCCCGCGCCGAGGCCGCGCTCAAGGCGGGGCGCGACGCCGAGCTCGTCGCCGAAGACCTCCGCCTCGCCGCCCGCGCCCTTGGCCGCATCACCGGCCGCGTCGATGTCGAGGACCTGCTCGACGTCATCTTCCGCGACTTCTGCATCGGGAAATAGGCCCCCTGTTTCACGTGAAACATGAGGAGTGCGAAGAATCCGATTCCCCTTCAATGGCTTGCACGAGAATCCTCAAGCGGGTGGAATCTTCATTCGCGATTGTGGATAAAGTTTTGGCGCAATTCTACTTAAGTGTGGATAACGCCTCATCGATGAGGGCCTCCGGCGAGAAGTCGGGCCTCCGGAGCGCCCGAAGCCAGCCGAGATAGAACGGAAGATGCCGGGTCGAGACGCCGCGCACCTGCCGGTTGACGAAGGTCTTCGTGCGCTCGTGATGGGCATTCACATGACCGAGCCCGAGCCGTCCGGGGCGGCGAGGTTTTCCGCCAACGGCCTTCGTTGCCTGCGTCTTCTTCGGGGTCATGATGCGGCGATGTTCCGAGCCCGCTTTCACCGCTGCGCTGACATAGGCCTTGTGCCCGTCGGAGCAGAGAACGGAGCCCGGCGCGATACGCCCCTGAAGCGCGGGAGCGATGGCGGCGCGGTTTGGCAGCACTTCCTCGATGATGCCGCCGGCGTTGTCGAGCGCCGTGAGCACGGGGATTTGCTCGCTGGAGAGTCCCCTGTTGATGGCCGGGCCTCCGCGGTAGCGCGGCGGGCGGTTCTCCGGCGGATTCCCGTTCTGCCAGCCCCGGTGTCCCTTGTAGGAACTCAAAAAGTAGGTTTCATCGGCCTCGATGACGCCTCCCACCCGTTCGGCCTGCCGCAGCGCCTGGGCGCGCAAGAGGCGATGACGCCAGCGCCAGGCGGTCAGCCGCGAGATGCCAAGCCCGCTCGTCTTCACGTCGTCGACCGACTTGAAGCCGGTGGCCATCATGCGGGCGTAGGCAGCCCACTTCTCCGGCTTGCGCATACGGGTGAAGGCGGTGCCGGTGAGGGCGTTGAAGGTTTGGCCGCAGCCGGATGAGCCGCTCCGGCGGCAGCGAAATCGCTGCCTGCCTCCGCGATCGCGGCCGTGTTTCACGATGTCGTCATGACCGCAATGCGGACATCCGCGTCGGCTGCTCACGGCCGCCGAACGGCGCGCAAGCGCGACATCGGCCAGCCGCGATGCGGCGGCGGCCTGGACCACCTCCCCGAGCTCGACGCACTGCTCGGGCGTCAGTTCTCTCGCAACTCGCGCCTTCAGGCGTTCGAACCGGACGGCGTCCATGGGCCCCTCCGTAAGCGGAGAGACAACGCTATGGCCCAAACCTTTCTAAAACAATACATTCTGGCGCTCATCCACACTTAAGTAGAATTGCGCCAAAGTTTTTGACGTGGAGCCTGTCAGCGACTATTGCTCTCCCAACACCTGACGCGAATCCGTTGCTACGGGCGCAGGCACTTTTCTTTCAGTCGGTTTTTCAATGACGCGCGACTTCGATGTGATCGTGATCGGTGGCGGCCATGCGGGCTGCGAGGCGGCCTCGGCTGCGGCGCGGGCCGGTGCGCGCACCGCGCTCATCACGCACAAGCTGGCGACCATCGGCGAGATGTCCTGCAACCCGGCCATTGGCGGTCTCGGCAAGGGTCATCTGGTGCGGGAGGTCGATGCGCTGGACGGGCTGATGGGCCGGGTCGCCGATCAGGCCGGCATCCAGTTCCGCCTGCTCAACCGGCGCAAGGGTCCTGCCGTTCGCGGCCCCCGCGCCCAGGCCGACCGCAAGCTCTATCGTGCCGCCATGCAGGAGGCGATCCTCAACCACCGCAATCTCGAAGTGATTGAGGGCGGCGTCTCCGATCTCATCGTCGAGGACGGCCATGTCGCCGGTGTGATCGCGGAAGATGGCCGCCAGTTCCGCGCCCGCCGCGTGGTCCTCACCACCGGCACTTTCCTGCGCGGAGTGATTCATCTTGGCACACAGCGCATCCCGGCGGGCCGGGTGGGGGAAGCCCCTGCGCTCGGCCTGTCCGACCGGCTCTACGGTCTCGGCTTCCAGCTCGGACGCTTGAAGACCGGGACGCCGCCGCGCCTCGCGGGCGACAGTATCGATTGGTCCTCGCTGGAGGTTCAGCCGGGCGACGACCCGCCGGTGCCCTTCTCCTTCCTCACCACGGAAATCACGACGCCGCAGGTGCCCTGCCACATCACCCGCACCACGGCGGAAGGTCACCGGATCATCGAGGACAATCTTCATGTCTCGCCGGTCTATTCCGGCCAGATCGAAGGCGTCGGTCCGCGCTATTGCCCCTCCATCGAGGACAAGGTGGTCCGGTTCAGGGAGCGCGACAGTCACCAGATCTTTCTTGAGCCGGAAGGGCTGGACGACGACACGATCTATCCGAACGGGATTTCGACGGCGCTGCCGGAAGAGGTGCAGCTTGCCTTCCTCAAGACCATTCCCGGTCTCGAGAATGTCGTCATGCGCCGCGCCGGTTATGCCATCGAGTATGACTATATCGACCCGCGCGAGCTGCGCCCGACTTTGGAGACGAAGCGGCTGGGCGGTCTTTACCTGGCGGGCCAGATCAACGGCACCACGGGTTACGAGGAAGCCGCCGCACAGGGGCTGATCGCAGGGCTTAACGCGGCCCTGGCGGAGCGGGGCGCCGAGCCCTTTATCCTCGACAGGGCGCAGGCCTATATGGGTGTGATGGTGGATGATCTCATCACGCGCGGCGTCAGCGAGCCCTATCGCATGTTCACCTCGCGAGCCGAATACCGGCTGACGCTCCGGGCCGACAATGCCGACCAGCGGTTGACTGCGGCGGGCATCGGCGCGGGCGTGGTGGGGGAGAGGCGGGTCATGGCCTATGAGGCCAAGGCGAGGGCGCTGGAGGCCGCGCGGGTACTTTGCGATGGTCTGAGGCTCAGCCCGACGGAGCTCGCCAGGCGCGGTCTCAAGGTCAATCAGGATGGGGTGGCCCGCACGGCCATGGATTTGCTTGCCTACCCGGATATCGATGCCGGGGTATTGGCGGGCGTCTGGCCGGAACTCGCCGCCCTTGAGCCTCATATCGCCGAGCAGATGGGTATCGAGGCCCAATATGCCGGTTATCTCGACCGGCAGGACGCCGACATCAAGGCGTTCCGGAGGGATGAGGGTTTGCGGCTACCGGCTGAGATCGATTATGCCTCGGTGCTCGGCCTTTCCCATGAGGTCCGGCAGAAGCTCGCCAAGGCTCGGCCGGCCACGCTAGGGCAGGCGGCGAGGGTGGATGGGGTTACACCGGCAGCCCTCACGACCCTAATGATTCACGTGAAACAAAAGCGCAGTGCTTGAGGCCCTATAGCTGGTATGACCCAACATATAGTGTCCGGTGGCCCCCAAGTCGTTGATTCGGAATCCTTTTCCGCCCTGACGAATGTTTCACGTGAAACACTGGACCGGCTCCTCTCCTATGAGGCGCTGCTCCGCAAGTGGCAGAAATCCATAAATCTGGTCTCGAACGGCTCGCTGCCCGAGCTTTGGCGGCGCCATATGCTCGATTCCGCCCAGCTTGTATGCCTCGTCCCTGAAAGCGCCCGGCGCTGGATCGACCTCGGCAGCGGCGGCGGCTTTCCCGGCCTTGTGATCGCCATTCTGCTGCGGGAGCGGCCGGGTTTCCAGATGCATCTGGTGGAGAGCGACCAGCGGAAATGCGTCTTCATGCGCGAGGTGGCCCGTGTCACGGGAGCGCCCGCCACGGTCCATACCGTCCGGATCGAAGCCTTCGCCCAGGGCGCGGAAGCCGGCGATGTGGTCTCCGCCCGGGCCCTGGCGCCGCTTGACCGGTTGTTCGGCTGGGCGGCCCCCTTGTTCGGGCCGGAGACGATCGGGCTGTTTTTGAAGGGGCAGGGGCTGCAGGACGAATTGACCTTGGCCCGGGAAAGTTGGATATTCGATGCAGAATTTTCCCCCAGCCAGTCGGACCCCGAGGGTTCCGTGCTGAAGGTGCGAGGCCTGCATGGACCAGATGGACAACCCCACCGCCGATAATGACCCCATCGGCAAGGCGCTGACAGCGGCGACAGGCAATGAGACGCCGCGCCCCGCCAGCACTACCTCGGGACTACTTGCTCCGTCCACGGATCGTCCGCGAATTCTCGTCGTCGCCAATCAGAAAGGCGGCGTCGGCAAAACAACCACCGCCATCAATCTCGGCACGGCGCTGGCCGCTGTCGGCGAGCGTGTGCTGATCGTCGATCTCGATCCGCAGGGCAATGCCAGCACGGGTCTCGGCATCGGCCGTCACGAGCGCAAGGTCTCCGCTTATGACGTGCTGATCGGCTCCGCGCTGATCGAGGATGCGGTCGTGCCGACAAAAGTCCCCGGTCTCGATATTGTTCCGTCCACGATGGATCTGCTCGGCGCCGAGCTGGAGCTTGCCTCGGTGCCGCGCCGCTCGCACCGGCTGCGCGATGCGCTGGCCCGTATGCCGCGCAATGGCAAGGCGCGCGAGACGAGCGAAGCCGAAACGCAAATGACCCCCCGGCCTTATTCCTATCTGCTGATTGATTGCCCGCCCTCGCTCAACCTCCTCACCATCAATGCGATGACGGCGGCGGATGCGATCCTGGTACCGCTGCAATGCGAGTTCTTCGCGCTGGAAGGTTTGAGCCAGTTGCTGCGCACGGTGGAGCGCGTCAAGACGAGCCTCAATCCGCGCCTGGAAATTCAGGGGATCGTGCTCACCATGTTCGACCAGCGCAACAAGCTTTCCGATCAGGTCGCATCCGATGTGCGCGGCTATCTCGGCGACAAGGTCTACCGGACGGTGATCCCGCGCAATGTGCGTATTTCGGAAGCGCCGTCCTATGGCAAGCCGGCGCTGGTCTATGATCATCGCTGCGCGGGCAGCAAGGCCTATATGAAGCTCGCCGCCGAGATGATCCAGCGGGAACGGGCGCTGAAACGGAACGCGGCCTGAGCCCGGTTCGGCGAGGCGGCGAAAGACAGGTTAAGAACGTCCGTTAACGGATTGAAATGATTCGGGATTATGGCCATACCCGGTAGTGATTATGGCAAGTGCGTCAAGTAAAATCCGCGGCTTTCATATTGATACCGGAAAGTAGGGCCTTGATGGATGGCCCTACCGGCTGCCTGGCGGGGGCAGGGCATCCGGGGCCGGAAGCGGCAAGGAAGAGACAAGGAAAAAGGAAGTCATGGCAATGGTAGAGGAAACTCCGAGCCGGCTCGGCCGAGGTCTGGCGGCGCTGATCGGCGATGACACGGCTTTCTCCCTCGGCGATCGCGAGGCGCAGGCGCCGCGCGGTGTGCGCGAAGTGCCGATCGAATTCCTGCGCGCCAATCCGTTCCAGCCGCGCCATACGTTCCGGCCGGAGGATCTCGAAGACCTTGCGAACTCAATTCGCGAGAAGGGCATCCTGCAGCCGATCGTCGTCCGGCCGCTCGGCGAAAACAGTTTCGAGATCGTGGCGGGCGAGCGCCGCTGGCGCGCCGCGCAGGCAGCGCAGCTCCATCAGGTGCCGGTGATCGTCAAGGAACTGACCGACGCCGAGTCGCTCGAAATCGCGATCATCGAAAATGTGCAGCGCGCCGATCTCAATGCCGTCGAAGAGGCCGCCGGTTACGAGCGCCTGATGCAGCAGTTCCATTACACGCAGGAACAGCTCTCCAAGATGATCGGCAAGAGCCGTTCCCATGTCGCCAACACGCTTCGCCTGCTCGCCCTGCCGCAGGGCGTCCGCTCGCTGATCGAGGAAGGCAAGCTCTCCGCCGGCCAGGCCCGTCCGCTGATCGGCCATGCCGATGCCGAAAGCTTCGCCCGCGAGATCGTCGCCAAGGGCCTGTCGGCGCGCGAAGCCGAAGCCCTCACCCGCAAGCCGGAAGCGGGCGCCTCCTCCTCCACCAAGCCGAAGGCATTGCCCAAGGCCGAGAAGGATGCCGACACGCTGGCGCTGGAAAAGAACATCTCCGACCAGCTCGGCCTCAATGTCGAAATCTCGTTCTCGGGCGACAAGGGCGGCGAGGTGAAGATCGCCTACAAGACCCTCGAACAGCTCGACGAAATCTGCCGCCGCCTCGCCGGCCGCACCGCCCAGAAAATGAACTGAGGGCAGGGCGGCAGCGGAGAATTAATCCGGGTACGGATAGTTTATGCTTTCTTTCTCCACCCTCCCCCTGCGGGAGGGTCAAACGGCTGCAAGCCGTTTGGGGAGGGGGTCTCCGTTTTCGGCAAAGGGAGGATTTCCGGTTATGCGCCGCTTTCTCCCTCTTACCCCTCCCCGAAATTCGCTGCGCAAATTTCGACCCTCCCGCAGGGGGAGGGTGGAAGTAAGAAAGCGGGGATAAATTACGTTCCCCTCTTATCCCCCCTGTCACCCATCCGCATCGCCGCGCTGTGACAAAAGAAATCCCCGCTGTGGCCGGAGTGTCGTTGCAGAACTGCACGGGGGTGTGGCTTGGCCGCACGAGCAGGCCGCGTGAGGGCAGGGCGCATGTCCGTGAAACACCTCATGACGGTTTCATGACAGTTCGGTGACAGTCGGGCATTTTGAGGTATCAGGCTACCTCATCAGCGCCTCGCCGCACGCGCCCCTTGCGCAATCCGGAGCAGCGTCTGGCCGCAGATCGCGACGTCCGGCTGGCCGCTCGATTTGCACTGGCCCTCCGCTTCGAGGGCGAGGGCGAGGGCCCGGTCGAGGCGCTTCCGGTTCCATAATTTCATTTGTCTTTGTACGGCGTTTTTACGGCTGAAGTGAACCGGCGGCCGGAAGCTTCGGATCGCGCCCTCGACATCGCTCCCCGTCTCGATGCGCGCCGTCGCGAGATGGAGCTGCATGAGGTGGCGCGACAGCGCGTTGAGGATCGCGATGGCATTTGTCTCCGCCGCGCGGGCGCGGGCGAGCGCCACGTCGAGCCCGTCGAGATCGCCGCCCATTGCCGCGTCGATGACATCGTCGAGGCTCGTTCCCGCATTGTCGCCGACGCTTGCGCGCGCATCGTCCAGCGTCACGGCGCGCTTCTCGCCCTGCTTGCCGGGGCCCGCATAGAGAATGAGTTTCTCGAGTTCGTTCTGCGTCACGCCGCGATCCGAACCGAGATGATCGCGCAAATATTCAAGCGCCGCGGGTTCCGGCACCAGTCCTTCGTTTGCAAGCCGCGTGCGGATGACGTTTTCCAGCACGCCGGCATCATCCGCATAACAGGCAATGGCGGCTGCGTTCGCGGCGCCCTCGAACAGGAGGCGCAGCGACGAGCGCGGCCCAAGCTCGCCCGCCTCCACCAGCACCAGCGCGTCGCCTGCCGGGTTTTCCAGAAAACTCTCGAAGATCTTCGCCGTCGCGTCGGCCGCGCCGCGCACGCGCACGACGCGCCTGCCGCCGAGCATGGCGATTGCGGCCGCCTCGTCTGAAAGCCGTGCCGGGTCCTGCTTCAGGTCGGTATCGGAAAGCTCGGCGACGCGGAAAGGGTCGGCGAGATCGTCCACCACGGTCCGGGCCAGCATCTTGATCCGTTCACGGACCAATCCCGCGTCCGGGCCATAGGCCAGAACGGCCACGACCTTCGGGTCCGGCTTTGTGGCAAAACGGTCCGCTTCTCTCGGGCTGATCTTCACCGGCTTGCCGTCACCCGCCGGCGCGCGCCTGGCGGTCGAAATAAATGCTGAGCTGCAGCTTGATGTCCTGCGCGATCACTTCGGCAAGCTGGCTCTCGGTCGCCCGGGCGGCGGTGATGTTCGCGAATTCCGACGAGACGCGGTTATAGGATGAGCGCGAGCGCGAGACCGATCTCAAAACCGTCTTGTTCGTCTCGGTATCGACAAGCCGGAAATTCACGACCACCACCAGCGTCTTTCGCGTGACCTCGGCATCCTGTTCCACGGCAACGTTCTGCTCATAGGACCTCGGAGACAGAATGACACGATAGGCGGGATTGGCGGGCGGGTTGCCGGAGCTCGAAAGGCGGTCGAGCAGACCGTATTTCAGTTCGCGTCCAAACGTGTTCTCCGGCGCCGCGACATCGAGCATCGAGAGATCCGATGCGACCGCGACCGACTGGCTTTCGGCGTAAAGCGGCGTGAAGCCGCAGCCGCCAAGCGGCAGCGACATGAAGGGCAGGGCAAGCAGAAGCGCCCCGAGCCGCACGCGCGATCCGTCAAACAACGATGTTGACGATCTTGCCCGGCACGACGATGACCTTGCGGACTGGTTTTCCATCGATCGCTTTCCCCACCTTTTCCAGTGCGAGCGCGGCGCGCTCCACCGTTTCCCTGTCCGCGTCCCGGGCGATGGTCAGCTCGTCGCGGCGCTTGCCGTTCACCTGCACGGCAATCGTAACGGAGTCTTCCACGAGAAGCGCCTTGTCGGCAACCGGCCATTCGGCGGCGGTCAGCGGTTCTCCATGGCCAAGCGCCTCCCAGCACTCTTCCGCGATATGCGGCATCATGGGGCCGACGATCTGGACCAGGATTTCCAGCGCCTCGCGCTTCGCGAAGGCGCCTTCGGGCGTTCCGGGTGTGAAGCCGGAAACCGCGTTCGCCAGTTCGTAGACCCGCGCGACGGCGCGGTTGAAACGCAGGTTCTCGAAGTCTTCGGTCGCGGCCGCGAGCGCCTGATGGGCGGCGCGGCGAAGCGTCAGTTCGTCTTCGGAGAAAGCGGTAGGCATCGGTGTCCCGGTCGGCGCGAGGTCTTCCTGTCTCTCCGTCACCATCCGCCAGAGGCGCTGCGTGAAGCGCCATGCACCCTCCGCGCCCTGGTCGGTCCATTGCACGTCGCGTTCGGGCGGGCTGTCGGAGAGCATGAACCAGCGCGCGGTATCGGCGCCGTATTTCGCAATGATGTCTTCGGGGTCGACCGTGTTCTTCTTCGACTTCGACATCTTCTCGACGGAGCCGATGATGACAGGCTCACCGTCGGCGATGCGTTTCGCAACGCGCTTGCCGCTCACCGTTTCGATGTCGACCTCGGCCGGCGGCACCCAGCGGCCTTCCGCGTCGCGATAGGTTTCGTGGTTCACCATGCCTTGCGTGAAGAGGCCCGCGAAAGGCTCGTCCAGCGATACATGTCCCGTCGCCTTCATCGCGCGTGTGAAGAAGCGTGAATAGAGGAGATGCAGGATCGCGTGTTCGATGCCGCCGATATACTGGTCGACCGGAAGCCAGTGATCGGCCAGCGCCTTGTCGGTTGGCGTCGGCGCGTCCGGCGCGGTGAAGCGCACGAAATACCAGGAGCTGTCGACAAAGGTATCGAAAGTGTCGGTCTCGCGCGAGGCGGGTTTGCCGCATTTCGGGCAGTCGACATGCTTCCATGACGGGTGCCGGTCGAGCGGGTTACCGGGCTCGCTGAAATTCACGTCGTCAGGCAGCACCACCGGCAATTGATCGCGCGGTACGGGCAGCGTGCCGCAGGACGCGCAATGAATGACGGGAATGGGGCAGCCCCAATAGCGCTGGCGCGAAATGCCCCAGTCGCGCAGCCGGTAGTTCACAGTGCCTTCACCGATGCCCTTTGCTTCGAGCCTGTCGATGGCGGCGCGTTTCGCGCTCTGCACGTCGAGCCCGTTCAGGAAATCCGAATTGATGGCGACGCCGTCGCCGGTATAGGCGTCGGTGCCGGTCTCCGCGAGGCCGGAGGCGAAAGCGTCAAGTTCCGCGCCTTGCTTGTCCTTCGGCGCGACGACCGGGATCACCGGCAAATTGTATTTGCGCGCGAAGTCGAGGTCGCGCTGGTCATGCGCAGGACAGGCGAAGATGGCGCCGGTGCCGTAATCCATCAGCACGAAATTCGCGACATAGACCGGCAGCGTCTTTCCCTCGATGAAGGGATGGCGCGCCTTGAGGCCTGTGTCGAAGCCCATCTTGTCGGCAGTCTCGATGGCTTCTTCCGACGTGCCGATGCGGTCGCATTCGCGGATGAAGTCCGTGAGCGCGGGATTGTCCTTTGCGAGCGATTGCGTCAGCGGATGGTGAGGCGAGAGTGCGCAGAAGCTCGCGCCGTAAAGCGTGTCGGGCCGCGTCGTGAAGATTTCGAGTTTGGTGTTGCCGTCAGGGGCGTTTTCGAGTTCGAAGAAGACGCGCGCGCCTTCCGAGCGGCCGATCCAGTTCTTCTGCATCAGCCGGACCTTTTCCGGCCAGCGGTCGAGCGTGTCGAGACCTTCGAGAAGCTCGTCGGCGAAGTCGGAAATCTTGAGGAACCACTGCGTCAGTTCGCGCCGTTCTACGAGCGCGCCGGAACGCCAGCCGCGACCGTCGATCACCTGCTCGTTCGCAAGCACAGTGTTGTCGACCGGGTCCCAGTTCACCATGCTCTTCTTGCGGGAGACGAGGCCCGCTTCCAGCATGTCGAGGAAAAGCGCCTGCTCGTGACCGTAATATTCGGGGTCGCAGGTTGCGAATTCGCGGCTCCAGTCGATGGCGAGGCCGATCGCCTTCAACTGTTCGCGCATCGCGGCGATATTGTCGTAGGTCCAGCCTTTCGGGTGGACGTTCTTTTCCATGGCCGCGTTTTCGGCCGGCATGCCGAAGGCGTCCCAGCCCATCGGGTGCAGCACGTTGAAGCCGCGCGCCTTCTTGTAGCGCGCGATGACGTCGCCCATCGTGTAGTTGCGGACATGGCCCATGTGGATGCGCCCCGACGGATAGGGGAACATTTCAAGAACATAATATTTGGGTTTGCCGTCCGCGTCGTCGCGCATCAGGAAGTCGCCGCGCTCTTCCCAGATTTTCTGCCATTTCGGCTCGGCGGCGCGGGCGTTGTATCTTGTGGACATGGTTGTCTGGGTAGCCTCTCAAGCGAACCGGGCGATAGCGGAAGCGGGCGCGGCTTCCCGCGATGCCGCGCTTCCGGCTTCCGTTCCGGCGGTTCGCCTTATTTTGTTTCCTGGGCCTCGATCGTGTTGATGCGGAGCTGGCGGGCGCGGACCAGAATGGCGTTTTCGATCTGGATGGCCGTGTCGGGGCTCACCGACGTGTCGACCCATTCATTGCCGGTCCGGTTCTGGCGGAAGACCGCGACTTTCACACCGTCCGCGCGCAGGCGCCGGTCGAGAATATAGACCGTCACCTTGAAGCGTTCGCCCGGTGCTTTCGGGTCCTGGTACCAGTCGGTGATCAGGACGCCGCCGAAGGGATCGGCCGAGGCCAGCGGCATGAAGGAGATTGTGTCGAGCGAGGCGCGCCACAGGAAGCTGTTGACGCCGATGCCGGCGCCGCCGCTCTGGTCGGTGTCGCCACCGCCGCCGAAAAGCGTCAGGCCGTCCTCGCCGAAAATCGATTCGCGCTGCTGTTCCCCGGTCGGATTATTGGGGCCCTGGCCGGTCGGACGGCCGGGATAGCTGGATTCCGAGGGGCCGCAGGCTGTCAGTCCGAGCGTGGCGGCAAGGAGAAGCGCCGCGGCGGCGTGCTGCGCGCGTGTCAGTGCGTGATAGGTCATCAATTTAAGGCAAGCCTCTCGCGTTGCGCCCCTCTATCCGCCGGGTCTCACGTCCCGTCCGCGGAGAGCAAGTGAATTCAGCCAAACCCGCCTCGAATTGACGGGCGCGCCTTTATACCGAGAGAACCCCTTCTCCCGCAATGACGCATAAGCTCCTTCGACGAATTACACGCCCAGGCCTTCCTCTCCCGCTATCAGCTCGCGGGAGGCCAAGAAACGGTACCGGAAGCCCCACTGTTGCCGCCAAGGCACATGGTTGAACCGGGTCGGAAGCCACATCCGCATAGCCCTGACGAACGGGATAACGCAAAGAGTCCGCTTCGCCATTGATCCGAAGCGAGGGGGAGGTTTCTCATTCATGGTGCCCACCGAACCGCCGTTAATCGCCCTTCGGCTGTTTGTGCCCTTTCCGCAACATGCGCTGACATTCCTCTGTCATGGAGACAGGTTTGCTTGACCCAAAGCGGTTATCAACGGATTAATCGGGTTACGCGCTCGGGGGGCAGCTTTGGTTCCCGGCGATGGACGCAGCCACGGGGGGATTTGCTTTCCGGCGGCACGTGCAAATGGAACAGCTAACAGCTGATACTGCGAGGAACACATGAAAAAGATTCTTCTTGGGACGACTGCTCTCGTCTCGGCTGGCCTGATCGCCGGTCCGGCGCTCGCGAGCGATCCGCTGACCGTAACGGTCGGCGGCACGGTCACGGCCGGCTTCTACGCCATCGACGCGGATGATGTATTTGGCGTTGGTTTCAACGACACCGCCGTCAAGCTCGTCGCGCGCAACATCGACATCAAGGCCGAAGGCACGCTCGACAACGGCATGGTCGCCGGTGTCCTCGCGACGCTGTCGCTGGGCGACGACTGGAACACGAACTACAACAACAATGACGCCGTCTTCCGCGAACTCTTCGCCTATCTCGAAGGCGGCTTCGGTCGTTTCGAAATCGGCGGCACTGACGGTTCTGCCTTCAAGATGCACTACACCTCGCCGTGGTTCGTTCCCGGCAACGGCGTCGACAGCCCGAACATCCTGAACGGCCTGACTTCCTACTATGGTTTCGGTCTGCGTCATTCGACGTTCTCGCTGATGGCTGCCGATGCGAACAAGGTGACCTATTTCACGCCGCGTTTCGCCGGCTTCCAGCTCGGCCTTTCCTATACGCCGGAAACGACGTTCAACGGACCGAACCCGAATGGTCTCGGCCTTGTCCCGAACAACACTTCAATCGAAGATGTTTTCGAAGTGGCCCTCAACTATGCCGGCTCCTTTGGTTCGGTTGATTTCGGTGTTGACGGCTTCTACGTGACGGGCGACGCCCCTGCTGGCGGTGCAAGCGATCCGGAAGAAATCGGTTTTGGCGCCAATCTCGGCCTGGCCGGCTTTACGCTGGGCGGCGCTTGGTATCAGTCTGAAGATCTGGGTGTTTTCGGCGTTTCAACGCCGCTCCCCGGCGCCTTCGGCGTAGAAGAAGAAGTCTGGACCGTGGGTCTTTCCTATGCGACGGGCCCGTGGACAGTGGGTGTTGCCTATCTCGAAGACGAAATCACTTCGGGCATCGGTGGCGCCGACATCAAGACTTGGCAAGCTGGCGGCGGTTATAACCTCGGTTCGGGCGTCGATATCGGCCTCGATCTGCAGATGAGCGACACCGACGCAACTGGCTTCTTCGGCCCCGGCGCCGAGCAGGAATCCAAGTCGGCAGGTCTGGTGCTGTCGGTTTCTTTCTGATCCTTTCACGATCAGATCGTTTCCTGAGACGATCATTTGTCGGAGAGCGGGCCTTGCGCCCGCTCTCTTTTTTTGGGAAGCAGGTTTTCTAAGTATCGAATTGGTCACTGAAGCTTGACTGAAAGGTCGTGAGATGGGTGCGCTGATATGGCTTGCCTCTTATCCAAAATCTGGCAACACATGGATGCGCAGCTTCCTGCACAATTTGTTCAGGAACGGTCAGCAGCCGGTGAGTCTGAACGAGATCGACGATTTTTGCCTCGGTGCGTCGGCGTCCAAGTGGTATCAACGCTATACATCAACACCTTCAGTCGAGTTGAGCAGCGAGGAAATCGCGCGCTACCGAATGGCCGTGCAAAGAGATTTCATGACGGTGTTTCCGGACTCCGTCTTCGTCAAGACACATGATTATCTCGGCGAATACAATAATGTGCCGCTTCACAATATGGACGTGACCGCCGGTGCGATTTACATCGTCAGGAACCCGCTTGATGTCGTTCTCTCGATGGTACCGCATTTCGGGATACCGCTCGATCAGGCGATAGTATCTCTTGCGAATGAAGGAGCCCAATCAGATCCCTCCGACGCTCATGTACCCGAGCATTACGGCTCTTGGTCCACAAATGTGCGAACATGGACACGAACCCCGCGCCCTGGACTTTTGGTGATGCGATACGAAGACATGCTCGACAAGCCGCGCAAGAGCTTCAAGACAGTCGCCAGTTTTCTGGGACTCAAGCCCTCAAGCGAACGGCTCGAGCGCGCCATCAAGTTTTCTTCCTTCAAGGTGCTGAAGGCTCAAGAAGAGCGAGAAGGCTTCAAGGAACGGCCGAAGGTCTCGAAATCCTTCTTCCGTGAAGGCAAGCGGGATCAGTGGCGCGAGAAGCTGACGCCTGATCAGGTGCGGCGGATCATTGCCGATCATCACGAGCAGATGGAGCGGTTCGGATATATTCCCGACGACTACCGGGATGCCGTTCCGACGGGCGCGCCGGTCAAGGCATCAGCAGGCTGATACCTGCAACGCCGGCGGCGGTGCTGCCCGAAAGGCGTCTTATGCTGTCTGCCGTCGCGATGCCGCCCAGCGCATAGGGCTCCATCCCGAACGAGCGCGCGAGGCGCGCCAGATGCGCGAAACGCATGACACCGAGAGGTTGCCCGCCCGGATGACTGGCTGTCGCGAAAACCGGTGAGATGAGGACGGCGTCCACGCCCGCTCGTGCTGCCGCCACTATTGCCCTCTCCGAATGACAGGCGGCGGTGACGACAAATGACGGCGGCAAGTCGCGGCGCGATAACAAATATCCGTTCTCGAAACGCCGGGAGAGCGCTCTTTCCGGAAGATGCAGGCCATGCGTCCCGAGGCGGCGCGCGGTACGCGGGTGCCCGGCCAGAAGCAGCAGGCATTTCCGCGCGCGCGCATGAGCGGCGAGACGGCGCAGCATTCCGGCAGCGGGCGGCTCGTCATAGGTCCGCCAGATCAAGGCGCTGCCGCGCGGCAAGGCCGCCAATGCGGCGAGCGGATCGGACAGGCGCTCAGGATCGGTCATGCCGATCAAGGTGATCGCGTCTGCATCCGGCGACAGACGCCGCGCCGCCCGCACCAGGTCTTTTCGACTGCCTTGCAACGGCTTTCCCCGGACTTTACCTTGCGCTGCTTCAGCGCGGCGACATACATGATGCCAATGACCAGCACCAATACCGATCCTGCCACAGTATCGCCTGCCTCTCGCCTTGAGGCCATACGCGCGCGCATTTCCGCCGCAGCGCGCGATGCCGGCCGCCGGGCGGAAGAGATCAGTTTGATAGCGGTATCGAAGACATTCGAGGCGGATGCCATCGCGCCTCTGCTCGATGCCGGGCAGCGGTGCTTCGGCGAAAATCGCGTTCAGGAAGCGGCGGGCAAGTGGCCACACCTTCGCGAGCGCTACAGCGGCATAGAGTTACATCTCATCGGGCCGCTTCAGAGCAACAAGCTCAATGACGCACTCGATCTTTTTGACGTCCTCCATACGCTTGACCGGGCGAAGCTGGCCGAAGCGCTGGTGAAGGCACGGGACGCCGGGAAGAGGCTTCCCCGATTGTTCTTGCAGGTCAATACGGGCGAAGAGCCACAGAAGGCCGGGGTACCGCCGGGTGATGTGGATCGATTTCTCGAGCGATGCCGTAACGACTGGAAGCTGGAGATCGAGGGGTTGATGTGCATTCCTCCCGTCACGGAAGAACCGGCGCTGCATTTCGCGCTGCTTGAAAAAATTGCACGGCGAAATGGTCTCTCCAAGCTTTCGATGGGCATGAGTGCGGATTTTGAAACGGCCATACGGCTCGGCGCCACGCATGTCCGCGTCGGCAGCGCGTTGTTCGGCACGCGCGGCTAGCGCAGCTCGATCCGCATCGAAGTGCCGGGCCCGCAATGTGCGAGCACGGCGAGCATGTCGTCCGGCCGAAGCGCCACGCAGCCTTCCGTTGGCTGCAAAATGCCATCCTTCTCATTTGCCACATGAAAGAAGATCGCGCTGCCCTCTTCCGGGATGACGGGGTCGTCATTGTAGCCGAGCGGCACAACGAGATCATACAGGCGGTCGGTCCGCCACATTGCTTCGGCGCTGGCCGGATAGGGCAGGCGGACGGGCCGGTTATAGGCGGGGTCGCCCGATGCATCGCACCAGCCGTCATCCGGGCATATCGGCATGAGAGGCAACGCAGTTGCCGGCGGCGCAAGCCGGTCTTGCCGATAGCGAAGTTCGCGAAGGGGAAAACATCCCGTGGGCGTGCCGCCGTCTCCCTCCCGTTTTGTTGCCACGATGCCGGAGCGTCCCAGCGCGCAGGGAAACCGGTATGCACCGAACTGCAGGATGCCGGCGGTTTCATCTGCTGCGGCTGTCACGAGAATAATGGCGGGGCCGCCTGTCGAAGTATCGGCTGAAGAGATCATGATGGCGGCAGATTAGGATTGAGGAGGCGTTTTCGCCAGCGGCAACTTATCGGCCCGCTGTGGCGCTTGCGGACTTCATCGCCTCGTATTTATCGAGCGCCTGTTGCATGGCCCCTGTCAGGTCGCCCATAGAGGATTTGACGGTTCCGTCCTCGTCAAGCGCCGGGTCAAGAGCGGCGGCAAGATCGCTGTTTGCAGCCTGCATGGTTTCCGGGTCGGCGAAAGAGCCGATCAGCGCCTGAAAGGCTTCCGGGCTCAATCGGGGCATGGGGGCAGCCTCGCGCGCGACTGAAACCGGCTGCGCAGGCGGAGCGACGACGGGATTGGCCTGACGGCCGATCTCTGCCGTCTCTGTTTCCGCGGCGACTTTCGCCGCCACCCTTTCCTCGGCCTGAGCGGGAGTGGACCGACCATCCTCCGGCTGCGTCAGGCCGGCGAGGATGCGGTCGCCCATCCCATCTTCGCCATTGCCGCCGATTGCGAGGCTGGCGATGGAAGCCATCAAGCCGACAGGACCGCCATAAAGCGTGCCGCCGGCCACCCGCGCCTGAGGGCTGATACTGTCGCCGGTGACGCTTCTGTATAATTCGGAGATGACGGGAATGTGCTGTAGCGGGTTCAGCGTATCGATCAGGTCGCCGAAGCGGAGCGTTCCCTCTTCCGGCTTTCGTCCCTCGGCACGCGCCGCGCGCAGTTCGGCAAAGGCCGCAGAAGCCATGTTTTGCTTGCCGGACTTGAACTGTAATGTATGTGCTGCTGCGAGGGCTTCAGTCATTGCCTGACAAGAGCAAGCATCGGGCCAGGAAAAATCCAGCGGTTTTCGGCGGATTTGAATTGAACAGGATGCCTGCCCAGGAAAAATTTGCCGGGTGATCCCCGCCATGGGGAAGTAATCGCTCGGAGCGCTTTTCTGAAACTTCCGGCGAAACTTCATGCGTTGGTCGGAGAGCACGGCTATGGCACACTCCGCCCGCTCGGGCGAACGCCACCGACTATTCGGATATGACAGATGACCAAGAACTCTCCTCCCAAAGGGCCTGGCACTCCCGGTTTCCGGCCCTCCGCAGCGTTCAAGCCCACGGTAGGGCTGCCAGCCTCGGCCAGTGCTGCCCGGCCTACGGTCGGCCTGCCGGGTTCGGCGGGGGGCGGCTTTCGCCCCGGATCAGCTCCGGTGCAGCCGCGTGTGACGCAAGAGGATATTCTCCGAGCTCTTCAACTTGGCGGCTCCCATCTCGCGGCGGGGCGCGTGGAGCATGCCGGCGCGGCCGCCGTGGCTATCCTCAAGGCGGAACCGAAAAATCCCGATGCGCTTCATCTGCTCGGTCTCGTGGCGTTGGCGAAGGGCGATGCGGAGAATGCGGAGAAGCTCATTGCATCGGCGGCAGCACTCATGCCGCGCCATGTGAATGTCTGGGTCAATCTCGGGAATGCGCAGCGGGATCAGGGAAAGGTCGAGGAGGCGCTCATCTCCTATCGCAGGGCGGAGGCTCTCAATCCCGCTTATGCGGATATTTTTCTCAACAGAGGCCAGCTCTATCAAGAAACCTCGCAATATGCGGAAGCCATTGCCGATTTCGAAAGGCTGATGGAAGTTTCGCCGGATGAGCCGGGGCCCTATATGCGGGCTGCCTCTGCGGCGACGGATGCGGGACGGTTTCGCGATGTCCTCACATATTGCCAACGCGCGCTCGACAAGCTCGATGAAGTGCCTGCGCAGCTCAAGGCGATCATTGCGACGACGCATGAGCGTATCGGCGAGTTGGATAAGGCTGTCGAATGGTCCGAGCTTGCGCTGACCGATAATCCCAAGAATGGTGCGGCTCTTCGTACATGGTCGAAAGCGCGGCGCCGGCAACGCAAGAATGATGCGGAGCTTCTGACGGAATTGCGGCGGCGTCTTGAGGAAATAGATTTCTCCAATGCGTCGGCTTCGGAGGCACGACTGATTTACTCCGAACTTGCGCAGCTCTGCGATGAACAAAGCGACGTGGAAAGCGCCTTTGGCTATTTCACGAAAATGAATAGCCGCACGAAAGAGCTTCCGGAACTCAAACGAGTCGATCAGCGGAAATTCATCGACGAGGTGAACCTGCTGAACGATCTTTTCAGCGGGCAGTTCGTCGAAAGCTGGACGGCTTTGCCCGAGATAGGCCTGGAGCCCGGACATGCCGCAGTGCCGGTATTCCTCGTGGGGTTCCCGCGCTCCGGCACCACGCTGCTGGATCAAATCCTCGACGCTCATCCCGCCGTCCAGGTTTTCGAAGAGCTGCCTTTTCTAGGCAAGGTAAAAAAATCGATCGCAGGCTATCCCCACTCTCTTGCCGGAATGTCGGAGACGGAAAGAGCAAATGCCAGGAAGGTTTACTGGGATGCGCTCCGCAAGGAAGGCGCAGACCTTGAAGGGAAGATGATCGTCGACAAGATGCCGCTCGATCTGGTGCATAGCGGCTTGATAGCACGGGTTTTCCCCGAGGCGAAAATCATCTTCGCGCTCCGGCATCCTGCTGATTGTGTGCTTTCCTGCTTCATGCAGGACTTTGTTCCGAATGCGTCGATGTTGAATTTTCTGACGCTTGATGGCTCCGCGGCGCTTTATGACAGCGTCATGAATCTGTGGGAAACATACCGGAAGACGCTTTCGCTCAATGTGCATGAAGTGCGCTATGAAAACCTCGTTGCCGACCTGCGCGGCGAAGTTGAGCCGGCGCTGAACTTTCTCGATCTTCCGTGGGACAGCGCCGTCAATGATCCGGCAGCGCATGCGCTCGCCCGCGGTACCATCAGGACGCCGTCATATTCGCAAGTGACGCAGCCGATCTATTCGAGTTCCACCGAGCGCTGGCGGCGTTACGAGGCGCAGATGCGGCCGGTCCTTCCCGTTCTCCAACCGCATGTCGAGCGGTTCGGCTATTCGCTTTGATGGTCATATGAGTGCTGTGAAGAAAATTCTTCTCGTGGACGATGAGGACGTATTGCGAGGCTCGCTGGTTGAACAGCTGCAGCTTCACGAGGAGTTTTCCTGCGCCAGCGTTGCGACAGCAGCTCAAGGTCTGGAGCATGCGCGGACCGCTCATGTCGACCTCGTGCTTCTCGATGTCGGTTTGCCGGACATGGATGGGCGCGAAGCCTGCCGTTTGATGCGGAAGGCAGGGGTGAAGGTACCGATCATCATGCTCACCGGCGCGGATACGGATTCCGATGCGATAAGGGGGCTCGATGCCGGGGCAAATGATTATGTCACGAAGCCTTTTCGTTTCGGCGTCCTCCTCGCCCGCATCCGGGCCCATCTGAGAAGCCACGAGCAGAGCGAAGACGCGGTGTTCAAGGTGGGACCCTATTCTTTCAGGCCGAGCGCCAAGGTGTTGGTGGATGCGCAAGAGAAGAAGGTCAGGCTCACAGAGAAAGAAACCTCCATCCTGAAATATCTTTATCGCGCGGGTACGAAAGTGGTCGGCCGCGACGTATTGCTGGCGGAGGTGTGGGGATATAATTCAGGCGTCACGACCCATACGCTCGAGACGCATATTTACCGGCTTCGTCAGAAGATCGAGAAAGACCCGTCAAATGCCGAAATTCTGGTAACGGAAGCGGGCGGTTACAGGCTCGTTCCTTAGTCAGCCGCGACGGTCCGCAGCGACATCCGCCGTCAGCCGGTAGGTGTCGACAAACTCTTGCGGCATGCGTGTCGCACGCCCCGTCTCGATATTGATGCAGACGAAGTCAGTCAGGCCGCGCAGCAAGGTTTCGTTCGTATCGCCGTTTATCATCTGAAAACGACGACGTAATCTCAGCTTCCCGTCATTTGCTGTGATCCAGGTGCCGATCAGCACGCGCTGTCCCTCGTGGCTCGCTGCAAGATACTCAAGCTCATGCCGCCGGACGACCATGCCTCGATTGAGCCGCGCATAGCTTGGGAAATCGAGGCCCAAGACTTTGGAGTGCTCCCAAGCCGTCTTCGCCATCCATGTCAGATAGACCACATTGTTCGTGTGCTGAAAATCATCGATGTGATGTGGCTCGACGCGAACTTCATGGATGAACGGATTCGGCCAGTCCCAGGATGGTGGAGGGGAAGGGGAAGACATTGACCGGACTCCGCAGGTTGATTGTTAGGATTGTTCATATCGTTCCGCAGGGCAGGGCGCAAACCATGGACCGAAGACAGGGCCCTTTCCTTCGGTTAATCTCTGTCCATGAGCCTTGAACCAGCCGTCGCCCTGTTGCAGCGTCTCGACCTTTTTGCCGGTCTCGATACCGTGCGTCTGGAGGTCGTCGCATTCACCTGCGAGCGCCGGGACTATGCGCCGGGTGCCAGGGTTTTCGACGCCGGAGATGAAGCCGATTGCGCATATCTCATTATCGAGGGAGAGGCCGTCATGCTTGTGCATGACGATGGTGAGGGGCGAAATGCACTTCGGCTCGACAGCGGAGACCTCATCGGCGAAACGGCGCTTTTTGGGCCGGAACTGAGGAGGACGAGCGTCCGCGCGGTGACTTCGCTCTCCACGCTTCGGATTGGCCGCGATATGTTTCAGCGTCTTCTTGGTGAATTTCCGGAAATGGCGGGATCGGTTGCGGCGCGTGTTGCGGACAGGCTCGATGTGGTAAGCGAAGAGCTTCGGGTATTGGCGAGCCGGTTTTCCAAGGCAGACCGCGGCGTAAAAAAGAGCAGGGTGCGAGATGAGTGAAAGTCGGACGGAAGCAAAAGGCGAGTGGCCGCCGAATATCCAGGCGGTGTTCAAGCGTATGGCCCCTGCAAGCCGTTATCTTGGGTTGGAGATCCTCGAGGCAGACCGCGAGAAACGCCGCGTCAAGGTGGCATTCAATGCAAGTGCCGAGCTCTGCAACATGTGGGGCGGCATCCAGGGCGGCATGGTGGCGGCCATGCTCGATGATGTTATGAGCCTCGCCGTCGGCCTCGATCTCGAATGGGGGCAGATTTCGCCGACGCTCGAGCTGAAAGTCTCGATGCTCAATGCCGCGCGGCCGGGCCGCATCATCGGCACGGGCCATGTCATAAAGCGCGGCAAGTCTGTCGGCTTCATAGAGGGTGAACTGGTCGACGAGGATGGGAAGCTTCTCGCGACCGGCAGTTCCACAGCAACATTTGTCACACTGAAAAAAAAGCCCGCCCCGCAGGAAGAAGCGCCTCAGGCGTAAGCCGTCTTTTCGAAATAGGCGCGCGCCTTTGGCGACAAGTGCGTTTCGAAGAGCGCGAAATGGTGGCGGATGCCGGCATTGAGCGCCGCCTTGTCCAGCTTCACGACGCGGCGCGTTTCGCGCAGAAAGCTGGGCCAATAGCGAATCACCATCCAGGTGTTGTCCGCGAGCGGCGCCAACTCGTCGTCGGGCATATCCAGGTGACCCACGTCAATCATGTGGCGGAAAAAACGGATCAGCATTGTCGTTGTGGTGTCGTAGATGCGATGCACCCTGTCCTCAAGTTCCGGTGAGGTTCGGCCATATTCCGCCTGGTCGCGGTAGAGATACTGGTAGGTCCAGACCTCCTCGAACACCATCCGGTTGAACTGCGCGTAGCTGTCCAGCACCGTCGTGGGCGTCGACTGGATGGAAAGCCGCTTGTCGATAAGGATGAAGAGCGCCAGCTGATGGGCGCGCACGAGGTCGCGTTTGGTGCGGAAGTGATACCAGAGGTTGCCTTCCGATATGCCCACCTCGTCGGAGATACGGGCCGTGGTCACGGCGTCGTAGCCGTTCTCATTAAAGAGCTTCAGGCTCGTGGCAAGTATCCTGTCTCTGGTTTTGGGCGCTGCGGTCTTTGGTGTTGCCATGCGACTTTCTGTTCTTGTCTTGGTCCTTGCCGTAGCGTTTCCGCGCCGAAGGCTCTCTCAATAGCGGAACCTGCTCCCTTGCGCGAATAGGGTCAATACCCTAATATTGGGCATCTACCCTAACGAGATGGTCGCCGGCCAATTCCCCCGAATCCCGGAAGACCACGGACTGATCGGTAGGAACCCCAGGAGCGGGTGGCGGCGAGGTCCTTCCCCCCAGAAGGCTGGCCCCCAGCTAGAGCCTCAGCGTCGCGACTACCGGCGCATGGTCCGACGCCCGCTCCCACCCCCTCGCGTCCTTGCGTACAGTCATAGATACCGGCGTGTCGGCAAGTGCCGGTGTCACCCATATGTGGTCGAGGCGGCGCCCGCGATCGGCAGCCAGCCAGTCCTTCGCGCGGTAGCTCCACCAGGAATAAAGCTTCTCGTTATCGGGCACAAAACGGCGCATCACGTCCACCCAGTCGTGGGAGGCTATCAGTTCGTTCATAAGCGCGACTTCCACGGGCGTATGGCTCACAACCTTGAGAAGCTGCTTGTGCGACCAGACGTCGTGTTCAAGCGGCGCAATATTCAGGTCGCCGACCAGTACCATCCGGTTTTGTGATTTCGTGCGGTGCCCATCATAGAGCCTCGTCATTTCCCGCACGAATGCCAGCTTGTGAGCGAATTTCGGGTTGATCTCCGGGTCCGGCTCGTCGCCGCCGGCCGGCACATAGAAGTTATGGACCCGCATACCACCCGGCATGTCGAGGTCGGTTGCGAGATGGCGGCAATCGCCTTTCTCGCAGAAATTCATGCTGTCGACCTTCTTGAAGGGGATGCGGCTCAGCGTCGCGACACCATGATATCCCTTCTGTCCATGCACCGCGATGTGTTCATATCCCGCAGCCTTCAATGCCTTCAGGGGAAAGGCATCGTTGATGCACTTGATTTCCTGCAGGCACAGCACATCAGGGCTTTCCTCGGCGATCAGGCGCTCGACAAGATTGATCCTCAGGCGGACGGAGTTGATATTCCACGTCGCGATCTTGATATCCACGTTTCTGTCCGTTTCTTGCTGGATGTGCCGAATAAGGCGGGTCAGAATATGTTGAGCGTTAAACCGGCGACACCGACCGGCCAGCGGCCCCGGGTAAAGAGCGCAAACTTGCGACGGAAAGGATGGTCGTCTTCCGTGCCGACGATCAGCGTGAGTGCGGCCCCATGTGCGGTTTGCAGCGCGGCCCCTGCGGCGGCATTCAGCAGTTCCTCGTCTTCTACCTCCCAGAAGTCCGCCGCATTGCGTACGGCAATGCCGATCTGATCTGCGAGAAGCGACGACACATGGGTCATTGCGATGTTCATGGCATCTTCGCTCAGTATTTCGAGCGCGTCGCCGATGAGGCTTGCACGCAGACCCTCTTCCGCTTCCCAGTGGGCGGGATCAATGTCGAGAGACATGGCAGCGTCGGCCGCTTCTATCCAGTCGCGCAGGCGCGCGGGCTCTGCGTCCGGAAAGCCGAGCCCGTCAAGATAGGAGCGCGCGAGAGCACGCACCTCCCGGTCCAGCGGGCGGCCCAGTTTTGAAAACCACGGCATGTTGGCCGCTTCCTCGGCAAAGCTTCGCAACCCCGCAAGGACCGGTATTTCCGCCTCCAGAGCGGTCAGATCCGCATCGGAGATGGACGAATATTCACTGCCGTCTTGATCGAAATTTCGGGACATGGTGCTCGCGGTCATCGGGCGATTCGTGAGATTGCGAGCTTAGTCGTTCAGCCCGCAGGTGCAAAAATTTCGACCGGAAATCTTGTGGCAGAAAAAGTTGCGCCCCGCCGGGGGGAGGCGGGGCGCAACCGCGCGACTAGCGCGTGGCACCGGGAGGGGAAAAACCGGCGCCGAAAGGGTGTGGACGCTGCATCGGACGAGCGGGGGGCAGGTCGCCCGGGCAGCTCAATGTCCCACCCTCATGACCAACTAGATAGGTCCGGTATCGCCGCCGTTCAATATGGTTTGTTTGCTCAAAAAACTGTGTACGACCGCGCGCCCTAGCTACAAAAGGGCCAATCGATACAGGTGATTGAGTGCCTTTTTTTAAGCAGTTCATCAAGTTGAGGCAAAACTACGTCAACCCGCCAGACAAAATTTCCTCTTTCAAACCACCCCGATCTCGCTGGCCGTCAGGTCGAGGCAGTGACGGGCAAGGCCGAAGAGATTGTCCATCTCGCTCTCGGTGATCGTCAAAGGCGGGCTCAGTACCATTGTGTCGCCGATAGCCCGCATGACCAGACCGTTGGAGAAGCAATGATTGCGGCAGCGGGTGCCGGCATCTGTCGCGCTGTCGAACTTGGCACGGGTCTTACGGTCCTTCACAAGCTCGATCGCTCCCAGAAGACCGACGCCGCGGGTTTCTCCCACAAGGGGATGATCGGCGAGTTCGGCGAGCTTTTTCTGAAAGTAGGCTCCTGTCGCGCCCCCGGCCTTCTCGACCAGCTTTTCCTTCTGGATTACTTCGAGGTTTGCAAGGGCGACGGCGCAGGCGACTGGATGGCCGGAATAGGTGAAGCCATGCGACCATTCTTCGTCGGAATTGAAAATAACGTCGCCGACGCGCTTGCCCAGTCCGACCGCGGCAAGCGGCTGGTAGCCGGATGAGAGACCTTTCGCCATGTTGATCATGTCGGGCTCGATGCCGAACGTGTCGGAACCGAACCACTGGCCGGTGCGTCCGAAACCGCAGATCACCTCGTCGATATGGAGCAGCACGTCGTATTTGCGGCAGATGCGCTGGATCTCTTCCCAGTAACCCTTTGGCGGAATGATAAGCCCGCCTGCGCCCTGCACGGGCTCCGCCACGAAGGCCGCGACATTATCGGCGCCGAGCTCGAGAATTTTCTCTTCCAGGCTATGTGCGGCTTTCAGTCCGTATTCTTCAGGCGTCATGTCGCCGCCCTCGGCGAACCAGTCCGGACATTCGACATGAACGAAACCCGGCAGCGGAAGGTCCGCCTGCGGATGAAGATGTGTCAGGCCGGAGAGAGATGCAGCCGCCAGTGTTACGCCGTGATAGGACTTCTTGCGGGCAATGATTGTCTTCTTGTCCGGTTTGCCCATCAGGTTCCAGTAGTAACGGATGATCTTCACCGCGCTGTCGTTTCCTTCGGAGCCTGAATTTGCAAAGAAGAAACGGTCGATCCCTTTCGGGCAGACTTCCGCCAGCTTGTCGGAAAGTTCCGCCGCATATTGGTTCGTCGTCTGGAAGAAGTTGTTGTAGTAGGAAAGCTCCTTGAGCGCCTTGTAGCCGGCCTGCGCCAGTTCCTCGCGGCCGTAGCCGACCTGCACGCACCAGAGGCCCGCCATGCCGTCAAGCATGCGCTTGCCTTCACTGTCATAAAGATAAACGCCCTCGGCATGGGTAATGACGCGCGCACCCTTGGTGGCGAGATCCTTGTGTGTGGTGAAAGGATGGAGGTGATGGGCAGCGTCCATCTCCTGCCAGCGTTTGGTCTGATTTGAAAGTGCGGTGTTTTGCGACACGGTTTTTTGCTCCGGTTCCGATTGCTGAAAAGAGTGCGGAAAGTGCGAGTAATGGCTCGCGGGGAGCGGATCTACGGATTGTAACCGATCCGCGCGCAAAGGATCAGCAGCTCGCGCTTGGCGAGACGCATCCGGGCGGCCGGTGTGAAAGCGTCGCTGGTCATGGAGAAAGTATAGGTGAGAGGCCGGTTCCAGGCCAGCCTCTCCGCCTCACACATTCAACAGCAGATGTTCGCGCTCCCAGGCCGAAATCACCTGCTGATAGGCTTCGTGTTCGGTCAGTTTGACGTCCATGTAGAGCGTGACGAAATCGGCGCCGAGCACTTCCTTCAGCTCTGTCGCTGTCCGTAAGTTGCCCAGCGCATCGAGCAGGTGGCGTGGCAGCGCGTAGCGCTTGCTGTCATAGGCGTTGCCGGTCATCTCCTTCGTCGGCTTCAGATCGTTCACCATGCCGATATAGCCGCAGGCGAGCGAGGTCGCGATGGCGAGATAGGGGTTCGCATCCGCGCCCGGCACGCGGTTTTCGATCCGGCGGCCCTGCCGTTTTGCTTCCGGAACGCGAAGGCCAACTGTGCGGTTCTCATGGCCCCAATGAGTGTTGATGGGCGCCGCATGGTCGCGGACGATCCGGCGGTACGAGTTCACATTGGGTGCGATCAGAGCCATGGCATCAGGCAAATACTTCTGGAGGCCGGCGATATAGGAGAGGAAAAGCTTTGTATCCTTGCCCTGCTTCGTCGCGAAGAGGTTGTCGCCCGTGCCGCTGCTTACGATCGACTGATGGATGTGCATGGCGCTGCCGGGTTCGCCCTCATAGGGCTTGGCCATAAAGGTGGCATAGATGCCGTGGCGGAGGGCCGCCTGCCGCATCGTGCGCTTGAAAAGAAATGCCTGATCCGCAATGTCGAGCGGTGCACCGTGATCGAAATTGATTTCGACCTGCGCTGCGCCGGATTCGTGGATGAGCGTATCTATATCGAGATCCTGTGCTTCGCAGAAATCGTACATGTCCTCGAAGATGGGATCGAACTCGTTCACAGCGTCGATACCATAGGACTGCCGCGCGGTTTCCTGGCGGCCGTTCGCGCCCACGGGTGGCTCGAGCGGGTAATCTGGGTCAATGTTCTTGGCAGCCAGATAAAATTCGATCTCCGGCGCTACGACCGGTGCCCAGCCCTTCTCCTCAAAAAGTGCGAGCACCCGCTTCAGCACGTTGCGCGGTGCAATCGGCACAGGCTTGCCGTCGCGATAATTCGCATCGCAGATGATCTGGGCGGTGGGTTCGTCGTACCAGGGAACGACGCGGACAGTGGTGGGATCCGGATCGAGAATGATGTCCGGTTCAATGTCGCCGAGAAAATCGCTGTCGACATAGTCGCCGGTCACTGTCTGACCGAAGATGGATTCTGGAAGTTTCAGCGAGCGATCGCTGAGTCCAGCGATGAATTTTCGCGTCGGGATAATCTTGCCGCGCGCGATGCCGGCCATATCCGACACCATGCATTCCACTTCGGTTATGCGGCGGTCCCTAAGCCATTTGATCAGGTCTTCCTCGTTGTTGACCGTCTCTTTCGTCTCGTTCTCTTCGCTGCCCATCGCCATGGGACACCACTCTTTCCGTTTCCGCGTTCCCGGCCGCTGCTTCGCGAACCGCGTCTCCAAAAGCCCGGAACAGCTTCTGCGATACCGGGTTTTCCCAATATTTCCACTCGGGATGCCATTGCACAGCGAGAGCGAAACTCTTCGCCTCACGCACCCGCATCGCCTCCACCGTACCATCGGCGGCGCGGCCTTCCGCCACCAGTGCATCGGCGAGACGCGCCACGCCCTGCCCGTGCAGGGAGTTTACCTCAATCGTCCGTGTGCCCAGCAGATTTTCGAAAGTGCCGCCCGCCTCCAGGAACACATCATGCGCGGGCCCATACTGGACATCGAGCGGATCATCCTTGTTTTCCCGGTGATCGAAGCGGGGCGCAAAGCCGGCTTCCGACGGCTCCTCATGGATGTGCTGATGGAGCGTGCCGCCGAAGGCGACGTTCATTTCCTGAAAGCCACGGCAGACGGCGAAAAGCGGCACCCCACGTTCGACGCAGTGCCGGATGAGCGTCAGCGTCAGCGCGTCCCGCTGACGGTCGAGGAGCACACCCTCGCGCGGGGGCGTGCCGCCATAATTCTCGGGATGGACGTTCGAGTGGGAACCGGTAAGAAATATGCCGTCGCAAAGGGCGAAAATCTCGTCGAGCTGGTCCGCCGCCTCCTTGAAGGGCTCTCGCGGTACCGGCAGGAGGATCGGCTGACAATCGGCGCATCCATCAACGGCGGCGAGGTATTTCTCGCCCACAGCATGAAAGGGGTGCGGCCCCAGCATTTTGACGTCGCAGGGGATACCAACAATCGGGCGCCGATGTGATTTTCGTGTCATGCAGCTTCACAAGTACCATGCCGCCCCCATAACCGGTCAAGGCGGCAGGCGGCGCGGCGGCATCCAAAAAAGACTTCTGTTGAGAATAATAGACGCGAATGGCCACTTATGGCAGCCGGATCAGCGCCTGCCGCCGATCTCCGGCCGCTGGTCGTCGCGCAAGACGAACAGCGCATTGTCGGCGCGAATGCCCTGTTGGACATTGCGCAGGGCTACGGTGGTCTGCAGACCTTGAGCGTCGGTCACTACCCACTGGCGCAGCTGCAGCGCAGGCTGGTCGAAAATAAGCGTGATCTTGCCCGGGGCCTCGCCGCTGCGGTCGGCAAGCGTGATGAGAAGCGCGCCCGGCTGTGTTTCGACGTTGAGCACACGGGCGCTCTCGGTCAGATCGACGTTTTTCCCGAGCAGAAGATTGAGCGGCGTGGACGCCATGGGATAGCGCTGCGCGGGTGCGGAGCTGTCCTTCACCGCGACCCAGGTACCGTCCGCCACCACAAGCAGGTTTTCCGGCGGCTCATATTCGAAGCGAAGGCGGCCCGGCCGGCGAAGATAGAATTTGCCCTCCGCAACCGAACCGTCCGGGCCAACCTGCAGAAAATTGCCCTGAAGGTTTTCGAGTGCGCCGAGATAGGCGCTTGCCTGTTCAAGCGCCTTTTCATCTTCCGCACTGCGCTGCGCTTCTGACGCGCCGGTGTCCGATGTCTGCGAAGTTACGATCGGCTGGGCGTTGGCTCTTCCGCTTGCCGTGAGAAAAGTCCCAAAGAGCAAGGCGAGGCCGATCGCCGCCGCAGCCAATAGTGCCAGCTGCCGGTATTTCTGGTTTTGCTGGAAGTCTCTCATGACGGAAATCATGGCGGCCTTTTGTGGCAAAATGTGGAGCCCGGCAGGGCCTTTTGACGGCGTTCGGTTAGCAACGGGTAAATGGAAACCGGGGATTCTAGTGGTCGCCTACCAGAACCTCGCGCTTTCCCTGATGGTTTGGCGGGCTCACAACGCCTTGTTCTTCCATAAGCTCGATCAGGCGGGCGGCTCGGTTATAGCCGATCTGCAGGCGCCGCTGGATATAGCTCGTCGAGGCGCGCTTGTCGCGGGCGACGATGGCGACCGCCTTGTCGTAAAGATCGTCACCGGAGCCTGCGCCGCCGTCGAACGCGAATGGGTCGCCGCCTTCTTCTTCCTCCGCGGTAATCGCTTCGAGATATTCCGGCACGCCTTGCCGCTTCAGGAAGTTCACCACCTTCTCCACTTCCTCGTCCGAGACGAAGGGCCCGTGCACGCGGCGGATGCGGCCGCCGCCGGCCATGTAGAGCATGTCGCCTTGGCCCAGCAGTTGTTCGGCGCCCTGCTCGCCGAGAATGGTGCGGCTGTCGATCTTGGACGTTACCTGGAAAGAGATGCGGGTCGGGAAATTCGCCTTGATGGTGCCGGTGATGACGTCGACCGAGGGGCGCTGCGTCGCGGTCACGATGTGAATGCCGGCAGCGCGCGCCATCTGTGCCAGGCGCTGAACGGCGGCCTCGATCTCCTTGCCGGCCACCATCATAAGGTCGGCCATTTCATCGACGATGACGACGATGAAGGGCATGGGCGAGAGGTCCATTTCCTCTTCCTCGTAGATCGCCTCTCCCGTTTCCTTGTCGAAACCGGTCTGCACCGTTCGCACCAGCACTTCGCCGCGCGCATTCGCTTCCGATACGCGCGTATTGTATCCGTCGATGTTCCGCACACCGACTTTCGACATCTTGCGGTAGCGGTCTTCCATTTCCTTCACGACCCATTTGAGCGCCACCACGGCCTTTTTCGGTTCGGTGACGACAGGAGCGAGAAGATGAGGAATGCCGTCATAGACGCTGAGCTCCAGCATCTTCGGATCGATCATGATGAGCTTGCACTGGTCCGGCGACATCCGGTAGAGCAACGACAGGATCATGGTGTTGATACCAACCGACTTGCCGGAGCCGGTGGTGCCCGCGATCAGAAGATGAGGCATGCGCGTGAGATCGGCGAGCACCGGCTCGCCGTTGATGTTCTTGCCGAGCGCCAGCGTCAGCTTCGAGCTCGAATTTTCATATTCCTGCGTTTCCAGAAGTTCGCGCAGATAAACCGTCTCGCGCCGCGCATTGGGAAGCTCAATGCCGATGGCGTTGCGGCCGGGCACGACCGCGACGCGCGTCGACACGGCGCTCATCGAACGGGCAATGTCGTCGGCGAGTGAAATCACGCGCGAAGACTTGATGCCGGGCGCCGGTTCGAGTTCATAGAGCGTGACTACAGGTCCCGGGCTCACCGAAATGATCTCGCCGCGAATGCCGAAATCGTCGAGTACGGATTCGAGCAGCCGCGCGTTCTGCTGCAAGGCATCGTCGGTGAGCTTCGCGGGCATGGCCGAAGGTTTCGGCTTGGTCAGCAAGTTGAGGGGGGGCAACTGATAATCGCCCGTCTGTTCGAAGGGCAATTTCGGCTGGGCTTCGCGTGCCGCGCGGTTCGAGGGCCGTACCGGCTTCGTGGTACCGCGGCTCACGCGTGGTGCCGGCTTTTCGGCCAGTGTCGGTTCGATCCGCTCTTCAGCGGTGAGGGCGGCTCTTGCTTCCCGGCGGCGCGCGCGGCGTTCGCTCGCGCTTTCTTCGCCGCGCCGTCCGAATTCGCCGAGCCTGCCTTGGCGGGCAGCCTCGATTTCCTCGGCGGTCAATGGTGCGTAGTCGCCGCGCCGGAGGAGCCGGTCGCGCACATCGCTCAGCCGGTCGCCGACTTCCCACATCGCGATGCGAAGGCGGCTCGGCTCCACGTCGGGCCTGTGGGGCCGGGCGGGCTCGTCGGCGGGTGCGCCGCGGCGGCGTGCGCGCGCCGCGCCGGTATAAAGCCGGTCTTCTTCCTCCTCTTCGTCCGCCGCGCGCCAGTTGCGCAGATGTTCGGCCGCCATCCGAAGATCGGCGATGGACGTATCGGTCGCATAGAGAACCAGGAAAAAAGCCGCAGGCGCGGCGATGAGCGCCGTCAGCGTGTAAGCGAAGCCCTCGCCGGTCAATGGTGCGAAGATGCTGAGCCCGAGCGCCGATAGCGCATCGCCCAGCACGCCGCCAAGACCAAGCGCCAGCGGCCAGAAAGCAAAGCGGGGCAGCGCACCGAAAAATGTCGCCGCTGCCAGCGTCGCCGCGAGCCAGGCAGCCACGCGGAGCACGATATAGCTCGACAGCCGGTGCGAAAAAGCGCGGATGCCCCAGACAAGAGGCGGCAACAGCAGCAGAAGGCAGGCAATACCAAGTGTTTGCAGCAGCACATCCGCGACATAAGCGCCGGGAAGGCCCATCCAGTTGCCGGGAGGGCGTGTGGTGGCGTTGTTGAGGCTCGGATCGTCGATCGACCAGCTCAGCACGGCGAGAAGTCCGAAGCTCGCCAGCCCGACCAGCACAATGCCAGCTGCCTCCACGACGCGCCGCACGACGAAGGCGTTCACTGCCGGTGGCAGATAGGCAAGCGGATTGACGAGCCAACTCCTCACGCGCTGCATCCTCCGATGGGCCTGCGGGCCCTCCTGCTTTCGGGAAGAGGCTCCCGATTTCGTGCCGCGCGGTTTGCGCACGGGCTTTCCGCCTGCGGCGCGGCTTCGCTTCGCCGACGTACCGATCACAGAACCTCCGCCATGCGGGCGAGGGCTTCTTCCGTTTCCGCCTGTCCGTCGACCAATGCCACACGGATATAGGCTGCGCCGGGATTGCCGCCGGGTCCGTAGGGTGAATCTTCGCGCGATAGATAGGCTCCCGGCAACACTTTCACGCCGGCCTTCGCCCATAGCTCGCGTGCCGCCTTTTCGCCGTCGCCGACATCGAGCCAGAGAAAGAAGCCACCGGCCGGGCGATAGAAGCCGAAACGGTTGCCGAAGACGCGCTCGGCAGCGTCGATTTTGGCGCGGTAGAGGTCGCGGTTGGCGCTGGCGTGTGCATCATCGTTCCAGCAGGCGGCGGAAGCCGCCATCAGCGGCAGGGGCACTTGCGGGCAGGCAATATTCCGGAAATTGCGAAAGCGCTGCATCAGCGCCCGCTCGCCAGCGCAGAAGCCCGAGCGCAGCCCCGGCAGGCTCGAGCGTTTGGATAGCGAGTGAAAAACGATGATGTTGGCGAAAGGGTCGCCGCCGCCGCCTGTCTCCTCCGCAAGCGCCATCGCCGCCTGCAGCGCGCCCGCCGGCGGCTCCCGGTCATAGATATCGGCGTAGCACTCGTCGATCGCGAGTGTGATGGCGTATCGCCTTGCGAGCAGGATCAGGCGCTTCAGATAGTCGAGGCTTGCCACCGAACCCTGCGGATTGGCGGGGCTGCAAAAATAGATCATCGCGGTGCGCGCCAGCAGCTCTTCCGGCAGCGCCGCGAAATCGGGCATGAAGCCCGTTTCCCGGGTCGCGTCGACATAGACGGGCTCCGCACCGGCCGCGAGCGCGGCAGCGGCATAACACTGGTAAAACGGGTTCGGCATCAGGATTGCCGGTTGCCTGCCCGCCTTCTCCGGCGGCGTGGCGATCTGGGCGATGCTGAACAATGCCTCCCTGGTACCGTTCACAGGCAGGACCTGCTCGTTGGGGTCGAGCGCGCGCCCCTTTCCGATCGCCGCTTCGAGGCCATAACGGCGGCCGAGCCAGCCGGCGGCGGCATCGCGAAATGCCGCCGTGCCGATGATGGGGGGGTATTTCCCGAAAAGCGCGGCATTCCGCGAAATTTCTTCCGTCACGAAGGAAGGAAACGCGTGTTGCGGTTCGCCGAGAGACATGACCAGCGGCGGGCGGCCGGGCTCAATTCCCTCGATCAGCGCGTTCAGGCGCGGAAAGGGGCTGCCGGGCAGTCCATCAAAGCGGGATAGAGCGGCGCTTGCCGTCATGATTTTGCGCGGTCTTTGCAGGTCCGCCACAAGGGGTTGTGGGGAACATCAGGGTTAATTCCAATTGCGGCGCGATCTTAGCTGTGAGCGGGCAGGCGGTCCAGTAGGCCGGCCCGCCTTGGCCAGTGGAAAAAGCTGTGGAATTCCCGCGCCTTATCCACACAATTGGAAGCAAATATTTAACCGGACGTTAACCGGAGCGGCCCGCGCGACCGCTCCGGCTGATTATTACCGGCCCGGGGAGACTTCGGTCTCCGGGTTGGCGCCGATCTGATGGATCGAGAGGTCGGCGCCCCGGTGCTCTTCCTCGGCGCTCAGCCGGATGCCCACAACGGCCTTCAGGAGGCCATAGACGGCAAAACCGGCGATGCCGGCATAGACGACGCCGGCGAATGAGCCGACGAGCTGGCTGAGGAAGCTCACCCCGCCAAGACCACCTAGCTCGGTCAGGCCGAAGATGCCTGCCGCAATGCCGCCCCAGAGGCCGCAAAGACCATGAAGCGGCCAGACGCCCAGCACGTCGTCGATCTTGAAGCGGCGCTGGCAGGCTTCGAACATCACCACAAAAAGGGCGCCCGCGACGGCGCCAACGACCAGGGAGCCGAGAGGGTGCATGAGGTCGGAGCCCGCGCAAACGGCCACGAGGCCGGCCAGGGCGCCATTGTGTATGAAGCCTGGATCGTTCCGCCCGACGACGAGTGAAGCGATGATGCCGCCCGCCATGGCGAGAAGCGAATTCAGCGCGACAAGGCCCGAAACGCTTTCGAGCGATTGGGCGGACATCACATTGAAACCGAACCAGCCCATGCAGAGAAGCCAGGATCCGAGCGCGAGCCACGGGATCGAGGAGGGGGGAAAGCCGACAAGCTTGCCTTCTTTCGTATAGCGGCCATTGCGGCGGCCGAGCATGAGGACCGCGCCGAATGCCAGCCAGCCGCCGACTGCGTGAACGACGATCGAGCCCGCGAAATCATGGAAAGGAGCGCCGAATGTCTCCTCCAGCATGTCCTGCATGCCTAAATTGTCATTCCAGACCAGCCCTTCGAAGAAGGGATAGACGAGGCCGACAATGATGGCGGTCGCCATTGCCTGCGGCCAGAAACGGGCGCGCTCGGCAATGCCGCCGGAAATGATTGCAGGGATCGCGGCGGCAAAGGTGAGGAGGAAGAAGAACTTCACCAGCGAAAGGCCTTGTGGCCCGTATTCCGAGCCTTCGGTCGCTCCGTTCAGTTCGGCGGCGCTGACGAGGAAATCGACGCCATAGGCCACCGCATAGCCGACGAAGAAATAGGCAATCGTCGAGATAGCGAAATCGGCGAGAATTTTTACAAGCGCATTGACCTGGTTCTTGTGACGCACGGTGCCGACTTCGAGAAAAGCGAAGCCGGAATGCATGGCGAAGACAAGAATGGCGCCCATGAGAATAAAAAACACGTCTCCGCCGGCGCTCAATCCAGCGCCCGCGCTTTCAATCGGATCCATCGGGGATCTCCCTTTCGTTGCCACCGGGGTCGCCCGTGCCGGATTTTTGAGTTCTTGCCGGCATCGGACGTGGCCGCCTTCTCCGCTTTGGCGCAGGGACGGCCTTATTCTTCAGCGTACTGCCCAATCAAGAGGCATGCCACGAGCGTGCCCATGTACGAGGCATGGCAGATCAATGACTTATGGAAGAATGTTCACGAAGGGGCATTTTGGCGCGAAACTCGCTGCCTATCTATTGACCGCCATATTGAGGCAGTAGGCCCATTTTTTATGCAATGACGCGGGCATGGCGAGATCCGCGGCCGATAAAAAAAGAGCCCGGAGATAAATCTCCGGGCTCCAGTATCACCGCCATCTCCGAAGTGGTGGCAAGGAGATGGCGGCTGTGGGAGGGGCGGAGGCCCCGAGGGAACAGGAACCTCCGCCCTGGAGAGACGGCCGTTAGCGAACCGTGAACTCCGGATAGGCCTCGACACCGATCTCGGCCTTGTCGAGTCCCATCATCTCTTCCTCTTCCGAGCAGCGGATGCCGATCGTGAAGCGCAGCGCGAGCCAGAGCACGAGGCTCGTCACGGCTACGAAGATGCCGATGGAGATGACGCCCGTCGCCTGTGCGGCGAAGTTCGTGTCTCCATTGGTCAGCGGAACCGCCATCGTGCCCCAGATGCCGCAGAAGAGATGGACGGGGATCGCGCCCACCACGTCGTCGATGTGGAGCTTGTCGAGAAGCGGAACGGTGAGGACGACGATCACGCCACCGATCGCACCGATACCGAGGGCCCAACCGAGGGTCGGAGCAAGCGGCTCAGCTGTGATCGAGACGAGACCGGCCAGAGCGCCGTTCAGCGCCATGGTGATGTCGACCTTCTTGTAGAGGAGCTGCGTCAGGACCATCGCCGCGACCACACCGCCAGCGGCAGCCATGTTCGTGTTGATGAAGACGGTCGAGACAGCCTGTGCGTCGGCAACCGTGCCGATGGCGAGCTGGGAGGCGCCGTTGAAGCCGAACCAGCCGAGCCACAGGATGAAGGTGCCGAGCGTTGCAAGCGGCATCGAGGAGCCGGGCATCGGGCTCACGCCACCGCCCTTGACATACTTGCCAATGCGCGGGCCGAGAACCAGCGCACCCATCAGCGCGGCCCAGCCGCCCGTGGAGTGCACGATGGTCGAACCGGCGAAATCGGAGAAGCCGAGTTCGCTGAGCCAGCCGCCGCCCCACTGCCAGGAGCCCTGGATCGGATAGATGAAGCCCGTCAGGAACACGGTGAAGAGGAGGAACGGCCAGAGCTTGATGCGCTCGGCCAGGGTGCCCGACACGATCGATGCGGCGGTGGCAACGAACACGACCTGGAAGAACCAGTCGGACGCTGCCGCATAACCCGTTCCGTCGCTTGCGACGCCACCGGAATCATCGACGCCCCAGAGCGCGATGCTGCCGAAGTAGCCGCCGTCAACGCCGCTATACATGAGGTTGTAGCCGACGAGGTAGTAGAGGATCGTCGCAACGGAGAAAATCGAAATGTTCTTCGTGCATTGCATGGCAACGTTCTTGGAACGAACGAGGCCGGCTTCCAGCATCGCGAATCCCGCGGCCATCCACATAACGAGGAAGCCGCCGATCAGAAACAGCAATGTATTGAAAATATATGCTGTTTCCGGTGCGCTCAGAGTAAAGGCCTCTTCGGCCACTTCTTCGACTTCCTGCGCGAATGCAGGAGCCGCCAAGGCCAGTGTGGCGAGTCCCGCCATCCCCGCCAACCGTATATATCTTCCAGTGTTGGTCATCGTTCCTCTCTCGTTAGAGGGTTGCCTTCCCCATTTCACAGAAGGTTCTTGATCCGTGTAGGGATCAAAGAGCTTCCGCGTCCGTTTCGCCGGTGCGGATACGCAGCACCTGCTCGACGGAAATTACAAAAATCTTGCCGTCGCCGATCTGGCCCGTCTTTGCGGCGCCGCTGATCGCGGACACCACGGCGTCGGTCTGGTCGGTCGCAACGACTACTTCAATCTTGAGCTTTGGCAGGAAGTTCACCGCGTATTCCGCGCCGCGATAGATTTCGGTCTGACCCTTCTGACGGCCGTAGCCCTTCACTTCGGTAACGGTCAGGCCCTGGACGCCGATTGCGGTCAACGCTTCACGGACTTCGTCCAGCTTGAATGGCTTGATGATCGCCATAACGAGCTTCATTTGAGTTTCCTCTTTTCTGCCGCCGGATAGGCCTCGCCCCGCCGACGTGTTGTTCGCCCGGTTCCGGCGCTTCTTCATCCGCGAAGAAGCAATCGTCCGGGCGCAGGCGTCAGCTTACAATCAAGAACCGTGCCGCGCGAAAGAAGCCCCGGAAGTGGCGGAACAGCGCGGTTTTACCGGCGTTTCCAGCAGATGTTGTGTGCGTGTGAATGCTTCGGCGGAGCGGTTGCCCGCTGCCGGGCTTTGCTATGCACAATTTCTGTGCAGCCGCCTCGCGATCGGTCAGTCCACGGAGCGACCCTGGCCGCACGGTGAACGGGTAAACAAAAAGGGCGCTCCGAAGAGCGCCCTTTGGCTTTGAGTATGGAAGAGCCTACTGGATCACTTCGCCATGCTGGCTGATGTCGAGGCCTTCGACTTCCTCCTGCGGCGTGACGCGCAGGCCGAAGAAGAGCTTTGTCACCATCAGCAGAACGAAGGTGCCGAGGCCGCAATAGACGATTGTTGCGACGATGCCCTTAATCTGGATGCCGACCTGCGCCCAGTTGCCCTCAAGGCCGCCGAGCGGCGCGTCGGCGCCGGTGATCGCGGCAGACGCGAACACGCCTGTCAGGACGGCGCCGACAATGCCGCCGATGGCATGCACGCCGAACACGTCGAGCGCATCGTCATAGCCGATCGCCTTCTTTACGCTTGTCGAGGCAATGAAGCAGATGATGCCCGCGGCGAGACCGATCCAGAGCGCGCCGGAAGGATCGACGAAGCCCGAAGCGGGGGTGATCGCAACGAGGCCCGCCACGGCGCCGGTGGCAAGACCGAGCAGCGTGGGCTTCCGGTGGACGATCCATTCGATGAACATCCAGGAGAGCGCGGCGGCGGCCGTCGCGATCTGCGTGACCGCCATCGCCATGCCGGCGCGGCCATCGGCTGCGAGTTCCGAACCAGCGTTGAAGCCGAACCAGCCGACCCAGAGCAGCGAAGCGCCGACCATGGTGAGGACAACATTGTGCGGAGCCATGTTCTCGGTGCCGAAGCCCTTGCGCGGGCCGAGCACGAGGCAGGCGACGAGGCCCGCGACACCGGCATTGATGTGCACCACGGTGCCGCCGGCAAAGTCGAGCACGCCGTCTTCGCTGAGGAAGCCGCCGCCCCATACCCAATGGCAGATCGGCGCGTAGATGAAGACGAGCCAGAGCGCCATGAAGACCAGCATGCTGGAAAACTTCATACGGTCGGCGAAGGCGCCGGTGATGAGGGCGGGGGTGATGATCGCGAAAGTCATCTGGAAGGTCATGAAGACGCTTTCGGGGATCGTGCCCGAAATCTCGTCGACGCCCATGCCGCTCAGGAAGAGCCGGTCGAGGCCGCCGATATAGGCATTCATCGAGCCGCCATCCTGGAAGGCCAGCGAGTAGCCGATCACCATCCAGATCACGGACATCAAGGCCGCGATGGCGAAATTCTGCGCCGTCATGGCGACGACGTTCTTCTTGCGGACCATGCCGCCATAGAACAAGGCGAGGCCCGGTATGGTCATCAGCAGCACCAGCGCGGTGGCCGTGAGCATCCATGCCGTGTCGCCGGAATTGAGCGTTGGCGCTTCTTCCTGCGCAAAGGCGCTGCCTGCTGTTGCAAGCAACGCAAAGGAGGCCGCAAGTCCCGCAGCGCCACTGCGGACAAGCGCCTTGAATCTGAAGTTGTCGGTCATCCGTTTCTCTCCATGATGCGCCGTGTGTCCGTCTCCCCGGCGGGCATCGCCCCGGCGCTTGGGCGGTTGCATCTCAAAAAGCGTGCCGCGCAGGGCCGTCGGCGCTATCTCGCTGAAATTGCGGGAAAATCCGGGCAGAGACTGCCAATCCCGGCGGCAAACACGACTATTTTCGCCAATTCCATGAGCAGTTTTCAAACTTTGCCCAAAATATAGGCTGTATGCCCCGTGTGAGTCATGGAGCGAGGGCGGGCTAATTTGCGGATGGCCGAGGTATGGGGTGGGTTTCCCGCCTTCGGGGCTTCGGCTAATGTTTGAAAAAGCCGGAGCAAAGCTCCGCAAAACAGAAAAGCGCGGCTTGAGCGCCTTATGAGGGGATGGGGAGGCCATGGCGGATCTAGGGAAAATGTGGCCCGTTGCGGTTAATGCAGCGGCGGGGCTGGTACTGGCCGGATTTATCGGCTGGCAATTCGTGGGCGGTGGCGAGGATGAGCAGGTGGCGGAAGCGCCGCCGGCGGTCGAAGCGCCCGCAGCTTCGGCGCCCATCGAGGCCGACAGGATCGAAGGCGCCGTCGGGGTCGATGCGGAGCGCATCATCAATGCGGACAAGGAGCCCGGCAACTGGCTCGCCCATGGCCGCACCTATGATGAGCAGCGTTTCTCGCCGCTCGACCAGATCACGCCTGAAAATATCGGCCAGCTCTCGCTCGCCTGGGCTCTCGACACCGACACGGCGCGCGGCCTCGAGGCGACGCCGATCGTCGTCGACGGCACCATGTACATGTCGCTCATCTGGGGCATCACAATCGCGGTCGATGCGAAATCGGGCGAAGAGCTCTGGCGCTTCGATCCGGAAGTACCCGGCGAATGGGGCCGCTATGGCTGTTGCGACGTGGTCAATCGCGGCGTGGCGGTCTGGAAGGGCCGGGTCTATGTGGCGAGTTTCGATGGTCGTCTTTTCGCGCTCGACGCGAAGGACGGTTCGGTCGTCTGGGAAGTGAACACAATCCCCGGCGCTCCCTACACCATCACCGGCGCGCCGCGCGTCTTCGACGACATGGTCGTCATCGGCAATGGCGGCGGCGAATATGGCGTGCGCGGCTACATCACCGCCTACGACACCGAGACGGGCGAAGAGCGCTGGCGCTTCTATACGGTGCCGGGCGATCCCTCGCTGCCGCTCGAACATCCCGAACTGGAAGCAGCCGTTCCGACATGGAAGGGCGGCGAATGGTGGAAGGTCGGCGGCGGCGGCACCGCATGGGATTCCATGGTCTACGAACCTGAAACCGGAACGCTCTTCGTCGGCACCGGCAATGGCTCGCCCTGGACGCGCGAGATCCGCTCGCCCGGAGGCGGCGACAATCTCTATATCTCGTCGATCCTGGCGCTCGACGCGAAGACCGGCCGTATGAAGTGGTACTACCAGACGACGCCCGGCGACAATTGGGACTACACGGCGACACAGCCCCTGATGCTTGCCGACATCGAAATCGGCGGCGAGCCCCGCAAGGTCATCATGCAGGCGCCGAAAAACGGCTTCTTCTATGTGCTCGACCGGGAAACCGGCAAGCTCATCTCGGCGAACCCGTTCTCGACCGTCACCTGGGCGAGCCATGTCGATCTGGAGACGGGCCGTCCGGTGGAAACCGGAGAGGGCGAGTATGGCGACCGCACGGCCTTCGTGCTGCCTTCCGCGAATGGCGCGCATAACTGGCACCCCATGGCTTTCCATCCCGGCACCGGCCTCGTCTATATCCCGACGCAGGACATTGCCGGCATCTATTCGCTCAGCGAACAGTGGAAGACCGAGAAGAAGTTCACGCCGAAAGAGAACTGGTGGAACACCGGCATCGACTGGACCGACTATATCGACGCGATCAACGCGCTGCCGGAACTGCCGATGGAGAAGGGCTATCTCAAGGCCTGGAATCCGGCGACAGGCGAAGTCGAATGGCAGGCCGAGTATCCGGCGCCGCTCAATGGCGGCGTGCTGGCGACGGCGGGCAATCTCGTCTTCCAGGGCACGGCGGACGGCTATCTCTATGCCTACAAGGCCGATACGGGCGAACAGGTCTGGGCGCAGCATATCCAGACCGGCATCGTCGCGCCGCCCGTCACCTATCTGGTCGATGGCGAACAATACATCGCGGTGCTCGCAGGCTGGGGCGGCGTCAACATCGTCTCCGGCGATGCGCGCACATCGGCGGCAGCGAAATACGGCAATCAGGGCCGCCTGCTCACGTTCAAGCTCGGCGGCGGCGGTGTGCTCCCGAAGCTTGCGATGCTCGACCAGTCGATCCCGGAATGGCCGCCGCTCACCGCCTCCGAAGAAACCGTGCGTCAGGGCGAGATTGGTTATTCGACCTACTGCATGCTCTGCCACGGCGCACTTGCCGTGTCGCCGGGTGTCACGCCCGATCTGCGCCGCATGGGCGAAAGCACGCGCGAACACATTCAGGATATCGTGCGCGGCGGTATTCTCTCCGATAATGGAATGGCGAGCTTCGCCGACCATCTGTCGGAAGAGGATGTCGATGCGATCCTCTCCTATGTGCAGAAGCGGGCGCTTGAGGACCGGGCGCGGCAACAGCCGACGAACTGATCCGCTGCCTTGATCGAGAAAGCCCCGGAACGAAATTTCCGGGGCTTTTCTTTTCTAGTGCAGAGCCTTTTCCACGGCACGACCGACACGGAGCAGCTTTTCCTCCGTGAACGGAGCAGCCTGTAGCATCAGACCAACCGGCAGTCCTTGCCCGTCATAGCCGGCAGGAAGCGTCATCGCGCAAAGCCCGAGCTGGTTTCCCATCGTCGTGTTGCGGAGCGCCATGCGGTTCGCCTTGCCATAGGCCTCGCCGCCATCGATCAATGCCGCGATCGGCGGCGGTGAAATCGCCACTGTCGGCATCAGCACTGCATCGGCACCCGCCGTCGCCGCGAGGTAGCGCGCGCGAATATCGGCGCGCTCCATATCCGCCCGGATGATGTCGCCTGCCATCAGCCTTTCGCCCGCCATCACGCGGTCGCGGACGGGCTGATAAATGTCGTTCGCGTTGGCTTGGAGCATCTCGCCCCATTGCGCATAGGCATCGGCGACGAGACGGCTCCCTTTCGGGTCCCAGGCAAGCCTGTGCACCTCGTCGAGCTCGGGGAGCGGATGTTCGACTATTCTGGCGCCGGCATGAACGAGGCGGCGGATCGCACCTTCAAGCGCGGCGGCGACGCCCTCTTCCAGTTCCGACCAGCCAATGCCACCCGGAAGCATGAAAACCGCGCGGGAGAGATCGAAGGGCTCGATGGCGCGCGCCTGTTTCCCTTCAAGCAAGGCGAACATCGCCGCGGCGTCTTCCACGTCCTTTGCGAGCGGCCCTACCGTGTCGAATGTCGGCGATAGCGGCACGGTGCCGGTGAGGGGCAGAGATCCGCTTGTCGTTTTCAGCCCGACCAGCCCGTTCCACGCGGCGGGAATGCGCACCGAGCCGCCAGTGTCGGTGCCGATGGCGCCCGCCGCCAGATCCCGCGCGACCGAAACCGCGGCACCCGCCGACGAGCCACCCGGCACGCGCTCGATCTTCTCGTCGCATGCATTGGCCGGCGTGCCGAATTTCGGGTTGATGCCGAGGCCTGAAAAGGCGATCTCGGTCATCGTCGTCTTGCCGAGGCAGACGGCGCCCGCCCGGGTCGCTCGCGCCAGCACTTCGGCATCGCGCGCAGGCACCCGGTCTTTCAGCGGCAGTGAGCCTGCCGCCGTCGCCGCGCCCGCAGTGTCGAAGAGGTCCTTCCATGAAAGCGGCACACCGTCCAGCGCGTGGCGGCGCAGGCCCCGCTTCGCCCGGTCCGCCGCCGCGGCCGCCTCGGCCCGGGCGCGTTTCTCAAGCAGGCGCACATAGATGCGATGGTCCGGGTCCGCCGCCGCCGCGCGGGCGAGAAAATCTTCCGTCGCGTCGCGCGGATCGGCCTCCCCCCGCTCAAAAAGGTCGCCCAGCGCCCGCGCCGTCATGTTGCCGAAATCCATTTGCCGCTCCTTATTTCGCCGAAGACTAGGCATAGGGCGCGCCTGCGTCCATCCGGCGCTTGCCTTGGGCGGGCTTACGACCGATCTTCCCTTTCATGAGCAATGCACCGGATAGCGATGTGCTGATTGTCGGCGGGGGCCTTTCCGGCCTGCCGCTTGCCCTCGCCTGCGCGCAGGGCGGGCTTTCGGTCACGGTCATCGATGCGCTCGATCCCGCGACCGTCACGGATGCGGCATTCGACGGCCGCGTCTCGGCCATCGCGCTTGCCTCCTGCCGGATGCTGGACAGCCTCGGTGTCACCGCTCATCTCGAGGGTCAGATGCAGCCGATCAACGACATCATGGTGTCGGATGGGCGGGTGCGCGAAGGTGCCTCGCCGCTCTTCCTCCATTTCGATCACAAGGAAATCGGCGCCGAGCCGCTCGGCAATCTGATCGAGAACCGGCATGTCCGGATCGCGATGCAGAAAGCGGTCGAAGCGGAGCCGCTCATTCGCCTCATCGCGCCGCGCTTCGTGAAACATGTCGAATATGGCGCGCGCGTCACCGCCACGCTCGACAATGGCGAAGAGGTAACCGCGCGTCTCTGCTTCGCCGCCGATGGCCGCAACTCGCCGACGCGCGAAGCGGCGGGCATCAGGACGGTCGGCTGGGATTACGGCCAGACCGGCATTGTCTGCACCGTCGAGCATGAATTGCCGCATGAGGGTGTGGCGCAGGAATATTTCCTGCCCGGCGGCCCTTTCGCGATCCTGCCCATGGTCGGCAACCGTTCCTCGCTTGTCTGGACGGAGAAGACGGCGGATGCGAAAGCGATCCTCGCCCTTGGCGATGAAGCCTTCGCGGATGAGATGCGTGCCCGCTTCGGCGACTATCTCGGCGCTTGCGCGCCCACGGGTCCGCGCTGGTCCTATCCGCTGACGCTGCAGCTCGCGCGCGATTATGTGCGCCCGCGCCTCGCGCTTATCGGCGATGCGGCGCATGGCATTCATCCGATTGCGGGGCAGGGGCTCAATCTCGGGCTTCGCGATGTTGCGGCGGCGGCGGAAGTCGTGGTCGATGCGGCGCGGCTCGGCCTCGATATCGGCGCCCTCGACGTGCTGGAGCGTTACCAGCGCTGGCGCCGTTTCGACAATGTGGCGCTCTCCCTGCTGATGGACGGGCTCAACCGCCTCTTCTCGAACGATATCGGCCCGGTCCGCCTTGCGCGGGATCTGGGACTCGGCATCGTCCAGCAGATCGGCCCCGCCCGGCGCTTCTTCATGCGCCATGCCGGCGGCGTCGTCGGCGATCTGCCGCGCCTCCTGAAGGACGAGACGGTTTAGTCCCGGCTCAGCCCCTGCCGCTCCAGCGCCGTGATGTAGTCTGTCCAGATTTTCTCGCTGTCCCGGCCCAGCCGGTAGAGCGTCTCCCAAGTATAGAGGCCGGTGTCGTGGCCATCGTCGAAGACGATCCTCACCGCGTAATTGCCGACAGGCTCGAGCGTCACGATGGCGACATTGGCCTTGCCGGGCACGGTCTTCTTCTGCGCGCCGCCATGCCCCTGCACCTCGGCGGAAGGGCTTTCCACGCGCAGCAATTCGGCGGGCAGCGCGAAGCTCACGCCGTCATCGAATGCGATTTCGAGAATGCGCTCGGCCTTTTTCAGCTTGATGCCGGTCGGCCAGGGCGCGGCGCCCGCGTCACTCATCGTCGAGCGAGCGTGCCTCGTCCGTCAGCATGATCGGAATGCCGTCGCGGATCGGAAAGGCGAGGCGGGCCTTTTCGGAGATCAGTTCCTGCCGCTCGCGGTCGTAACGCAGCGTGGTCTTCGTCACCGGGCAGACGAGGATTTCGAGAAGCTTCGGGTCCACTTCCATTTTCGGTGCGCGGGCCGTGTCTTGTGTTTCGCTCATGAGTTCGGTCTTCCTTATTGCACGGTCGCATCGCCGGGGGTGAGTTCGCGCAGCGCCTTCTCGGTCAGCGCGATCAGCATCTGGTTGCGGTCCTCGAGTGTTTTCGCCTCAAGCAGCGCCTGTTTCTCGCGCGGCCCATAAGGGCTGATCGTGCAGAGCGAGTTCACCAGCGTTTCGTTCGAGGAAAGACGGATCGCGCGCCAGTCGGCCTGCAGGCCATGCGTGTCGAGATATTCCTTCAGGATTTCCAGCAGGCGTTCGCGGCTCACCTTGTCCTGGTCGTGACCCGCCGTGAGATCGTCGGCGAATTCATCCCAGCTCACTTCGCATTGCCGGTAGGGCGTCATGGCGGGCAGCTCGCCCGTGATGCGGAAACGCGCAATGCCCGTCAGCGTGATGACAATGCGCCCGTCGCCCGTCTCCGCGAAGGAGGTGATGCGGCCCGCGCAACCAATCGCGCAGAGCGGCGGCTTCTTGCCCTCTATCTGCGAGGCGGCAATCGCCTCGTCGCCGTCCGGCTGCACCATGCCGATGATGCGGTCGCCGCGAATGGCGTCGTCCACCATCTTCAGGTAGCGATCCTCGAAAATATTGAGCGGCAGCTGTCCGCGCGGCAGCAATATGGCGCCCGCCAGCGGAAAAACGGGGAGCACCCCCGGCAGGTCGGCAGTGTCGCTATATTGCTCCGTGAGCGTCATAATTCTCTTTCGGTCAACTGAACAGGATCGACGACAGCCGGCGCCTGCCGCTCAGCGTCGCTTCGTCCTTGGGGCCGTAAGCGTCGAAAAACTCGACGAGTTGCTTGCGGGCTGCCTGGTCGTTCCAGTTGCGGTCATATTCGATGCTGATGAGAAGCTGGTCGAGCGCGCCTTCCTTGTCGCCGCGCGCATTGAGTGCGAGCGCGAGGTCGAAGCGTGCCTGGTGGTCTTTCGGATTGGCCTCGACCTTCGCCTGCAATTCGCCGACATCGCCGAGGTCGCCCGCCTTCTCCGCCAGCGAAAGTGCTGCTTCGGCGGCGGCAATTTCCGGGTCGTTGCGGGCGTCGGGGCGAACGAGCGCCAGCGTCTGCTTCGCGCGGTCGAGATCGCCCGCCTCGATGTAGCAACGCGCGAGCCCCGCGACGGCGGCAGGGTTGCCCGGCTCTTCCTGCGCGGCCTGCGCGAAAGCCTGCGCGGCCTGCGACAGGTCGCCCGCCTCGCGCGCTTCGCGGCCGATCTCGATCAGTTCCTCGGCAGGCGAGGGTCCGACATCGCCCGCAAGCCGCGCGATGAAAGCCTTGATCTGGCTTTCGGGCAGCGCGCCCATGAAGCCGTCCACCGGCTGGCCGTTCCTGAAGGCATAGACCGCCGGGATCGACTGGATGCGGAGTTGCTGCGCGACCGCCGGGTGGTCGTCGATGTTCATCTTCACGAGCTTCACCGCGCCCCGCGCCGCCCGCACCGCGTTTTCCAGCACGGGGGTGAGCTGCTTGCAGGGGCCGCACCAGGGCGCCCAGAAATCGACGATAACGGGCACATCGCGCGAGGCTTCGATCACGTCGCGCGCAAAGGTCTGCGTCGTCGTATCGACGATGAGGTCGTCCGCGCCGAGGGCGGCGTCGTTTCCGATAATCGGTTCCATGCCAGTCCGGGCCTTTTATCTGTGCCGCTCCGATAAAGATGGAGCGGCTTCCTTTGGAAGCAATGGTTTAGCCCGGCCCGCCCGGCCCGCGCAAGAAATCGGCAAAATCTTTGTGATGCGGCTGGCAAAGCGCCCGGCGGCTCCACACATAAGAGCTTCATGGGCAATATCAGGGGGGACGCCGATGTCTGCAGGTATTTTCAGGGTCGTACTCGCGCTTTCGGGCGCGCTGGTGATTTTTCTCGGCCTCAACGTCGCTCTGGGCGGCATTCCGACCATGAGCTGGCTCGGCGAGCGGCCTTTCCTCGCGGTGACGGATGAGGCCCAATATCTGCTGATCGACAATCACATCCGCTTTTTCGGCGGGCTTTTCGTGGGCTTTGGCCTCTTCATGCTCTTTGCCGTCACCGATCCGGTGAAATACCGGCAGGCCTTGACGGTTATTTTCGCGGCGATCTTCATCGGCGGTCTGGCGCGGTTTTCGGCACCAGAAATGGACGTTGTCTTCGAGAACGAGATTATCGGCTCACTGGCGGCCGAATTGCTGCTGATGCCGGTGCTGGTGTTCTGGCTGTCGCGGCTCGGCCGGCGCTAGTCTCCCTCCGCCGCCGCCACGAGGTCGATGATCAGCGGCTCGTGGCCGGTCAGCGCCAGGAATTTTATGAAGTCCTCGCGGGAAATCGCCGTCGTCGCGGTGTTTTCCAGCGGATGGTAGTGCAGCCGCTCATGCTCCAGCATCGGCGCGTCGAGCACCACCGTCACCTTGCCCTCGCGGTCGTTCACCAGCGCGAAAGGCGTCACGGAGCCGGGGCGTACGCCCAGCATCTCCCAGAGGAGGTCCGCATTGCCGAAAGAGAGCCGCGCCCCGCCGACAGGCTTCGACAGCCGGTTGAGCTTCAATTCGTGCGCCTCCAACGTCACGATCAGGAAAAGCCGGCCCTTCTTGTCCTTCAGGAAGAGGTTCTTGCAGAAGGCGCCTTCGCGCTCGGCGTCCGGCCATGAGGCCCGGTGGGCCTCGGCCTCCTCCACGGTGTGGAGAGGCGCATGATGGCGCGTTTGATGGCCGATCCCCGCCCGGTCGAGCCAGGCGAGGAAGGCTTCGCCGGTATGGAAGGGCGGTGAGGAGGGGGTGTCGGACATGGCGGCTTTCCTCGCATGGGAGAGGCCCGCCCGGCAAGCCCGGCCCGGGCGAAATCCCTCGCATTTCCCGCCGCATCTCCCCCTTGCAAAGGGCCGGGCGATGGGTCATAACACGGCCCTCATAAGGACGGGGCTCCGGCTGCCGTCATCGGATGCGGGTGTAGCTCAGGGGTAGAGCACAACCTTGCCAAGGTTGGGGTCGAGGGTTCGAATCCCTTCGCCCGCTCCAATTTTCGAAGCCGCCCGAGAGGCGGCTTTTTCTTTGTGACCGTCCGGGGATGAGAGAGGTGTTTTCATGATTTCAGGTACCGCCGCCTGTCCCTGCAATTCCGGCCTCGCCTTTGCGAGCTGCTGCGAGCCCTATCTCACTGGCGCAAAACTGCCGCCCTTGCCCGAGGCGCTGATGCGCTCGCGCTATTCGGCCTTCGCCACCGGCAATATCGGCTATCTCGAGGAAACGCTGCTGCCCGGCACGCGGGACGATTTCGACCGCAAGGGCGCCGCCGAATGGGCCGCCGCCAGCGAATGGACCGGCCTCGAGGTTCGCCACACCGAAGGCGGCGGTCCGGGCGAAGACAAGGGCGTCGTCGAATTCGTCGCCCATTACCGGCAGGACGGCGCCGACCGTGTGCATCACGAAACGGCGACCTTCAAGCGCCAGGACGGCCGCTGGTGGTATGTCGACGGCATCATGGGCGTGCGTCCCCGCCAGGTCGAAAAGATCGGCCGCAACGATCCCTGCTCCTGCGGTTCGGGAAAGAAATACAAGAAGTGCTGCGGCATCGCGGCGTGAGGGCGCCGATACTTCCCTGATACGGCGGTTCATGCTCCACTGCGCCAGCCCCGATTCAAGAGGGCGTATGAGTGCTGCGGGGGAGAGTTTTCATGGTGGGTGCCGTCGACAAGACTGCCGGTGACGAGCCGGTTCGCGTGCAGGTGCCGGGTCAGGCGAGCGCGCAACTTCTCTCCGCCACCGGCGATCATGCGGCAAACGGGCTCGGCCAGTGGAGCTGGGCAATCTTCGAATGGGCCCGCAATCCATACGTCATCCTCATCACCATCTATATTTTCGCCCCCTATTTCTCGAGCACCGTCGTCGGCGATCCGGTTCGCGGCCAGGCCATCTGGGGCAACATCAACGGCATCGCCGGTTTCTTCATCGCCTGTCTCGGGCCGGTGCTCGGCGCCATCGCGGATACGGGCGGCAAGCGCAAGCCCTGGATCGCCTTCTTCATCGCGGTCATGGTGCCGGCGATCTTCATGCTCTGGTGGGCGCTGCCCGGCGGCGAGGGACTTTCCATCCTCACCATCGCCGCGCTCATCGTGCTGATTGCGGTCGCCTTCGAATTCTCCGCCGTCTTCCACAATTCGATGCTGCCCGCCGTCGCACCGCATGAGCGGATCGGCTTTCTCTCAGGCCTCGGCCTTGCGCTCGGCAATGCGGGCGCGCTGCTCATTCTCTGTTTCATGCTCTGGGCCTTCATGCTGCCGGGCATGGTGCCGTGGGGCTTCATCCCCGACAGCCCACTTTTCGGCATCGACACGGCGGCGCATGAAAACAGCCGCGTCGCCGGCCCCATCGTCGCCGTCTGGATGCTTCTCTTCTCGCTGCCGCTTCTTCTCTGGACGCCGGATGTGAAGGGCGAGGGCGTGCCGGTCGGCACCGCCATCCGCCGCGGCATCGGCTCCGTCGTCGGCACGGTGAAGAAGCTCCGCCACTACCGCAACATCGCGATCTATCTCGGCGCGCGCATGTTCTACAATGACGGCAAGACGGCGGTGCTCGTCTTCGGCGGCGTCTATGCGGCGGGCGTCTTCGGCTGGGATGTGCTGACGCTCACGATCTACGGCATCGTGCTGTCGGTCTTCGCGGTCGCGGGCGGCTTTTTCGGCGGCTGGCTCGATGACAGGTTCGGTTCAAAGCGCGCCATCCTCGTCTCGATCGGCGGCACCTGTATCGGGCTCGTGTTCGCGATCTCGATGACGCCGACGGAAATGTTCTTCTTCCTCCCCTACGATCCCGCCACCGCGCCGCCGATCTGGGATCTGCCGTTCTTCCGCACACTGCCTGAACTCATGTATCTGATCGTCGTCCTCATCATCGCGATCTGCATCACGGCGGCCTATGCGAACAGCCGCACCATGCTCGCGCGCATCGCGCCCGTCTCCAAGATGTCGGAATTCTTCGGCATCTATGCGCTTTCCGGCACGGCGACGGCCTTTCTCGGTCCGCTGCTCGTCGGTGTGGCGACGCATTATTTCCAGAGCCAGCGTCTCGGCTTCGCCTCCATTCTCGTGCTGCTCGGCATCGGATTTGCCGGTATGATGTTCGTGAAGGAAGAACGCGCGGAGGCAATCGATTGAGCCCCATCGTCGAAGGCATTGTGCCCGGACTTCAGGCGCCGCACGACACGCAGGACGGGGAGCCGGCGTCGAACTGGGCTCAAGGTGCGTGGGTGCTCTACGAATGGGCGAACCAGACCTATTTCTCGCTCATCACCATCTTTCTGTTTCCGCCTTTCTTCACGCAGGTGCTGGCGGAGAACCCCATTCAGGGCCAGGCCTATTGGGGCTATGTGCAGGCGGCGGCCGGCATTTCCATCGCGCTGATGAGCCCGCTTCTCGGCGCCATGGCGGATGCGGCGGGACCGCGCAAACCGTGGATCGTCTTCTCCACGCTCTTCTGCGCCGCCGGCTGTTTCGGTCTCTGGTTCGCGGTGCCGGGCCAGCCGCTGCTTCCCGTTGCCATCGCGCTCGTCGTCGCGGCGATCGGCATGGAGCTCACCATCATCTTCGCGAATGCCATGCTGCCGACCATCGCCTCCGACCGGCGCATCGGTCTGCTCTCCGGCATCGGCATCGGCGTCGGCCAGCTCGCGGCCATCGTCGCGCTCGTTCTCGTGCTGCTCTTCCTGCAATTGCCGGGCGAGGTCAGCGCGCCATTCATTCCGGACGAGCCGCTTTTCGGCCTCTCGAAGGAAGCGCATGAGACGGACCGTATCGTCGGGCCGATCTCCGGCCTCTGGTTCCTCATCTTCATGCTGCCGTTGCTCTTTCTCGTGCCGGACCAGAAGACGCGCGGCCTCAGCCGCCGTCAGGCCGCGAAGGAAGGTCTCTTCCGTCTCTGGCAGACGCTGAAATCCGTAAAGCATTTCCGCAATGTCGGCATCTATCTCGCTGCCCGCATGCTCTTTTATGACGGCATGACGGCGATCTTCGTCTTTGGCGGCATTCTCGCGGCGTCGCTTTTTGGCTGGGGCGCGATGGAGATGGCGGTCTACGGCATCTGGGTCACGCTCTTCGCGGCCTTCGGCGCTTTCGTGGGCGGATGGGTCGATCTCAAGATCGGCTCGAAGAAGACGCTGATCCGCGCCCTTGTCGGTGTCATCGTCACCTTCCTCATCCTTCTTTCCTTCGACAGGGACCGGATTTTCTATGTGATCGAAATCCCGGTCGCCGCCGATGCAGGCACCTTCACCACGCTGCCGCAGCAGCTTTTCCTGCTCACCGTCGGCCTTTTCGGCATGATGGTCGGCCCGGTCATCGCTTCGAGCCGCACCATGATGGCGCGCATCGCGCCGAGGGAAATGATGACGGAGTTCTTCGGCCTCTTCGCACTGGTCGGAAAGGCGACGGCCTGGATCGCGCCGCTTCTCATCGGCATCGTTACCGAGGCGACACAGAACCAGCGTTATGGATTGATGGTCGTGGTGCCGCTGATATTGATAGGCCTTGCCGGTCTTTTCATGGTGAAGGAAGAACGTTCGGCCGCCGTGGTTCACTGAGCCGGTTGCCCTTTCGCGGGCTGAAGGCTATCCATCGCTTCTTGCCGCGCCGTTTTCGGGGGATATCGCTACATGGCCAAAAAGTCGCTGTCGGAACGGCTCATCCGCCGCTTCTATTACAAATATTTCGCCCGCAATATTCTCTATGAATTGCAGATGCGCGCGCGCTCGCAATCGGCGGATTATGCGGAAGCGCATATGGCGGATGCGATCATCTTCGAAGATGCGGCCAAGATGCTGAAATACTGCGTGAAACATGCGCCGGAGGGCGCGGTGCTGGAATTCGGCGTCGCCGATGGCGGCTCGATCGCCGAAATCGCCTCCGTCCATAAAGGCACGGTTCACGGCTTCGACAGTTTCGAAGGACTGCCGGAAGACTGGTCGGGCCACACCGAAGCCGCCGGCACCTTCGACCGGGGCGGCACGCTTCCGAAAGTCCCGAAGAATGTCGAGCTTCACAAAGGCTGGTTCAGCGACACGATCCCGGTCTGGAAAGCCGCCCATCCCGATCCGGTCGGCTTTCTCCACATGGATTGCGACATCTATTCATCGACGCGCGACGTGCTCGCGCTGATGAAGGACAGGCTCCGCCCCGGCACGATCATCAAGTTCGACGAGTATTTCAACTACCCGAACTGGCAGAAACACGAGTTTCGGGCGTGGCAGGAATTCGTCGCCGAGCATGGCGTCGAATACCGCTACATCGCCTTCACGGCGCTGCATGGCCGCGTCGCGGTGGAGATCGTGAAGATCTGATCTTGCTCAGTGGCGGAAGTGGCGCATCCCCGTCATCACCATGGCGAGGCCCTTTTCGTCCGCCGCCGCGATCACCTCGTCGTCGCGCACCGAGCCGCCCGGCTGAATGACAGCCGTCGCGCCTGCTTCCGCCGCCGAAAGAAGTCCGTCGGCGAAGGGGAAGAAGGCGTCGGACGCGACGACGGAGCCAATGGTGGCGGGCGTCTTTTCGCCGGCCGCCTCCGCCGCATCCTGCGCCTTGCGTGCCGCGATGCGCGCTGAGTCCACGCGGCTCATCTGGCCCGCGCCGATGCCGACGGTGGCGCCATTCTTCACATAGATGATCGCGTTCGACTTCACATGCTTGCAGACGCGGAAGGCGAATTTGAGGTCTTCCATTTCCTGCGCCGTCGGCGCGCGCTTCGTCACCACCTTGAGGTCGAGCGTGTCGACGCGGCCATTGTCGCGCGACTGGACGAGCAGCCCGCCCGCGACCGATTTGTAGAAGAGGCCGGCTGTGGCGGGGTCGGGCAGTCCGTGGGTAATCAGCAGGCGGAGGTTCTTCTTCGCGCCGATGATGCGGCGTGCGTCCTCGTCCGCTTCCGGCGCGATGATCACTTCGGTGAAGATGCGCGCGATTTCTTCCGCCGTCTCGCCGTCAAGCGGCCGGTTCGCGGCGATGATGCCGCCAAAGGCCGAAACAGGGTCGCAGGCCAGGGCCTTGCGGTAGGCGTCGGCCAGCGTCGCACCGGTCGCGACGCCGCAAGGGTTCGCGTGCTTGATGATCGCGATGGCGGGCGCGAGCTTGGGGTCGAATTCGCCGACCAGTTCGAAGGCCGCATCCGTGTCGTTGATGTTGTTGTAGGAAAGCTCCTTGCCCTGCAACTGTTCGGCATTCGACACGCCGGGGCGGTTCTCGCCCGTCACATAGAAGCTCGCCACCTGATGCGGGTTCTCGCCATAGCGGAGCGTCTGTTTCAGCGAGCCGCCAAAGGCGCGGTAGTCGGGTGCCGTCTCGCCGATGGCATTCGCGAACCAGTTGGAGATCGCCGCGTCGTAAGCCGCCGTCCGCGCATAGGCCTTCTGCGCGAGGCGTTTCCTGAGCACGAGCGAGGTGCCGCCCTTGCCGGTGATTTCCTCGATCACGGCGGCATAGTCCGCGCCGTCCACGATCACGCCGACATAGGCATGGTTCTTCGCCGCCGCGCGGATCATGGCCGGGCCGCCAATGTCGATATTCTCGACGCATTCGTCGTAAGCCGCACCCTTCGCTACCGTCGCCTCGAAGGGATAGAGATTGACGCAGAGAAGGTCGATGCCCGCGATCCCGTGTTCCTTCATCGCGGCGGCGTGCTCCGCGTCGTCGCGCACCGCCAGCAACCCGCCATGTACCTTCGGGTGCAGCGTCTTCACGCGCCCGTCCATCATCTCGGGAAAGCCCGTCAGGTCCGCCACGTCCTTCACCGGCAGCGCCGCGTCCTTGATCGCCTTCGCCGTGCCGCCGGTCGAGATCAGCTCAACGCCCGCCCCGTGCAGCGCGCGGGCAAAGTCGATCAGCCCGGTCTTGTCGGAGACGGAGAGGAGGGCGCGGCGGACGCGCTGGATATCGGCGGCTTCGGGGTGGGATTTGGAGGAGGTCATGGGGCGCGGGTTCCGGTCTGGCGGGCAGGGGAGGGATGGGCCGGGCGATAGCACGAAATGGCGGCAAGCGCCAAGCTGGCGTCGATGAATTGGCTCCCCCTCCATTACCTCAGAGGTCATCGAAATACCGGCGGCGGGCCGCTAGGCTCACCCATCCTCATCAACCTGCCGGAAAGAGCAAGCCCATGGACATCTCCTATCTCCCCTTCGCCAACCTTCTCGGGATCGAAATTGTCGAGGCAAAACCGGAGCTTGTGGTGGCGAGGCTCGCCGTCCGCAAGGAGCTTTGCACCATCCCGGACATCCTGCATGGCGGCGCCATCATGTCCTTCGCCGATACGGTGGGGGCGGTTGCGACCGTCCTCAACCTCCCCGAAGGCGCCTCCACCACGACCGTCGAGAGCAAGACCAATTTCCTCGCCCCTGTGCCGCTCGGCGACACCGCCATCGCCACCTGCGAGGCCTTCCACAAGGGCGGAAGGCTGATGGTCTGGCAGACGAAAATCACCAGAAACGACGGCCGCCTCTGCGCCGTCGTCACGCAGAGCCAGATGGTGCTGAAGCCCGAGAAGAAGGGCTAGACGTCACTCCCCCGCCGGAAATTCCAGCTCCGGCAGTTCGGGCACTTCCGCGTCCTCGCGTTTCGGGTGCCCGGCATTGCGGGTCGAAAGCCGCCGCCAGGCCCAGTTGACGCGCGCCTCGCCGCGGAAGACGCGGCCCGTCACGACGATCTGCTCGGCGCGGCGCGTCGTGTCGCCGGAGCCGAGATAGACGCTTTCCTCGATGTCGATTTCGCATTCGCCGCCGCCGGAGCGGGCGCGGAATTGCCAGCCATCGCCGTTCGGCAGCAGCACCAGCACATTGCTGCGGTCATGGGCGAGCGAAACGCGCGCATCGGGGTGGATGTGGAAGCGGATGGCGAAGTCCGGGTCTTCCGGCACCTTGTGCCAGTAGAGCGGGTTCCAGGGCTTCGGGCGGCGGCGCGCCTGGGCCGTTTCCAGCATGTCCTCGCCGCGCAGATCCTCGCCGGTCGCCGAGAGAAACAGGCGGCGGCGATGGATAAGGCCGAAAAGCCCCGCATAGCCGTCATGGCCGGTATCGAGCCAGACACCCGCCTCGTTCTCGTTGCGGCGGCTTTCGACCTCGACCGGGCCCTCCATCACGCGGGGGCCGAGCAGGGTGCGTGAGATTTTCCCTTTCAGCATCCGCGCCGAGGAGGTGTCGTTCAGCACCAGAGTCGAATGCGCGGCGGTGGCGCGGCTCGCCGCCTCCCAGTCGGGCCCGAGCACTTTCGTCGCGCCGCAATTCACGATCATGCGGTTGCGGCCGACGCTCATCTCGAATGAAAGGCAGCCTGCATGTGCCTCGTGGCTATAGGCGCCGGGCGGCGCGGTGCCGGTATCGGCGATCAGGTTCACGTTTCCCGCGGCGAGGCGCTGATAGCCGGAATGCGGCGCGAAGCCGAAGGGTTTCCCCTTCGTGTCGTCGCGGTCGAGCGCGGCATCGACCGCGCCTTCCGGCCCCTCGGTCGAGCCGTTGAAGAGTGCCAGCCTGCCGTCGCCATGGCGGAAGAAGCGCAGCATCGGCGTCATCCGGTCGATGGCGTCGCGCACCGGCTTCGGCACCTCGATGTTGCGCGCGGTCAGCGCATCGCGCAGCGACAGCAGATCGAGAAGGATCGAAAGCTGCGCCGAAGGGTTGCGGCTCACATGCCCGCCATCGGCGAGGATCTGCCGGTCGAGTTCGCGGCAGAGAAGCTGCACGCCTTTTGTCAGCCGCTTGTGGCCTTCCGACAGGCAGAGGCCGGAAAAGGCAAGACCCATCGCGGCCGTGATGCGCGGTTCGCCCGCCGGGGCAATGGCGGCGACGCGGGCGAGGTGGCGTGCCTGCCGCGCCATGTTGCGCAGGAGCGTCGAGCGATAGACCAGTTCGGTGCCGTCGATGATGAGCGCGCCGTTCGCGACCCATGAGATGAGCCGCCTTCCGATGACCTGCGGCCGCCACGCGACGGGATGCCAGTTGCCCTCGGTCGCGATCCAGTCGGCGACGAGCTTCTGCGCATATTGGCGTGCGGCGTCGCCATTGTTCGCTTCATGCGCGGTGGTGAAATGGCGCAGCCAGGAAAAGCCGTGCAGTTCCTCCGCCCATCTCTCGCTCGGCGGATCGGCGGCAAAGGGCGAGGAGCCGCCCGGCGCGCGCACTTGTCCGCCCGGCAGGAACCAGCGGCCCTGAAACAAGGCGTCGGCGGCGGAGGCGCGGCCCGGCCGCAGTTCCGGCGGATAAAGCACCATGTGGTCGGGCATCTGCCCGTGCAGCGTCTGGCCATAGGCCCAGGTGCTGAAGATGCGGGCGAGGGCGGCGTCGCGGGTGCGGATAAGGGCGGCGCCCGCAAGGTCGATGGCGCGGTTGCCCGGGGCCGGGCGCGTGCGCGGCCCCGCTCCTCTTCCATCCCGTCCGGTCCGCGTCTCGATCATGGAAGACGGCCCTTCTGTCACGTGGTTTGCCGCCCGGTATCAGGCGCCGCCGCGCAGCGCCGCAATGTTCTTTGCATAGGCGGATGGTCCGCCCTTGAATGTCGCCGTGCCGGCAACGAGCACATCGGCGCCCGCCGCGATGGCGCGCGGCGCCGTGTCGAGATTGATGCCGCCATCGACCTCGAGTTCGACGGCGCGTCCGCTCTCGTCGATCCGTTTACGGATGATCTCGATACGGGCAAGCTGGCTTTCGATGAAGCTCTGCCCGCCGAAGCCGGGGTTTACCGACATGACGAGCACGAGGTCGAGATCGCCGAGAAGCGGCCAGAGCAGCTCGAGCGGCGTGCCCGGATTGAGCGACAGCCCGGCCTTGCAGCCCGCCGCCTTGATCGCCTGGATGGTGCGGTGGGGGTGGGGTCCCGCTTCCGGGTGAAAGGTGATGATGTCCGCGCCCGCCTTCGCGAAGGCGTCGATATAGAGGTCGACCGGCGAGATCATCAGATGGACGTCGAAGACCTTGTCGGAATGCGGCCGGATCGCCTTCACCACATCGGGGCCGATGGTGATGTTCGGCACGAAATGCCCGTCCATCACATCGACATGGATATAGTCGGCGCCCGCTTCCGTGATGGCGCGCACCTCCTCGCCCAGACGGGCGAAGTCCGATGCCAGAATCGACGGTGCGATCTTGATGCCGCTCATGGCTGGACACTCTTGTGGTGTGACTTGTCCGGGCCCCGCCTGTATCCTGCAATCGGGGCTTCTGGAATCAGTGCTTAACAGCTAGATTCCCGGGGTGCAAGAACGAGGGGGTCCGGACCGTCAACGGTCCGGTGGGGACATGAATTCTTCCGTCGAGACGGAGCGTTTGCGCCTGAACGGGCGTCAGCGGCTCACTTGGTTTGCCCATTTCTTCAAGGCTTTCTTTTACCAGTATCACCGCGAATTCGGCGTTCAGATCGCCAACTTACTGCCGGCGGATGGCGTCGTCATCGATGTCGGGGCGCATTCGGGCCAGTTCGCGAAGCTCTTCGGCCGCCTGGTGCCGCAGGGCGCTGTCTATGCGTTCGAGCCGAGTGCCTATGCGCTGTCGATCCTGCGGCCCGTGCTGCGCTGGCGCGGTTTCCGCAATGTGCGCGTGGTGCCTTTCGGTCTCTCGGACAAGAAAGGCAGCGAGGTGCTCAATCTACCGATGAAGAAGAGCGGTACGGTCGGCTTTGGCAATGCGCATATCGGCGCGGAAACGCGGCCGGTCGCCATTGCCCAGCAGATCGGCCTCATCACCCTCGACGATTTCGTTGCCCGGGAGGGTCTCGAAAAGGTCGACTTCATCAAGGTCGACATCGAGGGCTGGGAGGTCAATTTCCTGCGCGGCGCGCTCGGAACGATTGGCCGCTTCCGGCCCATTCTGCTGCTTGAGGTGATGGAGCATACGCTGACGCGGGTCGGGGCTTCGCCGGGTGAGATATTCGATCTCCTCGCGCCTCTCGGCTACCGAATCTTTCGCGTGCGTGAGCGCGATGGCTACAAGATGGTGCCGGTCGAGGGCTTCGCGGGTTCGGCGGATTATTTTTTCATAGCGGAAGCCGAGGCGCCCCGCATCGCAGCGGCCTAGCTTCGCTCAGCGTTTTCTCGCGAGAAGCTTCATTCCCGGCTTCAGGTTCCATTCGAACTTCACGACATCGAAGCCGTGCCGGTCGAGAAACCGTCCTATGGCGTGCTTGTTGAAGAACAGAAGATGCTGCGGCGGGCAAACATGGTGCCAGCTGGGAAAATCTTTCGGCACGCGCCAATGGCCTGCGTCCGGCGTCGTCAGATAGAGCAATGCTCCGCTTCGCGCGCGCGGCGCCAGCGCCTCGAAATAGGCATGCGGGTCGGGCAGGTGCTCGATCACTTCCACCGAAAACAGAAAATCGAATTGTCCCCATTCCGCCGGCAGGCTGTCGATCGTGCCCGCGTGATATCGTCCGTCCGGGAACAATCTTCGCGCTGTGCCGACGCTGTCCTCGTCGATGTCGATGCCATGCGCCTCGAAACCGAGGCGCTTTGCCGCTTCGACGCCGGTGCCGATGCTGCAGCCCATGTCGAGAAAGCGGTTGCCGGGGGACAGGTGCATATATCGGCGCAGACGCCGCGTGGAGCGGATGATCTTGCGGCGCGCGCGGCGTTCATAGCTGTCGTGCAATGTATATTTTTCGTAGATCGCGGCTATTTCCGAGGTGCAGGGCATCGGATGCACAAAGGCCAGTCTGCAGGCGCGGCAGCGAAAAAGATTGTATCTGCCCTTGGTGCCGAGCGGCGCAAAGTCGTGTGTCCCGCAGACGATGCAGGATGCAGGCGCAATCATGGCGTTGCTTGTGCCGGCCATTCCTCCCCCCATTGGACAACCCGGCGGCTCGTCGGTTGTCCGATGAGTGCAGAATGCACAGCGATAATTGCTACGTCAATTTACGACACGGGGCTCGGGGGAAAAGCCATCCAGTCCGCGCGGCGCGGCGTCGGAATACACAGGTGGAATTCACATGTGACGATCTCACCTAGCACGGTAAGCGCAGTAAGCGGATGGAACTCTCCGCGCTTGTCTGCCGCGCCGGCAGGTAAGCGTTACCGTCTGCGGGCAATCGCGTGCAGACCGGGCTTCAATTTCCATTCGAACTTGACCACCTCAAGGCCGTGGCGATCGAGAAAGCGGCGCATCGCGTCTTTTGTGAAATAGAGGAGGTGGTGTGGAGGGAACACCTGGTCCCACTTGGTGAATTCCGACGGTACGCGCCAGTGCCCGGCATCCGGAGTCGTCAGGAAGAGAAGCCCGCCCGGTTTGATCCGTAGGCTGAGTGCATTGAAATAGGCATTCGCGTCCGGCAGATGCTCGATCACCTCCGCTGAATAAACGAAATCGAACTGGCCCCATTCCGGGGGCAGGCTCTCTATCGGCCCCGCGTGGAAATGTCCGCCGGGAAACATCTCCCTTGCGATCTCAATGCTCTGGTCGCCGATATCGATACCATGGGCGTCGAGCCCAAGCCGCCGCGCCGCCTCCACCGCCGTGCCGACATTGCAGCCGACATCGAGGAAGCGTTTGCCCGGGCCCCGGTTCATGTAGCGGCGAATGCGTTTCATCGAACGCCGGATCTTGCGTTCCGCCTTGGCCGCGTAGCTCCGGTTGGTGCCGTACTCCGTGTAGATCGCCGCGATCTCGGCTGCGCCGGGTATCGGGTGGGTGAAACGCAGTCCGCATTGCAGGCAATGAAAAAGCGAATAGCCGCTGTGAGTGCCGGCCGGCTCGAAAATCTCGCCGTCGCAGACAATGCAAATTTCGGGGTTCATGATCTCTATGATGTGGTTGTTCGGGTGGAGGCAGCAGCCTGCATTCCCGCGCTATTGCCGTCAATGGTTATGAAAAATCAGGATGCGCGTGTCAGCCTCGCGGCATAAAACCCGTCCAGCCCGCCCAGCGCGGCGAGGTGGCAGGGCAGCGTGCGCAAATCGCCCTCACCCGTGACGATCTCACCCAGTCCGGCAACGTCCTCCACTCCGACAGGCTGGCGGCGGAAAGCCGGATGCGCGGCGAGAAACGCTTCAACCTGGCGCACACCTTCCTCAGGCTCCAGCGAACAAGTGCAATAGACGAGCGTGCCGCCCGGCGCGAGCAGCGTTGCCGCATGGGCGAGCAGTCTTGCCTGCAAGGCCGCCAGCTTGTCGCGGTCGGCGGGCGATTTCAGATGCGGCACATCGGGGTGGCGCCGCGCCGTTCCGGTGGAGCTGCAGGGCGCGTCGAGCAGGATGAGGTCCCATGTGCGTCCCGGCGCGTAGGCGGTTGCGTCCGCCACCACGGTTTTCGCCTCAAGCCCGAGCCGGGAAAGGTTCTGTTCCAGCCGGTCGAGGCGCGGGCGCGAGCGGTCGAGCGCCGTCACATGCGCGCCCGCCGCCGCAAGCTCCGCCGTCTTGCCGCCCGGTGCCGCGCAGAGGTCGAGCACTTCGCGGCCGGTCACATCGCCGAGCAGCTTCGCGGGCAGCGCGGCGGCGGCGTCCTGCACCCACCATGCGCCGTCGTCAAAGCCCGGCAGGTCCTCGATGCGTCCGGCATCCTCGAGGCGAAGCGTACCGCTCGGCAGGACCGTCGCGCCCAGCGCCTCGGCGATTGTCATCCGCTCTTCGGCGCGCTTCACGCTGATGTCGAGCGGCGGGTCGGCATAATGCATCCGTACGATCGCGCGCGCGGTCTCCTCGCCATAGGCCGCGCTCCAGCTTTGCCAAAGCCAGTCCGGCGTGTCGAGACGTTCCGTATCGAGATTATCGAGAATGGCGTCGCCTTCGCGCGTGGCGCGGCGCAGCACCGCGTTCACCAGTGCCTTGAAGTGGCGCGCATTCTCGTCGCGCGACGCCGCCTCCACGTTCATGCCGACCGCCGCATGGGCGGCGACGCGCAGAAACAGGATTTCGGCCAGCCCGGCGCGGAGAATGTTCTCGGTGGCGCCCGCGCGCTTCGGCAGTTCCTTGTCGATCAGAAGCGAGAGAATGTGGTCGATGGTGCCGAGGCGGCGGAGCGCCGTCGCGGTGATGGCGCGGGCAAAGGCGCGGTCGCGGGGCTCGGCATTCCGCAGATGCCCGCTTGCGGCTTCGGCGATGAAGGCATCGTCGAAGGCGCGGCGCTCTTTCAGCACGGCTGTGAGAATGGAGGCGGCGCCCTGGCGGGCGGCAAGGCCGGTTTCGTCTGCGCGGTTCATGCTCGGTTTAGAGCACAGGCGCGCGCGCCGGGAAAGGGCCCCGCTTTCTCAGCCCCAGGGACGTGAGCGGCTGCCCATCGTCTCTGCGATGCGGCGCAGGGCGTCGATCCGGTTGCCGGTCGCGGGGTGGGTGGAGAAAAGATTGTCGCGGCCGCGTCCGTTCAGCGGATTGATGATGAACATATGCGCGGTGGCGGGGTTTGCTTCCGCCGCCTCATTGGGCGCGCGCCGCGCCGCTTCGTCGATCCGCTGCAAGGCCGAGGCAAGCCAGAGCGGATTGCCCGAAATTTCCGCGCCGCCCGCATCGGCCGAATATTCGCGCGTGCGGCTGATCGCCATCTGCACCAGGGCGGCTGCCATCGGCGCAAGGATCGCAAGCGCCAGCGTGCCGATAAGCCCGCCCGCATTGTTGCGGTTGCCGCCGAAGAAAAGCGCGAAATTCGCCAGCATGGAAATGGCGCCGGCAATCGTCGCCGTCACGGTCATGATGAGCGTGTCGCGGTTCTTGATATGCGAAAGCTCATGCGCCATCACGCCGGCCAGTTCCTCCGGCGTCAGCATCTTGATGAGGCCGGTGGTCGCCGCGACGGCGGCGTGTTCAGGGTCGCGGCCGGTGGCAAAGGCGTTCGGCTGCGGATTGTCGATGATGTAGGTGGCGGGCATCGGAATGCCGGCATTCTGCGCGAGCTGCCGCACGATGCCGACATAGTTCGGCGCCGTCGTCTCGTCCACCTGCCGCGCCTTGTACATGCGCAGCACCATCTTGTCGGAATTCCAGTAGGCGAAAAGGTTCATCGCGGCGGCGATGAAAAAAGCGATCATGGCGCCCTTGGGACCGCCGATCAGAAAGCCGAGGCCCATGAAAAGCGCGGTCATGGCGGCGAGCAGCATTCCGGTTTTGACGGTGTTCATGGTTTTTCGAGCTACCTCTTATTCGCTTTGCGGCGTCTGAAGTGGAACATATTTGCGCCTGCCTTATATGTATTCTAGAGGAACGGGGTTCAATAAGGACAGGATGTCCCATGATAAACGGTGAAGAGGGCGGGAATCCGTCGCCTCCCGCGCCTGAAAAAGAGCTGACGCCCGCTGCCCGCCGCGCGCTTGCGGAGGCGGAAGAGCGCCGCAAGGCGGCCGATGCCGCGCCGGCGCGGCCGCGCGAGATCGCCGGGCGCGGCGGCAATGAGCCCACGCGCTATGGCGATTGGGAAGTGAAGGGCATCACGAGCGATTTCTGAAGCGGGCCCCGGGGGGCATCGGCCGAGGAAGACATTTGAACGAGAGATTTTCGCCCCGCGCCCGCCGCCTGCTCGCCGTCGCCGGTATCGCTCTCCGCTTCGTCCTTTTCGTCGGCGGCCTCGTCGCCGCCGGCTGGTTCGCCTTCATCTATTTTCCCGATGCCTATAATCCCTTCGTGCCGCCGGACCTGCGCGAGGAGCCGAACATCGTCACGCCGCTCAAGCTCAAGGGCCTCGAGGGCGAATACGACATCTGCATGTCGGTCGTCCGGGCGTCGGGCGCCAAGGCGCGGCGCGACAGCATTTCCTCCCCGTCGGAAGGCTGCGGCATGCCGCAGGGCCTCTATCTCCAGCAATCGCAGATCTCTTATGGGGGTGGCATCCGCCTCACCTGCCCGGCCACGGCGGCGCTTCTCATGTGGGAGCGTCATGTCGTGGCGAAGGCAGCCGAAGCCCATTTCGGTTCGGAGGTGACGCGCGTCCGCCATTTCGGCACCTATGCCTGCCGCAATGTGAACAATGCCGTGTCGGGCCGCCGCAGCGGCCATGCCGCCGCCAATGCCATCGACATAGCGGGCTTCGATCTCGCAAACGGCAAAAGCGTCTCGGTCGAGCGCGACTGGGGCAAGGACAGTCCCGAAGGCCGCTTCCTCACGGAGGTCCATGACGGCGCCTGCGGCCTCTTCTCCACCGTCCTCGGCCCTGAATACAACGCCCTCCACGGCAATCACTTCCACTTCGAAATGACGCGGTGGGGGATGTGCCGGTGAGGACTGGTCCTGTTCGGATCAGTCACCGCTATTCTCATATTGCCCGGCCGAGGATATAGGAATATAATCCATAAACGGATTAAATACCTCCATTTCGGTTTTATCATGCGTGCGTATCTCGCCTCCCTTTTTGCCCTGTCGGCGGCCTTTCCCTCATCCGCCGCCTTTGCCGCCGAGCGCCTTGCCGGTCCGGTCGAGGCGGAGGTGGTGCGCGTGATCGACGGGGATTCGCTCGTCGTGCGCGCCCGCATCTGGCTCGGCCAGACGGTCGAGACGCATGTCCGGCTTGCCGGTATCGACACGCCGGAGCTCAGGGGCAAATGCGAGGAAGAGAAGGCGAGGGCGCGGGCGGCGCGCGATGCGTTGGCGTCGCTGACGCAAGGGCGGGTCCGTCTCAGCGACATCGAGACCGACAAATATGGCGGCCGCGTGCTGGCGCGGATCGAAAGCGCATTTCATGGCGACGTCGCCGCCGCCCTCATCGCGAAGGGCCATGCGCGTGTCTATGATGGCGGCGCGCGGGCGGGCTGGTGCCGCCTCGCCGCGCTGCCGCTCGCACCGCCGCCCGAAGAGAGCGCGAACTAGAAGAGAAGATAGATCAGGATAATGATCGGAATTGGAACGCCGATAGCCCAAAGCAAAATGCCGCGCATTGTCTTCTCCCTGTCGTCATTCAAAACCGTCTGTCATAAAAACCCGGCAGGGAGCTTCGGGTTCCATTGGAGCCTTGCCGTGCCTACCCCGCCTTGTTCTGCCGGTTGTCCACGAGGTCGGTGACGACGGAGGGGTCGGCCAGTGTCGAGGTGTCGCCGAGATTGGAGAAGTCGTCCTCGGCGATCTTGCGCAAGATGCGGCGCATGATCTTGCCGGAGCGCGTTTTCGGCAGGCCGGGCGCGAACTGGATGAGGTCCGGCGAGGCGATCGGGCCGATCTCTTTCCGCACCCAGGTCACCAGTTCCTTCCGCAACTCTTCCGTCGCCGCCTCGCCCGCGATCAGCGTCACATAGGCATAGATGCCCTGGCCCTTGATGTCGTGCGGATAGCCGACCACGGCGGCTTCCGCGACTTTCGGATGCGCGACCAGCGCGCTTTCGACTTCCGCCGTTCCCATGCGATGGCCCGAGACGTTCAGCACGTCGTCGACGCGGCCGGTGATCCAGTAATAGCCGTCCTCGTCGCGGCGGCAGCCATCGCCGGTGAAGTAGCGGCCGGGATACTGGATGAAATAGGTTTCGACGAAGCGCTGATGATCGCCATAGACGGTGCGCATCTGGCCGGGCCAGCTATCGTCGATGCAGAGATTGCCGGTCGTCGCGCCTTCCTGCACGTTTCCTTCCGCGTCCACGATCACCGGCTGCACGCCGAAGAAAGGCTTCGTTGCCGAGCCCGGCTTCGTCGCGATGGCGCCGGGCAGCGGCGAGATCAATATGCCGCCGGTTTCCGTCTGCCACCATGTATCGACGATCGGGCAGCGCCCGTCGCCCACCACGCGGTGATACCAGAGCCAGGCTTCCGGGTTGATCGGTTCGCCGACGGAGCCGAGGAGCCGCAGCGATTTGCGGCTCGTCTTCTTCACCGGCTCCTCGCCTTCGCGCATCAATGCACGAAGGGCGGTCGGCGCGGTGTAGAAAATATTCACTTCATGCTTGTCGATCACCTGCCAGCAGCGCGAGGCGTCGGGATAGTTCGGCACGCCCTCGAACATCAGCGTCGTCGCGCCGTTCGCCAGCGGCCCGTAGAGGATGTAGCTGTGGCCCGTCACCCAGCCGACATCCGCCGTGCACCAGTAAATGTCGCCGTCGTGATAGTCGAAGACATATTGATGCGTCATCGACGCATAGACCATGTAGCCGCCGGTCGTGTGCAGCACGCCTTTTGGCTTTCCGGTCGAACCGGACGTATACAGAATAAAAAGCGGGTCTTCCGCGTTCATCTCTTCCGGCGCGCAGGTGGCGGAAACCTTCGCCGCTTCTTCTGCGTACCAGACGTCGCGTCCTTTCTCCATGGCGACGGCGCCGCCGGTATGCTTCACGACGATCACGCTTTTGACGCCGGGGCATTTCTTCAGCGCCTCGTCGGTATTGGCTTTCAGCGGAATTTTCCTTCCGCCGCGCACGCCTTCATCCGCCGTGATGACGCAGCTGGAAGCGCAGTCCACAATGCGCCCCGCCAGGCTGTCCGGCGAGAAGCCGCCAAAGACCACCGAATGCACCGCGCCGATCCGCGCGCAGGCGAGCATCGCATAGGCCGCTTCCGGGATCATCGGCATGTAGATCGTGACGCGGTCGCCCTTCTTCACGCCGCGTGCTTTAAGCACATTGGCGAAGCGGCAGACCTCGTCGTGAAGCTCGCGATAGGTGATCTTCCGGTCGATGGAGGGATCGTCGCCTTCCCAGATGATCGCCACCTGGCCGGCGCGGCGTTCGAGGTGCCGGTCGATGCAGTTCACGCTTGCGTTGAGCGTCCCGTCCTCGAACCATTTGATCGAGACATTATGCGGGTCGAAGCTCGTGTCCTTGATCTTCGTATAGGGCTTCATCCAGTCGATGCGCAGTCCCTCGCGCCGCCAGAAGCTTTCCGGGTCGTTGATGCTTGCCTCATACATGTGGCGGTATTTCTCCGCATCCACGATGGCGCGCTTCTTCCATTCGGCGGGAACGGGAAAAATTTCATCGGACATGGAGGCCTCCCTTGAAGACGCGGTTTCTGGTTGGCGGCATTATGCCCGCCAAGTCCGGGGCGCGGCAAGGATCGCACCATCACGGCGCTTTCCGCTTCTCGCCGCGTGGAAGTCGCGATAGGTTGCGCCCATCGATGCATTTTCAGCGCGGAGACATGTCGCGGCATGAGCGCACTTGACGGCAAGACATTCGTTCTGGGGGTCGGCGCGCAGAAGGCGGGAACGACCTGGCTGCAGTCCTATCTCAATCCGAGGCCGGAGGTCTTTCTCTCGCCGCTGAAGGAAATGCATTATCTGGAGGCGAAATATCTGCCCGGCCGCCGCGCGCCGATCGAGAAATATTTCAAGCGGAAAGAGCGCATCCTGTTTCGCCAGCAGATCTGGCCGAGCGCGCGCCGCCGCGAAAGGCTGGAGCATATCAGGGCGCGCCTCGCGATGGCGGACAGCAATGAAGCCTATTTCGCCTATTTCGAAAAATACGTGCCCGCCGGCGCTACGCATTTTGGCGAGATAACGCCTGAATATTCGCTGCTGCCGCGCGCCGCCTTCGAGGATCTCGGCCGCCGCTTCGAAAACATGAAGCTCGTCCTTCTTCTGCGCGATCCCGTCGACAGATATTTTTCCCATCTGCGCATGGATTGGCGTGCCGGCAGGCTCAAGGGCGAAAGCGAACAGGCGCTGTTCCTGCGGCTCCTGGACGACGACACCTATCTCAGAAATTCCTATTATCACGACACCGTCGCCACCATCCGCTCGGTCCTGGACGAGCGGCAGCTCTTCATCGGCTTCTACGAAGATCTTTTCAACGATGCGGAAATTACCCGGCTCTGCGATTTTCTGGGGTTGAGATTCCTCCCCGGCGCCTATGACGTCAGGGTCAATGCGGCGGCGAAGCCCGCCACCATCGCGCCCGAAATGGCGTCGCTGGCGCGCGAGAAATTCGCGCCGGTCTATGATTTCTGCCAGGCGGAGTTCGGCGCCCGCCTGCCGGCCTCCTGGCGCGTCTGATACCTGTCCCGCCTTCGCCGTCCCGCGTTCCGTCAGCGCCGTGATCTCCGCTTCGCTCAGAGCCCAAGCTCCGCGCGCTTCTTCCTGCTCAGTCCCGCCGCGACCAGGTCATGCGAGGCTTTCAGATATTGTTTCAGCTCCCGTTTGCCGAGGCCCGTGTCGTAGCTCTGGATCCACTTCATGCCGCGCGAGGCGAGATAAGGCGCCGGGCGGCAGCCTTCGGCCTCGCGCAGGATTTCCCAGCCGATCTCGGAGACCTTGAAGGTGATGCCGGGATGATGGCCGCGTTCCCAGCCGCCGATCGCGAAGACTTTGCCGCCCACCTTCCAGACATGCGCGCCGCCCCATTGCACGACATAAGTGGTGGCGGGCAGCGAGCCGCAGAAGCTGTTGAACTCGCGATAGGTCAGGGGCATGCCTCATCCTCGCTTATTCTCTTCCACCCTCCCCTTGTGGGGTGAGGGGCGGTTTGCGGAGCAAACGAAAAGGTCCGGTGGACCTTTTCGAGCACCGAACGCCCTGAGCTCCGCGAAGGGCAGTCAAACTGCCGAAGGCAGTTTGGGGCGGGGTCGCCGAAGAAGATACGAATACAGTCGCCGGCGAGTTTGTCTGTCAGGGCGATGACCCCGCCCCGAAATTTATCTCGCTGACGCTCGAAAATTTCGACCCTCCCACAGGGGGAGGGTGGAAAAAGAGCGACAGAACTCACACCTTCTCCGCGTCGCCCGCGAGCCGCGCGATCTCCGCCTCGCTCATGCCCGCTTCGCGCAGCACTTCCGCCGTCTGCTCGCCGAGGCGCGGCGGATGCCTGCGGATGCTCGACGGCGAGGCCATGAAGCGCACCGGCGGCTTCAGCGCGAAATAGGGTCCGGCATGCGGATGGTCGTAGCGGGCGAAGAAATCGACGGCCTTCAGATGCGGATCGTCCTGCAGATCGTCCAGCCGGTTCATCTTCACGGCAGGGATCGACAAAGGCTTCAAGAGCGCCAGCCATTCCTCCGTCGTCTTCGTCTCCGTCGTCTCCTCGATCATCGCATAGAGGTCGCGGATATGGATCGTGCGCGCCTTGTAATTGTTGAAGCGCGGATCGCTCTTGTAATCGTCGAGCCGCCCCGCCAGTTCGAAAAACTGTTCCCACTGCTTGTCGGAATAAGGAAGGAGGCCGATATGCCCGTCCTTGGTGCGATAGGGGCGGCGGTCCGGGTTGGTGATGCGGCCATAGGTCCATTGCCCGGTCGGCGGGTCATAGACGTGATCGTAGAAATGTTCGGCAAGCACGAAGGAGGTGACGGCTTCGAGCATCGGCACTTCGACGAATTGTCCCTCGCCGGTCCGCTCCTTGTGGAAGAGCGCCGCCGTCACCGCCTGCACCATGAACAATCCGGACACCTTGTCCGCCATGATGGTCGGGATATAGCGCGGCTTCGGGTCGCCATCCATGCGGCCGAGAAGGTCCGCCGCGCCGGAGCCCGCCTGAATGAGATCGTCATAGGCCGGCAATCCGGCATAAGGCCCGTCCGAGCCATAGCCCGCCGCATGCACGAAAATAATGTCGGGCTTCACCGCCTTCACATCTTCATACGACAAGCCCAGCTTCTTCATCGCCGCATAGCGGATGTTGGATGTGAGTACGTCCGCCGTCGCGACGATCTTCAGCAGCGCCTCGCGGCCTTCCGCCTTGCCGAGGTCGAGCAGCACCGAGCGTTTGTTGCGGTTGATGGTCATGAAGATCGGGCCGAGGTCCGCCGCCGCGCCTTCCGGCAGGTGGCCCGGCCAGCGCATGATGTCGCCGCCTTGTCCGCCGCCGCCGGTCGGCGAGGGCGCTTCGACCTTGATGACGTCGGCGCCCATGTCGCCCAGGATCTGCGTCGCATAGGCGCCGAAGACGACGGCGGTGAGATCGACGATGCGCACGCCCTTGAGCGGGCCCTTGTTCTCGGTTTCGAGTTGCTTGTTCTTCTGTTCGCTCAACGCACTTTCCCCGCTTGCCGTCTCTCGCGCCTCTTTACGGGCGCCACTCATACAATATGTCGGGCAGGTTTTCTTCGTTGTCGCCGTCGGTGCGGCGCACTTCCCTGCAGCCGTGGCGCTCATAGAAGCGCCGGGCGCCGAGATTGGCCTGAAACGTCCAGAGGGAAAAGCCCGCAGGCAGTTCAAGTTTCACCCGCGCCAGCAGAAGGGAGCCTGCCCCTGCGTTATGTTCGCGCGGATGGACATAGAGATGGTGAAGCCATGCGCCGTCGCGCGTCTGCTCCAGCGCCGCAAACCCCGCCACGCAGCCGCCGCCTTCCGCCACCCACACGCTTCCCGTTTCCACCGTGCCGCGGATGAAAGCCCTTGTCTCTTCGTCGCTGTGACGCCGCGGCAGATACTCCATCCCCGCCCGCGCGGCGATGAAGACGTCGGCGACCCTCTGCCACTCGTTTCTGCGTGCGGGGCGGATGAGCATGGGGGAAGTCTAGCGCGCCGGGGCGGGCAAGGCGATGCAAACCGTTATGCTCCTTGGTTCCAGATGCCCGTGCGATCGCCCAAACCAGAAGTGTCATCCCGGCGAAGGCCGGGACCCATTGGTTCCCCCAGCAAGCGCGGCTACGCGCAGCATCAACGCAGCACTCCGCCCTCTTCCGCGAAATAAAACTCGGCGTGGATTGGGTCCCGGCCTTCGCCGGGATGACATCTATGGGTGTGGCAAAGCAGGGTAAGGGAGTGGACGCGTCCCGCTACCCCAATCCCCTCACCAGCAGCACCGAGCCCTCCGTCGCCGCCTCGCGGTCGGCCGAGATCGCGCGGTACTCCGCACTTTCCGACCAGTCGCGGAAGGAAGCCTCGTCAGGGAATTCGATCAGCACGAGTTTCGTCCCCTTCCATGTCCCTTCCACCACTTCCGGGTTCTCCTCAGCCGCCAGCAACCGCCCCTTCCGCCCTTTCATCGTCTCGGCGAAACGCGCCGCATAGGCCTCATACCGCGCCCGGTCGTGAATGGTGAACTGCGCCAGCGCATAGACGGTCATGGGGTTCTCCCTCGGGTTCCGAATGGAGAAAGGGTGCGGGAGACCGCTTCCTTTCGTAAGCCACTCCTTTCGCAGACGCCCTTGCTCAAAATAGATGTGGTTTGCCGCGGCCCTCGAATCTCCCCCGATTCCACATTCTCCCCCGTCTCCCCTATGATCCCCCCATGCTGCTGCATCATTCGAGCTGGCCCGAAGTCGAGGCTTATCTGAAAAGATCGAAGGGGATCGTCATTCCCATCGGCTCGACGGAGCAGCACGGGCCAAATGGGCTCATCGGCACGGACGCGATCTGTCCTGAGGCGATCGCGACACGCGCCGGCGCGGAGGCGGACTTTCTCGTCGGCCCCACCTTCAATGTCGGCATCGCGCAGCATCATCTCGGTTTCCCCGGCACGCTGACGCTCCGCCCTTCCACCATGATCGCCGCCTTGCATGACTGGGTGTCGTCGCTCGCGCGGCACGGTTTCGAGCGCATCTACTTCTTCAACGGCCATGGCGGCAATGTCTCGACCATCGAGGCGGCCTTCGCCGAAATCTATGCAGACGCCTCGCTCGCCCAGGATGCCTCCAATCGGGGACCGGTCCGCTGCCGCCGCGTGAACTGGTGGGATTTCAAACCCGTCATGGATTTCTGCAAGGAGCGCTACGGCTCGTCGCATGGCGCCCATGCGACGCCATCCGAAGTCGCCGTCACTTATTTTCTCCAACCCCAGGCGATCAAGCATGTTGAGATGTCGCCGAAGGTCGCGCCCTGGGGCCGCTACACGGATGCCGATAGCTACCGCGCCGCCTTCCCCGACGGCCGCATCGGCTCCGATCCCTCGCTGGCCGATCCGAAGGACGGCGAGAAGCTGATCGCCCTCTCGGTCGCCGGCCTGATCGAGGATTTCCGGAAATTCGAGGCGGCGTAAGGGGCTTGAGGGCATTCTCTTGACAAATCAAGCTATTTCTTGATACATCAAGACGCTTCGGAAAGGAACTGCCTCATGACCATTCGCCAGAAATTCGCCAGCCAGGCCGATGCCGAACTGCTTGAGCAGATGCGTGAGCTTGCCAAGGCGGAAGGGCGGCAGTTTCAGGCCGTGGTCGAGGATGCCTTCCGCGACTACCTCAAGCGGAAGTCTGGCGAAAGCCCGCGCGCCGAAGTCATGTCCCATTTCCGGGATAGCGTTCGTCGCAACGCGGAACTCTACAAGCGCCTCGCGAAATAGCGCGCGCCGATGCCCGATTATCTGACGCTGACGGAGGTTCTCGTAATTCACGAGGAACTGATCGATCTCTATGGCGGCGCGCATGGCGTGCGTGACATGGGAGCGGTTGAGTCCGCGCTCTTTCGTCCGCAAACGGGCTACTACGAAGACGTGATCGCGGAAGCGGCGGCGCTGCTCGAAAGCCTCGCCATCAATCATCCCTTCATCGACGGCAACAAGCGCATTGCTTTTGCCGTCGCGGACGTCTTCCTGCGGCTCAACGGATATCTCTTCGAGGAAGACCCCGTCGCCGCCTACGATTTCATGATCGGCCTTTTCGAGCGCGGTGAATTCCGGTTCGAGAAACTGGAGCCGTGGTTGAGGGAGAAGGTGCGGGCGCTCTAGTCCCGATGCCTGCCCGTTCCGTCGCCGGCCGGAACCCAGTGGCGCGCGCGGTTCACCTTCATCTTCGCATCGACAGCTTCCAGAAGATCGAAGCCGAGCGTCGTGCCGAGGCGGTTGAGAAGAATGAGAACATCGGCAGTCTCGCGCGCGGCTTCTTCGGTGTCGCCCTTCTCCAGCGCCTCGATGAGTTCGTCCATCTCGATGCTTGCCCGCCTTGCGAGCGCAACGGGATTGCTGACGGGGCCGAATGTTTCCTCGCCCCATCCCGCGATGGTCGATTGCGTTTCGTGCCGGTTCGCCATGAGGCATCTCCTTAATTAATCTGTATACACCCTATATGGTGTTTAAAACATACATCCCGCGATGCGAGTCGGCCGGGTCCAATATCCAGTGCCAGCGGCGTCATTGCGAGGAGGGCGAAGCCCGACGAAGCAATCCAGAGGCCGCTTGCGCCTTTCCTTCATCGTCATGGCCCGGACAAGCCGGGTCATGACGAAACATGGAAAGATTTCCCCGCCCGTCTCTTGCCCGCCACAGCGGGGATTTCTTTCGCGTCTTCCTTGCCACAGCGGGGACAAGTGCGGCCCCGGAGATTTCCCCATCGGGGGATAATGGCCGGGGATAGATCATTTCGCGGCGGGCGGCGTGACGATGTGTGTACCGCATTTCGCTCCGCGCTCGTCCCTCCAAAGCGCTCACATTCCGATTGTGACGGTTCGTTGACGGTTCGATGACAGTCGCCGCCCTTGTCCCCGATATGGCTTCACTTTGCGGCCATTCTCACCACGCCATCGACGACCTCGACGGGCACGGGTTGAAGGCTTTTTCCGGCGCAAGGGCCGTTCGTACAGAGCCCGTCCTCGATGCGGAAAAGCGCCGCGTGGCCGCCGCAGATCAGGCTCTTCTCGTCCTGGGTGAGGAAGCGGCCGGGCCGGCTGTCGAGCGGCTGGTTCGCATGCGGGCATTCATTGACATAGGCGCGCAGGGCGTCATCCGTCCGTACAAGGAACATCTCGAAGCGGCCAGCGCCCTGCCCGAAGGTCAGTCCCTTCGTGCCCGGCGTGTCCAGATCGTCGAGGCGGCAAAGCGGTGTGCCGGGGGCCGGTCGCGTCACGGCGCTTTCTTCAGGCCGCCCATCTTGCAGACGAGCTTCCATTCCTCGTCTCGCACGGGCTGGACGGAGAGGCGCGAATTATTCGCCAGCACCATGTCGTGAAGTGCCGGCTCCTTCTTCACATCGTCAAGCGTAACGGGTTTCGGCATGTCCTCGACAGCTTCGATCACGACAAGACCGAACTTTCCCTTCTCGTCTGTCGGGTCGGGCCGGTGCTCGCCGATCACGCGAACGATGCCGACAATGCTCTTCTCATCCACCGAATGATAAAAGAAGCCGAGATCGCCCTTCTTCATCGCCTTCATGTTGTTGTTCGCCTGGTAGTTGCGAACGCCGTTCCAGGGTTCGCCCTTGGCGCCCTTTTTCTTCTGGTCGTCCCACGACCATGTCGACGGTTCGGACTTGAAAAGCCAATAAGCCATCGCGCCTATTCCTTCGGTCCGAGAAGCCATTTCCACGCGCGAACTTCCGTCTGCGCGAAGAGCCCTGCCTTGTTGTAGGGATCGTTCTCGACAAGTTTCTCGGCGGTGGCGCGGTCGGCCACGTCGATCACCAGCATCGAGCCGTTCATCACGCTCGCATCGTCATTGGTGAAGGGCCCGCCGATTTTCACGCAACCCGCTTCGCCCCAGTATTTCAGATGCGCGTCGCGGTTCGCGAGCCTGAGTTCGAGGGCGTTCGGCTTGTCGGTGCAGATAAGGCAGAAGAGCATTTCCGGTTTCCGTTTCTGTTTCAGGTTTCGCTGCGGAAGGGCCGCGAGAGAAGGGCGGCGACGGCATCGTCCACTTTCGCGGCGCCGGTCACGATCCTCGCCACCGCTTCGGCGATCGGCATTTCGATACCATGTTTGCGTGCCAGCGCCACGACGGCGGTCGCGGAATGCACGCCCTCGCTTACCGAGTTGCGCGCGCCCATCACTTCTTCAAGCGTCTTTCCTTCGCCGAGCGCCATGCCGAGCGACATGTTGCGCGATTTCGGGGAATTGCAGGTGAGGATGAGATCGCCGAGACCCGAAAGGCCCATCAGCGTTTCGGTGCGCGCGCCCATTGCAAGGCCGAGCCGCGTCAGTTCGGCAAAGCCGCGCGTCGTCAGCGCGGCGCGGGCGCTGTCGCCGAACTTCTTTCCTTCCACGATGCCGCAGGCAATCGCGAGCACGTTCTTCACCGCGCCGCCAAGTTCCGCGCCGATCAGGTCGGAGGAATAATATGGCCTGAATGTCGTGATGCCGATCGCATGGGTCAGCGCCTCGGCGACCGTTTCATCCTCGCAGGCAAGCGTCACCGCCGTCGGCAGGCCGCGCGCCACTTCGGCGGCGAAGCTCGGGCCGGAGAGGACGGCGGCGGCCGCCTGTGGCGCCGCTTCCGCGAGAACCTCCGTGAGCAGAAGATGGGTCGATTGTTCGACGCCCTTGGCGCAGAGCACGACCGGCTTTCCTTCCGCGATCCGGGGCGCCAGTTGCTCCAGCACGCCGCGCATATGCTGCGCCGGCGTCACCATCAGCAGCGCATCCGCCTCGGCCGCCTCGGCGAGGTCGCCCGTCGCTCGGATCGATTTGTGAAGGGCGATGCCGGGCAGGAAAAGAGAGTTCTCATGCGCCGTGTTCACGTTTTGGACCAGTTCGTCCTCGCGTGCCCACAGCACCACCTCTCGTCCCGCGCTCGCCGCCACCTGCGCCAGTGCCGTTCCCCACGCGCCGGCGCCCACCACCGCTATTTTCCTATATGCCAGCGTCAACAGCCTCTCCGTTTCGCGCTTGTGTGTTGCGGGCGCTAATGATTGAACGTTTCGTTGAATATTTACTCGACCGCTCTACAATCATCTGTATGACCGCTCCAGACGATACGCACCAGAAAATCATTGCCGCCGCCAAACGGCGCTTCATGCATTACGGCTACACGAAAACAACGATGGCCGAACTCGCCGTCGATTGCGATATGTCGCCCGGCAATCTCTACCGTTATTTCGCGGGCAAGCTCGACATAGCGGAGGCGATCTGCCGCGAAGCGTCGATGCAGACGGCGGAAGACCTGTCGCGCATTCTCACCACGCCGGGGCGCACCGCCGCGGAGCGGCTGCATGATTTCCTTTTCATGGATCTCCGGGAGACCTTCCACAAGCTCGAGGACGATCCCAAGATCGTCGAGATGGCGCAGATCGTCACCGCCGAGCGGCCGGAATTTCACAATGAAGGTCTGAAGCGCGAGCGCGAAGTGCTTTGCCGCATCATCGAACTCGGCAATCTCTCCGGCGAATTCCAGGTCACCGATCCGGATTTCGCGGCCGAGATGATCCAGGCGGCCACTCTCAAGTTCAGCTATCCGCAGCTTTTCACGCGCCTGCCGCTCGTCAAACTCGAGCGCGAACTCGAAGGCGTCTACCAGCTCATCGTCGCCGGCTTGCAGTCCGGCGCCGCATGTTGCGATCCGGAAAAGCGCCTCATCACCGCTTGAATCGTTCCAAACTTATCCACAAGCCTCTATTTTCATTGCGCTGCGCTAATAGTCTTGGCGCGGCGCAATGTCCTTTTAACGCCTTGTTTTAAAAGGTGAATGGCGGCCGAAAGGGTAATTTGTGTTGCGTTGCAGCAACATAAATTCTGATGATTGAATATTTTTGATTTTGTTCATTGTTTTTTGTTCAGGCCTCTCCTAAATCCAGCCTGTCAGCGGGCAACCGGAAAATTCTCGCTGAACCAGCCTCACGGAGACGAGCCATGACCTACCTCAACAGCAAGCTGACGAACCGCGTCATCACCCTCGCCATTGCCGGCTACACGCTGGCCTTCCTGACCCAGATCGCCGCGCAATACGCGGCCTGAGCGACAGGTTACCGATTATTGACCGATAGCGGCGCAGCCGCCCGAGACGAAGGATGATCGATATGACGCAGAACCGGAATTTGAACCGCATCGCCGAACGCGTCTTTGCCAAAGCCGCTGCGGCGCTGCTCGTGGCCTACACATTCGTTCTGATCGTGCAGACCTCGGGCGTCGCGCGCCTCGTCTGAGCCAAGGCTTCCGTTCGACGTTCTCCTCCGCCGGATCTCTCCCTCCCCCTCAAGCGGGATCCGGTGTTCCCCGAGCCCTCCCCGGAGGGCCTTTGACCCCGCCGCATCCCCCTCGCGGCGGGGTTCTTTTTTGAATGGGGAGATAAGATCAATCGAGATGCTGGCGGGCGAAGCGCACGATATGCGTGATCGCTTCCCGCGCTTCCGGCAGCATGTCGGCATTGAGCTGCCAGACATGCCAGACTTTCGGCCAGATTTCGAGCGTGGCTTCGCCGCCCGCCGCCTTGATCGCATCCGCCATCCGCACCGAATCGTCCCGCAGCATTTCGCGGTCGCCGACCTGGAAAAGGGTCGGCGGGAAACCGGCGAGATCGCCGAAAAGCGGGGAGACGTATGGATCCCTCTCCTCGACTCCTGGGCAGTAAACCGGCATCAGGCTGTCCATCATCTCAGGCACAAACATCGCGTCCGCTTCGGCATTGCTGTGGCGGGAAGCGCCGCTTCCGGTCATGTCGGTGGCTGGCGAGAGGCAGATCAGCGCGGCAGGAAGCGGCAGACCCTCGGCTTTGAGACGCAGCGCCAGCGCCAGTGTCAGGTTTCCGCCCGCGGAATCCCCGCCCGCCAGGATGGATCTGGCGGCAATGCCCCGTTCCAGAAGCGCGCGATATGCGGCCACGCAATCGTCAAGGCCGGCCGGGAAGCAATGTTCCGGCGCAAGCCGGTAATCAACCGCATAGACCGGCACGCCGATATCCGTTGCCAGCCGCCGGGTGAGCGGGCGATGCGTGCGCGGGGAGCCGGCAACGAAGCCTCCGCCATGAATATAGAGAAATGCCGCATCGTCGCGGCTGCCGGGCGCTGAAAGCCTCTCGGCTGGCACGCCGCCCAGATTGAGCTCCTCTAGCGCGATGTCCGCCGGCAATTTCGCCATGCGCGGTTCCATCTGCTCCATGATGGGCCGCAGCAATTGAACGTCCGGGTTCTTGCGGAAGCGGCGCTTCACCTGCCAGCGGATCAACGGATTGAGAAGGAATAGCTGCAGGCTCATCATGTTCCTTTCAGGCTTTCACGCCGGCTCCGCGAGCGGGCGTCGCGTCGGCATCGAGCGGCCAGCGGGCCCGGGGCCCCGTGCCGATCGGATCGGTCAGCCCGAGCGCCAGCCTTTCGGCGCCCGCCCAGGCAATCATCGCGCCATTATCCGTGCAGAGTTTCAGGGGCGGTACAACAAATTCATAGCCGAACGCGTGAGCCGAGACTGTCAGCCGCTCCCGCAGCATCATGTTCGCGGCAACGCCGCCGGCCACTACGAGGCGGCGATGGCCAGGGCGGATCATCTCGTTCGCTACCGCCATCGCATTTTCGGTGCGGCTCGCAAGTACGTCCGCGACCGCGCATTGAAACGATGCCGCAATGTCCGCCTTGTCCTTGTCGTCCGGTCTGCCCAGGCCTTCCGCGAGCTGCCTTACGGCGGTCTTCAAGCCGGAAAAGGAAAAGTCGCAGCCCGGCCGGTTGATGAGAGGCCGAGGCAGGGCGAAGCGGGAAGCATCGCCCTCAAGCGCCGCCCGCTCCAGCGCCGGTCCTCCGGGATAGCCAAGCCCGAGCAGTTTCGCGACCTTGTCGAAGGCTTCGCCCACCGCATCGTCAATCGTTGTGCCGAGACGGCGGTAGCGGCCAACGCCTTCCACCACGAGAAGTTGGCTGTGGCCGCCGGAAACGAGCAGCAGCAGATAGGGAAAAGGCAGCGCATCCGTCATCCGCGCCGTCAGGGCGTGACCTTCAAGATGATTGACCGCGATCAGCGGCAGGCCCCGCGCGGCGGCGATGCCCTTCGCCGTCATCAGCCCGACGATCACGCCGCCGATAAGGCCGGGCCCCGCCGTGGCGGCAATCCCGTCGAGGTCGTCCCAATCGAGACGGGCCTCCTTGAGGGCGCGGGAAATCAACCCATCCAAATGCTCGACATGGGCGCGGGCCGCGATTTCCGGCACAACACCGCCGAAAGGCGCATGCGCCTCGATCTGCGAAAAGACGATATTGGAGAGTATTTCGCCGGTCCCGCCATCGGCCGGACGGCGCACCACGGCCGCTGCCGTCTCGTCGCAGCTTGTCTCTATCCCGAGAATCGTAAGGGGTCGGTTCACGCGAAACACTCAAAAAAGCCGGGAGCCCCTCTCGTCAGAGGCGGCCAACGGGCTATAAGAAGCCTTGGCGGGACGGTTACCGGATTCGCCAAATTTCCCTGCTGGCATACAACCTTAGAGACCCCGCATGCAACGGCGCTACCGCATCGGCACAAGAGGCTCCAGATTGGCGCTCATCCAGGCGAACGAAGTCGCCCGCCGGATTGCGCTTGCTCTTCACGCTCCTGTGGAGGAAGTGACGGAGATCGTCGTGATTTCGACGGCGGGCGATCGGGTCCAGGACCGGGCGCTCTCGGAGATCGGCGGCAAGGGCCTCTTTACGGAGGAGATCGAGGAGCAGCTCGCGGATGCAAGGATCGATGTCGCGGTCCATTCGATGAAGGACATGCCGACGCTGTTGCCGGAAGGTTTGGTGATCGATTGCCTGCTGGAACGGGCCGATCCGCGCGATGCATTCCTGTCGTCCAAGGCCAACTCGCTGATGAGCCTTCCGCAAGGGGCGGTCGTCGGCACCTCTTCGCTCCGGCGCGCGGCCCAGGTGCGTGCGCGGCGGCCGGATGTCACCGTGGTTCCTTTTCGCGGCAATGTGGATACGCGGCTGAAGAAGCTTGCCGACGGCGTTGCCGATGCGACGCTTCTTGCCATGGCCGGCCTCACACGCATGGACCTGCTTGAATGCGTCACGGCGCCCCTCTCGCCGGAAGAGCTGCTCCCCGCCGTTGCCCAGGGCGCTATCGGCATTGAGCGCCGCGCCGCCGACGACGAGGCGGCCCACCTGCTTGAAAAGCTGCACCACACAGAGACCGGGCTTCGCGTCGCGGCGGAGCGTGCTTTCCTCGCTGTGCTCGATGGTTCCTGCCGCACGCCGATTGCCGCCCTTGCCGAGATCTCCGGCGATCATATGCGTCTGCGCACCATGATCCTGACGCCGGATGGTGCCGAAATCCATGAGACCGAGCGAGAAGGCCTGGCCGCGGACGCGGTTTTGCTCGGCCAGGATGCGGGTGAGGAGCTCAAGGGCAGGGCGGGCCCCCATTTCTTCGACACGGTCTGACGCAAGTGAAGCTTCTCGTCACCAGACCGGAAGCCGACAGCGAAGCGCTTGCCGAAACTCTGGCGGCGCTCGGCCATGAAGCGGTGCAAGCGCCTCTTCTCACGATCCGCTTTTTCGACGATGCAACCCTGCCGGCGGGAGACTGGCAGGCGCTTCTTGTCACATCGGCAAATGGCGCCCGCGCGCTTGGCCGCCGGGAAATCGCACGAGAGCTCAAAAGCCTGCCGGTCCTGGCTGTCGGCCCCTCAAGTGCCGCGGCGCTCCGGCGGGAAGGGTTTGTCTCGGTTAAGGCCGCTGGAGGAGATGTCGAGGCGCTGGCCGCTCTCGCGGTGGCGGAGCTGAAGCCGGAGGCCGGACCGCTTCTCCACATCGCGGGCAGCGTGGTCGCGGGCGATCTGGGTTCGGCGCTTGGCGCCCATGGTTTCACGGTCGAACGGGCGGTGTTTTACGAGGCGGAGCTGGCGCAACAGTTGCCGGAGACGGCGCGGCGCGCGCTGGAAGACCACACGCTCGAGGGCGTTCTTTTCTATTCTCCCCGAACGGCACGGGCTTTCACGTCGCTGGTGATGGCGGCGGGTCTGAAGGACTGTCTCACGGGCGTCACGGCCTATTGTCTCTCGCGAGCGGTCGCCGATGAATTGCGGGAACTGCCCTTTGGCGGTGTGAAGATTGCGGCCAGGCCCGAGCAGCCGGCATTGCTTGCGCTCATTTCCGCCTGATTTATCGCTGAACTTCGCCCTGACCCTGAGCGTTCAAGCCTCTATAGTGACCCTCCGAAGCCGAATACCCCCGAAAAGGCCTCCCGATGAGTGATGCGAACGACAAGGATGCTGGCAAGCCGACAGGCGGAGATACAGCGCAGAGCGGCGCCGAAACCGGTACAGAAGGCGAATATCTGAAGCCCGAAGCCGAGAAAAGCGAACGCAAGGGCAGGCGCCGCAAGGAGCCCCGCACCATCGACGCGACCGCCGAGGAGGTCCGCGAGGAGCAAGCCCCGAACCCCGGTGCCGGAGAGATGCCGCAAGGAACGGATGCGCCCGGGCCGTCCGCGGCAGCCGGGATTCTGGTGGCTGGCGCAGCAGGGCTTGGCGGTGCGCTCGTGGTGCTTGCGGGCGTTTGGGCGAGCGGCATCTTGTCGAACGATCAGGACGGCGTCGTGCGAAGCGATTTCGATGCGCGCCTCGAGACGCTGGAGAGCGGTACCGGAGACAGCGTCTCCTCGCTGACGGAACGGCTCGACGAACTGACCGGCCGGCTCGACAAGGTTGAGCAGGGGGCGGCTGCCGCCGCGGAGACACCCGAAAGCGCCGCCGCGATCACGGAACGGCTGGAAGCCCTCGCCGCCGAAACGCAGCAATTGAAGAATGCCCTCAACGACACACGAACGACGGCGCGCAGCATGCAGGAGCGTCTTGACGAGATGTCGGCCGCGCTGCCGCCCGCCGGCATCGCGGAGCAGATCGGCAGTCTCGACGCGCTGGTGAGGGCGCTCGACCTCCGTCTTGCTTCGCTGGCGCCGAAGATCGAGGAAATGGAGACGCGTGTCGTCGCGCTCGAAGAAAAGAAAGACGATCCGGACGCCGCCGCGCGCGCCGCGCTTGGCCTGGCGCTCGCCAATCTCGCACGTGCCGCCGAAACGCCCGGGCCCTTTCTTGCCGAGTTGAACGCGGTCGCGGCTTTTCTCCCGGAAGAACCGGCGCTGCAGGAGCTGGCGCCGGCGGCGGCGGAGGGCGTTCCCACGCGGGCCGCGCTTGAGGCGCGTTTTTCATCTCTCTCGCAAAATATTTTCGAAGCCGAACGGCGCGCGGGCGAGGACGGTGTCTGGTCGCGCTTTGTCTCCAACGCGAAATCGCTCGTGACGGTCCGCCGGACGGGCGAGATATCGGGCGACACGACGGAAGCGGTCGTTGCGCGAATGGAAGAGCGTCTCAAGGTGAACGATCTTGCAGGCGCCGTTGCCGAAGCAAAGCAGCTGCAGGGAGCTGCCGCCGAAGCCGCCGCGCCATGGATCGCCGATGCCGAGGCCCGGTTGCAGGCCGACGCGCTTGTGCGCGATCTCAGCGCACGTGTCGCAGGACAACTCGCCCAGACGAAAGGCTGAAGCCGGTATGTTGCGCGCGTTGTACATATTCCTCATCGTTGCGGTGTTGAGCGGCATCGCGATCTGGCTCGCCGACAATCCCGGCGACCTCATCATGCATTGGCGCGGCTATGAGATCCGCACCAGCTTCGTGGTGGGGGTCGGCGTGATGGCGCTGGCCGCTTTCCTGGTGCTGCTTGCCTACCGGATCATCGTCAGCTTCATCGAGACACCGGCGAGCGTTTCCGCCTATCTCGAAAAGCGCCGGCAACAGAAGGGTTTTCTTGCGCTCTCACGCGGCATGGTGGCGGTTGCCGCCGGCGATGCGGCAGATGCAAAGCGTTATGCGGCGCAGGCGCACAAGCTGTTGGACGCACCGCCGCTGACATTGCTGCTCGCCGCACAAGCGGCGCAGCTTGAAGGCAATGAGGCGGCGGCGACGGCCTATTTCGAACAAATGCTCGCCGCGCCGGAAACGGAATTTCTCGGTCTGCGCGGGCTCTTCATTCAGGCCCGTCGCGCAGGCGACCGCGACGGGGCGCTTGCTCATGCGCGCCGCGCCTTCAATCTGAGGCCGCAGACGCCATGGGCTGCCCAGGCGGTGTTCGAAATCGAAGCAGCCGAGGAAGACTGGGATGCGGCGCTGGAGACGCTCGACCGCGTCGTCTCGGCAAAACTTATCCCGCGCGACGAAGCTCGCCGCCGTCGTGCGGTGCTGCTGACCGCGCGGGCGATGACGGCTGCCGAGGCTGCATATGGGCAAGTGGGCGAGGGCCGGACTTCGGCACTGGAGAAAGCGACAAAGCTTTCGCTTGAGGCTGTATCGCTCGAGCCGAAATTTCCGCCGGCGGTCGCTCTTGCCGCGCGGCTGTGCGGTGAGACCGGCCGGGCGCGAAAGGGTATGAAACTCATCGAGGATGCCTGGAGCGATGCGCCTCATCCCGACCTTGCCGATGTCTGGCTCGACATGATCGAAGGCGAAAGCGGTTATGACCGCGCCACGCGCGCCCGCGTGCTTGCGTCGCGCAATGTCGACCATATCGAAAGCAGGATACTTGTTGCGCGGGGGGCCATCGGTGCCCGTGACTGGGCGGCGGCGCGTGAGGCGCTGGTGCCCTATACGGGCGCGGAGGCGAAAGAAGTGCCGACGCAGTGCATATGCGAGCTTATGGCGGAGATCGAGGAAGGCGAGTTTGGCGACCGCGGAGCATCGCGGAGCTGGCTGACCCGCGCGCTTCACGCGCCGGCAGATCCGCAATGGACCGGCACCGGCTATCGTTCGCCGCGCTGGTCGCCGGTCAATCCGGTCACGGGCGAGTTCGACGCACTGGAATGGTCCGCGCCCCTGCCCATGCTTGGCCGGGAAACGGCCGCCGTCGAACCCGCCCCCGCAAAGTCCACGCCTGAGCCCGCTCCAGTGCAAAGCGCCGAGCGGTCGATAGCCGCGCGCGAAGAGCATAAATCAACCGCTGCGGGTGAGGTGCTTGCCTTTCAGCCGCCGCTGCCGGACGATCCCGGTCCTGATGAATTGGCCGATGATGCCCATGAGGGGGAACGGAAATGGTAAAGCGGCTTTTTGCGGGCACGCTCACGCTTGTCGTGTTGGCGCTGGCGGTGATCGTCATTTCGGTCCTGCGGTTCGATATCTCGCGCGAGGAGCTGGCTGGCAAATATGCGACAGGCGCGTCGCAATTCGTCACGCTTCCCGGCGGCGGCAGCATGCATGTTCGCGACGAAGGCAATCGTGAAGGGCCGGCGCTCCTGCTCGTTCATGGTTCGAATGCATCGCTGCATACATGGGAGCCCTGGGTCGCCTCACTCGGCGACACCTATCGTATCGTCAGCATGGATCTGCCCGGGCATGGCCTGACCGGCCGCATCCCCGGGGACGATTATTCCCGCGAGGGAATGACGCAGAGCGTCCATGAGCTGACGGAGATACTCGGGATCGATCGTTTTGCGATCGCGGGCAATTCGATGGGTGGCGGCGTGGCCGCGCTTTACGCGCTCGAACATCCCGCCCAGGTCTCGGCGCTCATTCTGGTCGACGCGGCGGGTGTTCCCGTGCCGCGCAACGATGACGAGGTGCCGCTCGCCTTCCGCATTGCGCGCATGCCGGTCATCAGCAATGTCATGCGATATGTGCTGCCACGCTCGCTGGTGGAAGAAGGCGTGCGCAAGGTCTTCGTCGATCAGTCAAAGGTGACGGACGAGATGGTGGCGCGCTATTTCGACCTGTCGCTGCATGAAGGCAATCGCGACGCGACGCGCATTCGGTTCGCCAGTTATGCGGGGCGGGACGAGGAGGCCTTCGCAGCCCGCCTCGGCGGGATCGAAATGCCGACACTTGTCCTTTGGGGCGACAAGGATGGTCTCATTCCCGTCTCCGCCGCGCATGAATTCAAGGCGCGCATACCGCAGGCGGAGCTCGCGATCTTCGAGAATGTCGGTCATGTGCCAATGGAGGAAGTACCGGAGGAAAGCGCCGCCGTGGTTCGGGATTTCCTTGGCCGGGCGCTTGCCGAAACCTCCCCGTCCGCCGGCGGAATGGCGGCGGCCGGGGTCATGGCGGAGGAATAGAAGACAGTTTCGCCGGTCCTTCCTTTCTCCCTGTTGCCAAAGGCGGCGGGGCGGGGTATCTGAGGGCCCTTGCAGACCGGGTTTTACCTCGGTCCGGCGCCGCTTTAGCTCAGTTGGTAGAGCACCTCATTCGTAATGAGGGGGTCGGGTGTTCGAGTCACCCAAGCGGCACCATTTTTCCCGCACTGCCTTCGCATTTCCGACATATCGCCCTAGATTTGTGCCGGTCCACGGGGCCATCCTGCGCGCCTGCTTTTCCGACAACGAGGCCATGACCGATGAGCGACGCGTCTTTCGACCTTAAATATACGAGCTTCGGCGGCCGTATCGTCATGGTCGGTTTCGGCAGCATCGGCCAGGGCGTCCTGCCGCTTCTGTTGCGTCATATCGATGTGAAGCCCGGTCAGATTTCGATCGTGACGGCGGATGAGACGGGGCGTGCCGAGGCGGAAGAGTATGGTGTCCGGTTCACGGTTTCGCCGCTCCGCAAGGGAAATTATCTCTCGACCCTGGATCCGCTGATTTCGGAAGGCGACTTCCTCATCAATCTCTCGGTCGATGTGTCGAGTGTTGCGCTGGCGGAGTTCTGCCGGTCGAAGGGTGCGCTTTATCTCGACACCTGCATCGAACCCTGGAGCGGACAATATACCGACCCCTCCCGCTCGCCTTCACAGCGGTCCAATTACGCGCTTCGCGAAACCGCACTGGCGCTTCGGGACAAATACAGCGATGGGCCGACCGCCATTTTCACACATGGCGCCAATCCCGGTCTTGTCTCGCATTTCGTGAAGCAGGCCTTGCTCAATATCGCGAAGGACACCGGCGTCGAGGCGGGAAAGCCTGAAAGCCGCGAGGAATGGGCACAACTGTCCCTGCGTCTCGGCATCAAGGTCATTCATATCGCCGAACGGGATACGCAGGTTTCGCCGATACCGAAAGCGGCGGGAGAGTTCGTCAATACATGGTCGGTCGATGGGTTTGTCGGCGAAGGCAGCCAGCCGGCGGAGCTTGGCTGGGGCACGCATGAACGGCATTTTCCGGCGGATGGGCATGGGCACAGCGCCGGCTCGCGCTGTGCGATTTTTCTCGCCCGTCCCGGCGCTTCCACGCGCGTGCGCAGCTGGACGCCGAATGAAGGGCCCTATCATGGCTGGCTTATCACGCATAACGAATCGATTTCGCTTGCCGACTATCTGACGGTGAGGGAGGGGGAGGCCGTGAAATGCCGGCCCACCGTTCACTACGCCTATCATCCCTGCAATGCTGCGGTCCTTTCTCTGCACGAACTTGCCGGAAAGAACTGGCAGATACAGAAAACAAAGCGGCTAATGATGGATGAAATCAGCGAGGGAATGGACGAGCTTGGCGTTCTGCTGATGGGTCATGCCAAGGGCGCTTATTGGTACGGTTCGCAACTCACAATCGAAGAGGCACGGCGCCTTGCGCCGCATAACAATGCGACGAGCCTTCAGGTCACGGTCGCCGTGCTCTCAGGCATGATCTGGGCGATCGAGAATCCGGATCGCTGGGTGACGGAACCGGAAGAAATGGATTTCGAGCGGGTTCTGGAAATTGCGCGGCCCTATCTCGGGACGATGACGGGCGTCTATAGCGACTGGACACCGCTGCTCGATCGCGGCCTGCTGTTCAGTGAGGATGTCGATGAAGAAGACCCCTGGCAGTTCAAGAATTTCCGGGTGATCTGACGTTCAAAGGAAAAGGCCGCCCCCTCATACAAAGGGGCGGCCTTCTTGCTTACCGGGACCTGCGCGCTGAGTTCTCGTTTGGGGAAGGCAACCCTCAGACGGTGACAGGAGCGGCAGTTTTCCGTCAGCCGTGCTGCGGAATGCCCCGGTAGCGCAAGTCTGCGCGGCTGGCGCGCGGCTTTTCCTTGAGGGAAAGCGCGGAGTTGTAGCGCGTGCCGCGGTAATTGAGAGTGGTGTCCTGGCTCTTCGCCGCATTCTTTTCGCCGTGATGGGCCACGCCCCTGTAGCTGAGATCGGTCATGGATGCCTCCTGTGTCGCTGATGTCTTGAAGGCAATATGAGTAATATGTGTGAGTTTGTCAATATAAGTAACTTAACATTTTTCGGACAGGCGAAGAGCTGACTGTTACAAAGGGCTAATTCTCAAGCTTTCCGGCGTTTTTCGGCATAATTGCCGCCCTTGACCGTCGGCGAGTGTCGTGTGTGCGAGGTTGAATATGGAAAAACTTGATCAGCGAATCCAACTCGTCGCATCGGTCGAGTTCAACAATGTGGTGGATCGTTGGCGCCGGGAGCAGGCGGATCTGCCCTCCCGTTCGGAAGCCATCCGGCGCCTCGTCCTTCACGGCCTCGAATATGAAAAGAGTTTTCCGATGCGCATGATCACCGCGATTATCCGGCCCCATAAATACGAGGAGCTGCGCGATGCATTGATCGCGCTCGGCATTGAGGGCATCACCGTTACGCAGGTTTCGGGCTTCGGCCGGCAGCGGGGCCAGACGGAGATTTATCGGGGCGCCGAATACAATGTCGCCGAAGTGCCGAAAGTCCGTATCGACGTCGCCGTGAGTGCCGCGCTTGCCGAAAAGGCGGTCCGCGAGATCGAGCGGGTGGCCAATACCGGCAAGATCGGCGACGGCAAGATATTCGTGCAGCCGCTGGAGCAGGTCATCCGCATCCGCACCGGTGAGACGAACGAGACCGCGCTCGGCTGACAGGTTCTACCCCGCGGCGGCGCCGCTTGCGATCATGCCGCGGATTTCCTCTTCGCTGAAACCGCAGCTCGCCAGGATGCTGCGTGTGTGCTCGCCGATGCCCGGCGCCGGGCGCGGCGCGGTTTTCTTCTCACCCTTGATGGAGATGGGGCTGCCGACTGTGCGCAGGCCATTGGTGCCGGCAATTTCGGGCAATAGTCCGTTGGCTGCCACCTGGCTGCATTCGAGATGATCGCTTGGCTGTGCGATCGGACCGAAGGTAATGCCGGCGCTCACGAAGCATTCTCGCCAATGCTGCCAGTCGGCGGTGACGAATATATCTTCCAGCAATTTTACAAGCTCCGCCCCATTCGCCTTGCGCGCCTCCGGCGTTGCGAATCGCGGATCGTCCAGCCATTCGGAACGGCCGATACAGTGCGCGAGCAGCGGCCATTCGCGCGCGTAGTTCAGCAAGGCAAGCATGAACCAGCGTCCGTCGCGGCATTTGTAGAGCTCCGTCAATGCGCCGCGCTGACCGCGCCGCAGCCTCACGGAAAAATCCGCATCGCAAAGAACCGCCTGCATCCAGACACTGTTCGACCAAAGCCCGTTGGCGAGAAGCGAAGTCGATACCACGCCGCCCTTGCCGGTTTTCTCGCGCCGGTAGAGGCCCGGCAATGAAGCTCGCGCAATCGATGACCAGCAGGTCATCGAATATCCCCTTCTCCATGATTTCCTCCCCTTGTCCCGTCTTTGCGGGCCTTTGATTTCGCGATGGGAAGCATGAGGTGCCTGCAGGCTGAAGTCGACCGTCTTCATGGGGCCCAAGAATGTCTCACGTTGAAACACTCACCGCGCTTCCCCCCGGGGAAAACCCCTGGTTTCCCTAACGAGCCGTTTACCCGGTCGCAACGAACGGCGGCCTATGCTCCCGCAAGACACTATTAGCGGGCGATGCCACTCTCATGTTCGGTCACAAAGCCAGCAGGGGCCGCCGGAAATCTCTTCTGGCAGGCTACTCGACCAACCTCGGCGAACTCATGTCTCGCCAGAGGTCGGAGGTTGCCTTGCGCTCGGCCAAGATCGAAGCCGACATGGCAAGCCGGACCAAATCCGAATTCCTTGCGAATATGAGCCACGAGCTGCGGACGCCGCTCAACGCCATTATCGGTTTTTCGGAATTCATCCAGCACATTGCGGCAAGCGGCAAACCTTCTGAAAAGACCGGCGAATATGCGACGCATATTGCAGGCGCCGGCCGCCACCTCCTCAATATCATCTCCGACATTCTCGATATTGCGAAAATCGAGAGCGGCACGTTTTCGCTCGCTACCGAGCCTTATGACGTGCGCGAACTTGTGGATGCCTGCATTGTGCTGATCGAACCTCGCATCCGAGAGAAGAAGCAGGTGCTCGAGATCAAGGCCGACCCGTCGCTGCCGGAGGTGCCGGTCGATGCGCGCCGGATCAAGCAGGTGCTCATCAACCTCCTGTCCAACGCGCACAAGTTTACCGGTGAAGGCGGACGCATCGTGCTGGTTGCCACGCAGACGCCGGATGGTGGTGTCACCATCGCGGTCGCGGATACCGGTATCGGCATGACGAAAGAGCAAATTTCTCATGCGCTGACCCCGTTCGGTCAGGTGCAGGCAAGCTACGCGCGCGGCCATGAAGGCACCGGCCTCGGACTGCCGATAGCGGCGGCGCTTACGACCCTTCATGGAGGCGAATTTCAGATTTTCAGTGAACCAGGCAAGGGCACGACCGTGTTCTTCACCTTGCCCCCAGCCGCGCCGGCGCGGCCGCAGCATGTTCAGGATCAGGGCCTATGACCAAACCCGTTCCCACCCCGGCGCACTCTTCCGCCGTCGAGCCCGAAGCACCGCCCTTCATAGAGCGCCGCGGCCTTCCGGCGGCGCCTCCGAAGCGGATCGCGCATATTGTGTCGGTGTCCGGATCGCAGGCTATCGCGGTACTCGAACACGAGACGACGGCTGCGGGAACTCAGCAAACGCGCGTCGAGATCGGCCAGCTCGTCAAGGTGCCGACTGCGGCGTCGACTGTCGTGGGGCTGGTGTCTGCCGTCAGTTCTCCCGCGCCAACCAGCGGCAACGGGATCGAGGATCTGCGCCTGATCGAAATCAATCTCGCCGGCGAAGTCGTTTCCGATCCGCGCGATGACCGCCTGACGTTCCGCCGTGGCGTGGCGCATCTGCCGACGCTTGGCGATCCGGTGCTTCTCGCGGACAGGCATGACCTGACGCGCGTCTATACGCAGCCGAACGTGGCGACGATCGAGGTTGGTACGCTATTTCAGGATGCGGCGGTGCCCGCGCGCTTTATCATCGACGATCTTCTGGCGAAGCATTTCATCGTTGTCGGCACCACCGGCTGCGGTAAATCCTGTGCGTTGACGGCGATCCTGCAGCGTGTGCTCGATGATCACAATCACGCCCATATCGTCGTGCTCGACGTGCATAATGAATATCCCACAGCCTTCGGTGCGCGCGCGGAGTTGATAAACCCCGGCAATCTTCATCTGCCGTTCTGGCTTCTCAATTTTCAGGAGCTGTCGGCGGCGCTCACAAGCGGCGATGCCTATCATGAGGCAGAGGTCGAAATTCTTAGTGATGCCGTCGTCGCCGCGAAGCGCCGTTATTCCGATGCGTCGAGCAACCGGCAGCTTGCGCGCCGCCCCGGCGATGGGAGTGGTGTGACGGTGGATGCGCCGACGCCGTTCCGCTTGTCCGACGTTCTTGCCTTTATCGATGAGCAGCTCGGCAAGCTTGAGCGGACGCAGAAGACGCTGCCCTATCGCCGCCTGAAGAGCCGCATCGAAACGCTCGCGAGCGACCAGCGCTACAGCTTCATGTTCGGCAGCCTGACCGTACAGGATACGATGGCCGACATTCTCGGCCGTTTGTTCCGTGTGCCGAATGATGGCCGTCCGATTACCGTCATCGACCTTTCGACTGTACCGCCGGAAATTCTCGACGTCGTGATTTCCGTCATCTCGCGTCTTGCCTTTGACCTTGCGGTCTGGAGCAAGGGCGGATTGCCGATGCTTCTCGTTTGCGAGGAGGCGCATCGCTACGCGCCAGCGGCTGCCGGGGAAGGTTTCGAGCCGACACGCCACGCGCTTTCGCGCATTGCCAAGGAGGGGCGCAAATACGGGCTCTCCCTCGCGCTCGTCACGCAGCGCCCTTCGGAACTCGATACAACGATCCTCTCCCAGTGCAGCACCGTGATCGCCATGCGGCTATCGACGGAGCGCGATCAGCAGGTGATGCGCGCGAATACGCATGATGGTGCTCTCGATCTTCTGGATTTCCTGCCCCTGCTTGGCGACCGGGAGGCAATCGTTCTGGGGCAGGGGGTGGGCATGCCCATGCGGATCCGTTTCGCGGATATCGCGGATAAGGGTATCCCGCGCAACCTCAACAGCGGCTTCTCGCATTCATGGAGCCGGCCGAACCTCGACCGCGCGGGCCTCGAGGCGATCGTTTCGCGCTGGCGCCATGCGGGGCGCGAGCGGGGCTGAGCCGCCGCGGCGGAATGTCCCGCCAATCGGGGGCGGAACGGGCTGCGCTCACCGGCGGTTCGCGATAGGATCCGGCAGCCATTATTTCCAAGCCGTGAAGGGTCAAAGCCATGTTCGCCGTCATTCGTCTCTTCCTTCTGGCCCTCGTGCTGCAAACCCCGTTTCTTGCGGCCCTCCATGCGGATGAGGTTCCCGGCGGCATCCGGGTCAGCGATCCTTGGGCGAGGGCGAGTGTCACCGCGAGCGGCGCCGCTTATTTCACTATCGAAAATTCCGGCAATGAAGATGATATACTTGTCGCCGTGCGCTCCGATGCCGCCGAAACAGTGGAAATGCACACCATGACGATGGACGGCATGGTGATGAAGATGCGCAAGCTTTCCGAGCTGCCGGTGAAGGCGGGCGAGACGGTGAAATTCGCACCCGGCGGGCTCCACATCATGCTGATCCGGCTGAAAGAGCCGCTTCGCGAAGGAATGTCGGTTTCGATGACGCTTACCTTCGAGAAGGCCGGTGAAGTTCATGTCACGGCCCCCGTTCAGGCGGCCGGTCACGGCGCGCATTGATTTTTCCGCCAATGTGATTCGTGTTGATTTGCTGCAGTGCATATAATCAGTTTGCGCCGCAACAAATTAACGCGGCTGGGCTGATATACATTACCGCTGTGTCATAAATGCCATAGCGCCGGGCAATGTTGCCTACATGCGCGGCAACGCCGTCCACCGGTCTTGACTCAAACCGGCAATAAATGTCCGCTAGCCGTTGAGGGATGCTGACTGACCGGGGGGACAGTCCAAAAACCGCTATCCGACTTACCTCCCGATCAGGCCGCAAGTTAGTGAAGCCATCGAGGATCGAGGAGGATCGCTCCGTGAAAATAAGAACCGTTCAAAAATTGTTTTTGGGCAGTGTGGCTGGCGCAGCGATGCTGTTTGCCGCCGGCGCGGCTCATGCCGTCGAATTCAAGTTCGGGGAAGCCAATCTCCAGATCGACAATCTGGTTTCGGTCGGCGCCGGGTTCCGGACCTCCAAACAGGATTGTACCCACGTTGCGAAGCCGAACGGAGGCTGTTCTGCCGGAAACGGCGCCGGAATGGGCATCAATGACGATGACGGCAACGTCAATACCGATCAGTGGGATCCGTACACCACAAGCGTCAAGATCACGACCGACTTCGATCTCCAGTGGAGGAATTACGGCGCATTCGTCCGCACCAAGGCGTTCTACGATTACTGGGTGAATGAAGAACTCGGTACAAGGAACAACCGGTTCGGCAGCCGTCCCATCACCGACCCGGCGCGCGGCGACCAGGCGCGGGATTTCGGCGGAAGAAGCTTCGACCTTCTCGATGCTTTCGTATACGGGAATTTCGACGTTTCGGGCATGCCCTTGAATGTCCGTGTCGGCAAGCAGGTTGTGAACTGGGGTGAAAGCCTCTTCATTCAGGGTGGTATCAATTCCTTTCTGCCGATCGACGTGACGGCCATTCGCACGCCCGGTTCGGAACTGAAGGAGGCGCTGATGCCTACGCCTTCCGTGTTCGCGTCCATCGGGCTGCCGGGCAGCGTAACGGTCGAAGCTTTCTGGCAGTTCGGGTGGCAGAAAACGGAACTGGACGCCTGCGGCACCTTCTTCAGCACCTCCGACTCCGCCTGCGAGGGCGGTGCATACGTCATGCTCGGCGACGAATATCCGGGTCAAGTCCAGATTCCCCGTCGTGCGTCCGAGGAGGGCGACGATACGGGCACCTTCGGCGTGGCGATCAAGCATTACGCCGAAAACCTCGGAGCGGGCACCGATCTCGGTCTGTATTTCACGCAGCAGAGCCTGGTTGTGCCGATCGGCACGTTTTCGCTTGGCGATTTCGGCGCCGCGACGGCAAGCATTCTCGGCGCACCGGCTCCTGACATAGCGTCCTTTTGCGGTGCCTTCGGGGCAGCGACCCTTTTGGGTTGCGCGGGAACTGTAATTGCTCCCGACGGGACGACGGCCCTGGAGGCGGGCGTGGGCGCCACGGCGATGACAAAGAATTACCTGATGCAGTATCCCGAAGACGTTCAAACCTTCGGTGCCAGCTTCAATACCTCGATTCCGCTTTTCGGCGGGTCGGCCTTTTCCGGCGAAGTGGCGTTTACGCCCGACATGCCGTTTTCACTCAGCGATGTGGAAATCAATTCCGCCGAACTGGATGCCATCGGTGCCTGTGAATTCGCGGGATCGCCGGCCGGCTGTCTCAGCCAGGGAAGCCAGAACGCCGGATTCGCCTATGCGCCGGGCGACGCGATCCGGGGCTATGACGAGTTCGACGTCATAACGGGTCAGCTGGCGACAATCAGCACGCTCAACCCGTCGGCGGCCCTTCCGTCCCTGATCGGTTCGGACTTGATGATCCTGAACGCGAATGTCGGCTTCCAGTATCTTCCCGATCTCTCGGACAGCACCAACAGGCTGGCCGCTCCGCGGTCGGCGAATACGCACCCCGATCTGGCCACCGCGTTGATCCTCGGCGATGCGGCTTGCGGCGCGGCCGCGTTCGACCCCGCGGTTCCGGATTGCAAACTGGCTTACGCGACGTCCAGTTCCTGGGGTTACCGCCTCGCGGCCACCGCGGATTACAACAATGCTTTCGGAACGGCCTGGACGCTCACGCCCTCCATTCAGTGGGCACATGATGTGAATGGCGTGTCGGCCGGTCCGGTCGGCCCCGGTTTCGTCGAAGGCAAGAAGACGATCAGCATCGGGCTCAACGCCAACCTACAGAATACTTGGCGTGCCAATATCCAGTACACCAACAGTTTTGGTAACGAGTTCAGGAACTTCGCTTCCGACAAGGACTTCGTGACGGCGACGGTCTCCTACGCGTTCTGATCTTCGGATCGTGTGAGTAAAAAACAGAGCCCGGCGGTTTCGATCGCCGGGCTTTTTCTTTGCGCGGGGCGGTGTTGAGGTTTCGTTTGTCCGAGCCTGAAACCAATATACGGTGTCATCCCGGCACTTGTTGCCGGGACCCAATCCACCTCTCGGCGGACCAGTGAGCTATTTCGTTTACATCCTCGCCAGCCGCAAGCACGGGACACTTTACATTGGCGTCACCAACGACATCGCGCGCCGCGTCTTCGAGCATCGCGAGGGCATCGGCTCGAAGTTCACAAAGAAGTACCGCGTTCATCGGCTGGTCTATATGGAAGCCTTCGACGACATCCGATATGCGATCCAGCGCGAGAAGACGATGAAGGAGTGGCCGCGCGTCTGGAAGGTTCGCCAGATCGAGCGCGACAATCCCGAATGGGACGATCTCACCGGCAAACTGAACCGATAGGCGAGTGGGTCCCGGCAACAAGTGCCGGGATGACACTTGTGGGTGGGATCAAGACTGAGGGAAAGACCGGGGGGACGAGTGTGGTGAAGGGCGGCAAAGCTGATGCAACACTCCCGGGATGACACCGAATTTTGGTTCAGGTCCGGGCAAACGAGAGCGCAACAAGTGCCGGATCAAGTCCGGCAAAGACGAGCGTGGGGCGGGGTGGCGGGCAAACGTCAAGCTCGGCAATGACGAAGGCGGGAGAGCGGCGCACCCTGCCATGTTGCACCGCGGCAGACGGCACCCACGCCGGCGCCGGCGGACTGAATCATCCGTAGACGGATTACCTGCCGCCGCACCGCCGCCGCGGCCGCCGCGATCCACATTAAAAATATTTAATGAAACCAGGGCGAAAACGCCGCCAAAACGGGCTGAAAAGCGACCCGGAAGACACACAATCACACAAGCCGCGATTTGCGCCCCTTGGGCGATTTGCTATCATCCCGTTCGAGTAAGGCGGGGAAACCGGCCTCGGTGCACAGCGACAAAGCTACAACCGCGAAATGCTGACATCGAAAGCCCTATAAGAAATCCAGTGGAGGGAACGTATATGAAAAGGACAACCTTATTGGTGTCCGCCCTTGCGATCAGCGTCTTCGCAACCGGCGCGCTCGCCAAGGTTCCGGACGCCCAGGTAAATCGTCTGGGCCAGGATCTGACTCCGATGGGGTCGGAAAAAGGCGGCGAGGGGGACATTCCTGCATGGACCGGCGGCCTTGCCACCGTGCCGAGCGGTGTCAGCTACAAGCCGGGCGACAAGCTGGCCAATCCGTTCGCCAGCGACGCGATCAAATACACCGTTACCGGCCAGAACATGGGCCAGTACGAAAACCTGATCACGCCGGGCTATGCGGCGCTGCTCAAGGCCTATCCTTCGTACAAGATGAACGTCTACGAGACGCGCCGCACCTGCGCGTTCCCGGACAAGTACTACGAAGCCACGAAGAACAACGCGCGCGTCGGCGAACTCGTCGGCGGCGGTGCCGGTGTCAGCGAAGCCATTTTCGGCACGCCGTTCCCGATCCCGAACAACGCGCTCGAGATGATCTGGAACCACACGCTGCGCTATCGCGCCTTCAAGGTCGTGCGTCAGTTCGCGGCGGCGCCTGTGACGCGCGGCGGCGACTACACACTGCAGATCGTGCAGGACGAAGCCATCCTGCAGTGGTCGGATCCCTCCGCCTCGCGCGCCGAAGATCTGAACAACATCTCGCTCTACTACATCGCCAACACCATTGCCCCGGCTCGCGCCGCGGGTAACGTGATCCTGGTGTACGAGGCCCTGAACGCCCAAGTGCAGGCGCGCCAGGCCTGGCAGTACAGCCCCGGTACGCGTCGCGTCCGTCGTGCGCCGAATATCGCTTACGACAATCCCGGCACGAACTCGGACGGTCTGTCCACGTCGGACGCCTTCGACGGCTACAATGGCGCGCCTGACCGCTATGACTGGACCGTGCTCGGCAAGAACACGCGCCTCGTCTCGGCCAACGCCTATGACGGCGAAGCCTCGTCCTACAAGGACTACCTGCAGCCGCTTCACCTGAACCAGGACAAGGTGCGCTACGAAGCCCGCCGCGTCTGGGAATTCGAAGCGACGCTCCGTCCCAATACCCGTCACGTCTACTCGCGTCGCGTCTATCACAACGAGGAAGATGCCTGGCAGATGTCCAGTGTGGAACTCTATGACGGCCGTGGCCAGCTCTGGCGCGTTCAGGAAATGCACCAGATCCAGCGCTACAACGTGCCGCTCTGCGGTTCCGCGGGCGAAATCGTCTACGATCTGCAGGCAGGCCGCTATCTGGCGCTCGCGCTGCAGAACGAAGAGCCGCCGGTGAACTACTTCGCCGACGAGCTGGACAAGAACCGCTACACGCCGAACTCGATCCGTCAGCTCGGCGTCCGCTAAAAATCTACAAAACGGCATGGGCCGGGCCTCGGGAAACCGGGACCCGGCCTTCTGCTGTCCGGCGCATCTTAACCCTGCCGTTGGCGGCCCCCCAGGGGCATGCCGAGAGTTCAAGACGGGCCGCAAAAAATGCGGTATAAGAGCGAAAAGTCGCTATAAGAAAATATCAAAAACAGGAGGCTCGCCGCCCTCGCGGTACCGGATGATCCAACATCCACGGGTACAGGCTTGGCTGCGGCGACCGGGAAACGTCCGAGTTCAGGAGCCCAGGTAATGTCATCGTCTTTTTCCAAGATTGTCTCGAGTGGGACGCCGCGCCTGCGTGCGGCGTTCATAGCCTGCGCTGTGGCGCTGGCTTTCGGCACCGCCGGCCTGATGCCGGCCGCCGCGCAGGAAGATGCCGCCGCATCCGAGACCGAGTACGCGGTACCTTCGTCGCTCGCGGCGGAATCGCTGCTGCTCGACGCAACCTATGCCGGCGAGCGCCTTGTCGCGGTCGGTGAGTTCGGACATGTCGTCCTCTCCGAAGATCGCGGAGCGACGTGGCACCAGGCCGAAAAAGTCCCCACCCAGGCGACGCTTACCGGCGTCACCTTCATCAACGAAAAGCTGGGCTTTGCCGTCGGCCACGACGCTACCGTTATTCGCACGACGGATGGTGGCGAAAACTGGGACCTGGTTTACAACGACACCGAATCCGAAATGGCCTTCATGGCCGTCTATTTCGAAGACGAGAATCGTGGCTTCGCGCTCGGCGCCTTCTCTTTCATCGTCGAAACGAATGATGGCGGCGAGACATGGGAAGAGCGGACACTCGGTGAAGGCCTGCTCGACGACTATCATTTGAACAAGCTGTTCGCGGACAAGGATGGCGACCTCTTCATCGCCGCCGAGTTCGGCGTCGTCTATCACTCGACCGATCAGGGCCGCACGTTCAACCGCATCCAGACACAATATGAAGGTTCGTTCTGGGGCGGCTTCGGAATGAATGATGGCTCGGTGATGGTCTTCGGCATGCGCGGCAACGCGTTCCGCTCGAACGACAAGGGCCAGACATGGCAGAAGGTCGATACCGGCACGGACAAGTCGATTGCCGGCGGCGTGCAGCTCGGCAGCGGCAAGGTTGTTCTCGCCGGTTTGCAGGGCTATGTCGGCTACAGCGACAATAATGGCCAGTCCTTCGTGGAAGTGACGCGGGCCGATCGTCTTGGTTATGCGGCGGTTGCCGATGGTCCCGAAGGGCAGATCGTCGTTTTCGGCGAGCCCGGTGCGAAGCTGATGCCGGATGATATGGAGAAAGCCCGCGAAGCCGTCGGTGCGAAAATCACCGTGCAGGTGGACAGCGACAGCTGATCTTCAACCACAGACGTCAAGTTAGACAGGAAAGCCCTGGCCATCGGCCGGGGCTTTCTCTTTTCATCCCTCCCTTTTCGTTCATGCGCATCGCTCACGCCATGCTTTTCATTCTCCCTCGCCCGGGTCACAATCACCTCAAAGGCGTGTTCACAAGCCTGCATGAGGGAGACGAGGGATAATGGGAGAAGCCATCGATTTCGGCCGCTACGCGCGCATTAAAGCGAGCCGCCAGGGACGCGTGTTGACGCTCGCCCTCAGCAACCCGAAACTGATGAATGCCGTCGACGGCGATATGCATCGGGAGCTCTCCAGCATCTTCCTGGATGCAGCTGACGACAAGGACTCCGACATCATCGTGCTCACGGGCGAGGGTGCGGCCTTCTCTGCCGGTGGCGACCTCAACTGGATGAAGCGAAGCTTTGAGGCGGGCGAGAAGGGTCCGGATGCGGCGGAAGCAAAGCGCATCGTCTTCTCGCTGCTTGACCTCGAGAAACCCATTATTGCGAAGGTTCGCGGGCCGGCTGTCGGCCTCGGTGCTACCATCGCGCTCATGTGCGACGTTATTTTCGCTGGCGAAAGCGCCCGCTTCGCCGATCCCCATGTCCGTGCAGGCATTGTCGCGGGCGATGGCGGCGCCATCATCTGGCCGCAGCTTGTCGGCTATGCGCGCGCCAAGGAATATCTGATGACAGGCGATGCGGTGCCAGCCAGGGAAGCCGAGCGCATCGGTCTTATCAATCATGTCGTGCCCGATGACGAGCTCGATGCGCGCGTCGATGCCTTCGCGGCGAAGCTCGCGGGTGGCGCCATTCAGGCGATCAAATACAGCAAGGTCTCCGTCAATGTCGGCCTGAAGCAGCTCGCGCATACGATCCTCGATACGTCGATCGGCTATGAGATGCTCACCTTCACGACCGAGGACCACAAGGAAGCGGTCAATGCTTTCCTTGAAAAACGCGCACCCGCTTTCACGGGGCGATGACGCAAATGGACGCGATCATGGAGGACGCACCGCTCAATTTCGATGAACCGGAACATGTCCGGATGTTGCGCGACGCAACACGGCGTTTCGCCGAAGCGGAAATGCCGCGCGAGAAGGCGCGGGAGTGGGATCGCGGCAATATCTATCCGGCCGATGTGATGAAAAAGCTCGGCGCTATGGGCATGATGGGCCTCACCGTCGACGAGCGCTATGGCGGTGCCGGCGTCGATATTTACGCGACCATGGCGGTCATCGAGGAAATCGCGAAACGCTCCGTCGCCGTCGCCTGCCCCTACATCATGGCGGTCTGCTATGCGGGAATGAACCTTGGCGAGAGCGTGTCGGAAGAACAGAAGCAGGAATTATTGCCGAAAGTCGCTTCCGGCAATCTCCTCTTCGCCTATGGCCTTTCCGAGCCGAATGTCGGCGGCGATCTCGCCACCGTCGAAACGACCGCGCGGCGCGAGGGCGACGAACTCGTCATCAACGGCACAAAGCGCTGGTGCACCGGCGCTCATATCGCCGACTACATCTTCTGTCTGCTGCGGACCGGCCCGAAGGAAGACAAATACAAGAATCTCAGCATCGTTCTCGTCCCGCCGACGCTTCCCGGCATCTCCATCACGCCGCTCGGCCATCTCGGCATTCGCGGCGTGGAAACGAAGGATGTGAGTTTCGACGATGTGCGCGTGCCCGTGAGCAATATTCTCGGCGGCCAAGCGATGTGGAACAAGGGCTGGAGCCAGCTTGCGGGCCGTGCGCTTGAAGTCGAGAAACTTGAACTTTCCGCCTGTGCGCTCGGTCTTTCCGAGGCCGCGCTCGCGGATGCGTGGCGATACGCCGAGGAGCGTACGCAGTTCGGCCGCGCCATCGCCGGTCATCAGGCGATCCGTCACACGCTTGCGGAGGCGCAGACGCACGTCCGCGCCATGCGTCTCATGCTCTACAGCGCCGCCTGGCTGGCCGATCGCGGCCGTCCCTGTTCCGTCGAGACATCGATGGCCAAGCTCTTCTGCTGCGAAGGTGCGGCGGAAGTCACGCAGATGTGCATGCGTGTCACCGGCGCCTATGGCCTCTCCGACCAGATGGACATGGAACGCTATGTGCGTGATGCGGTGAGCCTCCCCATCGTCGGAGGCTCGTCCAACATGCAGAAAAACAATATCGCGAACAGGCTGAAGCTCGGACAGTAACGGGAGAACCGGAAATGAGTGTCGTGACAACCGGACGCAAGCCGGACAAGGATCTCGTCGCGGCGGCAGAGGGCTTCGCGGAAGAAATCGCAGCTCGGGCCGCCGAAATCGAGAAGAACCGTTTCCTGCCGCAGGATATTGCACAGCGTTTCGCGGAAGCGGGGCTTTATCGCCTCTGCGTGCCGGAAGCCTATGGCGGCCATGAGGCGCATCCGGGCGATCTCGTGAAGGTCGTAGAGAGGCTCGCCCGCGCCGATGGTTCGGCTGCGTGGTGCGTTTTCATCGGCGCGACGTCGGGGCTTGTCGCGGGTTTTCTCCAGCCGGAAGAGGCGCAACGCGTCTTTGGCGATCCATTGACGATTACGGCGGGCGTCTTCGCGCCGCGCGGCAAGGCCGTACGTGCGGTGGAGAAGGGTGTCGAGGGATACCGCGTCAACGGCCGCTGGCAATGGGGCTCCGGCTCGCGCAACGCTTCCTACATCTCCGGCGGCGCCATGATCCTCGGCGACGACGGCAAGCCCGAGATGGCGGCGGAAGGCATACCGCAAAACCGCATGATGATGTTCGATGCGGCGGATGTCACGCTTCACGACACTTGGGACGTATCGGGTCTCTGCGGCACGGGCAGCACAGATTTCGAGGTGAAGGATCTCTTCGTTCCCGCCGCTCGCGCCGTCAGCCTCATCAGCGACAAGCCGCTGCCACGCCCGCTTTACTGCTTTCCCACATTCGGTCTGCTCGGCATCGGCATCGCTGCCGTCTCGCTCGGTCTCGCGCGCGGTTCGATAGATACGCTGGTCGATCTTGCGGGTGGCAAGACGCCGCAAGGTTCATCGAAACCGCTGGCTCTCCGTGCCAAGGCGCAGCTCGATGTGTCGCAGGCGGAGGCGCTGACGCGCTCGGCCCGTGCTTTCCTGATGGAAGCGATCGATGCCGCATGGGATGCCGCCGTGAAGGAGGGCGAAATCACCGTCGCCCACCGCCGCGACATCCGGCTTGCGACGACCCATGCTGTCCAGTCCGCTGCCCGCGCGGTCGATCTCATGTACACGCTCGCCGGCGGCAGCTCGGTCTATCGCGGCTCGCCGCTGCAGCGGCAGTTCCGCGATGTGCATGTCGCCACACAGCACATGATGGTATCGGACGCGACCTACGAACTCACAGGCCGCCTGCTGCTCGGCGTGCCGACCAATACGGCGATGCTCTGACGCCGCGATATTTCACACTGCAAAACGAGGGACTGGGATGACCAAGGAAAGAAAAGGCCGCGTAGAAGGCAAGATGGCGTTCGTCACGGGCGGCGCGCAGGGCCTCGGCAAGGCTTCCGCTATCATGCTCGCGCGCGAAGGCGCCAAGGTGACGCTCGCCGACATCAACGAAAAAGGCGCGCAAGCCGTCGCCGATGAAATCAATGCGAATTATCCGGGCATGGCCTTCGCCGCCGGTCTCGATGTCACACGCGAAGACCACTGGAAGGATGCGCTTGCCGAAGCGAACAAGGCGATGGGCGGCATCAATGTCCTCTTCAACAATGCCGGCATCGGCGGCGGCACGACGGTCGAGGACACCGATTTCGAGACCTTCAAGAAGGTCCAGGCGGTCGATGTCGATTCCGTTTTTCTCGGCTGCAAATATGCAATCCCCTACATGGTGCCGCATGCGCCCGGCTCGATCATCAACACGTCCTCGATTGCGGGCTTGATCGCCGGCCACAACATGGCCGCCTACAACGCCGCCAAGGCGGGCGTCTGGCTGCTGTCGAAATCCGTCGCCCTTCATTGCGCCAAGCGCGGCTACCGCATCCGCTCGAACTCGATCCATCCGACCTTCATCGATACCCCCATCCTTGACGGCATGGCGCGTGGCATGTCGAAGGAGGAACTCGTCCGCAAGCTCGCCAAGCAGGTGCCGCTCGGCGTCGTCGGCGATCCGGATGACGTGGCCTATTGCGTCCTTTATCTGGCATCCGACGAATCGAAATTCATCACCGGTTCCGAGATCAAGATCGACGGCGGCATTAGCGCCATGTAAGGGCTTTCATGGCAGGCTGGCCTTTCCGCCGCCCCGGCCCTTGCGCGGGAACCGGGCAGGCCCCAGATTGGTCAGCAGCCATGACCCGCCGCGTTCTCATCGTGCTCCATCAGGAGCGATCCAATCCCGGAAGGGTGGCGCAGGAGCTTCGCCGCCGGGGCTGCGAGCTCGATATTCGCCGCCCGTCGCTGGGAGACCCTCTCCCCGCCACCATGGCCGGTCACGACGCGGCGGTGATCTTTGGCGGGCCGATGAGCGCCAATGACGACCTCCCCTTCATCAAGGCCGAAACGGAGTGGATCGGCGTCCCCCTGAAGGAAGGGAAGCCTTATCTCGGCATCTGTCTCGGGGCGCAGCTCATGGCCCGCCATCTCGGCGCCCGCGTCTATGGCCGCGAGGATGCCCGGGTCGAGGTCGGCTATTATCCGATCCGACCGACGGCGGAAGGCGGACACCTCTTTGAAGACCCGCAATATGTCTATCAGTGGCACCGCGAGGGCTTTGACCTGCCGTCAGGCGCGGTCCAGCTCGCGGAGGGCGATGATTTCCCGGTCCAGGCCATGCGCTACGGCGACAAGGCCTATGGCATCCAGTTTCACCCCGAGCTCACCTCGCTGATGATGAATGCCTGGCTCACCTATGCCCGGGAGCGGCTCGACCTGCCGGGCGCCCAGCCGGACCATATGCACCGCATGGCCCGCTACCAGCATGACGGAACGCTCCGCCAGTGGCTGTCGCGCTTCATCGATCATTGGCTGCCGCCTGAGCAAGCGTCGGAGGCTGCGAAAGCCTGAGGCGCCGGACCGGTAGTTTCGGGGGGATTTTGCTCCGGAAATGGTGGAGCCGAGCGGGATCGAACCGCTGACCTCCTCATTGCGAACGAGGCGCTCTCCCAACTGAGCTACGGCCCCGGAGCCCTGCGCGTGAAACGCGCCGGAGGCCGCTTATTAGGCGGCGGCGGCCAAGGTGTCAAGAGAAGCGTCGGGCCCCGGCGGTAAGGCGGAAACCCGTCCTTGAACCCGGCCCCCCGCCCGGTTACATCTGGATGGTCCGGGTCCGGACATCAGCCGCCCAGTCACAAAACCAGCAACCGGCGAGCCCCCATGATTGCCCTTCTGAACCTCATCGTCTCCCTGATCTCGATCTATATCTGGGTCATCATCATCGGCGTGGTGCTGAGCTGGCTGATCGCCTTCAACGTCATCAATACGCATAACCGCTTCGTCTATCTGGTGGTCGATACGATCAACCGCCTGACGGAGCCGGTGCTCCGGCCGATCCGCAACGTGCTGCCCAATCTGGGCGGCATCGACATTTCGCCGGTGATCCTGCTTTTGCTGCTTTTCTTCATCCAGAACCTCCTCACCTATGACGTGCCCATGTGGCTCGGTCTCAGCCGCTACTGAGGCCTTCCTTGCCGCTGCGGCCCGTTTCCGGCGGGGTCTCGCTCCGCCTGCGCGTCACCCCGCGGGGCGGCGCGGACAGGATCGACGGGCTGGCGGCGGATGCCTCGGGTGAGCCTTTCCTGCGTGTCCGCGTCTCGGCGGTGGCCGAAAAGGGCAAGGCGAACGATGCGGTGCTGAAGCTCCTGGCCAGGGCGCTCCGTCTTCCCCGTTCCGCGTTCGCCGTCGCATCGGGCGAGGCCGGCCGCACAAAATCGGTCACGATCTCGGGCGACACGGAGCGGCTGATGGCCGATCTCGGGGACTGGCTCGCCCATCTCGAAAAGACGCCAGGATGAACCGGATCGCGGCCTTGTCTTTGCGCGCCGGTCTTTACTATAGTGCCGCTGCCTTGCGTGACTGGCGAGAAGGGGTGGAGCCAACCACCGTGGAGCGCGAGGCAATCGCGCCGCTCGCCTGGGCACCCTTTCCAGACACCGAGGTGCCCGCATGACTGCAACCATCATCGACGGCAAGATCATCGCGACGGAGCTGCGCGCCCGCGTCGCCGTCGAAGTCGCACGCCTGAAAAAAGACCATAGCCTCACGCCCGGCCTCGCCGTCGTTCTCGTCGGCAACGATCCCGCAAGCGAGGTCTATGTCCGCAACAAGGGCATCGCGACCACGGAAGCGGGCATGAACTCCTTCGAATTCAAGCTGCCCGCCGAAACAAGCGAGGCGGACGTTCTCGCCAAGGTGCGCGAGCTCAATGCCGATCCCGCCGTTCACGGTTTCCTCGTGCAGTTTCCCGTCCCCAATCACATCAGCCAGCAGGCGGTGATCGATGCGATCGATCCGGTGAAGGACGCCGACGGTCTTCATCCGCTCAATGCCGGCCGTCTCGCCAGCGGTCTTCCCGCCATGGTGCCGGCGACGCCCGAAGGCTGCGTCATCATGGCGAAGCGCGCAGGCGGCGATCTCTCCGGCAAGCATGCCGTCATCATCGGCCGCTCCAACCTTGTCGGCAAACCTGTCGCGCAATTGCTGCTGAAGGAAAACTGCACCGTCACCATCGCGCATAGCCGCTCGCGCGACCTGCCGTCGATTGCGCGGCAGGCGGATATTCTCGTCGCCGCGGTCGGCCGCCCCGGCATGGTGCGGGGCGACTGGGTGAAGCCCGGCGCCGTGGTCATCGATGTCGGTATCAACCGCGTGCCCGCGCCGGAAAAAGGCGAGGGCAAGACGCGCCTTGTGGGTGACGTCCTTTTCGACGAGGCGGCGGAAGTCGCGGGCGCGATCACGCCGGTGCCGGGCGGCGTCGGCCTGATGACGGTGGCCTGCCTGCTTCGTAACACGGTCATCGCCGCCTGCCGTCAGAACGGCATTGCCTTGCCGCAGGATTTTTGAGGTCTCATGGAAACGCGCAAACTTGGAAATCTCTGGCCGGTAAGCGCGCTGACATTGGGTGGCGGCGGGCTCGGCCGCGTCTGGGGCGAGACGACGCGGGAAGAAGCCATCGCCACGCTTCGGCTGGCCGTCGAACGCGGCATCACGCTTATCGATCTCGCGCCGCTCTATGGACGCGGCGAGGCGGAGAGCGTCGCGGGCGAGGCTTTTGGCGGCGGCTGGCCTGAAGGCGTCCGTGTCACCGCGAAATGCATGGTGGGCGGACGGCATGTCGGCGATATCGAAAGCCGGCTTGAAAAGTCGCTCCTGCGCAGCCTCGAAACGATGAAGCGCGAACAGGCAGACATCTTCTTCCTCCATTCCAATATCTGCCCGGACGATTATGAGTATGAGCGGGACAGGGACTATGCCGCTTATGGTGCGGTGCCTGTCTCCGCTTTCATGGACGAAGTCGTTCCGGTCTTCGAGAAGCTGAAGGCGAGGGGGCTCATCGGCGCCTGGGGCATCACAGGCACCGGCCTGCCGCGCAGCATCATGGATGTGCTCCGCAGTGAGCCGAAGCCCGATGCCGTGCAGGCGGTGACGAACCTTCTCGATTCGCCCGGCGGCATGCGCCGTTACGAAGAGCCTGCCGAGCCGCGCAACATCATCCGCACCGCGAAGAACAATGATGTCGGCGTCATGGGCATTCGTGCCGTGCAGGCGGGGGCGCTCACTGCCGCCATCGACCGGGAGCTGCCGCCCGGCGATCCGGAAGCGAAAGATTACGCGAAGGCCGCGCCCTTTCGTGCGCTTTGCCGCGAGCTTGGCGAAGACCCTGCCATCGTCGCGCATCGCTATGCGCTCGCCATGCCCGGCGTCGATACGCTGGTGCTCGGCGTCAAGAACCGCGCGGAACTCACCGCCATTCTCGATGCCGAAGCGCGCGGGCCGCTGGACGCGGAAATGGTGAAGCGGATAGATGCGCTCCGTCTCAACTTCCAGATCCCGCGCATGCCGATCGACGGCGAGGACATGCTGTAGATGCGCCTCGCCGCCGCTTCGTCACCTGTTGTCGAGTTGTGCCCGCACGGCGTGAAGCCCTTCGCGCGTGATGCGATAGGGGCTGCCGTCCTTGGACGCGATCAGGCGGCGTTTGCGCAGCCGGCGGAAAGTCGCCACCGTGCAATCGGCCAGCAGCCAGCCCTCGCGCGTCACGCAGGTTGCGGTGTGAATTTTTCCCTTGTCGTCCTTTTCGACGCGAATGAGGCCGCCGCGCGCGAGCGCATGAAGCGTCCGCTGCTCGAACTTCGAGATATTCATGGATAGAGTCCTGGAGAAAAGCCAAGGCGAGGCGAAAGCCAGGGCCCACGCAGGCAAGCGCGCTGCGCAGGCGAGGCTTCGCCTTTTCAAACGGCCCGGCCGAAAGGGTCATTCCCTCTCAGCGGCCGCGCTTTTCTCCGGACACAGACATCAACGCTCCTGTTGGCGTGGTGTTCTATCCTTAGGCAAGGGGATGCCATTGCGTCAATCGGGTTTCATGCTGGGTCTTCTTCTTTTGCTGGGCGTGTGGCTCGCGCCGCACACCGCACGGGCGCAGCAAAGCGATGTCGAAACGGGCATGGTGGAATGGCCTCGGGGCGAAATGATCGAGGCGCTCGATTATTTCATCGCCAGGAGGATGAAGGAACTCGACGTGCCGGGTCTCGCGCTGGCCGTCGTCGAGGATGGCAGGATCGTCTTTGAAAAAGGCTATGGCGTCGCCGATATCGATGGCGACCAGCCCGTCAGCGAGAACACGCTGTTCGAGGTCGGCGCGCTCGGTCTGCCGGTCGAAGCCTATGGCGCGATGCTGCTCGCGCGCGAGCAGAAGCTTTTTCTCGATGTGCCGCTTGCCCGCTCGCTCAAGACGCAATGGCTCCGCGATGAGGATGCGCGCGGCAAGATCACGCTTCGCCATGTCCTCAACCACACCTCGGGCCTGAACGATCTTGTGCGCCTCGGTTCGCGCTCCGTCGGGTCGGAGCCGGGGGAGCGTTTCGCCTATTCCGGCGTCGGCTTCATGTATCTGGCGCATGTCATGGCGCAAGTGGAGGGGCTTCCCTTCGACCGGCTAATGCGCGTCCGCATTTTCCGGCCGCTCGGCATGTCGTCTTCGGGTTATGTCGTGCCCGAGGAAATCGTCGGTTCTGTCGCGCGCGGCCATCACGCGCTCTGGGTGCCGATTGCCGCCTTCGCCGTGCCGATGCTCGTCACCTTTCTGGTGCTCGGGCTCGTCACTCTGGTTGTCGCAAGGCTCTGGCTTCGCCGGCTGAAGCTGGAGCCGCTGGATCTTTTGCCGGCGGCTTTTCTTGCGCTTCTTGTCCCCTGCCTGTCGCTTTATCTGTTTCGCGGTGGCTGGACGCTGCTTTTCTGTGCCGGCTATTTTGTTGCATGGCTTGCCGCGGTCGCGGGCGCTGCGGCGGCGCTTCATTATCTGCGCTTCATCTTCGAGCAGGGCCGGCATGACGGCATCGTCTCGCGCGGCCTCGGCCGCCGCCTGCCTGTCAGCCCCTTCATTCTCGGTCTGGTCTTCGCCGTCAGCCTGTTCTTCATGCCCTGGCAGGTTCCGGCACCCGCGCGCGACGGCGACGATTTCAATGCCGCCCTGTCGCTCCGCTCCAGCGCGCACGATCTCGGCCTCTTTATCTCCGGCTTTCTCGATGGTGCCATTGTCGGCGAAGAATGGCGTGACAGGATGATCGAGGAGCGGATCGAGATAAAGAGAAGGCCGGGCGCGATTTCAGGCTGGGGCCTCGGCTTCGGTACGCGTGAAAACCAGGATGGCCTCACTCTCTGGCAGAACAGTTCCTATATCGGTTCGCAAGGCCTCATGGTGATCGACCCCACGCGCCGCGTAGGTGTCGTCGTCCTTGCCAATGCCGATAGCGGCGAACAGCTGGTGCAGGAAATCGCCGGTCACGTGCTCGGCGCGGAAGAGCCCTGGCGGCGGCCGTGAGGGCGGCTTAAGCCTTCTTCCCCGCCTCGATCGCCTTCAGGATCAGTTCGCGCGCAACATCCGCGTCTTTCCAGCCGTCGATCTTCACCCATTTGCCGTCTTCGAGATCCTTGTAGTGCTCGAAGAAGTGGCTGATGCGTTTGATCAGGATGTCCGGCATGTCCGTGTAGTTCTGGACGTTCTTGTAATAGGGATTGAGCTTCTCGACCGGCACGGCGAGAATTTTTTCGTCCTGTCCCGCCTCATCATGCATCATCAGCACGCCGATGGGGCGCGAGCGGATGACGGCGCCGGGCACCACCGGAATGCGGCTCACGACCAGCACGTCCACCGGGTCGCCATCGTCGGACAGCGTGTGCGGCACGAAGCCGTAATTGCAGGGATACTGCATCGCCGTATGCATGAAGCGGTCGACGAAGAGCGTGCCGGATTCCTTGTCGAGTTCGTATTTTACCGGATGGCCGCCATGCGGCACCTCGACGATCACGTTGATGTCGTCGGGCGGGTTCTTGCCGATCGGAATGGCGTCGATACGCATTTACTTTTTGGTCCTGTTGTTGCGGGCCGCGAGAAGACGGAGGCGGAGCGCATTGAGGCGGATGAAGCCTGCCGCGTCCTTCTGGTCGTAGGCGCCGGCATCTTCCTCGAAAGTCACATGCGCCATTGAGTAAAGCGAATAAGGCGAGGAGCGGCCGACAACGGTTGCCATGCCCTTGTAGAGCTTGAGGCGCACGCTGCCTGTCACCATTTCCTGGCTCTTGTCGATCAGCGCCTGCAGCATTTCGCGCTCCGGGCTCCACCAGAAGCCGTTATAGATGAGCTCCGCATAGCGCGGCATCAGCTCGTCCTTCAGATGCGCGGCGCCGCGGTCCAGCGTGATGCTCTCCATGGCGCGGTGCGCGACGAGCAGCACGGTGCCGCCCGGCGTCTCGTAGACGCCGCGCGATTTCATGCCGACGAAGCGGTTCTCCACGAGGTCGAGGCGGCCGATGCCGTTTGCGCCGCCCAGCTCGTTGAGCTTCGTCAGCAGCGTCGCCGGGCTCATCTTCACGCCGTCGATGGAAACCGCGTCGCCCTTCTCGAAGCCGACCTCGACATAGGTCGGCGTGTCGGGCGCATCCTCGGGCCGCACGCTGCGGCTATAGACATATTCCGGCGCTTCGTCTGCCGGGTCTTCCAGCACTTTGCCTTCGGCCGATATGTGCAGCAGGTTCGCGTCGACCGAGAAGGGCGCCTCGCCGCGCTTGTCCTTGGCGATCGGGATCTGGTGCTTCTCGGCGAATTCGATGAGCTTCGTGCGCGAGGTCAGGTCCCATTCGCGCCAGGGCGCGATGATCTTGATTTCCGGGTTCAGCGCCGCATAGCCGAGTTCGAAGCGGACCTGGTCGTTGCCCTTGCCGGTCGAGCCGTGGCAGACCGCGTCGGCGCCGGTCTGCCTCGCGATCTCGATCTGGCGCTTGGCGATCAGCGGCCGGGCGATAGATGTGCCGAGCAGGTAGACGCCTTCATAGACGGCATTGGCGCGAAACATCGGGAAGACGAAGTCGCGCACGAATTCCTCGCGCAGATCCTCGATGTAGATTTCCTTCACGCCGAGCATCTCGGCCTTCTTGCGCGCCGGCTCCAGCTCCTCGCCCTGGCCCAGATCGGCGGTGAAGGTCACCACCTCGCAGCCATAGGTTTCCTGCAGCCATTTCAGGATGACCGAGGTGTCGAGCCCGCCCGAATAGGCCAGAACCACCTTCTTCACGTCTTTTGTCGCGCCGCTCATCGTTTCACCTTCCGGGTGGATTTCGCGGCGCATAATAGGGAATTCGGCCAAGGCGGCAAGGGTGGCTCCCCCGGCGGCGGAAAAGCTGCAAAAGAGCTTGCGTGGAAAGGGTTTGAATGGCTCTCGCCAGCCTCGCCCGCTTGCGGCATCCTGCGAGCCGCATAATGGCAGGGGATGTCCCATGAAAGTCGAGTTCTGGTACGAGTTCGCGAGCACCTATTCCTATCCGGCGGCGATGCGCGCCGCGCGCGAGGCCGGGGCGGCCGGGGTCGAGCTCGTCTGGCGGCCCTTCCTGCTCGGGCCGATTTTCGGCGCGCAGGGCTGGAACGACAGCCCCTTCAACATCTATCCCGCCAAGGGCCGCTACATGTGGCGCGACATGGCGCGCATCTGCGAGGCGGAAGGGCTCACGCTCGAAAAGCCGGCGATCTTTCCGCAGAACGGGCTCCGCGCCGCGCGGCTCGCCGTTCTCGGCACGGATGAGGACTGGATGCCGGAATTCTCGCGCCGCGTCTATCTCGCGAATTTCGCCGAGGGAAAAGACATTTCCGACCGGGCGGTGCTGAGTGCGATCCTCACCTCCCTCGATCTCGACGCGGCCTCGCTCGTCGAAGCCGCAAACGAGCAGGCCGCGAAGGACAAGCTGCGCGCGCAGAACGAGGAAGCGGTCGCCAAGGGCATTTTCGGCGCGCCGTCCTTCATCGTCGGCGATGAACTCTTCTGGGGCAACGACCGGATGGAAGAAGCCTTCGCCTGGGCGAAGCGATAGATCAGCGAAACCTATCCGGCAGGTCCGCTTCCGGGATCAGCAAATCGTCCGTGATGTCGAGCCAGATTTCCTCGACGAGTTCGGCCTTGCCCTCGCGCTGCGGAATGGTGCGGCTCGGGTCCTTCGAATAATCGGCGAAGGCCTTGTCGCGTGCCTCTTTCGAGGGCCAGCGCGCATAGGCGACGAAGTCGCCATTTTCCGCGCGGTGCAGCCGCGAGCCGCCGCCGCCATGATCGCGCATGATGTCGTCGGTGATTTCGTGCCAGCGCCGCGCGAAGTATTCCTCGTCTCCGGGCGCGACCTTCCAGCGATAGATGGCGGCTTTCATTTATGGGTTCTCCCGATGTGCGGATGGAAACGCGCCATCAGGCGATCGGTTGCGCCGCCGCCTTCTCGCCCTTGAACCGCTCGCTCGCGCGCGCCTTCACCGTCTCGCTTTTCAATTGTCCGCAGGCCGCCATGATGTCGCGGCCGCGCGGCGTGCGCACAGGGCTTGCATAGCCGGCGCGATTGACGACGTCGGCGAATTTCTCGATCTGTTCCCAGTCGGAACATTCGTAAGGCGAGCCCGGCCAGGGATTGAAGGGGATCAGGTTGATCTTCGCCGGAATGTGCTTCAACAGCCGCACCAGCGCCTTCGCGTCTTCCAGCGAATCGTTCACGCCTTTCAGCATCACATACTCGAATGTGATGCGCCGCGCGTTGGAGACGCCGGGATAATTCCGGCAGGCTTCCAGCAATTCGGCAATCGGATATTTCTTGTTGAGCGGCACCAGTCTGTTGCGCGTCTCGTCGTCCACGGCGTGAAGCGAGATCGCGAGCATGCAGCCGATTTCCTCGCCCGCGCGTTCGATCATCGGCACAACACCCGATGTCGACAGCGTGATGCGCCGCTTCGACAGCGACAATCCCTCGCCGTCGGAAACGACTTCCAGCGCGTCGCGCACATTCTCGAAATTGTAGAGCGGCTCCCCCATGCCCATCATCACGATATTGGTGATGAGGCGGTCTTCGGAATTGCGCCCGCCATCCGGCCATTCGCCCAGCGCGTCGCGCGCAAGGAGTATCTGCCCGACGATTTCTCCGGCGGTGAGATTGCGCACCAGCTTCTGCGTGCCGGTGTGGCAGAAGGTGCAGGTGAGCGTGCAGCCGACCTGCGAGGAGACGCAAAGCGTGCCGCGTCCTTCTTCCGGAATATAGACCGTCTCGACTTCCGGGCCCGGCACACCGGGAATGCCGCTCGGCAGCCGCAGCAGCCATTTCCGCGTGCCGTCCACAGATTTCTGTTCGGTCACGATTTCGAGCCGCGAAATGTCGAAGGCGTCCGCCAGCTTGCCGCGCAGTTCCTTCGACAGCGTCGTCATGCGCTCGAAATCGGTGAAGCCGCGATTGTAAAGCCCGTTCCAGATCTGCCCGGCGCGCATGCGAAGCTGGTTGTCCGGCAGGCCGAACGCCTTCAGCGCGTCCATGAGCAGCGGGCGTGTCAGCCCGGCAAGATGCGGCCGCGCGGAAGCGCCCGCTGTCGCGGCTGTCTTCCTCTCATGCGCAATGTCGATGCTCGCCATGGTCCGGTCTCGTTCGGGTCGCTCAAACGGCTTTCGCCGCCCTTGCCCTGCGGCAAGGCGGCTCAAAGCCCGCTTCTCATATCATATAGTGCGCGATCCTCGCCAATCGGCAGGATTTCGGCGGTTTTTGGAGGTCTTGACGCCTATTTGCAGGTGTCGTCGATCTTCTTCAAGGCGGCGCTGGAGCCCCTCAGCGAATAGGTGTCGGTGGTCAGCGTGTCGCGGGCCGAGGTGCCTTTGATCTCCATTGAGCTGCCGGCCTTCAGCGCCTGCACCATCTTGCCCTCTTCCGAGGGGTTCTCGAGCCAGGCCCAATACTGGTGCTCGCCGCCTTCCTTCACGCCATTGAACATCTGGAAGCGGTCATTGCCGATGGTCGCAAAGGGCCGGCTGGTCGATTTGAAGGCATAGCCGACGCGCATGCTGATTTCGTTCTTGGTGTTCCGCGCCGGGCGGTGCGTCACCATGAAGTAGACATCGCCCCGGTTGGCACCCGCCGGCAGCATCTTTGTCGGCGTCGACATCGCATAGCACATGCGCTGGTCGCCCGAGCCGTAGCTATAGGCCGACCAGTCGTCATATTTGCCGAGCAATTTGGGGGCGTCCTGCGCGCTCGCGGTCGCGGCAAGGCCGGCAATCCCGAATGTAAGGGCCAGCGCGGCAATGGCGGTTGTGAGGGCTTTGGCGTGAAGCGGGCGTCTCGGCATGATCTCCAACTCGTATGCTCCGGATAGGGCTGTTCGGGGGACTGACCCTCGGGGAATCTGCGGCTGACCTTAACCGTCCCGGAGGGCGATTTCCAGATGCGGCACGGAAAAGCGCCGCATTTTCCGGCCAGCGGGCCAGGCGGGATTCCCGGGGAAAATCCCCGATTCATGTGGCGGAACCAAGGCAGAAGCGCGCGGACCTGCGTCAATCTGGCGAATACACAGGCGCTCGTGCTAAGGGAGAGGCAGCGATATTTCCGAATAACGGCAAATGAGGGAGAAGGATCATGAAAGCTGTTCTGTGCAAGGAATACGGGCCCCCCGAGAGCCTCGTCATCGAAGAGGTGCCGACGCCCGAGCCAAAGAAGGGCGAAGTGCTGCTTGAGGTTCATGCCGCAGCGGTCAATTTCCCCGACGTCCTCATCATCGAGAACAAATACCAGTTCAAGCCGCCGCTGCCCTTCTCGCCGGGTGGCGAGGTGTCGGGCATCGTGGTCAAGGTCGGCGAGGGTGTCGACAAGGTGAAGGTCGGCGACCGCGTCATCGGCTCGTGCGGCTGGGGCGGCTTCGCGGAAGAGATCGCGCTCGACCAGGCCCGCGTCACGCCGATCCCCGACGAAATGGATTACGTGACGGCGTCCGCCTTCCTCATGACCTATGGCACATCGCATCACGCGCTGAAGGACCGGGCGAACCTGAAGCCGGGCGAGACGCTGCTCGTGCTCGGTGCCGCGGGCGGCGTCGGCCTCGCCGCCGTCGAGCTCGGCAAGGCGATGGGGGCCCGCGTCATCGCGGCCGCCTCCTCGGAAGAAAAGCTCGCCGTCTGCAAAGAGCATGGCGCGGACGAGACGCTCCTCTATCCGACAGGCGCGCTCGACAAGGATGCGCAGAAGGCGCTCACCGACAAGATCAAGGAACTGACGGGCGGCAATGGTGCCGATGTCGTCTACGATCCGGTCGGCGGCGACTATTCGGAACCGGCGCTCCGTGCCACCAACTGGGAAGGCCGCTTCCTCGTGGTCGGCTTCGCCGCCGGCCCGATCCCGAAAATCCCGCTCAATCTTGCGCTCCTGAAGGGTTGCCAGATCGTCGGCGTTTTCTGGGGCGCCTTCACCGGCCGCGAGCCGAAGCGCCATCAGGAAAACCTGAAGGAGCTGATGTCATGGTTCAAGGCGGGCAAGCTGCGCCCGCATGTCTCGCGCACTTACAAATTCGAGGAAGCCGCGCAGGCGCTGAACGATATGGCTGCCCGCAAGGTCAAAGGCAAGATCGTCATCGTGCCGTCGCGGTAAACGCGAAGACAGGTTGCGATGCTCAAGGAGAGGTTCAGCGCCTTGCCAAACCCAAAGATGTCATCCCGGCACTCGTTGCCGGGACCCAATCCACGCTTCCGCAAATCGAGAGGCCAATGGGTCCCGGGAATAAATCCCGGGATGACATCTTTTTTTTCCGGGTCGCATAAATGAGGCGCGGGCTGGTGGCGCTGGGCGCGATGTTCGGCTTTGCCGTTCTGGTGCTTTTCGGCTTCCTCATCTATGTGCTGCTCGCATCGGGCGATCCGAAATACTGGGAAGGCGAAATCGCCGCCTTCGAGCGGCGCGACGTTTCCAATCCGCCGCCTTCCGATGCCGTGCTCTTTGTCGGCGGCCGCGATCTCAGGCTCTGGCCGTCGCTGCAGGAAGACATGGCGCCCGTGCCCGTCATCCAGCGCGGCTTCGGCGGTGCGCAGATCCCGCATATCAATCACTATCGCTCACGCATCATTCTGCCCTACCGGCCGCGCGCCATTCTCATCATGGCGGGCGATGCGGACCTCGCCGATGTGCGCGGGCGGCGGCCGGAAGATGTTCTCGACGATTTCCGCACGCTAGTTCTTTCGCTCCGCGCCGAGGGCGAGGACGCGCCGATCTATTTCATTTCGCTGCGTCCCTCGCCCGCGCGCGACGAGCGCTGGTACGGCGCGCAGCGCGCCAATGCGCTGATCGCGGATTACGTCGCCGGCCAGCGCGGCATGTATTTTCTCGACGTGACGGCGAAGATGCTTGATGCCAAAGGCAATATTCGCGACGACCTGTATCGCTGGGACGGGCTCACGCTCAATGAGCAGGGCTACAGGGTTCTCGCGGAGGCGATCAAGCCGGCGCTGATCGAAGCGGGCTATGGCGGCTTGCGGTCGAGCCGGTAAGGCATGATTTGCAGGCACCGTTCGCCTTCGCCATGTTACGTTTCATAAAAGTCTGAATAAAAGCAAAGGGGAGACGGCAGATGGCGGAGACGCTTTCGAGAGACACAAAAGCCGGCAAGGTCGAGGGCACCTACGACGCGAAGTTCAAGCCCGTGGTCGATGCCTTCATCGAGAATTGCGAAACGCGCGGCGAAGTCGGCGCCAATGTCGCGATCACGCTCGAAGGCAAAACAATTGTCGACATATGGGGCGGCAAGAAGGCGCCGGAAGGCGAGGCCTGGGACAAGGACACCGTCTCCATCGTCTTTTCCTGCACCAAGGGTGCGACCGCCATCTGCGCGCATATGCTGGCCGACAAGGGCAAGCTCGATCTCGGCGCGAAGGTCGGCGATTACTGGCCGGAATATGCGAAGAACGGCAAGGAAGATACCACCGTCTCGATGATGCTCGATCATTCGGCCGGTCAGCCGCATCTCCGCACCAAGCTGAAAGACGGCGCCTATTACGACTACAACTACATGCTGAAACTGCTCGAGGATGAAGAGCCCTTCTGGAAGCCGGGCGTCCGCAACGGCTATCACGGCGTTACCTTCGCCTGGACGGTCGGAGAGCTCGTTCACCGCGCTTCGGGCAAGCGCCTCGGCCGCTTCTTCGCCGATGAAATCGCAAAGCCGCTCGGCCTCGATTTCTGGATCGGACTGCCGGAAGAGATCGAACCGCGCGTCGCGCCGATGATTTTCGCTGAGCCGGACCCGGCGGCGGCGAATTCGAAATTCACGCAGGCGCTGATGACCGATCCTTCGAGCCCGGCGCATCTCTTCCTGCTCAATGGCGGCAATGCGAATTTCAATTCGCGCGAATGCCATGAGGCGGAGATCGGCTCGGCGAACGGCATCACGAATGGCCGCGGCCTCGCGGGCATGTATGCACCGCTCGCCAATGGCGGCGGCAAGCTTGTCGGCAAGGACGCGCTCGCCCGCATGGGCCGTGTCGCAATGGCGACGCATGAAGACGCGACGCTCCTCATCCCGTCGCGTTTCGCGCTCGGTTTCATGAAGTCGATGGACAACCGCGATCTGCCGAACGAGCCGAATTCAAGCTGCATCATGGGCGAGGCCGCTTTCGGCCATGTCGGCATGGGCGGCTCGCTCGGCTTTGCCGATCCCGCCTGCGCCATGAGCTTCGGCTACAACATGAACCGCATGGGCTCCGGCATCCTGCTCAATGATCGCGGCCAGGCGCTGGTCGATGCCGCCTATACCTCGCTCGGCTACCGCTCCAACGCGTCGGGCGTCTGGGCCTTGTAGGCGGCCAGTTCGGCTTCCAGGGCGTCGACTTTCGCCTGTAGATGCGCAAGCGCGCCCTGGACGTCCTCCGCGTCGAATTTCTGCGGGATGTGGCTCGCGCAATTGGTGTGGAGCGCGGTGACGCGGAAGATGATCGCCTGCAGCGGCCGGGCCCGGTAGCCCTCGGGCATCAGCGATGCAATCACCGCCTTGTCGTCGCTCACCGAGGCGTGTCCCCAGATTTTCACGCGCGCCCGCGTCGCGTAGTCCATCAGGAAAATATAGGCGCGGTCATTGTCGGCGAGGTTGCCGCTGGTGATGTACTGGTGGTTGCCGGTGTAGTCGGCAAAGGCGAGCGTCTTCTCGTCGAGCACCCGCAGGAAGCCCTTCGGCCCGCCGCGATGCTGGATATAGGGCTGGCCTTCCGCATTCGCCGTCGCAAGATAGAAGGAGTTGCGCTCGGCGATGAAGGCAGCGATATCCGCGTCGATGCTGTCGCGGAAATCCCTGTCCTCATAATGGCTGCGGCTGCCGCGCTTTTCCTGCAGTGCCTTCACCGTCGGCGTGAAGGCGACGTCGCTCGCAAAGCTTTTCATGATGCTCTCCGTGGAAGGACAGCGTCAGTTCTTCTCTTCTTCGGCGGGCGGCAGTCCGAGCGCCTGGCGGGCGGCTTTCCGGTGGCGCGGCTTCATGTGGCTGGAGACGAGCCCCAGCGCCGCCATCAGCACGGTCGCATCGTCCGTGAAGCCGAACACGGCGACGAAATCGGGGATGAGGTCGACAGGCATGACGAAATAGGCGAGCGCCGCCAGCAGCGTCGCCTTCACGCGTGTCGGCGTTTCGGGGTCGCGCGCGCAATACCAGGCGGCGGCCGCTTCCTCCGCGAAGGGAATTTTTCCGGCGACGCGTGTCATCTTCTTCCAGAAGCCCTCGCGCACGGTTTCCTCGTTGCGCGCCATCACGGCGGGCAATTGATATTTCGGGTCCCGAAGCTCGGTTTCCGCGCTTTCCGCACCCGGATTTCCGTGAGAAGAGGACATCGGCCCTGGTTCCGTCCTTCGTTGCCCGCCCTGTCGATCCCGCAAGCAAGATGGGGCTCTTGCGGCCCTGTTGCAAGGCGAGGCGGACGTTACGTAAATCCCCGGCTCACGCAAATAGCCTGTCCGCCAATGATTTTTGGCTCGCGCTTTGCCGTCCGAATTTGTTAAATCGGCGCCAATCGGGGCCCCGAAGGCGTCCCGCATCCGCAGAAAACGCTGGATCCGCGTGCAAGGATCCATGCAGAGAAGGGACGAACCGCATGAAACTCGACAGCAGCATCAGCGCCATCATCACCGGCGGCGCCTCCGGCCTCGGCGCGGCGACGGCGCGCGCGCTCGCCAAGCAGGGCGTGAAGATCGGCATTTTCGATCTCCAGGAAGACAAGGGCGAGGCGCTGGCGAAGGAACTCGGCGGCGTCTTCGCGAAAGTGAACGTCACCGACGAAGCGAGCGTCGATGCGGGCTTCGAGAAGGTCCGCGCCGCCATCGGCCAGGAGCGCATCCTCGTGAACTGCGCCGGCACCGGCAATGCGGTCAAGACCGCGTCGCGCAACAAGGAAACCGGCAAGCCGGAACACTTCCCGCTCGACAAGTTCAACCTCATCATCCAGATCAACCTTGTCGGCACCTTCCGCTGCATCGCGAAGTCGGCGGCCGGCATGCTGACGCTCGATCCGCTCGAGGATGGCGATCGCGGCGCGATCGTGAACACCGGCTCCGTCGCCGCGCAGGACGGCCAGATCGGCCAGGCCGCCTACTCCGCTTCCAAGGCCGGCGTCGTCGGCATGACGCTTCCCATCGCGCGCGATCTCAGCCGCGAAGGCATCCGCGTCAACACGATCCTGCCCGGCATCTTCGACACGCCGCTCCTTGCCGGTGCGCCGGAAAAGGTTCGCCAGGCGCTCGGCGCCCAGGTGCCTTACCCGTCCCGCCTCGGCAACCCGGACGAGTACGCCTCGCTCGCCTGCGAAATGATCCGCAACGGCTACTTCAACGGCGAAACCGTCCGCCTCGACGGCGCGATCCGCATGGCGCCGCGCTAAGCCCTTTTCCAATAATTTGGAAAAAACGAAGCCCCGGTGGAAACACCGGGGCTTTTTGTTTGGCTCTATTTTTTCCTTATTTCTTCGTGGTCTTCCCGGCCTTGCCCGCCCATTTGTCCATCAGCGTCGCGAGTGTCACATCCTTGTCGCTCAGCCCGTCCGCGTCATGCGTCGTCAGCACGACATCGAGGCGGTTATAGACATTCGCCCACTCGGGATGATGGTCCATCTTTTCGGCCACCAGCGCCACGCGCGTCATGAAGCCGAAGGCCTCGTTGAAATCCTTGAACTTGAATGTCTTCTCGATGGCGTCGCGGCCCTTCACCTTGCTCCAGCCCTTCAGTCCCGCCAGCGCCTTTTCGCGTGCTTTACCGGTCAGTTTTCCGCTCATCGTCGCCTCCATGAATTTGCGGCCCGAGCCTCGCGCGCTTATGGTCTGCGCGCAAGAGACATGAGGAAAAAATGGACTGGAACGGCGTACGCGCGCCCTCGCTGGCGGATTTCGAACGATTGGCGGACGAGGCTTTCCAGCGCCTGCCGGAAGCCTTCCGCGCGCGCTGCGAAGGGCTCATCATCCGCGTCGAGGATTTCCCGGATGATGAAGTCGCCGCCGAAATGGAGCTCGAAAGCCCGTTCGATCTCCTCGGCCTCTATCAGGGCATCTCCCATGTCGACCGCTCGGTGATGGAGCCGGCGCATATGCCGGACATGGTCTTTCTCTATCGCCGCCCCATGCTCGATTACTGGGCGGAATATGACGAGCCCCTCGAAGGCCTCATCGCGCATGTGCTGATCCACGAGATCGGCCACCATATGGGCCTCTCCGACGACGACATGCACGCGATAGAGGAAGCGGCGGGACTGGAGTAAGCCGAACTCTTCCTGCCACCCTCCCCTGGGGGGAGGGTCAAACGGCTGCAAGCCGTTTGGGGCGGGGGCGCTGACTCTCCGAGAATAAAATCGCTCGCGTTCATTGCAGCAGTGCCGCGACCCCGCCCCGAAATCTGCTTCGCTGCCGCTCGCATATTTCGACCCTCCCCCAAGGGGAGGGTGGGGAGAGAGCACACAGCCGTTGCAATACCAGCCGCTACTCTTCCTCCACCCAGCCGAAATCCGGATAGCGCGTCTTGACGACGTAAGGCCCGCCGCCCGTGCTCGCCTTCGCGGAGAAGAGAGTGAACTGCTCCACCTCGAAGCGGGGCGCGGCGAAGAGGTTGTTCGCCTCGATGAAGCGATAGGCTTCGTCGGTGCTCACATGCGACAGCCGCGCGATGGTGACATGCGGCGTGTAGTTCCGCGTTTCGGGCTTGAGGCCCACGCGCCGCATCGCGCTTTCGTGCCGCCCCTGCAGCACGCGCAGAGGCTCCGACATTTTCACGCCCGCCCAGAGCGTATGCGGCCGCTTGCCGCCGAATTCGCCGACGCCTTCCAGCTCCACCTCGAAAGGCTCCATCGGAATCTCCGCCAGCGCCTCGTCAATATCGGCGGCGACATTCTCCGGCACATCGCCCATGAAACGCAGCGTGATGTGAAAATCCGGCCGCTCGATCCAGCGCGCACCGTCAAGCCCCTGCTGCAGCCGCATGAGCTTCTCCGCCGCCTCGTCAGGAATTTCCAGTGCTGTGAACAGGCGGATCATGTTGTCGTTCGCAGGTGGCCGCTGTTGGACTGAAGTCTCGTTTCTTCTTACCTCCCCCTTGCGGGGAGGTCGAGAAATTCGCGGCGCGGATTTCTCGGGTGGGGGGCGCGGGGAAAAAGAAAAGAGCAGCGCCTGAGGTTCCTGCGAGGCTCCTGCCCCCACCCGTAAAATCCTTCGGATTTTCCGACCTCCCCGCAAGGGGGAGGTGAAGAGAACGATCATCGTGCAGCGGCAGCTCAGCCGCCGTTCAAGGCGCCGGGTTCGGCTGCGAGAGATGCACCGCCTCGATGTCCTTCTCCAGCTCTTCCGTCCACTTCACATCGACGCTCGTCACCGCGAGCCTCAATTGCTCCATCGTCGTCGCGCCGATGATGTTCGAGGTCACGAAAGGCCGTGTCGTCGCAAACTGGTTCGCCATCTGCGAGGGGTCGAGCCCGTGCTTCTTCGCCACGGCGAGATAGCCCTCTATCGCCTTGTCGGTCATCGGCGATTCATAGCGTTGCAGCCGGTTGAACAGGGCTTTCCGCGATCCTTCGGGCAGCGCGCCATTCTGGTATTTGCCGGTGAGATAGCCCTGCGCCAGCGGCGAATAGGCGAGAAGGCCGACGCCGTCGCGATGCGCGATTTCCGATCCGCCGAGCTCGAAGGTGCGGTTCAGCAGGTTGTAGGCATTCTGGATCGACTGCACGCGCGGCAGGCCCTTGGTCTTCGCATGATGCAGAAAGGTCATGGTGCCCCAGGGCGTTTCGTTCGAAAGGCCGATGAAGCGCACCTTGCCGGATTTCACGATCTCCTGCAGCGTTTCGAGAATTTCGCCGATAGGGTGGCTTGCGCCCTCGATATGCTTGTAGCCGAGCCCGCCGAAAAGATTGATCGGCCGGTCCGGCCAGTGAAGCTGGTAAAGATCGATATAATCCGTCTGCAGACGTCTCAGGCTCTTCTCCACCGCCTCGCGGATCTGCGCCGGGCTCTGCTCGGTGCCAGCACCGTCATCGCGCAGCCAGTTCATCGGGCTCCGCCCCGCCACTTTCGTCGCGAGGATCACCTTGTCGCGGTTCTTGCGCGCCTTGAACCAGCTGCCGATGATCTTCTCGGTTGCCCCTTGCGTCTCCGGCTTCGGCGGCACGGCATACATTTCCGACGTATCGAAAAAATTCACGCCCTGGCCAAGCGCATAATCCATCTGCTCATGGCCTTCTGCCTCCGTGTTCTGCTGGCCCCATGTCATGGTGCCAAGGCAGATCGAGCTCACCTTGACGCCGGTGCGGCCGAGTTCGCGATATTCCATGAAGTGTCCCCCGTTTTCGAATTGCGTCCCGGCTTTATAGCCAATGTGGCGCCGGTTTAACCAGAACCCGTCATGGCCCGATTTATTCGGGCCATCCACGTCTTTCTTCCGTGTGTGCCGCCAAGACGTGGATGACCCGGACAAGCCGGGTCATGACGAAAAGAGAAAAGAGGAAGCGCCACAAGCGGTTTGAATCGAAGCTCGCTCTTCCCTCACTCCCCCGCGCGCCGCTCCTCCTCCACCCGCGCGATCAGCTCTTCCACTTTCGGCATGATCCGCTCCACGATGATCTCGATGCCTTCCGCCGTCGGGTGGATGCCGTCGCTGAGGTTGAGCCTGCGGTCGCCGGCCACGCCGTCGAGAAAGAAGGGATAGAGGATCAGGTCTTCCTTCTCCGCAAGCTCGGGATAGATCGGGTTGAACTCGGCGCCATAGTCGCTGCCGAGATTGGGCGGCGCCAGCATGCCGGCAAGCAGGATGGGCAGGCCGCGTTCCTTCAGCCGCGCCACGATCTCGGCAAGGTTGTCGCGCGCAAGGGCGGGGTCGAGCCCGCGCAGCGCGTCGTTCGCGCCCAGTTCGACGATCACCGCATCCGCCTCCGGGCCCACCGCCCAGTCGAGCCGCGCAAGGCCGCCCGATGTCGTGTCGCCGGAAACGCCTGCGTTCGATACATTCACATTCTCGTGACCGGCTTCCTTCAGCGCCCGGTCCAGCCTTTCGGCAAAACCTTCGTCCGGACCCAGCAGATAGCCTGCTGTCAGGCTATCGCCCAGCGCAACGATGGTGATGGGCGCCTTCTCCGAGGCCTGCGCAACGGGCGCGGAGACAAGCACCAGCACAAAGGCCAGGCTCGCGAAGAGCTTGCAAAAGGGGGCCGGAAGGCCATATCGCATAATATACCTGCCTCTTTCCGTTCAGCCCCATTTCGCGAAGGCCCGAGCGTTTTGCCTCAAAACATAATCGAACTTGCCAGCGTCAAGCTCACCCTGCCGAGCGCGGCCGGGCCGGTCAACATCCTCCGCGGCATCGACCTCGCCATCGGCGCGGGCGAAGCCGCCGGTCTCGTCGGGCCGTCCGGCTCCGGCAAATCCACCCTTCTCATGGTGCTTGCGGGGCTCGAGCGTCCAAGCGAGGGCCGCATCGTCGCGGCAGGGGAAGATCTCACAGGCCTTGGCGAGGATGCGCTGGCGCGCTTCCGCCGCAATCATATAGGCATCGTCTTCCAGTCCTTCCACCTCATCCCCACCATGACGGCGCTCGAGAATGTCGCGATCCCGCTTGAGTTCGCGGGCCGGCAGGATGCTTTCGCGCGCGCGGAGGAAGAGCTTCGCCTTGTCGGCCTCGGCCACAGGCTCACACATTATCCGGGTCAATTGTCGGGCGGCGAACAGCAGCGCGTGGCGCTGGCGCGCGCGGTCGCGGGCGATCCGGAAATCCTTCTGGCGGACGAGCCGACCGGCAATCTCGATCAGGCGACGGGACACGAGATCATCGAACTCATGTTCGATCTTCATACGCGCAAGGGAACGACGCTCGTCCTCATCACCCATGACGAAGAACTCGCCGCCCGCTGCGACCGCGTCATCCGCCTGCGCGACGGACTGGTCGAAAGCATTGAAGCGGGAGCGGCGGCGTGATGGTCGATGGTTTGTTTGCAGGCAAAATTGGAATGCGCGTGCCTTACTACCCACACTTGTCACCCCCGGGCTTGACCCGGGGGTCCAGAAGCCGCCGCAAGGCGGCGTCTCGCTTCGAAAAAGCATCTTCTGTGGCAAGCACCGAATCCTCGCGAAGAGAGACGGCGCTGCCGCGCCTTCTGGATTGCCGGGTCAAGCCCGGCAATGACAGTGGCAGGACAGGGGACGGCGAGGCGATATGGGCGGCATGCGCATGAAATCCGGTGAAGCCTCATTCGCGCTGGCCGCGCGTCTCGCCCGGCGTGAGCTGCGTGGCGGGCTCAAGGGCTTTCGCGTTTTCATCGCCTGTCTCGCGCTTGGCGTCGCAGCCATTGCGGGCGTCGGCTCGGTCTCGGCGGCGCTGACGCGCGGTCTCGCCGAAGGCGGCCAGGAGATTCTCGGCGGCGATATCTCGATCCGCCTGATGCATCGTCACGCAACGCCGGAAGAGCGCGCCTTCATCGAAGAGGGAAACCGCGTTTCCGTTTCCGCCGAAATGCGGGCGATGGCGCGCAGCGCCGATGAAGCAGCCGCACGCAGCCAGACGCTGGTCGAGTTGAAGGCCGTCGACGGCGTCTATCCCCTTTACGGCGAGATGGAATTGTCGCCGGAAATGCCGGTCGCGGACGCGCTCGCGATCCGCGACGGCCGCCCCGGTCTCATCGTCGAACCGAACCTCCTGACGCGGCTCAATGTCGAGCCCGGAGATCTCGTGCGCATCGGCGATGCCGAGTTCGAGCTTCGCGCCGCGATTGCGCGCGAGCCGGACCGCGTGTCGGATGGTTTCGCGCTCGGCCCCCGCGCGATGATCGCGGAGGAAGCCCTTCCCTCCACCGGCCTCGTGCAGCCGGGCAGCCTCGTCAATTATCATTACCGTGTGCGCCTGCCGGATAACGCGCGCAGCCCCGCCGATATCGCCGCCTGGGTCGAAACGCTCAATGAGCGGTTCCCGGATGCCGGCTGGCGCGTGCAGGACCGCAGCGACAGCGCGCCCGGCGTGCGCCGCTTCGTCGAGCGCGTGGCGCTTTTTCTTTCGCTTGTCGGTCTCACCGCGCTTGTCGTCGGCGGCGTCGGCGTCGCCAATGCGGTGAAGTCCTATCTCGACGGCAAGCGCACCGTCATTGCCACCTTCAAATGTCTCGGCGCGCCGGGGCCGCTCATCTTCCGCCTCTATCTCATGCAGGTGATGGCGCTTGCCGCTGTCGGCATTCTCATCGGTCTTGTCATTGGCGGTGCGGCGCCCTTCATCGTCGAGGCGGTGGCGGGCGACATGATCCCCATTCCCGCCGATCTCGGGCTTTACTGGGGGCCGCTGCTGCTTGCCGCCGCCTATGGCGTGCTGACCGCGCTTGCCTTTGCGATCTGGCCGCTGGCGCGTGCGCGCGAAGTGCCGGCCACCAGCCTCTTCCGCGATCTCATCGCGCCGGCGCGCCGCTTCCCGCATCCCTTCTATGTCGCGGCGACGGCGGGCGCGCTTCTGGCGCTTGCCGGGCTCGCGGTCGCGCTCGCGGAAGAACGTCTCTTCGCGCTTTATTTCGTTGCCGCCGCCGCGGGCGTCTTCATACTTCTCTGGGGCGCGGCGAACGGCATCATGGCGCTGGCGGCGCGCAGCCCGCGGGTGCGTTCGGCGGAGCTTCGTCTCGCGCTGGCCAATATCCACCGCCCCGGCGCGCCGACGCCAGCCGTCGTGCTGTCGCTCGGTCTCGGCCTCACGCTTCTCGTCACCATCTCCCTCATCAACGGCAATCTCACCGGCGAAATTTCCGGCGAGCTGCCGGACCGCGCGCCCGCCTTCTTCTTTGTCGACATCCAGCCGGATCAGGTCGACGGGCTTGAGGCGCTGGTGACAGGCACGGAAGGCGTCACGGCTTTCAACCGCGTGCCGATGCTTCGTGGGCGGATCGCCGCGGTGAACGGCGTGCCCTCGGAACAGCTTACCGTCGCCTCGGAAGCGCAATGGGCGCTGCGCGGCGATCGCGGCCTCACCTATGCCGCCGAAATGCCTGACGGGTCGAAGCTGGTGCGCGGCTCGTGGTGGGCGGAGGATTATGCGGGCCCGCCGCTCGTCTCCTTCAGCGAGGAACTGGCGCAGGGCTTCGGCGTCGATATCGGCGACACGATCACCGTCAATGTGCTCGGCCGCGAAATATCCGCGACGCTCGCCAATACGCGCGAGATCGACTGGTCGAGCCTCGGTATCAATTTCGTTCTCGTCTTCTCGCCGGGCATGTTGTCCTCGGCGCCCCATACCGTGCTCGCCACCGTCGACATGGAAGGCGGGCCCGCCGCCGAAGAGGCGCTGGAGCGCGAGGTCACGGCGCAGTTTCCAAGCATCACCTCCGTCCGCGTCCGCGAGGCGCTGGAGGCGGTGAACTCGCTTCTCGAGAATTTCGCCATGGCCGTCCGCGCGACAGGCGGCGTCACGCTCGCCGCCGGCATTCTCGTCCTTGCCGGCGCCATGGCGGCAGGCTTCCGCTCGCGCGTCCGCGATGCCGTCATCCTCAAGGTCCTCGGCGCCACGCGCGGCCGCATACTCGGCATCTATGTCCGCGAATATGCGGCGCTTGGTTTTGCCACCGCCCTCATCGCGGGCCTGGCGGGGACAAGTGCCGCTTACGTGGTCGTCACCATGGTCATGGAGATGCCCTGGCGCTTCCTTCCGGGCACCGTCGCCCTCACGGTTCTCGGGGCGACCCTCGTCACCGTCGCGCTGGGGCTCCTCGGCACCTGGCGGGCGCTCTCCGTGCCCTCGGCCTCGGTCCTGCGGGCGGACTGAAAAGCGGGGATTATTTCTTTTCGGGGGAGGGGCTTCGCGCCGTGTGACGGTTTCGTGACAGTTCGATGACAGTCGGGGCTTTTCAACGATTTGTGACCGGTCCGGTTTTGCTTGAAATTGCACAGGCATCGGCCAATATACGTGCAAGCACACTCAGGAGGGTGCAGATTTATGGCGAACTACGAACAGGAACGGCTTCATCAGTCCCGCCTCGGCGCGCGCGCCAATATGGCGGTCGACGAAGGCCTTCGGAGCTATATGCTCCGTGTTTACAACTACATGGCGGGTGCGCTCGCTCTCACCGGGCTTGTCGCCTACTTCGCCTATACGGCCGCCGTGCAGGAAACCGCAGGCGGTCCGGTCCTCACATCCCTCGGCGAAACGCTGTACGCGAGCCCTCTCAAATGGGTCGTGATGCTGGCGCCGCTCGCTTTCGTCATGGTGCTCAGCTTCGGCATCCAGCGCCTCAGCCTCAGCGCCACCCAGCTTCTCTTCTGGGCTTTCGCGGGTGTGATGGGCCTTTCGCTTTCGAGCATTTTCCTCGTCTTCACGGGCGAGAGCATCACCACGACCTTCTTCGTGACGGCGGCGGCGTTCGGTTCTCTAAGCCTTTACGGCTACACGACAAAACGCGATCTGACCGGGATGGGTTCGTTCCTGTTCATGGGTCTGATCGGCATCATCATCGCGATGGTTGTGAACATTTTCCTCGCGAGCTCGGCGCTGCAATTCGCGATCTCGGTGCTCGGCGTGCTGATCTTCGCGGGCCTCACCGCCTATGACACGCAGCGCATCAAGGGCATGTACTACGAAGGCGACAGCGTCGCCGCCGCAGGCAAGAAAGCCGTGATGGGCGCTCTCTCGCTCTATCTCGACTTCATCAACATGTTCATGTTCCTGCTGCAGTTCATGGGCAGCCAGCGCAGCTGACGGGCTGCGGCAAGCCAGAAAACAAAGCCCCGGTGGAAACACCGGGGCTTTTCGCTGTCAGGCGTCGATGAGCCGTAGCGCGCGCTTCTCGAAAATCTTCAGCACCTGCCGCAACTCATGGCCGCGCTTCAGCACCAGCCCCGTCGCCGCGACGATGCTGTAGGCGCCCTGCTTGCGCGCGAGCTTCGGCCGTTTTTCGATGCGGTAAAGCGGCATCTCGCTGGTCCGCCTGAATACCGAGAAAACCGCGACATCCTTGAAGCCGCCCATCGCATAGTCGCGCCACTCGCCATCGGCCACTTTTTGACCGTAGACGGAGAGAATGGCGTCGAGTTCGCTGCGATTGAAAAAGACCTCCGGCTCCCGCTGCCGCTTCTGCGCCGCCGTATCGGTCTTTCGGTCCGTGGGAACGAGGCTGAGGCGGGAGGGAGCCTCACCGGCGCGGGAACCGTAATCGGCGCTGTCGGACATGCGGCGGCGATCTCCCTTCTATATGAGCCGGCACACTCCGGCCCTCACGGAAAGCATGGCACAGGGTGCCTGCCAGCGTCATCAGATTGTTACGATCTCCAGTCTTTCCGCCATTTTCGAAGAGATCGAGCTTTTTTCTAAAACCACAATATTGCCTTTTTTCAGCCCTTCGCCAGCCACACTGGACCTCCATCTTTGCATCGTTGCCTCACTGGCCCGGTTCCTTGCGACGTTCCGGTTTCATCAGCCCCCCAGCCCCACCGGGATAGATTGGGGGAGCCGGGCCAACCCCATCCCCCCGGGGTCGAGGACAACATCTCTAAATGAGCGACAGCTCCAGCCGCCCGGGAATCCCCCCTCCCGGGCGGCTTCTGTTTTGGGCGCCGTCCGTCCGGGAAAATGAAACATCTTTCACTTGAAGGGGTTGGCGTGCTGTCCTACACAAGCTTCCCGTCCTGGGGAGAGGCGCGGGGGAGAAAAAGGAACAGCGGCCGGCATCAAAAGGCGGCGTTCCGGGGAGAAGCATCATAAACCGGTCTGACATGGATATGGCGCCAGGTGAGCCGATGATCGTCATCGACGGCCTCACCAAGCAATTCGGTCCTTTCACCGCCGTCGACCGCATCAGCTTTTCGGTCGCACGCGGCGAAGTGCTCGGCTTTCTCGGCCCGAATGGCGCCGGCAAATCCACAACGATGAAGATGATCACCGGCTTTCTTGCGCCGAGTGCCGGCTCCGCGCGCGTCTGCGGGCATGATGTCGTCGCGTCCACCCTCGCCGCGCAGCGCCTGATCGGCTATCTGCCGGAAGGTGCGCCTGCCTATGGCGACATGACGCCGCGCGGCTTCCTCACGTTTATCGCTCGCGTACGCCGGCTTTCCGCCGCCGAAGCGGGTAAGGCCGTCGACCGTGCTGTTGAAGCGACGGAGCTTTCTTCCGTCCTCGATCAGCCGATCGATACCTTGTCGAAGGGTTTCCGCCGCCGTGTCGGCCTCGCGCAGTCGATCCTTCACAATCCGCCCGTTCTCATCATGGACGAACCGACCGACGGGCTCGATCCCAATCAAAAATTCGAAGTACGCAAGCTGATCGGACGCATGGCCGCGGAAAAGGCAATCGTCATCTCGACGCATATCCTCGAAGAGGTCGATGCAATCTGCACGCGCGCACTCATCATCGACCACGGGCAGATTGTTGCGGACGGGACACCGGCGGCCCTCATGGCGCGCTCGCGGTATCACAATGCAGTGTCCCTCACGCTTGGCGGGCAGACCACGGTGGCGACGGCGGAGAAACTGCGCAGTCTTCCCGGTATTGCGAGCATTGAAGTCGCGCCACGGGGCGAAGAAACAACCTTCACGCTTTTCCCCGCGCAGGCGCGTGAGAGCGACACGCTGCTGGTCGATGCGGTGGCGCGGCTCGCGCGCGAGGAAAACTGGCCGGTGCGCGCCCTTTACGGCGAGCCTGGCCGTCTCGACGAGGTGTTCCGCAGCCTCACCCGCTCCGATGCAAGGCCAGAAGAAAAGGACGCGGCATGAACGAACTCCTTGCCGTGTTCCGCCGCGAGCTGGGCGGCTATTTCGCGACGCCGCTCGCTTTCATCTTCATCGTGATCTTTCTCTTCACGATGGGCGCCTTCACATTCTATCTCGGCGGCTATTACGAGAGCGGGCAGGCGGATCTCACGATCTTCTTCAACTTTCATCCCTGGCTTTATCTCTTTCTGCTGCCCGCTATCTCCATGCGCCTCTGGGCGGAAGAACGCCGCACAGGTTCGATCGAGTTGCTGCTGTCGCTGCCTATTCCTCTCTGGGCGGCGGTGCTGGGAAAGTTTCTTGCAGCATGGGTCTTTTCGGGGATTGCACTCGCGCTCACCTTTCCGATGTGGCTGACCGTCAATTATCTCGGCGATCCGGATAATGGCGTGATTGTTGCGGGCTATCTCGGCAGCTTCTTCATGGCGGGCGGCTATCTTGCCATCGGTTCGTGCCTCTCCGCCGTCACGCGCAATCAGGTTATCGCGTTCGTCGTCAGCGTCGCAGTTTGCTTCCTCTTCACGGTTTCCGGTCTTCCGATCGTGATTGATTTCTTCTCGGGCTGGGCGCCGCAACAGGTTCTCAACACGATTGCCTCGTTCTCCTTCCTCACGCATTTCGATGCCATCAAGCGCGGCGTCATCGACCTTCGCGATGTAATCTATTTCGTCACGCTGATCGGCACGTGGCTTATCGCCTGCGGGATCGTCGTCGACATGAAGAAGGCCGGGTGATTCATGGCGAACCAGCAGATCAGCCGTTCGGCCTACGGCATCATCACACTGGTGCTGTTGGCGGTTCTGTTCCTTGCCGTCAATCTGTTCTCCAACATTGTCTTCCGGTCTGCGCGGGTCGATCTCACGCAAAACAACCTCTACACCCTGTCGGATGGAACGGATGAGGTTGTCTCCTCGATAGAGGAACCGATCACGCTGCGCTTCTTCTACTCGGAGAAACTTGCCAACGACTATGCGCGCATCCGCACCTATGCGAGCCATGTTCGCGATCTGCTGGAAGAAATTCGCGCGCGGTCGGGCGGGAACGTCCGTCTCGAAGTCATCGACCCGGAAGCCTTCTCCGAGGAGGAGGATCTCGCCATGTCCTTCGGCCTCAAGGGCGCGCCAACGGCGAGCGGAGATGTTGTCTATTTCGGCCTGGTCGGCACGAATTCCGTCGATGGGCTTGAAGCGATCCCTTTCTTCACCGATGAGCGCGAGCAGTATCTTGAGTATGATGTCGCGCGGATGATCCAGAACCTCAGCCGTCCGTCACGCCCGGTACTTGGCATCGTCACGAACCTGCCGCTCGATACCGGTGTGGGCGGGCTGATGTCCGCCATGCGCGGCGAGTCGCTGCCCTTCATGATTTATGACGAGCTGCAGGACCGTTTTGAGATCGAATTCCTGGAGCAGCAATTCCAGGCTGTGCCGGCCAAGGTCGATGTGCTGATGATCGCGCATCCGCGTCCGCTCGATGAGCCGACGCTTTATGCAATCGACCAGTTCGTCATGCGCGGCGGCCACGTGCTTGCCTTCGTCGACCCTCATTCGGAAGTGAGCCTGACGGCGGGCCCGAACGGCGAGCCGATCCCCGGGTATACGGAAGCATCGGATCTTGGACCTCTGCTTGAAAGCTGGGGCATCGATTACGACCCGACGAAGGTCGTGGGCGACCGGCAAATCGCACAACGCGTCCGCACCGGGCTCGATGCAAGGCGCCAGGAAAGCGACTATGTGATCTGGCTCGCCGTGCCGCGCGAGAATGTAGACACGGACGACCTGGTAACGGCCGACGTCTCGCGCCTCAATCTCGGTACAGTCGGTGCGCTCGCACAGGCGGAGGGCGCAACCACGACCTTCTCGCCGCTCGTCACGTCGACGGAAGATTCGCAGCTCTACGACATCGAGGACGTGAAAAAGGGGCCGAGACCAGACGATCTATTGCGGAATTTTACACCCACCGAGGAACGCTACGTCATCGCGGCGCGCATCTCCGGGCCGGTGAAAAGTGCGTTTGACGGGCCGCCCAGCGAAGCGCCGGTCGCGCAGCCGGGCGGTGTCTCGCCGCGCAAGTCGCAGGAAAAAGCCGGCCCTTATATTGCCCAGTCGCAGAGCGATGCGAACATCATCGTCTTCGCCGATAGCGATATTTTCGACGACCGTTTCTGGGTGCAGACGGAATCCTATCTCGGCGAGCGCGTGGCGCAGCCGATCGCGGATAATGCGGTGTTCATCATGTCCGCCATCGACAATCTGATGGGCTCGAATGAGCTCATTTCGCTCCGCGCGCGCAGCAAGATCGACAGGCCTTTTGTCGTCGTCGAGGACTTGCGCCGGACAGCGGAGAGACGGTTCCTGGCCGAACAGGATATCCTCGAAAAGAAGATTGCCGAGACGGAACGAAGCCTTGTGGAGCTTCAGACCAGAGGCTCGGCGGCGCCGGGCGGCCCGGCCATCGATGAAGATGCAGAGATGCGGAAGTTCCGTGCCGAGCTTCTCGAGAGCCGCAAAAGGCTTCGCGATGTGCAGCGCGATCTTCGGCGCGATGTCGAGAATCTTGGCGGGCAGTTGCGTTTCGTCAACATCGCCCTTGTGCCGATCGTGCTCGCAATCCTCGCGCTCGGTGCGGCCTTCCTGCGTTACCGCCGTCGCAAGGCGCGCGTCGAGAAGGGAGCGTAAGCCATGGCAGCTTCTCTGCAGACCCTTCGGGAGAACAAGCCGCTGCGCAATCTGGCGCTTCTTGCGGCCATAACCATCATCGTGGTGATTGCCGCGATTGTCGCCGTTGCAACAGACCGCAGCAGCGTTCGCACGAGCTTCGTTCCTCACCCTCTTTTCGAGGGCCTGGACTCGAAGCTCGATCGCGTCGACCGGATCGTCTACACGGCGAGCCGGGGGCTTAGCGGCGAAGTGAAAATCGTCATGCTCCGCGGTGAAGACGGGGCCTGGGGCGCGGAATCGCGGAGCGGCTATCCCGTCAATCCCGAGCTCGTCAAAAAGACGCTGCTTGGCGTCGGCGAGATGGAGGCCTATGAGCCGCGGACGGCCAATCCCGAATGGCATCGCAATCTCGGCCTGCTTGCGCCTGAAGATATCGGTTCGGCAGTGCGTGTCGAATTTTTCAGCGGCAATGACGAGCGGCTTGCCGGTGTTCTTGTCGGCAAGGTGCCGGAGCGCGCGGTGGATGTGAAAGGCGAAGGCGTCATTTATGTGCGTCGCGACGGCGAGGACCAGACATGGCTTGCGCGCGGCCGGTTGCCGCTTCTCAAGACGGTTTCGGAATGGCTCGATCCCACTTTCGTCGATATCCCTCGGGAGGATGTCGCCCGTGTCACGCTTTGGGCTGACACTGATCGCCCTGTGATCATGTCGCGCGGAAGTCCGGAAGAAGCGAACTTCGCCATTGAGAATGTGCCGGAAGGCCGCGTCACGCGGGGCGCCCCGGTGGTCAATCGCGTTGCCACGGCGCTGCTCGATTCGGGCTTTGACGATGTTGCGCCCGCCGACACGCTCGACTTCCCCGAAACGGCACCTCAGGTTGTTGTCGAAACATTCGATGGCGTTAAGCTCACCATGCGCATGGGTGGTCAGGGTGGCGCCTTGTGGGCCAGATTCTCTGCGGCGGCCGATGCTGCGCTGCTACCGGATGGCGCCGATGCGAGCAAGGCGGAAGCCCGCGCCGCTGCGCTGAACGCACGGCTCGGCCCATGGGTCTACAAGCTGCCGCAGGATGTCAGCAGTCAGCTCACACAGACTATGGATATCGTGACCCGGGAAGCCGGTCCCGCCGATTTCGAGTAAGCGTCACTGCAAAAGGTCGATCCGGGCGGCGCCGAGAATCGGCCCGCCTTCGCCAGCCTGAAGGAGCGCAACGCAGCCTTCCAGGCCCTTTGTCAGCAGGTCGCTTTTCGGAAGCTTGAGGCTGAGCGCGTTGCCATCCCACATGCCGACCGGCGTCAATTCACGCACAGCATGTGCGTAGGTGATGGTGCGGCTCCGGTTTTCACCGCGGCGAATATTGACTGCTTCCTCGGCGGCATATCTTACAAGCCAAAGCGTTGCCGGCTTTTCGGGTGCGTCGCCGCTTTCGACATTCAGCATCAGCGAGCCATCTTCTTCTACGAAAGCCATGCCGACGCCGGCGTCACCGGATGCCTGCCCGGCAATGGCCGCCTCGATCTCATCGCGATGGCTGCCCACATCCTCCGCAACGCCATTGACGACGATCTGCGGCGTGTAGACGCCGGAAAGACCAAGGCGGTGCGCATAAGCGCGCTGGCGCCTTGTGAAGGCGGGACTGGCCAGTGTGTCTTTCCAGCCGAGATAATCCCAGTAGTCGACATTGAAGGAAAGCGCGATCACATTTTCGCGCGTCGCGAGTTCGCGCAGATAGGCGTCGGCTTTCGGGCAGGACGAACAGCCTTGGCTTGTGAAAAGCTCCACGACGACGGGCCGTGTCGCCGCGCAGACGGCGGACGAGGTTGCCGCCGCAACGGCAATCAACAATCCGGCGATCAATACTTTGGTGGAAAATTCGATGCGTCGCACGCGCATGGCTCCGGTTCTCCTCCCGCAAAAGGATAGGTCCAGCCGGGTGCAGGGGCGAGTCACGTTAGGGTGATTGCGGCTTGGGGTGGTAAAGAAAAAGGGCGTCCCGAGGGACGCCCTTTTCCGCGATCGTGGCTTTTTGCTTACGCAGCGAGGCTCCGCAGCACGTAAGGCAGGATGCCGCCATTCTCGTAGTAGTCGACTTCATCCTGCGTATCGATGCGGCAGAGAAGCTCTATCGACTGCTTCGTGCCATCGGCAAACGTAATCACTGCGTTTACCTTGGTGCGGGGCTTCACATTTGCGAGGCCTTCGATCGAGACCGTTTCCGATCCGTCGAGGCCCAGCGACTGCCAGCTCATATCGTTGAGGAACTGCAGCGGGGCAACGCCCATGCCGACCAGGTTCGAGCGGTGAATACGCTCGAAGCTCTGTGCGACCACGGCCTTGACGCCGAGCAGCATCGTGCCCTTGGCCGCCCAGTCGCGGCTGGAGCCGGTGCCGTATTCCTTGCCGGCGAAGATCACCAGCGGCACACCGCGCCTTTTGTATTCCATCGCGGCATCGTAGATCGGCATCTGCGTGCCGTCCGGTTGCAGCTTCGTCACGCCGCCTTCGATACCTTTCAGCATCTGGTTCTTGATGCGGATGTTGGCGAAGGTGCCGCGCATCATCACTTCGTGGTTGCCGCGGCGTGCGCCATAGGAGTTGAAGTCCTGGGCGCCCACCTGCTTGGAATTCAGGTAGGAACCGGCAGGGCTCTGCGCCTTGATGTTGCCAGCGGGCGAGATGTGATCGGTCGTGATCGAATCCGCGAAGAGGCCGAGGATGCGGGCGTCCTTCACGTCGGAAAGTTCGCCCGGTGTCTTCTGCAGGCCCACGAAGTAGGGCGGGTTCTGCACATAGGTGCTGCCGCCGTCCCAGTCGTAGGTTAGGCCGCCTGTCACCTTGATGCTCTGCCAGTGGGCATCGCCGTCGAAGACGTTGGCATAGCGGGTGCGGAACATTTCCGGAGTCACGCAAGACCGCACCGTGGCGGCGACGTCTTTGGAAGTCGGCCAGATGTCCTTCAGATAGACCGGTTGACCGTCGCTGCCGGTGCCGAGCGGTTCGGTGGTGAGGTCGATCTGTGTCGAGCCCGCCAGCGCATAGGCGACAACGAGCGGCGGCGAGGCGAGGTAGTTCGCCTTCACGTCCGGCGATACGCGGCCTTCGAAGTTACGGTTGCCCGAAAGCACCGCGGAGGCAACGAGATCGTTGGCGTTGATCGCCTGGCTGATTTCGGTCGGCAGCGGACCGGAATTGCCGATGCAGGTCGTGCAGCCATAACCGACGAGATCGAAGCCCATGGCGTCGAGATCGTCCTGCAGGCCGGACTTGTTGAGGTAGTCGGTCACGACCTGCGAGCCGGGGGCGAGCGAGGTCTTTACCCACGGCTTCACCTTGAGCCCCTTGGCGCGCGCGTTGCGCGCCACGAGGCCGGCCGCGATCAGCACGCTCGGGTTCGAGGTGTTGGTGCAGGATGTGATGGCGGCGATCACGACATCGCCGTGACCGAGATCGTAATCCTGCCCTTCGACGGGAACACGCCTCGAAGCCTGACCGGGCTTGCCGAATTCGCCTTCGAGCGCGCCATGGAAGTTTGTCTTCACATCGGTGAGCGCGACGCGGTCCTGGGGACGCTTCGGACCGGCGAGGCTCGGTACGACACTGCCGAGATCGAGTTCGAGCGTATCCGTGAAGACCGGATCCGGCATGCCCTTTTCGCGGAACATGCCCTGCGCCTTGGCATAGGCTTCGACGAGCGCGACGCGCTCTTCCGAGCGGCCGGTTGCCCGCAGATATTTCAGGGTCTCATTGTCGATCGGGAAGAAGCCGCAAGTGGCGCCATATTCCGGTGCCATGTTCGCAATCGTGGCACGATCTTCAAGCGCGAGATTGTCCAGCCCGTTGCCGAAATATTCGACGAACTTGCCGACCACGCCCTTCTTGCGGAGCATCTCGGTGACGGTCAGCACCATGTCGGTCGCCGTCACGCCTTCGTTGAGCTTGCCGGTGAGGCGGAACCCGATGACTTCGGGAATGAGCATGGAAACGGGCTGGCCGAGCATGGCTGCTTCCGCCTCGATGCCGCCGACGCCCCAGCCGAGCACCGCAAGGCCGTTCACCATCGTGGTGTGGCTGTCGGTACCGACGCAGGTGTCGGGATAGGCGATCTCTTCCTTGCCTTCCGTCTTCGTCCAGACGGTCTGGGCGAGATATTCGAGGTTTACCTGGTGGCAGATGCCCGTTCCCGGCGGCACGACGCGGAAATTGTCGAATGCCTTCGCACCCCAGCGCAGGAATTCGTAGCGCTCGCGGTTACGCTGATACTCGATGTCCACGTTCTCCTTGAAGGAGGTCGGCGTGCCGAATTTGTCGACCATCACCGAGTGGTCGATCACGAGGTCGACGGGCACGAGCGGATTGATCTTCTTCGGATTGCCGCCGAGCCCCTTCACGGCGTCGCGCATGGCGGCGAGGTCGACCACGGCGGGAACGCCGGTGAAGTCCTGCATCAGCACGCGTGCCGGGCGATAGGCGATTTCGCGGTCGGAGGTGCGCGTCTCGAGCCATGTCTTCACGGCGCGGATGTCGTCCGCGGAGACGGTGCGTCCATCCTCGAAGCGCAGCAGATTTTCAAGCAGCACCTTCAACGAGAAGGGCAGACGCGAGATGCCGTCGAGGCCTTTCTTCTCTGCGTCGGGCAAGCTGAAATAGGTATAGCTGCGCTTGCCGACTTTCAGTGTCCGCCGTGCGCCGAAGCTGCCGTGATCTTTGGCTGACGAGGCCTTTTTTACAGCGGCCTTTTTCGGTGCAGCCTTTTTTGGCGCGGCTTTGGCGACAACCGGCTTCTTCGCAGGAGCTTTCGTCTTCGCGGCTGTCTTCTTCGGTGCCGCTTTCTTCACCGGCGCTTTCGCCGGGGCGGCTTTTTTGGGCGCCGTCTTTTTGGCGGCTGTCTTGCCGGCAGGCTTTTTCGCGACGGTCTTGCGCGGCGTTGCTGCCTTCACGGCCTTCTTCGCCGTGCGCTTCGCTTTCAGCGCGGGTTTCTTCGCGGCAGGTGTTGCCTTCTTCACAGCGCGGCGGGCGGTTTTCACAGCCTTCTTCGCGGCTTTCTTCGGCGCGGCCTTTTTCGGCGCAGCCTTTTTTGCTGCCGGCTTTTTCGGCGCTGCTTTCCGTACGGCCTTCTTTGCCGCAGGTTTCGCTTTCGCCGTCTTCTTTATCGCCTTCTTCGGCGCGGCCTTCTTGGCAACGGCCTTTTTCGGCGCCGTCTTCTTTACGGATTTCTTTGCAGCCTTTGCCGGTGCGGCCTTTTTGGGGGCTGCCTTCTTGGCGGCCGGTTTCTTCTTGGCTTTCGTCTTGGGGGATTTAGCCGGAGCCTTCTTCGCCATCTCTCTTGGTCCTCGAATGATGCGCGGTCCGGGCCTGTCGGAGACGGGATGTGACGGAGGTTGCGGTGTCGTCCGCGCGCTGGAGACGCACGCGCGTCAAAGTCCGATTTCGCCGCCGCTTCTAAGCCTGGAACCTATATGCTTGTCGCGGCGGACTATAATGTCTTTCGCCGTGATTGACCATGCTTCGCCGGAACGCGCGGCCGTGATAATCAGCTTTGAAAGAATGCGGGGAGGAAAGTCGATGGCGGAGGTTCTTGTCGAGAAAAAGGGTCCGGTGACCACCGTCATCCTGAACCGGCCCGAGGTGAAGAACGCCGTGGATCGCGCGGCGGCCACAGCCCTTGTCGACGCGTTTCTCGCATTCGAAGAAGATGAGAATGCTCTGGTCGCCGTCTTCTGCGGTGCGGAAGGCGCTTTCTGCGCGGGAGCGGACCTGAAGGCCGTTGCCGGCGGCAAGGGCAATCGCTCCGTGCCCCCCGCAACCGGCGCCGATTTCACGCGCCTCGCCGGCGATGGTCCGATGGGTCCGTCGCGAATGATTCTCAACAAGCCGGTGATCGGCGCGATTACCGGGCATGCTGTTGCCGGCGGTCTCGAACTCGCGCTCTGGTGCGATATGCGCGTGATGGAAGAAGACGCGATCATGGGCGTCTTTTGCCGTCGCTGGGGCGTACCGTTGATCGATGGCGGAACTGTTCGCCTGCCGCGTCTCATCGGCCACGCGCGCGCGATGGATCTCATTCTGACAGGGCGTCCCGTCAATGCCGAGGAGGCGCTTGCCATCGGCCTCGCCAATCGTGTTGCGGCGAAGGGCAAGGGGCGCGAGGAAGCGGAGAAGCTGGCGCTGGAGATTTCCAGGTTCCCCCAGCTCTGCCTCAGGCATGACCGCATGTCGGCCTATGAGCAATGGGACCTGCCCTATGACCGGGCGCTGGCCAACGAGTTCGAGCATGGCCGCAAGGTGCTCGCGTCGGGGGAGACGCTCAAAGGCGCGTCGCGTTTCGCGTCCGGCAAGGGCAGGGGCGGGCGCTTTGACGACATCTGATTTTCCTGCGCCCGCGCGTCTCGCCGCCCGCGACCTCGCCTGCCTCCGCGGCGGACGGCTCGTCTTCGAGGGGCTGACATTCAGCGTCGCGCGCGGCGAAGCCCTGGTGCTGACGGGCGCCAACGGCGCGGGCAAGTCGAGCCTGTTGCGTCAGATCGCGGGCCTGCTTGAAATCGATCACAGCGCGATCGCGCTGGAAGGTGGGGATAGCGAACTCACGATCGGCGAACAGGCGCATTATGTCGGCCACCTCGATGCGCTGAAGCCGTCCATGAGCGTCCTGGAGACACTGCATTTCTGGAAGCAATATTTCGGCGGTGCGGATGATGCCGCCGTCTCGGCGGCGCTCGAGGCATTCGCTCTCACCCCGCTCGCGGATCTGCCTGTTGGCTATCTCTCGGCCGGCCAGCGGCGGCGCGTCTCGCTTGCCCGTATGCTGGTGGCGCCGCGTCCGCTCTGGCTTCTCGACGAACCGACCGTCGCGCTCGATACGGCGAATATTTCACGCCTTCTTCATCTGATGAAGCAGCATCTCGCTTCAGGCGGCATCATCGTTGCGGCCACCCATCTCGATCTTGGCCTCCCATCGGCGGCGCGTCTGCATCTCGGCGCGGAGGTGGCGGCATGATGCGGGCCTTTTTCGCGCTTCTCCTCCGCGATCTTCGTCTCGCCGCCCGGCTTGGCGGCGGCGGAGGCATGGCCGTCTTCTTCTTCCTGGTCGTTGTCGCCATCGTGCCGCTCGGCATCGGTCCCGAAAAGGGGCTGCTCTCGGCCATAGCGCCCGGCATGCTCTGGGTGGCGCTGCTGCTGGCGGCGCTGTTAACGCTCGACCGGCTCTTCCAGGCCGATTTCGAGGATGGATCGCTCGATCTGCTCTCCACGGGGTCTCTGCCGCTTGAACTTGTGGCGGTCGCGAAGGCGCTCGGACATTGGCTCACCACGGGCCTCCCCCTTGTGGTGGCCGCCCCGCTGCTCGGGCTCCTCCTCAATCTGCCGGCAGACGCCTTTCCCCAGCTTCTTCTTGCAATGCTTGTCGGTACGCCCGCCTTGAGCTTTCTGGGTGCCATAGGCGCCGCGCTGACCGTCGGGATCCGGCGGGGCGGGCTTCTTGCCTCGCTTCTGGTGCTGCCTTTCTATATTCCGGTGCTGATTTTCGGCGTTGGCGCGGCCAGCTCGGCATCCGCGAGTTTCGAGGGCGAGGCGGGGCCCCAGAGCCTGTTGCTTCTGGGCGCGGTCACGCTTGGCAGTTTCGTGCTGGGGCCCGTCGGTGCCGCCGCCGCGCTCCGCGCCCATCTCAGATGAGCCGCGTGAACGGGCTTCCATCCCGGACGCCGTGGCAAAATGCCCGGCCGAGTGGCTTGCCCTTGCCGCGAGTGCCGCGCTAAATGGCGCGCATGAGCAGCCTTTCGGCCACACAGCGGTTCCATGCCTATGCCAATCCGACGCGCTTCATGGCGCTGTCGGGCAAGCTGCTTGCGCCGCTTTGGGTACTGACCGCGCTTTTGATCGCGGCAGGCCTCTGGTTCGCCCTTTTTGCGTCGCCGCCCGATTACCAGCAGAGCGAGACTGTGAGGATCATGTATGTGCATGTGCCTTCAGCCTGGCTCGCGATGTTCGGCTATTCGATCATGGCCGCCGCATCCGCCGTGGCGCTGATCTTCAGGCACCCGCTCGCCGATCTCTGCGCCAAATCGGCGGCTCCGATCGGCGCCTCCTTCACCTTTCTCGCGCTTGTCACCGGCTCGCTCTGGGGACAGCCGATGTGGGGAACGTGGTGGGAGTGGGATGCGCGGCTTACATCCGTTCTGATCCTCTTCTTTCTCTATCTCGGCTATATCGCGCTCTGGGCGACGATAGAAGAACCTGTCCGCGCCGCACGCGCCGCCGCCGTTCTGGCGCTTGTCGGAGCGATCAATATTCCGATCATCCGTTACTCGGTCGTCTGGTGGAATACGCTTCATCAGCCCGCTTCGGTTTTCCGGATGGAAGGGCCCACCATTGCGCCTGCCATGCTGCTGCCGCTGATGCTTATGGCGCTGGGCTTCACTTCTCTCTTCGTGACGTTGCTGCTGGTGCGGATGCGGGCGGAAATTCTTCGCCGGCGCGTCCGTGCGCTGCGCCTCGCCCAGGCCGCTTCCGGAGCGGAGGGCTGATATGGCGGAATTTCTTCATATGGGCGGGTATGCCGCTTTCATCTGGTCCGCCTACGGGATCGCACTTCTCGTAGTCGGTCTACTGATATTCCAGAGCATACGCGACTACCGGGTGCAGCTCCGGCTCGTCGAGGCGCTGGAGCACGAAGCTGGCGGCCGCGTCCGCCGTGCCGCCCGCAAGCCTGGCGATGAGGGCAATCCGTGAACCCGCGTTTCCGTCTCGCCGCTCTCGTCCCCGTCGTTATTTTTCTGGTTCTGGCGGCGTTGTTCTTCACCGCCATTTATCGCGGCGATCCGTCGCGCGTACCATCCGCGCTGATCGGCCGCTATGTGCCGGATTTTGATCTTCGTCCCGTCGAAGGTCTCGATCTGCCCGGCGTGGCAGCAGCCGATTTCGGCAAGGGCGTTCCCGTCATCGTCAATGTCTGGGCATCCTGGTGCGTGCCCTGCAGGGATGAGATGCCGCTTCTTGTTGAACTTCGCCGCATTGCGGGCGTGCCCATGTTCGGGCTCAACTACAAGGACGATCCCGCTGCCGCGCGGCGCTTTCTCACCGAACTCGGCAATCCGTTCGACCGCATCGGACGCGACGATACCGGCCGCGCCGCCATTGAATGGGGCGTTTATGGCGTACCGGAAACCTATGTCGTGGATGGCAATGGCCGTATCGCCTTCAAGCATATCGGTCCGCTGACGCCTGAAGCCGTGGCGGACCAGATATTGCCGGCGCTGCAGACGGCGCGTCATCCCGAAAGATAACGCGCCGCTCAAGCAGTGATGTCAGGCCTTCTTGCGGCGTGCGGCCGGCTTTTTCGCCGCCGTCTTGCGGGCAGGCTTTGCCGCCGCCCGCTTCGCCGGCGCCTTCGGCGCGGCGTCCTCGGTCTTCTGGCTTTCGATGGCGTTGTTCAACTGCGTCAGGCCTTTCATCAGATCGGCCTGCGTGGACTTCGGCAGTACATCGAGCAGCGCCTTCTCGGCTGCCATCGCCTTCGGCATCGCGCCTTTCAGCGCGCGGCGTCCTGCCGCCGTCAGGCGAACGGCGTTGGCGCGCGCGTCTTCCGCCGTGCGGCGGCGGGCAAGAAGGCCGTTCTTGATCATGCGGCTGATCATGTCGGCGAGCGTCGAACGGTCGATGCCCGTGCGGTTCACGAGATCGGTCTGGCTCAGGCCTTCTTCCTCGTCCACCGCGAAGAGTACGATGAACTGGCGCGGCGTCAGCGCGCTGTCGCCCATCTGCTGCACGAACTGATCATAGGCAAATTGTTGTGCGCGGCGCAGCAAATGGCTCAGCGAGCTTTCTAGATCAAAATTTCCGGTTGGCTTTCTGGCTGCCATTTGTTCTGTCCTCTGGATTATTCAGGCACCGTCAGGTGTCCGACACTGGGGGCTTTGTCCTTGCGGACAGTCTCCCGCGAGGGGAGAAATATCTTTGCTCGCGTTCAAGGCGTTTATGTGGCCGTGCCTTGTGCGGCGTTCTATCATCATATGCACCCGCAGACCCTTGTCACGCAAGAGGCCGTGTGCATGAAAAAGAAGAGAAAGCGAGCTTCCATATAGGTCTGTGCGCGGACAGTCGGTGCGCTGGCGGTGTTCCACGCATGTTCTTCAGGAGAATTTTACCCTATGGCATGCTGTGTTGCAGAGGCCGGATGTAGTTCCGTAGGCGGACCAAGGTAAGTAATGACGATTTCAGATAATGGTAAGCATGAGGAACGAATGCCGGAAAAGACGCCGCCGCAAATGCCGAAGCCGCAGGAGCAGGGGGCCGAAGCGGAGCTCGCATTCTCCCGCCGTGTCCCGTCCGGAGACAATCTGGAGCGCGATATCTGCGACCGGTGCGGCTTCATTAATTATGTGAACCCGAGAATTGTGGTCGGCTCGGTGGTTACGCATGACGGAAAGTTCCTGTTGTGCCGCCGCGCAATCGAGCCGCGACGCGGCTATTGGACGCTTCCGGCCGGCTTCATGGAGCAGGGTGAGACCACGGATGAGGGCGCCCGCCGCGAAGCGCGCGAGGAGGCGAATGCGGAGATCGTTCTTCGCGACGTGCTGGCGATCTACAATATTCCGCGAATTGCCCAGGTGCAGATCATGTACAGGGCGGAGCTGAGGGAGCCCTCTTTCTCGGCGGGCGAAGAAACGCTTGAGGCGGGTCTGTTCGAATGGAAAGACATTCCGTGGGAGGAGCTCGCCTTTCCGAGCGTCTATTGGGCGTTAATGCATCACCGGGAAGCCATGGGCAAGGACGCGATCGCACCTTTTACAAATCCGGAGGGTGAAAATGGAAATCTTTTTCCCCGCCGGCCGGCAGGCGTCTGAAGCAGTCTGGCAAATCGGCGGCAGGAGCGTCATTCTTTCGCCATAAGCAGTATCGGGGAGGATCGGGAATGGCGGAAGACAGGACGGCGCGCATGACGCCGGAAGAGCGGCGGGTGATTTTCGCCTCTTCGCTCGGCACGGTGTTCGAGTGGTACGACTTTTATTTGTACGGCTCGCTCGCGGCGATCATCTCCGTGCAGTTTTTCTCCGGCGTCAATCCGACGGCGGGTTTCATCTTCGCGCTGCTTGCTTTTGCCGCCGGCTTTGCGGTCCGTCCCTTCGGCGCCATCGTCTTTGGGCGTCTCGGCGATCTTGTGGGTCGCAAATACACGTTCCTGGTCACCATCCTCATCATGGGCGTGGCGACCTTCATCGTCGGTCTGCTGCCAAATTACGAGACCATCGGCTTTGCCGCGCCGGCTATCCTGATCGCCTTGCGGCTTGCGCAGGGCCTCGCACTTGGCGGCGAATATGGCGGCGCGGCCATCTATGTCGCGGAACATGCGCCTCATGCGAAGCGCGGCGCCTATACGTCATGGATACAGACCACAGCGACGCTTGGTCTCTTCCTTTCGCTTCTCGTCATTCTCGGTTGCCGTCTTTCGATGGACAAGGAGAGCTTCGAGAGCTGGGGCTGGCGTATTCCGTTCCTTCTTTCCATCGTCCTGCTTGGCATTTCCGTCTGGATAAGGCTCCGTCTCAACGAGTCGCCGCTGTTCCAGCGGATGAAGGCGGAAGGGACGCTGTCCAAGGCGCCGCTCACGGAATCCTTCGCGCGCTGGGGTAATCTCAAGATCGTCATCATCGCCCTGGTCGGCCTTACAGCCGGACAAGCCGTCGTCTGGTATACGGGGCAGTTCTATGCGCTCTTCTTCCTGACGCAGGTGCTGAAGGTCGACAGCCAGACAGCGAACATCCTTATCGGCGGTGCGCTGCTTGTCGGCGTTCCCTTCTTCGTAATTTTCGGTGCCTTGTCTGACAGGATCGGGCGCAAGCCGATCATTCTGGCGGGCTGCCTGCTTGCGGCGTTGACCTATTTCCCTCTCTTCTCCGCGCTCACGCACTACGCCAACCCCGCACTGGAAGCCGCGCAGGAGAGGGCACCCGTCGTCGTCGTGGCCGACAGCGCCGCCTGTTCCTTCCAGTTCAATCCGGTCGGTACCTCGGCCTTCACCACGCCCTGCGATGTCGCAAAGAGCGAACTCGCAAAACGTGGCATCCCCTATTCGAATGCGGAGCTCAGAGCAGGGGAGGAAACGCGCATCGAGGTAGGCTCTATCGCCGTTCCATCATTTGACGCCAGCGATGACGCCGGTGGTGAGGCGCGCGCCGCTTTCGCTGCGGCGCTGACGCTTGCCTTGACGGAAGCCGGCTATCCGCTCGCGGCCGATCTCGCCGCCATCAACTATCCGATGGTGGTGCTGATCCTCTTCATCCTCGTTCTCTATGTGACGATGGTCTATGGGCCGATCGCGGCGATGCTGGTCGAGCTTTTCCCGACGCGCATCCGCTATACGTCGATGTCGCTTCCGTATCACATCGGCAATGGCTGGTTCGGCGGCTTCCTGCCGACGGTCTCTTTCGCCATCGTGGCGGCGACGGGAAACCTCTATTCAGGTCTTTGGTATCCGGTCGCCATCGCCGCCATGACCTTTGTCGTGGGGCTCATCTTCGTGCCCGAAACGAAAGACAGGGCGCTGCATCCGGAAGAAGGCTGAGGATCAATCGGCGGTGGAGCCGCGTTCCTCGCTTGCGGGCGCGTGCTTCGTCAGTACCGAAATCTGTGCCAGGCCGAACACCATTGTCAGCGGCATCACGCCGAAAAGCTTGAAGCTTACCCAGAAGTCGGTGGAAAAATTGCGCCAGACGACCTCGTTGACGATGCCGAGAAAGACAAAGAAAAGCCCCCAGCGCACGGTGAGCACCATCCAGCCCTTGTCGGTCAGGTTGAAGGCGCCGTCGAAGAGCTGCTTCATGATCGGCTTGCCCATCACGGCCGCGCCGAGAAGCGCGGTTGCGAAGATGCCGTTCACGATGGTTGGCTTCAGCTTGATGAATTCATCGTCCTGAAGCCAGAGCGTCAGCGCACCGAAGATGATGATGAAGATGCCGGAGACGAGCGGCATCGTCGGCACCTTCCGGAAGCGCGCATAGGAATAGCCGAGCGAAATCACCGTCGCGACCATGAAGCCGCCGGTCGCGTAGAAGATGTTCTGCGCTTCCTCGTTGCCGAAGAACCGGTCGGATTGTGCGTTCAGCAGAAAGAAAACGACAAGCGGCCCGAGCTCGATAGCCATGCGGACCCATTGCGAGGCCGACATGCCGCCATGCGTCTTTTCTGCGTCGGTTCCGGTCATGCTCTTCTTTGCTTCCGCGTGAATTTCGGGATCGGTTTATTTACGCATGGTGTCCGGCAGTGGATCAACTCGCGCCGGTGATGGCCCGGGCGTAGGCTTCGGCGCTGAAAGGCTGGAGGTCGTCGATCCCCTCGCCGACACCGATCATGTGCACGGGGAGGCCGAACTTGCGCGCAATGGCGACCAGAATGCCGCCGCGCGCCGTGCCATCGAGCTTGGTCATCACGAGGCCGGTGATGCCTGCGACCTGGCCGAAAATTTCCACCTGGTTCAGCGCGTTCTGGCCGGTGGTGGCGTCGAGCACGAGCAGCGTCGCATGGGGCGTTTCGGGATCGAGCTTCCGCATCACGCGGATCACCTTTTCCAGTTCGGCCATCAGGTCGGCCTTGTTCTGGAGCCGTCCGGCCGTGTCGATCAGCAACACGTCGGTGCCTTCTTCCTTCGCGCGGGCGAGCGCCTCATAGGCAAGTCCCGCCGCGTCGCCGCCCGTCTTCGTCGCGCAGACCGGCGCGCCGATCCTTGTCCCCCAGACTTTCAATTGTTCGACGGCGGCGGCGCGGAATGTATCGCCCGCGGCGAGCATCACGCTCTTTCCCTCCGCCTTCAGCGTCGCGCCGATCTTGCCGATGGTCGTCGTCTTGCCGGCGCCGTTGACACCCGTCATCAGGATCACGAAGGGCTTCTTCGTGGCGTCGATCTCGAGCGGCTTCTCGACCGGCTTCAGGACCTCGGCAATTTCATCCGCGACGATCTTCCGGATTTCTTCCGGGCTCACTTCCTTGTCGTAGCGATCCTTGCCGACCGCTTCGGCAATGGCGGCCGCTGCATCGAGGCCGAGATCGGCACCGATCAGCAGCTCTTCGAGTTCATCGAGCGTTGCCCGGTCGAGCTTCTTCTTGGTGAAGATGCCGGTGATGCCGCCCGACAGATTTTTGGTCGAGCGGGTCAGCCCCTCCTTCATGCGCTGAAAGAGGGATCTCTTCTTTTCCGCCGCTTCGCTGCCGCCTTCGCTCACGCCGCTCTCAACCCTTCAAAGCTCTGGCCGTCATGCGCGGCAAGGCGAAGAGGCAGGATTTCGCCTGCCGTCGCCGCTTCTGTCACGCGCACCGGCGTGAACTGATGCGTGCGGCCGAGCGTCGGCGTTTCCATCAGCACGGGCCTTGTCGCGCCGAGGCCGCTTTCGAGATGCGCGCGCACGCGCTCCGCGCCCTTCATGCGCAGGCGTTCGGCGCGGGCCTTGCCCATTTCGCGCGAAACCTGTGGCATCTTCGCGGCGGGTGTCCCCGGGCGGGGCGAGAAGGGAAAGACATGCAACCATGTCAGCCCGCATTCGTCGACGAGCCGCATCGTGTTTTCGAACATCTCGTCCGTCTCGGTCGGGAACCCGGCGATGAAATCCGCGCCGAAGATGATGTCGGGGCGAGCCTTGCGCACATCCTCGCAGAAGCGGATCGAGTCCTCGCGCAGGTGGCGGCGCTTCATGCGCTTCAGGATCATGTCGTCGCCCGATTGCAGCGAGAGATGGAGATGCGGCATCAGCCGTTCCTCCTCCGCGATCAGCCGCATCAGCTCGTCATCCGCTTCGATCGAGTCGATCGAAGAAAGCCGCAGCCGTTCGAGTTCCGGCACCAGCTTCAATATGCGCCGTGCGAGATTGCCGAGGCTCGGGCGTCCGGGCAGGTCGCCGCCGTAAGACGTCATGTCGACGCCGGTCAGCACGACTTCGCGGTAGCCGTTACCGACAAGCGTCCTCACCTGATTGACGACTTCGCCGGCCGGCACGCTGCGCGAAGGCCCCCGCCCATAAGGAATGATGCAGAAGGTGCAGCGGTGGTCGCAGCCGTTCTGTACCTGCACGAAGGCGCGCGCGCGTCCTTCGAGGCCGCCGACGAGATGCCCCGCCGTTTCCGTCACCGACATGATGTCGTTTACGCGCACGCGCTCATTGGTGTGGAGCGCCAGTGCGGGCTGCCAGCTTGCTGCCTGCAGCTTTTCCTCATTGCCGATCACGAGATCGACTTCGGTCATTTCGGCAAAGGCATCCGGGTTCACCTGTGCCGCGCAGCCGGTGACGATGATGCGGGCTTGCGGGTTTTCGCGGCGTGCCTTGCGGATCGCCTGTCGCGCCTGGCGCTCGGCTTCCGCCGTCACCGCGCAGGTATTGAACACGATGGCGCCGTCGAGCCCGGCCGCTTCGGCGTGGCCGCGCATGACTTCGGATTCATAGGCATTGAGGCGGCAGCCGAAGGTGACAATTTCCGTTCCCTTCTTCATGCCGCCGCTCCCGTCAGCAGGCGCGGATCGAGCGTGCCTTCATAGTCGAAGGCGACGGGCCCGGTCATCAGCACATGGCCATAGCCGTTCTCGTCGTCCGGCAGCCATTCCACGGTGAGGTCGCCGCCCGGCAGCGTCACGGTGATCTTGCGTTCCGTCTTGCGGCGGCGGATTGCGGCGACGGTTGCCGCGCAGGCGGCGGTGCCGCAGGCGCGCGTCAGCCCTGCGCCTCGCTCCCAGGTGCGGATGCGGATATGGGTCGGCGAGAGAACCTTCGCGACCGAGATGTTCGCGCGTTCGGGAAAGAGCGGGTGATGCTCGAGCATCGGGCCGGAGCGTTCGAGGTCGATCGCGTCGACATCTTCCACGAAGAAGACCGCATGCGGATTGCCGACATTGACGACGCCCGGCGAATGCATGATCGGCGCGCCGAGCGGCCCGATCTCGAGTTCGATGGCGCGGGTATCCTGAAATTCTTCCGATAGCGGGATCTGGTTCCAGTCGAGGCGCGGCGCGCCCATGTCGACGGTGATCTCGTCGCCTTCCGCGCGCGTCGCCACCGTGTCGCCTGCCAGCGTCTCGATGGTGACGGCGTCCTTGCCCGTCTCGTCCAGTATCAGCTTGCCGATGCAGCGCGCGGCGTTGCCGCAGGCTTCCACCGTGCCGCCATCATGGTTGCGGATACCCATGAAGACATCGCCGCCTTGGCGGGCAGGCTCGATGGTGATGAGCTGGTCGCAGCCGATGCCCTTTTCCCGGTCGGCGATAGCGCGCGCGATCGCATCCGTGAGCACAAAGGGCTCACGGCGCAGGTCCAGCACGACAAAGTCGTTGCCGAGCCCGTTCATCTTCAGGAAATGATGCGTCATGCCGGTCATGATGCCGGGATATATGGCGCTTTTCGTCCCCTTATGCCAGTAGATTGGGGAAAAACCGGGAGAGGGAGGGGGCGATGCTGGAGATTTTGGGGATTTTGCTGCTGCTGGCGGCGCTGGCGGCGGCGACCGCGCTTTTCTATTTCCGCCATCTGTTCGACGATCCCGCCGCACGGCGCGTGCCCTCGGTGGCGGGTGCTCTCGGTGCGAGCCGGGTTCTCGCCGTTTTCGCCCATCCGGACGATGAGCAGCTCATCAACGGGCTCCTCACCTCCGCCAAGGCGGAAGGCGCCTATCTCGCCATGGTGACGGCGACGCCGGGCGATGCAGGCACCCAGTCCCCCGTCGTCTGCCGCCAGTCCGAACTCGGCATCATCCGCAAGGCCGAGGCGCTGAAAAACGGCTTTGCGCTCGGCATCGACGAACAGGAAGTCTGGGATTATCCGGATGGCGGTGTGCCGGACATTCCGGTCGACGAGCTTGTGGCCCGGGTCACGGACGCCATGAAGCGGTACCGGCCGGACCTCGTCGTCGCCTTCTGGCCCGCCAGCGGCGCCACCAGCCACAAGGATCACATGAGGATGGGTCTGGTCGCCGAACAGGCCATCGAAAGGCTAAAGGCCGAGGGCGGGCCCTCGCCCCGTTTCGTCGCCTATCCGCTCATCCCCCGGCGCTCGCTGCTGAAGCTCGGCCGCCGGACCGGCAAGTTCGTCGCAGAAAACCAGCCGCTGCCCACCCATTCGACGCCCGGCAATACGGCTTCCAAGATACGTGGCTGGCAGATCCATGCGGCGCAGGCGGATTATGTCGCGAAGGCCTACAAGATGCCGACGCGGCTCCTCTACGCGATCTGGGACAAGGAATTTTACGCCGTGCGCGACCTGGAGACCGGCCAATGGAAAAATTGATCCCGCTCGCGGCGGAAGTCGCGGAACTGCTCAAAAAGCGCGGCGAAACGCTGGCACTGTCGGAATCGTCCATGGGCGGGCTCGTCTCGGCGGCGCTGGTCGCGCAGCCGGGCGCCTCGGCCTTCTATCTGGGGTCCACCATCATCTATACGCGCGGTGCGGCCAAGGCGCTTTACGACCTGAAGGGCCCGCCCGCGCCGGATGTGAAGCCCTTGACCGAGCCTTATGTGGCGGCGATGGCCGATGTCGTGCGCGGCAAGCTCGGCTCCACCTGGGCACTGGCGGAAATGGGCGCTTCCGGCCCTTCAGGTTCGCCCTATGGCCCCGGGCCCGGCACGGCGGTCATAGGCCTTGCAGGGCCGCACCCCGCCTCGATCACGGTCAGTACCGGCTCCGCCGACCGCGCCGCCAATATGCGCGCCTTCGGCGAGGCGGCGCTCAAATTGTTGCTGAAATCATTGACTTGAAGCCTCTCCGCCCCTAGGTTCCGCCCACGATTTTCGGGACATTGTTGCGCCCCGACCCGCCCGAGGCATTGAGCCCGGGTCAACTTCCGCCGGCGATATTCGCTCGCGGAAGCGTTTTTGCTTTGCGTTACAAGGACTTGGACTTCACGTGTTCGAAAACCTGACAGGCCGCCTCGGCGACGTTCTTTCCAAGCTCAAGGGCCGCGGCGCCCTGAGCGAGAAGGACGTGGACGAGGCCATGCGCGAAGTGCGCCGGGCGCTGCTCGAGGCCGACGTCGCGCTGCCTGTCGCCAAATCCTTCATCGACAAGGTGCGGGCGCGCGCCATCGGGCATGAGGTCCTGAAGTCGGTCACGCCCGGCCAGCAGGTCATCAAGATCGTCCATGACGAACTGGTGGAAATGCTGGGCGGTGCCGAGGCCGATACGTCGATCTCGCTTCGCGCCGCCGCCCCTGTCGTCATCATGATGGTGGGCCTGCAGGGTTCGGGCAAAACCACCTCGACGGCGAAGATCGCCAAGCGCATGACCACGCGCGACAAGCGCCGCATCATGATGGCGTCGCTCGACACGCGCCGTCCCGCCGCGCAGGAACAGTTGAAGATTCTCGGCGAGCAGGCCGGCGTCGCGACGCTGCCGATCGTTGCCGGTCAGCAGCCGGTGCAGATCGCGAAGCGCGCGGTCGAGGCTGCCCGTCTCGGCGGCTTCGATGTGCTGATGCTCGACACGGCGGGCCGTATCCATATCGACGAAGACCTGATGGCGGAAGTCGCGCAGGTGCGCGATGCCGCCAATCCGCACGAGACGCTGCTCGTCGCAGACAGCCTGACCGGCCAGGATGCCGTCAATGTCGCCGAGCAGTTCAATGCCCGCATCGGCGTCACCGGCATCGTGCTGACGCGCGTCGATGGCGACGGACGCGGCGGCGCCGCGCTTTCGATGCGTGCGGTCACGGGCGTGCCGATCAAGCTTCTCGGCACCGGCGAAAAAATGGACGCGCTGGAGGATTTCCGCGCCGACCGTGTCGCCGGACGCATCCTCGGCATGGGCGACGTCGTCAGCCTTGTCGAGAAAGCCGCCGAAACCATCGACGCCGACAAGGCGAACAAGATGGCCGAGCGCATGCGCAAAGGCCAGTTCGACCTCGATGACATGGCCGAGCAGCTCGCGCAGATGGGCCGCATGGGCGGCATGAAGGGCGTTCTCGGCCTCCTGCCCGGCGTCGGCAAGGCGCAGATGCAGGCCGCGCAGGCGCATATGGACGACAAGGTGGTGAAGCGCCAGGGCGCGATCATTTCCTCGATGACGAAGGAAGAGCGCCGCAACCCGAAAGTGCTGAATGCAAGCCGCAAGAAGCGCATCGCGCGCGGCTCCGGCACCGAGGTTCAGGAAATCAACCGCCTGCTGAAGATGCATCGCCAGATGGCGGACATGATGAAGGCGATGGGCCGCCAGAAGGGCGGCATGTTGAGCAAGCTTTTCGGCGGCGGCGCGCCGGAGATGCCGCCAGAGATGGCGGCGGATCCGAAGGCGCTGCAGAAAATGCTGCCGCCCGGCGGGCTTCCGCGCGGGCTCGGCGGCGGATTGCCCGGCCTGCCGGGTTCCGGTTTCGGGGGCGGTCTGCCGGGTTTGCCCGGCCTGCCGTCCGGCAAGAAAAAGAAATGAACCCTGCCTGCGGGCATGGTTCGCATACGGATTAACTGGTTTGCCGGCATCTCGCCGGATCACTTGAAAGGTAAGACAAGATGGCTCTGAAAATCCGGCTCGCTCGTGGCGGCGCCAAGAAGCGGCCCTTCTACCGCGTCGTGATCGCTGATACGCGTTCGCCCCGCGACGGCCGCTTCATCGAGAAGATCGGCACGTTCAATCCGCTCCTGCCGAAGGACAATGCGGAACGCATCAAGGTAGATATCGAACGCGCGAAGCATTGGCTCTCCGTCGGCGCGCTGCCGACCGACCGTGTTGCCCGCTTCCTCGACGATGCCGGCGTCTACACGCGCAAGGCGCGCAGCAACCCGGAAAAGTCGAAGCCGAAGGCGAAGGCGCAGGAGCGTCTCGAAGCCGCTCGCATGGCGGAAGAAGAAGCCGCCGCAGCCGCGAAGGCCGCTGCCGAGGCGCCCGCCGAGGAAGCGCCCGCTGCCGAGGCTCCTGCCGAAGAGGCGCAGGCGTAATTTCGCTTGCGCATCGCGCCGATGGCCCCCACGCCGGATAGAGACGGGCAGGATAAGAAAGTCTGTCTTGGCGTCGTCACCGGCGCGCATGGCGTGCGCGGACTTGTCCGCGTGAAGCCCTATACCGAGATGCCGGAAGGCGTCGCGGCTTATGGGCCGGTCGAGACGAAGGATGGCGCGACCTCCTTTGCGATTTCGCTGAAGGGGATGGCGAAGGATCTCGTCATCTGCAAGCTCGAAGGGGTGGACGACCGCGACGTGGCGGCCGCGCTCAGGGGTACGGAGCTTTACGTGCCCCGCGAGCGCCTGCCCCGGGCGAGCGGCGATGAGGAGGGCTGGTATTATGCCGACCTCATCGGGCTTCGCGCGGTGGGCCTGGATGGCCGGGATTATGGCCGGATCGCCGGGGTCGAGAATTTCGGGGCGGGCGACCTCCTCGAGATCGCGCCGGCCGAGGGCGGCCAGACGGTTCTGATGGGCTTCACGGACGAGAACGTCCCCGAAGTCGATATTGCGGGCGGGCGGGTCGTGATCGATCCGCCGGCCGGCACGTTCGGGGACGATGCTGAAGCGGAGCGGGGCGAATGACTGGCGCATGGTCGGCAAGCGTCCTGACGCTCTTCCCGGAGATGTTTCCGGGGCCGCTCGGCGTTTCGCTGGCGGGCAGGGCGCTCGAAGCCGGGCTCTGGCGGCTGGAGGCGGTGGACATTCGCGGGTTCGCGCGCGATAAGCACCGCTCCGTGGACGATACGCCCGCGGGCGGCGGGCCCGGCATGGTGATGCGGGCCGATGTCGTGGCGGCGGCGGTCGATGCGGTTCACCCTCAGGGCGATCCGAGGCCGCTGATCTATCTGAGCCCGAGGGGGCGGCCGCTCACGCAGGCCCGCGTCCGGGAGCTGGCGGCGGGTCCGGGGGTGGCGCTTCTCTGCGGCCGCTTCGAGGGGCTCGACCAGCGGGTCATAGAGGCCCGCCAGATGGAAGAGATCAGCCTCGGGGATTTCGTCCTTTCGGGCGGGGAACCGGCGGCTCTGGCGCTTCTCGATGCCGTTATCCGGCTGTTGCCGGGGGTAATGGGCAAGGAAGCGTCGGGCGAAGACGAGAGTTTCGAGAGCGGGCTTCTTGAATACCCGCATTATACGCGGCCCCAGAGCTTCGAGGACCGCGAGATTCCGCCGGTTTTGACCTCTGGCGACCATGCAAAGGTTAAGGCATGGCGCCGGGAGCGGGCGGAAGAGACGACAAGGCAAAGACGGCCGGACCTTTGGGAGAAATTTCTCAAGGGACGGACCTAAAGACAGTCGCCATTGCGCGATAATTGTGTTACGGAAGCGCGCTTCCCGGGCGGGATCGTCCCATATGAGCCCGGAGCGCCTTCATATCGAGGTTGAGACCCATGAATATCATCGAGCAGATCGACCAGGAGCAGATGGCAACGCTTACGGGCGGCAAGACCATCCCCGATTTCGCACCCGGCGACACGCTGCAGGTCAATGTGAAGGTGGTTGAAGGCACGCGCGAGCGCCTGCAGGCCTATGAAGGCGTCTGCATTGCGCGCGCTGGCGGCGGCATCAACGAGAACTTCACGGTTCGCAAGATTTCCTACGGCGAAGGCGTCGAGCGCGTATTCCCGCTCTACAGCCCGCTTGTCGACTCGATCAAGGTCGTCCGCAAGGGCCGCGTTCGTCGCGCCAAGCTTTATTACCTGCGCGGTCTGCGCGGTAAGGCCGCCCGAATTACCGAGAAAAAGCAGGACAAGACCCGCAGCCAAGAGACCGGCGCAGCCTGATTTCGTCCGCATCCGCGGAGACTGGTTCGAAAAGCGGGCAGGGCGCCAAAGCGCCCGGGCCCGCTTTTTCCGTTATGGGGCTCCGGCGATATTTATCTGAACAGAATAGGCAAGTGACGGGACTGCTTTCGGCGATGGATCGCCGGTGAGGGCCCGAAGGAGGATAGAGAAAATGGCACCCCGTACCATGTACGACAAAATCTGGGATGCCCATCTGGTCGAGATGGCTGAGGACGGCACGGGCCTCCTCTATATCGACAGGCATCTGGTGCATGAAGTGACGAGCCCGCAGGCCTTCGAGGGCCTGCGCATGGCGAAGCGCCAGGTCCACGCGCCGCAGAAGACGCTCGCCGTCGCCGACCACAACGTGCCGACGACCGACCGCTCCAAGGGCATCGCGGATGAGGAAAGCCGCATCCAGGTCGAGACGCTCGAACATAACGCGCAGGATTTCGGCGTCGAATATCTCCAGATGTCCGACATTCGCCAGGGCATCGTGCATATCGTCGGGCCGGAACAGGGCTTCACGCTGCCCGGCACCACCATCGTCTGCGGCGACAGCCACACCTCCACGCATGGCGCCTTCGGCGCGCTGGCGCATGGCATCGGCACGTCCGAGGTCGAGCATGTGCTCGCGACCCAGACGCTGATCCAGTCCAAAGCGAAGAACATGCGGATCAATGTGGTCGGCAAGGCGCCCGAAGGCTTCACCGCGAAAGACATCGTACTCGCCATCATCGGCGAAATCGGCACGGCGGGCGGCACCGGCTATGTCATCGAATATGCGGGCGAAGCGATCCGCGACCTTTCCATGGAAGGCCGCATGACCGTCTGCAACATGACGATCGAAGGCGGCGCCCGCGCCGGCCTCATCGCGCCGGACGACAAGACCTATGCCTATCTCGAAGGCCGCCCGCGCGCGCCCAAGGGTAAGGCGTGGGAAATGGCGGTCGAGTACTGGAAGACGCTGCCTTCCGACCCCGATGCGAAGTTCGACAAGGAAATCACCATCGACATCGCCAACCTGCCGCCGCTCATCACCTGGGGCACGAGCCCGGAAAACGTCATCAAGATCACGGATCGCATTCCCGATCCGAAGGACGTGGCAGACCCGTCGCATGCGAAATCGATGCAGCGTGCGCTCGACTATATGGGCCTCACGCCCGGCACGCCGATCAATGAAGTGAAGATCGACCGCGTCTTCATCGGCTCCTGCACGAACGGCCGTATCGAAGACCTGCGCGCCGCCGCCGTCATCGCCGAAAAGGCGATCAAGGCGGGCCGCAAGGTTGCCTCGACCGTCAATGCGATGGTCGTGCCCGGTTCCGGCCTCGTGAAGGAGCAGGCGGAGAAGGAAGGTCTCGACAAGATATTCCTCGAAGCGGGCTTTGAGTGGCGCGAGCCCGGCTGCTCCATGTGCCTTGCGATGAACGCCGACAAGCTCGCGCCCGGTGAACGCTGTGCGTCGACATCCAACCGCAACTTCGAAGGCCGCCAGGGCCGCGGCGGACGCACGCATCTCGTCTCGCCCGCCATGGCGGTCGCGGCGGCGATCGAAGGCCATTTCACCGATGTGCGCGAATTCGGGAACTGAGGAAACGTAGATGGACAAGTTCAACAAGTTGACGGGCGTCGCGGCGCCGCTGCCGATCATCAATGTCGATACCGACATGATCATCCCGAAGCAGTTCCTGAAGACGATCAAGCGCACGGGGCTCGGCAAGAACCTCTTCGACGAGATGCGCTATGACGATAATGGCAACGAGATTCCGGATTTCGTGCTGAACAAGCCGGCTTACCGGAACGCGCAGATTCTCGTCACCGGCGAGAATTTCGGCTGCGGTTCGAGCCGCGAACATGCGCCCTGGGCGCTGCTCGATTTCGGCATCCGCTGCGTGATCGCACCGAGCTTCGCCGACATTTTCTACAACAACTGTTTCCAGAACGGCATTCTCCCCATCGTCCTGCCGCAGGAAGAAGTCGACAAGCTGATGGACGATGCGGAGCGCGGCTCGAACGCGATCATCACCGTCGATCTCGAAGCTCAGGAGATCCGGGGTCCGGATGGCGGCGTCATCAAGTTCGACGTCGATCCCTTCCGCAAACATTGCATGCTGAACGGCCTCGACGGCGTCGGCCTGACGCTCCAGAAGGAAGCGGAGATCGCCACCTTCGAAAAGAAACTCGAAGAAACGCAGCCCTGGCTCTGACCCTCGAAGCGAAGAAAAGTAAATGACAAGAAACATCCTCATCGTCGCCGGCGACGGCATCGGCCCGGAAGTCATGGGCGAAGTCGAGCGCGTGATCGGCTGGTTCAACGACAATCGCAAGTTCGACGCGAAGATCGAAAACGAGCTTGTCGGCGGCTGCTGCTACGACGCGCATGGCGTCGCGGTGACGGACGAGACGGTCGAGAAGGCGAAGCGCGCGGATGCCGTCATGCTCGGCGCGGTGGGCGGGCCGAAATGGGATAACGTGCCTTACGAGGGCCGCCCGGAAGCCGGCCTGCTGCGGCTGCGCAAGGATCTCGAACTCTTCGCGAACCTTCGTCCCGCGCTCTGCTTCGCGGCGCTCGCGGACGCATCCTCGCTGAAGCGCGAGATCGTCGAGGGCCTCGACATCATGATCGTGCGCGAGCTCACCGGCGGCGTCTATTTCGGCGAGCCGAAGGAAATCACCGATCTCGGCAATGGCGAGCGGCGCGGCGTCGACACGCAGGTCTATACGACGAGCGAAATCCGCCGTATTGCGGAAGTCGCCTTCGATCTCGCGAAGAAGCGCGACAATCGCGTCATGTCGGTCGAGAAGCGCAACGTGATGAAGTCCGGCGTCCTCTGGTACGAGGAAGTGAAGACGCTCCACGGTGAGAAGTTCTCCGACGTGAAGCTCGAGCACATGCTGGCCGACAATTGCGCCATGCAGCTCGTGCGCAATCCGAAGCAGTTCGACGTGATCGTCACCGACAATCTCTTCGGCGACGTCCTCTCCGACATCGCCTCCATGCTCACGGGCTCGCTCGGCATGCTGCCTTCCGCCTCGCTCGGCGCGAAGGATGCGAGCGGCAAGGCCTGCGCCATGTATGAGCCGGTGCATGGCTCCGCGCCCGACATCGCGGGCACGGGCGCGGCCAATCCCATCGCCTCGATCCTCAGCTTCGCCATGGCGCTTCGTTACACGTTCGAGCTCGGCGCCGATGCCGACCTGCTCGAAAAAGCGGTCGACAAGGTGCTCGCCGACGGGCTCCGCACCGGCGACATCATGCAGCCGGGCATGAAGAAAGTCGGCACAAAGGAAATGGGCGACGCCATCCTCGCCGCCCTCGCGAAACTGAACGGATAGACGAGAAAATCCCGGGGTTCTCCGCTCGCTGCACTCGCCGGGGAGACCTTCGAGATTAGATCACTTCCCCAAGCCGTCATGGCCCGGCTTGTCCGGGCCATCCACGTCTTTGGCGACGTTCATTGAAGGAAGACGTGGATGACCCGCATAAAGCGGGTCATGACGCATAAGGCAAAGAGCCGAGGAGAAACACTCATGGGCTACAAGATTGCCGTTCTCGGCGCCACGGGCAATGTGGGGCAGGAGATGCTGAGCATTCTCGCCGAGCGCGCGTTTCCGGCGGATGAGGTCGTGGCGCTGGCGTCGCGCCGCAGCCAGGGCACGGAAGTCTCCTATGGCGACCGCACGCTCAAGGTGAAGACGCTCGACACCTATGATTTCAAAGGCACCGATATCTGCCTGATGGCGACGACGGGCGCCATGTCCGCCGAATGGGCGCCGAAGATCGCGGCAAAGGGCTGCGTCGTCATCGACAATTCGTCGCGCTGGCGCATGGATGCGGATGTGCCGCTGATCGTGCCGGAAGTGAACGCGGCCGCCATCGCCGGTTACACGAAGAAGAACATCATCGCCAATCCGAATTGCTCGACGGCGCAGATGGTCGTGGCGCTGAAGCCGCTGCATGATGCCGCCGGCATCCGCCGCGTCGTCGTCTCGACCTATCAGTCGGTGTCCGGCGCGGGCAAGGAGGCGATGGACGAGCTCTTCACGCAGACGCGCGCGATCTTCGTCAATGACGCGCTGGTCAACGAGAACTTCACCAAGCAGATCGCCTTCAACGTCATCCCCCATATCGACGATTTCATGGAGGATGGGCAGACGAAGGAAGAATGGAAAATGACGGTCGAGACGAAGAAGATTCTCGACCCGAAGATCAAGGTGACGGCCACCTGCGTCCGCGTGCCCGTCTTTGTCGGTCATTCGGAAGCGATCAATATCGAGTTCGAGCGGCCGATCTCGGATGAGGAGGCGCGCGAGATATTGCGCGAGGCGCCGGGCTGCCTCGTCGTCGACAAGCATGAGGATGGCGGCTATGTCACGCCCATCGAATGCGTCGGCGATTATGCGACCTATATCAGCCGCATCCGCGTCGATCCGACCGTCGAAAACGGCCTCAATATCTGGGTCGTGTCGGACAATCTGCGCAAGGGCGCGGCGCTCAATGCGGTCCAGATTGCCGAAATTCTGGGCGCGCGCTACCTGAAAAAGGCGGCCTGACCCTCGCCCCTTCGCGAATGAGAAGAACGGCAAACCAATACCCGCCGGCGCATGAGAATGCGCCGGCGTTGCATTTTTTCGCCCTCGGTCTTTCCGGGAGGATTGATCCGTTTACTGATTTTTGCTCCGCGCCGTTAACCTTCCGATAAGTCATGCATAAAATATGGGCAGGAAATCCCTTGCATTTGTGCGCCTTGCAGCTTTTCCGACTGCTAAAAAATTAACCTCTCACCTTGATAGTCCCTTGGTCGCGTCAAGCTATCGGGGCTGAAAAGTGGGCAGTGCTGCGCAATCCATCGACACCATCTGGGTTCTGATCTGTACGATCCTCGTGATCCTCATGCAGGCCGGTTTCACCTGTCTTGAATCCGGTCTCGTCAGGGCAAAGAACTCGATCAACGTCGCCGTCAAGAATGTGATGGATTTCTGCGTCGCGGGCCTCGGCTTCTGGCTTGTCGGCTTTGGTCTCATGTTCGGCTTCAGCATTGGCGGCTTTTTCGGCAGCACGAATTTCGCCTTCAACGGCCCGAGCGCCGGCGCCTCGCCCGAGCTTGCCTGGGTCATGGTCTTCTTCTTCTTCCAGCTCGCCTTCTGCTCGACCTCGACGACCATCGTCGCGGGCGCGGTGGCGGAGCGGATGAATTTCCACGGCTATCTCATCACCGCTGCCGTACTCAGCATGCTGATCTATCCGGTATTCGGCCATTGGGCCTGGGGCGGCGTCCTTTCCGGCGAGGCGGCGGGCTGGCTGGAGCTCAAGGGTTTCATCGATTTCGCGGGCTCCACCGTTGTCCACAGTATCGGCGGCTGGATCGCGCTTGCGGCCATTCTCGTCATCGGTCCGCGCATCGGCCGCTTCGGTCCGGGCGGGCGGCGCATCGAGCCGCATGACATGCCGATGGCCACGCTCGGCATGTTCCTCTTGTGGATCGGCTGGTTCGGCTTCAATGGCGGCTCCACGCTGGCGCTCAACACCTCCGTTCCCTATATCCTCGTCCACACCATGCTGGCGGCCGCTGCCGGCGGCGTCGCGGTCATGGGCCTGAGCTGGGCGCGCTCCGGCCTCCCCGATGTGCAGCACACGCTGAACGGCATTCTCGCAGGCCTCGTCGCCATCACCGCCAATTGCCATATCGTCGACATGAACACCGCAGTTCTCATCGGTATCGGCGGCGGCATCGTCTGCTTCCTCGCGAGCGAGCTTCTGGAGCGGCTTCATATCGACGATGCGGTCGATGCCGTGCCGGTGCATCTCGCCGCCGGCATCTGGGGCACGCTCGCCGTCGCGCTTTTCGGCGATGTCTCCCTGTTCCCGAACGGCCATTCCCGTTTCGACCAGTTCCTGGTACAGGCGCAAGGCGTTCTCGCGGCCGGCGTTTTCGCCTTCGGCGTCGCCTTCGTTGTCCTCACCATCGTCAACCGTTTCCTGTCGCTGCGCGTCTCGGCGGATGCGGAGCGTATCGGCCTCAATGTCGTGGAGCATGGCGCCTCGTCCGCCCTGCTCGATGTGCTGGGCGCCATGGAGGCGCAGGCCTCGCGCGGCGATTTCTCGAAGCCCGTCCATGTCGAGCCCTTCACCGAAGCCGGCGAAATGGCGACACGCTACAATCTGGTGCTCGACAAATTCAACAGCGAGGTGCGAAAGCGCGAGCAGACGGCGAACGATCTGCGCGACGCGCGCGACGTGGCGGAGCTTGCCAACGCCTCCAAGTCGCAATTCCTCGCCAATATGAGCCACGAGCTCCGCACGCCGCTCAACGCCATTATCGGCTTCTCCGAAGTGATGAATGGCGAGTTGTTCGGGCCGATAGAGAATGAACGCTACAAGGATTATGTCGGCGACATCCACAAATCGTCGAGCCATCTCCTCAGTCTCATCAACGACATTCTCGACCTCTCCAAGATCGAGGCCGACCGCTACGAGCTTTACGAGGAAGAACTCGATGTGATGGACGTCGTTGCGAGCTGCGAGCGGATGATGCGCCACCGCGCCGACGAGGCGGGCGTCGCGCTCAAGGTCACGGTCGAGGATGAATTGCCGCTTCTCATGGCCGACAAGCGCGCGCTCAGGCAGATCGTGCTCAATCTCGTTTCCAATGCCGTGAAATTCACCCCGAAGGGCGGGCTCATCCAGCTCGGCGCCTTCATGGAGCCGGACGGCCGCATGGCCTTCCGCGTCGCCGATACCGGCGTCGGCATGAGCAAGAAGGATATTCCGATCGCGCTCGAGCCCTTCCGCCAGATCGGCAAGGACAGCAATGTCTATTCGACCGAAGGCACCGGCCTCGGCCTGCCGCTGACGCGGGCGCTGGCGCGGCTCCATGGCGCTTCGCTCGTCATCGAGTCCGAGCCCGGCGAAGGCACGACCATCACCATCCGCATGCCTTATTCCCGCGTGTTGCAGACCGCCGTCCGCCGGATCGCGTGATTTCGGCTCACATAGCAATTCCATCGGCTGCAAAACCGATTTAGTGTCCGCTTCGCATCTCGATCCCCGCGAACGGAGATTTTCCCATGGCCGACCTTGCCGCCCGCCCGCGCCGCAGCGTTCTCTATATGCCCGGCTCGAATGGCCGCGCGCTCGAAAAAGCGAGGGAAATTCCGGCCGACGCGCTGATCCTCGACCTTGAAGACGCGGTCGCGCCCGATGCCAAGGAAGAAGCGCGCAACCAGGTCTGCGCGGCGGTCAAGCTTGGCGGTTATGGCAAGCGTGAGATCATCATCCGCGTAAACGCGCTCGATACGCCCTGGGGGCTCGACGACATCAAGGCCGCCGTCGCCGCGGGGCCGGATGCGATCCTTGTTCCGAAAATCAATTCCGCCGCCGATGTCGAACGCGCCGAAAATGCGCTCTCGGATGCGGGCGCGCTCGGCCGCGTCCAGCTCTGGTGCATGATCGAGACACCGCTCGCCATGCTCAACATCCAGTCGATCGCGCAGAAGGCGCGCGAGCCGGGCTCCCGCATGTGCGTCTGGGTCATGGGCACGAACGACATCGCGAAGGAGCTTCGCGCCGCGCATACGCCGGACCGCGTGCCCATGCTGGCCTCGCTCGGTCTCGCGCTTCTCGCCGCGCGCGCCTATGGCCTCGTCATTCTCGACGGCGTCTATAACGACATCAAGAACGATGAAGGCTTCGCCGCCATCTGCGAGCATGGCCGCGACATGGGTTTCGACGGCAAGACGCTCATTCATCCCTCCCAGGTCGGGCCTTGCAACACCATCTTCTCGCCGGACCCGGAGACGGTCGACTTCGCGCGGAAAACCATCGAGGCGTTCGAGCAGCCGGAAAACAAGGGCAAGGGCGTGCTCAAGGTCGATGGCAAGATGGTCGAGATACTGCATGCCGAAATCGCGAAGCGCACCGTCGCCATCGCGGATGCGATCAGGGAGCTTGAAGCGGCATCCTGACAGGGAGGCAGAGGCATGAACGGCAGTACCATCGGGTCCGGTATCGCAATCGATCTCGGCCTCGGGACCATCATCGGCCTTCGGATGGATGATCTCGGCGTCGGTATCGGCATGGGGATCGGCATCGGCCTGGCGATGGCCATCGGTATCGATCAGTGGCGGAAAAAGAAGGACGGGAAATGACCAAGACGAATGCCGGGAATTTCTTCGAGGATTTCAAGGTCGGGCAGGTGCTGCACCACGCCACGCCGCGCACGGTGAGCGAGGGCGATACCGCGCTTTATCAGGCGCTGTTCGGGTCGCGCTTCTCGCTTCAGTCCTCGGCGGAGGTTGCGCGCAAGGCCGGCTATGCCGCCGCGCCCGCCGATGATTTCCTCGCCTTCCACATCGTCTTCGGCAAGACGGTGCCCGACATCTCGCTCAATGCCGTTGCCAATCTCGGCTATGCCGATTGCAGGTTCCACAAGCCCGTCTTTCCCGGCGATACGCTGTCGACAGAATCGAAAGTGATCGGGCTGAAGGAAAATTCAAACGGCGAGACGGGCACCGTCTATGTCCGATCCACGGGGCGCAACCAGCGTGGCGAGACCGTGCTCGATTATGTGCGCTGGGTGATGGTGAGAAAGCGCGACAAGGCGCATCCCGCGCCCGAAGCCGATGTGCCGCATCTGCCGGAAGCGGTCGAGCCGCAGCATCTCATCGCGCCCGAAAAGACGAGCTTCAAGGGTTTCGACACCGTTGCCTCCGGCTCGCCTCATCTCTGGGACGATTATGAGCCCGGCGAAAAGATCGACCATGTCGACGGCGTCACCATCGAGGAAGCCGAACACATGATGGCGACGCGCCTCTATCAGAATACCGCCAAGGTGCATTTCAATCAGTATACGGAAGGCAAGGGGCGCTTCGGCCGCCGCCTCATCTATGGCGGCCATGTCATTTCGCTCGCCCGGGCGCTCTCCTTCAACGGGCTCGGCAATGCGGTTTTAATTGCCGCCATCAATGGCGGCCGCCATGTCGCGCCCTGTTTCGGCGGCGACACGGTCTTTGCCTGGTCGGAAGTGCTCGCCAAGGCGCCGCTCAAGACCCGCGACGATCTCGGCGCCTTGCGCATCCGCACCATTGCCACGAAAGATCTTCCCTGTTCCGGCTTCCCCGGCCCGAAGGACAAGGGCTATGATGAAGGCGTTATCCTCGATCTCGATTATTGGGCGTTGATGCCGCGCCGTTAGGGTGCGTTTTCATACTTTGTTTAGCAGCCGTTTCTACACTCGGCCGAAATCGGGCAGGGCCATCATGCTTGCATCGGATACAAGCGGTTTTCAGTCACCGGCGCCGGGCGCTTTGCTGCGTTCGCCGGACAGCGTCGCCTTCGAGGAAAGATGGGACCTCGCGCGCGGCGGCAAGGCCGTTCCCCCGCGCAGCGCCATCGAGCTCAAGCGGTTCGCGCAATTCGCCCGCTGGTTCGCCGTCATCGAGCCGAACCGCGAGACGCCCGCCCTGCCTTTCCGGCTCGTCGGTTCCGGCTTTTTCGATTTTTTCGGCCAGGACCTCACCGGCATCGATTATCTGACGCTGGTCGATCCCGCCATCAGCCGCCTCGCTTATGATTGCGTCATCGCCTGTCTCGACCTGCCCTGCGGGCTCTGGCAATGCACGCCGGCGAAAATCTCCGGCGGCGCAACGCAGATCTACGAATACACGATCCTGCCGATCTCCCGGCATGGCGGCGCCGCCGACCAGATCGTCATCTATGTGAATTTCGAGCAGGCGAGCGTCGATCTGCCGAATGTCGACCGGCTCGAACATGCGGAAGTCTGGCACTGGCTCGATATCGGCCATGGTGTGCCCGGCATCGATGTGAGCTTCCCTCCGGCCTGACGTTCAGCCCCTCTCTCCCGGATAGATGTAGGCAAGCGTCGCCAGCGCGATGGCGACGAGCTTTTCCTCGCCGGCATCCGTCTCGCAATAAACGCGTGCCTCGACGACGCATTGCCGCCGCCCCGCCTTCACCACCTCGCCGCGCGAAATGGCGCGGCGGCCGATGGCCGGGCGTACGAGGTTCAGCTTGTATTCCGAGGTGACGAGGCTCACCGCGCCTTCCGGCAGCATGGTCGAGGCCGCGCAGCCGCTCGCATTGTCGGCGAGATAGCCGATCACGCCGCCATGGATATAGCCATTGTTCTGGGTGAGCTCCGGCCGGTTCTCCAGCATCAGTTCCGCGCGGCCCCGTTCCACATGTCCGACCTTCGCCCCCACCAGCAGGGAAAAGGGCTGCGAGGTCAGCACGCGGGTGGCGCGCTCCAGCGGTGTTTCGCCTCCGGGCAGTCCGCCCGGCGGGCTCTCCGGGCGGCGGGAATCGGTTTCATGCATCGGGCTTGCTCCTGTTTTGCCCAGCATGTCAGGCGCAAGTTGCGAAAGCTTCTCAACATCGCGCAAAGCCTGTTGCGCGGCGTCGCCTTGCCCCAGCGTTTCCGCGCCTCTCCCGCGTCCCTCCGGCGCGCAAAGCGGTTTGCGCGGACGCATGTGCTTCCGGTCTCCATGACAGCGTCAGGGTATTTGCCATTGCGGCCCCCGCGCGATAAACAACGGGAACACGCGGGCCGTTCGCGCCCGCCGATTTTCTTGCTGGCCCTGACGGGGACTTTCGGATGGCTGAACAGCGACAGGCCGTATCGCGGCCTCTCTCACCGCACCTGCAGATCTATCGCGTCACGATCACCATGGCGATGTCGATCATCCATCGCTTCACCGGCATGGGGCTTTATGCCGGCACGGCGCTTGTCGCCTGGTGGCTGGTCGCGGCCGCGACGGGGCCTGAAGCCTATGCCACCTTCCAGGCGGTTGCCGGTTCGTGGATCGGCCAGCTCGTTCTCTTCGGCTTCACCTGGGCGCTGCTGCATCATCTTTTCGGCGGTCTGCGCTATCTCCTGTGGGACGCGATTGTCGCTACCTCGCCGCGCAGCGCCGATATCATCAGCTGGGCCGCCACCATCGCCGCCCTCCTGGCCACTGTCGCGGTCTGGTTTGCCGCCCTTTCCATGCGGGGGGTGCTCTGATGGCCGACACTCACAAGACGGCGTCCGCCGCAACGAAGCCCGCAAACGACATGCGCACACCGCTTGCCCGCGTGCTTCATCTCGGGTCGGCGAAATCCGGCACGCAGGATCACATCCGCCAGCGTCTCACCGCTGTCGCCATTGCGCCGCTCTCGCTCTTTTTCCTCGTGCTCCTCGTCGCGCTTACCGGCGCCGATTACGAGACGGCGCGGAGCTGGCTCGCCAATCCGCTTGTCGGCATCCTCGCGCTCTGCCTCATCGTCGCCGCCATCATCCATATGCGCATCGGCATGCAGATCGTGATCGAGGATTATGTGATCGCCCCCGGGCTCAAGCATCTCAGCATCCTCGCCAACACCTTCTTCTCCTATGGCGTCGGCCTTGCCTGCCTCTATGCGGTGCTGAAGCTCGCCTTCGGTTCCTGACTTTCCTTCAAGCGTCGAGAGATCGCCCATGACGGCCAGCTACCAGTTCATCGATCACACCTTCGACGTCGTCGTTGTCGGCGCCGGCGGCGCGGGGCTTCGCGCCACGCTTGGCTGCGTCGAAAAGGGGTTGCGCACGGCGAACATCACCAAGGTGTTCCCGACCCGCAGCCACACAGTCGCGGCGCAGGGCGGCATCTCCGCCTCGCTCGGCAATATGGGGCCGGACGACTGGCGCTGGCACATGTACGACACGGTCAAGGGCTCCGACTGGCTCGGCGACCAGGATGCGATCGAATATCTCTGCCGCCAGGCGCCCGAAGCCGTTTACGAGCTTGAGCATTTCGGCGTGCCCTTCTCCCGCACCGAGGAAGGCAAGATCTATCAGCGTCCCTTCGGCGGCATGACGACGAATTTCGGCGAAGGCATCGCGCAGCGCACCTGCGCCGCCGCCGACCGCACGGGCCACGCCATCCTGCACACGCTTTATGGCCAGTCCGTCCGCCACAAGGCCGAGTTCTACATCGAATATTTCGCCATCGACCTCATCATGGATGCCGAGGGCGCCTGCCGTGGCGTCGTCGCGCTCGACATGGCGACGGGCGAAATCCACCGTTTCCGCGCCTCGCTTGTCGTGCTCGCGACGGGCGGCTATGGCCGCGCCTATTTCTCGGCCACCTCGGCGCATACCTGCACGGGCGACGGCAATGCGATGGTGCTGCGCGCCGGCCTGCCGCTTCAGGACATGGAGTTCGTGCAGTTCCATCCGACCGGCATTTACGGCGCCGGCTGCCTCATCACCGAGGGCGCGCGCGGCGAGGGCGGCTATCTCACCAATTCCGAAGGCGAACGCTTCATGGAGCGTTATGCGCCTTCCGCGAAGGACCTTGCGTCGCGCGACGTTGTTTCGCGTTCGATGACGGTCGAAATCCGCGAAGGCCGGGGCGTCGGCGCGGAGAAGGACCATATCCATCTCCATCTCGACCATCTCGATCCGGCGATCCTTCACGAGCGCCTGCCCGGCATTTCGGAATCCGCGCGCATTTTCGCGGGCGTCGATGTCACGAAGGAGCCGATCCCGGTCCTGCCGACCGTCCATTACAACATGGGCGGCATCCCGACCAACTTCCACGGCGAAGTGCTGACGCTGAAGAACGGCAACCCGGATACGGTCGTGCCCGGCCTCATGGCCATCGGCGAAGCGGCCTGCGTCTCGGTCCATGGCGCAAATCGCCTCGGCTCCAATTCGCTGATCGACCTCGTGGTCTTCGGCCGCGCGGCCGGCCTTCGCGCCGCCGAGCTGGTCGAGCCCGGCCAGCGCCAGCCGGAACTCGCCAAGGGCGCGGGCGACAACGCCGTCGCGCGCCTCGACAAGTACCGCAATGCCAAGGGCGACACGCCGACGTCCGAGCTTCGTCTGCGCATGCAGCGCGCCATGCAGGAAGACGTCGCCGTCTTCCGCACCGGCGAAACGCTCGTCTCCGGTCAGAAGCGCGTCGCCGATGTTCACGCGGCGATCCCGGATATCCGCGTCTCCGACCGCTCGCTGATCTGGAATTCCGATCTCATCGAGACGCTGGAATTCGACAATCTCATCGTCCAGGCCGTCGCCACCGTCGAAGGCGCGGTCAACCGCCAGGAAAGCCGTGGCGCCCATGCGCGCGAGGATTTCCCGGAGCGCGACGACGCGAACTGGATGAAGCACACGCTCTGCTGGGTGGACGATCAAAGCGGCAAGGCCTCGCTCGACTACCGCCCCGTCCATGCCTACACGCTTTCCAACGACATCGAATACATCAAGCCAAAGGCGCGCGTGTATTAAACCGCGCATGAGGGTCTAGATCATGGTCCAGTTGACACTGCCGAAGAATTCCAAGGTCACGGAAGGCGAAACCTTCAAGGCCGCGCCGGGCACGAAGAACGTCAAGCGTTTCCGCGTCTATCGCTGGTCGCCGGACGACACCGCGAACCCGCGCATCGACACCTATGAAGTCGATCTCGACAAATGCGGGCCGATGGTCTTGGACGCCCTCATCAAGATCAAGAACGAGATCGACCAGACGTTGACCTTCCGCCGCTCCTGCCGCGAAGGCATCTGCGGTTCCTGCGCCATGAATATCGACGGCGCCAACACGCTCGCCTGCACCAAGGGTATCGACGAGTGCAAGGGCGACGTGAAGATCTATCCGCTGCCGCACATGCCGGTCATCAAGGACCTCGTGCCGGACCTGACGAATTTCTACGCGCAGCACGCCTTTATCGAGCCCTGGCTGCAGACGAAATCGGCCGAGCCCGAAAAGGAATGGCGCCAGAGCCACGAAGACCGCGAAAAGCTCGACGGTCTTTATGAGTGCATTCTCTGCGCCTGCTGCTCGACCTCCTGCCCCTCTTATTGGTGGAACGGCGACCGCTATCTCGGCCCCGCCGCGCTCCTGCAGGCCTATCGCTGGCTGATCGACAGCCGCGACGAAGCCACCGGCGAACGCCTCGACGAGCTGGAAGACCCCTTCCGCCTCTATCGCTGCCACACCATCATGAACTGCGCGAAAACCTGCCCCAAGGGCCTCAACCCCGCCAAGGCCATCGCGGAGATCAAGAAGATGATGGTGGAGCGTCAGGCTTAAGTTTACCACCGTTCGATGCCGACGCTCTCCCTCGCCCCGTCAGGGGAGAGGGAAGGGGCCCGGCTGCGCGGCGTCAGCCGCGCAGGTGGGAAGGGTGAGGGGGCACCCTCTCGTTTGCCGGTGCACCCGCCAAAACAAAATTGTCACCCCGGCGAAAGCCCGGGCCCATGGGCATCAAGGCGCGTGGCCGATTCAGATGGATCCCGGCTTCCGCCGGGATGACATTTGAGGAGAAGGTGGTGAGGAGAAGGCGGCGCGGAAAGGACGGCGATCCTCACTCCGCCACATACTCCGCATCAGGCTTCCCGTTCTCATAGGCAAACATCAGCGCCGTCTTCAAGCTTGCGAAGTCCTCGACCACGCAGTCGCTGGAATCGAGTGTCACGCCCATCTCCGACAGCGCCACGCCTTTTTCCTCCGCCATGCTCACAAAGTCCGGGCAGATCATGCTCCAGCGCCGCCAGTTCGCGCCGTCGCGTTCGACCAGCGCATAGAGATTGCCTTCCGGCGAATCCGCCTCGCGCGCCTGCACGGCATAGAGGTCCGGCGCGATTTCCTTCATGAGGCCGGCGAAGATCTTTCCGTCCTCGCCCGTGGTCATGAGATAGAGATCGCCGTCCCGCGTGATACGCGTCTCCTCCTCCGTCGCGCCGGTGCGCGCGCCCGTCTCGTCCAGCTCGTGAAGCACGAGGCGCGTCCCGTCCGCAATCGGGTAATCGGCATCGGCGGGCTTGATGAGATCCTCCGCCGAAATGAAGCAGCCGCCGAGCAGCAGGGCGGCGGAGATGGAAAGGACCTGACCGATTTTCATGATGTCTCTCCGATAAGCGCGAGGTGCGGCTCACTATAGAGAGCGAAGCAGCTTTCGTATCGGCGCAAAAAGAAACCCGGCTGCCGATGGCGGAGCCGGGTTTTGTGTGGGCGGAGGATGTGCCCCGCGCGGAGCGCAAAAGAAAACCCGGCCGCCGATGGTGGGACCGGGTTTTGTGTGGGCGGAGGATGTGCCCCGCGCGGAGCGCAAAAGAAAACCCGGCCGCCGATGGTGGGGCCGGGTTTTGTGTGGGCGGAGGATGTGCCGGGGCGGTTTGCGCAGCCGGGGCCTTGCCCTGTATCGGAATGCCGTCCATCGCCGGCATGAGCAACACCCTGCGCCTCGATCTCTGAATGTTCGGTGAACGGAGGAACCGGATCGTCTCTGCCACCCTCCCCCAAGGGGAGGGTCAAACGGTCGAAGACCGTTTGGGGCGGGGTCGCCGAAGAGGCCATACATGCAATCGATAGCCGGTTCGCCGACGCGGCGCCGCGACCCCGCCCCGAAAAACCCTCGCGATGCTCGAGTTTTTCGACCCTCCCCCAAGGGGAGGGTGGGATAGAGGCGTTGTGCTGCGCATCCCCACTCCGCTTTACCCTTCCTTCACCACAACTTCATGTATCGAGATTTCCGGCGCCGCCTCCGCCAGCCGCCGCGCCGCTTCCATGAATTCATGGCAATAGCTCTGCGCGAAATGGAAGTCGACGGCGGCGCGGTCCTTCCATTCCTCGTAAAAGAAAAAGCGTCCCGGCTCCATCTGGTCTTCGTAATAGCTGTAGGAGAGGTTGCCGGGCTCGGCGCGCGAGAGCCGCACCTGCCGTTCGGCGACGGGGCGGAAGGCCTCGCGGTTCGCCGCCGGAATCTTCGCCGCGCCGGTAATGACGATCATGGTTTCTCTCCCGCTTCGGTCACGGAAGCGGGATCGTAGTAAAAGCGTTCGCGGTGGATCAGGTCGCCCTGCCAGTCCTGGCAGGCCATCTCGTTCATCACTCTTGTCTTTCCGTCCGGCCCGGTGATCTCGAAGACCCAGTTCACGACCGACCGGTCCCCGTCCACGAGAAACCAGTCCGCCTCCCTTGTGACGATCCTGCTCGTTTCAAGCACCTTGCGCTCGCTCTTCGCCAGCGCGTCGCGGCCGCCGCGCGGCGGGTGTGCGTTTTCCTGCATCGTCGCGTCCCCGGTATAGAAGCGTTCGATCGCTTCCACGAATTTTCCCGCCTTCACACAGGCGATGAAATCGAGAACCCGTTCGCGGTCCGGCATGGCGCCTCTCCTGCTTTTGCATGGAAGCGGCATGTTAGAGCACGGGATCGAGGCGCGCTATCGGGATGACGATAGGGGTCTGACTGACGGTGGGCTGACGGCGGAAGGCGGTTCCGCCGGTCAAATTAGTCTTTATACGGATGAAAGAAGCCGGCCCGCACCGCCCGAGGGGGGAGGGGGCAGTGCTGGCCGTGGCGTCGGCAGCTGAGGGATGCTGACGCCGGGGAGTCCAGTGGAGTGGAGGGGGAGATCTTCCTCCCCATCCGAAGCTTCAAACGGCGGGGGATTTCTTTTCCGTCGCTTTTTCTCGAAAAAACTTGTCCCCGCCGGTTTCTTCCCGCTCCGGTCTCTTGCGCGCGCGCCCCTTATCCCCGCCTTTTGAGCCGGGCGGCGGGGATCCCCCGGGGGGTAAATGCCGTCGCGCTCCCCGCCGGTGCCGAAGCGCGATCCCCCAAAAGCCTTCATGACGGTTCGGTGACAGTTCGATGACAGTCGGCCGGAAACCGGCTTCCGGTCATGCCCGCTTGACAGCCGAATATCATTTTGATAGTTATCGAAATATGGAAATGGAAGCCGCAATCGCCGCCTTGTCAGCCCTCGCGCAGGAGACGCGCCTGTCGATTTTTCGCGCCCTTGTGCGCGCCCAGTCGCCGGTCGCAGGCGAGGGCGGGCTCGCCGCGGGCGAGATTGCCGAGGCGCTGGGCGTCGCGCCGGCCACTTTGTCCTTTCATCTCAAGGAGTTGTCCCATGCGGGCTTGGTCGCTTCGCGGCGCGAGGGACGCTCCATTCTCTACACGGTCAATCTCGACGCGATGCTGGGCCTCACCGGTTTCCTGCTCGACGATTGCTGCCAGGGCGCTTGCGGCACCTTGTCCCCCTGCGCCGTCACGCCCGTAAATTCAACCCGGAAGGAGTGCGTCTGATGAAACGTCTGCATGTGAGCTTCGGTGTCGAGGATCTGGAAAAGTCCATTGCCTTCTACTCAACGCTGTTCGGCGAGGAGCCCTCGGTCACGCGTCCTGGCTATGCGAAATGGATGCTCGACGATCCGCGCGTCAACTTCGTCGTGGAGTCGCTATCGGGCGAAAAAGGCTTTTCCCATGCGGGTATTCAGGTCGACGAACAGGAAGAACTGGCGCCGATCTTCGATCGCCTGAAGCAGGCGGAAGCGCCTTACCTGCCTGAAGGCGTCACCACCTGCTGCTATCACAAGTCGGAAAAAAGCTGGACCGCCGATCCCGACGGCGTGCGCTGGGAAGCCTTCTTCACCATGCACCAGATGGAAGAATTCGGCACCGGCCCCGAGGTGAAGGTCGAAGAAAAGCCTCTCAGCGCCTGCTGCTGACGTAACTTCGTATACGGAGAAAACGACATGAACGCGCCGGCCGAAACCTACAACGTCCTTTTCCTGTGCACCGGAAACTCAGCGCGCAGCATCATGGCGGAAGCCTATCTGAATTCGCTTCCCGGCCGGCCGTTCAAAGCCTGGAGCGCCGGCAGTCATCCCGGCGGCACGGTCAATCCCTATGCCATCGACGTTCTGACGACGGCCAAGCTTTCGACCGAAGGACTGCGTTCCAAATCCTGGGATGAGTTCGCCGTGCCCGGTGCGCCGAAGATGGATTTCGTGTTCACCGTCTGCGACAACGCCGCGGGTGAAGTCTGCCCCATCTGGCCGGGACAGCCGATGACGGCGCACTGGCCCTTTCCGGACCCTGCCGCCTTCGAGGGAAGCGAGACCGAGAAGCGCGCCGTCTTCCTCGATGTCTTCCGGCAGATCCGCGCGCGGATCGACATCTTCACCAACCTGCCGCTCCGTTCGCTCGACAAGCTGTCGCTCCAGAAGCAGCTTGTGGATCTCGGCAGAATTCATGCAGGTGCCGCGTAATGGCGTCGGCGGAAGACGCGCCGCGGCAGCTCGGCTTTCTCGATCGTTATCTCACCGTCTGGATATTCGCGGCGATGGCGGCGGGTGTCGCTGTCGGAAGCCTGTTCGAAGGAGTGCCTGCGGCACTTGAAAGCCTTTCCATTGGCTCGACCAATATCCCGATCGCGCTCGGCCTCATTCTCATGATGTATCCGCCGCTCGCGCGGGTGCGCTACGAGGAATTGCCGCGCATTTTCGAGGACCGCAAGGTGCTCGTGCTGTCGCTGGTGCAGAACTGGCTGATCGGGCCGTTCCTCATGTTCGGCCTCGCGGTGCTCTTCCTGCGTGACGAGCCGGCCTATATGACCGGCCTCATTCTCATCGGCCTCGCGCGCTGCATCGCCATGGTCATCGTCTGGAACCAGCTTGCGCGCGGCAGCAATGAATATGCCGCCGCGCTTGTTGCCTTCAACAGTTTCTTCCAGCTTCTCTTCTTCAGCGTCTATGCCTGGTTCTTCCTCGCCGTTCTGCCGCCGCTTTTCGGTCTCGAAGGCCAGGTGATCGCGGTCGGCTTCTGGACGATTGCCGGCGCCGTCCTCGTCTTCCTCGGCATTCCCTTCGCGGCGGGCTATCTGACGCGGCGCTATCTTCGTCCGCAGATCGGCGCCGATGCCTATGACAACCGCTTCCTGCCGCGCATCGGACCGATAACGCTGATCGCGCTCCTTTTCACCATCGCGGTCATGTTTGCGCTTAAAGGGGAGGCCGTGCTCGCATTGCCGCTCGATGCCTTGCGCATTGCGGTGCCGCTGGCGCTCTATTTCGTTCTCATGTTCCTGATCAGCTTTGCGATGAGCCGGTTCCTCGGCGCGGATTATCCGCGCACGGTGTCGCTCTCCTTCACGGCGGCGAGCAATAATTTCGAGCTTGCCATCGCGGTCGCCATCGCCGCTTTCGGCATCGCCTCGCCGGTCGCCTTCGCCACCGTCATCGGGCCGCTGGTCGAGGTGCCGGTGCTGATCCTGCTGGTCGGCGTCGCGCTTCGTCTGCGGGAGCGCTGGTTCGCCGATCCGGTTGCCCGTCCGGCCGATTGACGGGTCCCCGCGAAAAAGCCCGCGCCTTCCGGCGCGGGCTTCATCTCGTCGAAGCGTGAAAGACTGCGCGGCCTTATTCGGCGGGCGCGGGCTCTTCCATCGGCGCGGGCTCCACTTCCATGGGGGCCGGCTCTTCTTCGGTCGTCATGTCGTCATAGGCTTCTTCCACCGCTTCGGCGGTGTCTTCGGCCGCTTCCTCGGTCGCGTCCATCGCGTCGCTTGCGGCTTCGCCGGTGGCGTCCATGGCGTCGCTTGCGGCTTCGCCCGTCGCGTCCATGGCGTCGCCGATGGTCGTGTCATCGGGGTTCATCACCCGATAGCCGATCACCAGCACAACGGCCAGCAGGATGATGGCGATGGCGGTCTTCATGAAATTGGACATGGCATTTTCCCTCTTGGGTATTTCCCTTGGCGGTAGTTCGCCCGCTTGTTGCACCCCGGCCGCCGAAAATGCGGCCCGAACAGGCTTCCCGCTTGCTTCCCACGGTCAGGCAGGCGCCCGTGCAGATGTTAGTGATGATTTGGGGCAAAACGCCACCGCGAAAGGGTCATTATTGGAAATCTTTTGGATTTGTTGACGTCATGTCACGTTTGGAACGGAGCCGGAACGGCTGCCAAGCCCTTGCCGTCCGATTGCGCGCTGCGCTAAGTAGGCGCCGGGTAATACATCACAGGGAGACGCGGGCCCGCGATGGCCGCGCGCGATAGAACAATGGCGAAAGACCTCACCCATTTCATCGGCGGCAAGCATGTCGCGGGCACCAGCGGGCGTTTTCTGGATGTCACAAACCCGAATACGGGTGAAGTGACCGCGCGCACGCCGCTGGCGAGCGCCGCTGAGCTTCGCGCCGCGGTCTCTGTCGCCGCGAAGGCCTTTCCCGAATGGGCCGCCACCAATCCGCAGCGCCGCGCACGCGTCATGTTCGAGTTCAAGCGGCTCCTTGAAGCCAATATGAACGAGCTTGCCGAACTTCTGTCTGCGGAGCATGGCAAGGTTATCGCGGATTCGAAGGGCGACGTTCAGCGCGGCCTCGAAGTGATCGAGTTCGCCTGCGGCATCCCGCATCTGATGAAGGGCGAGTTCACGGAAGGTGCCGGCCCCGGCATCGACATGTATTCGATGCGCCAGCCGCTCGGCGTCTGCGCCGGCATCACGCCGTTCAACTTCCCGGCCATGATCCCGATGTGGATGTTCGGCGTCTCCATCGCCTGCGGCAACACCTTCATCGTCAAGCCGTCGGAGAAGGACCCTTCCGTGCCGATCCGCCTCGCCGAACTTTTCATGGAAGCGGGCGCACCGGCTGGCGTTCTCAATGTCGTCAATGGCGACAAGGAAGCGGTCGATGCGATCCTCACCGATCCGATGATCCAGGCGGTCAGCTTCGTCGGCTCCTCCGACATCGCGCAGTATGTCTATGCCACCGGCACCGCGCATGGAAAGCGCGTGCAGGCGATGGGCGGCGCGAAGAACCACGCGATCATCATGCCGGATGCCGACATGGATCAGGTCGTGAACGATCTCATCGGCGCGGGCTATGGCTCTGCAGGCGAGCGCTGCATGGCGATCTCGGTCGCGGTACCTGTGGGCGAAGACACGGCGGACCGTCTTGTCGAGAAACTCGTGCCGCGCGTCCAGTCGCTGAAGGTCGGTATCTCGACGGCGGCGGACAGCGATTACGGCCCGCTCGTCACCAAGGCCCATATGGACAAGGTGAGTTCCTATATCGAAATGGGCGTCAAGGAAGGCGCCAAGCTCCTGGTCGATGGGCGCGGCTTCAAGCTGCAGGGCTACGAGAACGGCTTCTTCCTCGGCGGTTCGCTGTTCGACCATGTGACGCCGGACATGCAGAGCTACAAGGACGAAATCTTCGGGCCCGTGCTCCAGATCGTACGTGCAAAGACCTTCGACGAGGCGGCCGAACTGCCGACCAACCATCAATATGGCAATGGCGTCGCGATCTTCACGCGCGACGGCGATGCGGCGCGGAGCTTCGCGTCGCGCGTCCAGGTCGGCATGGTCGGCATCAATGTGCCGATCCCGGTGCCGCTCGCCTATCACACTTTCGGCGGCTGGAAACGCTCTGCCTTCGGCGACACCAACCAGCACGGCACCGAGGGCGTGAAGTTCTGGACCCATATCAAGACGGTGACATCGCGCTGGCCCACCGGCGGCGTCAAGGAGGCCTCTTCCTTCGTCATTCCGACGATGAAGTGAGTGGCTCCAGACCGAATTGCAAAAATGGCGCTTCCAATCGGAGGCGCCATTCCTATATGCGGCGGGTCACACATCCTGGGGGAGTCGCATCATGAGCGGCGATACACCGATCGACCTTGACGCCTATTTCAACCGCATCGGCTATTCGGGGTCGCATGCGCCGACGCTCGAAACATTGAAAGCGCTTCACTACGCACATGCGCTATCGATCCCCTTCGAAAATCTCGATGTGCTGGCCAAGCGGCCGATCCTGCTCGATCCAGTCTCGCTGCAAAAGAAGCTGGTGACGGACCGGCGCGGCGGCTACTGCTTCGAGGTCAACGCCCTCTTCGCGGCCGTCTTGCGTCAGCTCGGTTTCGACCTGACGACGCTGATCGGGCGCGTCCGATGGATGTCGCCGGAGGAGGTGGACACGGCGCGTTCGCATATGCTGATGCGGGTCGAACTCCCGGAAGGGCCATTTCTCGCCGATGTCGGCTTCGGCGGCCTCACCATGACGGGGCCGATCCGTTTCGAAACCGGCATCGAGCAGGAGACGCCGCATGAGCCGCGCCGCTTGATCGATCACGAGGACGGGCTCGAGCTTCAGGCGAAGATCGGCGGCGAGTGGGTGCCGGTCTACCGCTTCACGATGGAGCCGCATCGCCGCACCGATTACGAAGTTGCGAGCTGGTACACCTCGACGCATCCCTCCTCGATCTTCGTGCAGTTCCTGATCGCCGGGCGGCCGCAGGAGGACAAGTGGTTGTCCCTCCTCAACCGCGATTTCAAGATTCGCGGTCTCGACGGCAAGGCAGTGACACGGCGGCTCGACAGCGCGGACGAGATTGCCGAGGTGCTCGACAGCTATTTCGGCATAAGCCTGTCCGAGGACGACAAGGCGGTCATGCTCGCGCCCTATATGGACGCCTGGCGGGCGATGCCCTGAGGCAAGTTTGGAGGTGAACCCGCCGCCGTTTCGCGCTATGCCGGTTTTGGTCATGGTCCGCAACAGCGATTTCACCCCCGAATGAACCCCGGTCCCCTTCCTGCCTATCGCGAGAAGATTGCGCGCGGCGAAATCGCCGAGGACGCAGCGCAGGCGCATGTCGCCGCGCGGCTGCAGCATCTGGCGGATGAGCTTTCCGAATGGGTTCCCGGCAAGAAGGTCGGACCGTTTGCCTGGGCGGGCTTCGGCAAGCCGGTGACACCGCCGGAAGGGCTTTACATCTGGGGCGGCGTCGGGCGCGGCAAGTCGATGCTGATGGATCTCTTCTACGAGGCGGTGCCGATCGCGCCGAAGCGCCGGGTGCATTTTCATGCCTTCATGCAGCAGGTGCATGAGCGTATTTTCGACTGGCGGCAGAAGGAAAAGGCGGGCGAAGTGAAGGGCTCCGATCCCATCCCCCCCGTCGCCGACACGATAGCGAAGGAAGCCTCGCTTCTCTGCTTCGACGAATTCCAGGTTCATGACATCGCGGATGCCTCTATCCTCGGGCGCCTCTTCTCGCATTTGTTCGAACGCGGCGTCGTCGTCGTCGCCACCTCGAACCGGGCGCCGGAAGGGCTCTACGAAGGCGGGCTCAACCGGCACCGCTTCCTGCCCTTCATCGACCTCGTGAAGACGAAGATGGATGTGCTGCATCTCGACAGCGCGGTCGATTACCGCCTCGACCGGATCAAGGGCCTGCCGGTCTATTACACGCCGCTCGACGCCGCCGCCGACGCCGCGCTCGACGATGCCTTCGAAAAACTCACAGACGCGGCGCATGGCGAGCCGATGAGGCTGGCGCTCAAGGGCCGCGCCGTCGAAGTGCCCGAAGCGATGCATGGTGTTGCCCGCTTCTCCTTCGCGGACCTATGTGCGAAGCCGCTCGGCGCAGCCGACTATCTGAAGATCGCACAATGCTTTCACACGGTTCTCATTCGCGATGTGCCGGTGATGGGGCCCGAACGCCGCAACGAGGCGAAGCGGTTCGTCACGCTGATCGACGCGCTATACGAGGCGAAGACGAAGCTCATTCTGTCCGCCGAGGCGCCGCCGGAGGCGCTCTATGAAAAAGGCGACGGCGCGTTCGAGTTCGAGCGCACGGCGTCGCGGCTGATGGAAATGCAGAGCGTCGATTATCTCGGCCTCAGAAGCGCCGACTAGAGGCCCATATAGGGCGAATGCGTCGGCCGAAGCCCGAGGCTCGTTACGGGTTTCTGCGGCGATGCGTCTGCCACCTTGGTGGATGCGTCGGGCTCCATATCGAGCTCATAGCTCCAGGACTGGCCGAAAGTCGCGGACATCATGCCGAAAGAGACGGTTTCGCGCGGCTTGCCCTTTTCTGCTTCGCGCGCGATCTCGAGAGAGAAGTCCCGTGCCGCGCGGCGGTCGACCGGTACGAAGCCGAGCAGTTCCGGATCGAGATCGGCGGCAGCGACCTTCTTTTCCTCCGCCTCGCCGCCGGGGCCCTGGAAGAGGGCGATCAGCCCACCGAAATCATTGCTGGTGGCGACGGAGCCGCGGTCCTCGCAGAAGCCGCGGCCGTCGCGAAGCACCGCTTCGAGAAAGCGGCAGTCCTTGCCGGTCAGCGCGGAAAGAGCGTGCTCGCCGAGGTCGCGTCCGGTCATGATGGTGGAGGAGATACCGGCAATGGTCAGGATTTCGCCGATGGTCACCGCGCCGACTACCGGGGCCGCACAACCCGTCAGGCCGAGAAGCCCAAGGCCCAGCGCCGCGGTGAGTAGCTGCCGTTTTCCGGATTTTCCTTGTGTCGAGATAGTCTTATCCCGCTTCATCACGCACGCCCCCATTTACCACGCCTCTGCGGATGCACATTTGGTGCCCCCGCCGGACGCCGCGCGATTCCCCCCGGAACCCCGCCTTTACCGCGCTCGTCCCGCGTCAGGTGCTTAACCATCTTGCGGGCTGAGTTCTTTACGTCGCGTAAAAATCATGCTGCGGCACAGGCATCTGTGTCAACGTGAGACGATTTTGTTGGTTAATATTCGCGCCTGCCGGTTCCCGCCCGCGTTGCGAATGACGCGGATTCAGGATACTAGGCAGCCAGATTAACCACGGGCGCAGGCATATCGGAGGCTTTCACATCATGGCGCGCAAGAAAATCGCACTCATCGGCGGCGGTCAGATCGGCGGCACGCTGGCTCTTCTGGCGGGGCTCAAGGAGCTCGGCGACGTCGTCATTTTCGACATCGCGGAAGGCCTGCCGCAGGGCAAGGCGCTCGATCTCGCGCAGACGGGTCCTGTCGAGGGCTACAACACCGCGCTTTCCGGCGCCAACGACTACAAGGGCATCAAGGGCGCCGACGTCGTCATCGTGACGGCGGGCGTGCCGCGCAAGCCGGGCATGAGCCGCGACGATCTTCTCGGCATCAACCTCAAGGTGATGAAACAGGTCGGCGAGGGCATCGCGAAGTATGCGCCGAACGCCTTCGTCGTCTGCATCACCAATCCGCTCGACGCGATGGTGTGGGCGCTGCGCCAGTTCTCCGGCCTGCCGCACAACAAGGTCGTCGGCATGGCGGGCGTGCTCGACAGCGGCCGCTTCCGTCTCTTCCTCGCCGAGGAATTCGGCGTGTCGGTCGAAGACGTCACGGCCTTCGTGCTCGGCGGTCATGGCGACACGATGGTGCCGCTGCCGCGCTATTCGACGGTTGCCGGCATCCCGCTCCCCGACCTCGTCAAGATGGGTTGGACCACCAAGGAGAAGCTCGACAAGATCATCCAGCGCACGCGCGACGGCGGTGCGGAAATCGTCGGCCTGCTGAAGACCGGCTCCGCCTTCTACGCGCCGGCTGCATCGGGCATTCAGATGGCTGAAGCCTATCTGAAGGACCAGAAGCGCGTTCTTCCTTGCGCGGCCTATATCAACGGTCAATACGGCGTGAAGGACATGTATGTCGGCGTGCCGGTGGTGATCGGTGCCGGCGGCGTCGAGCGCATTGTCGAGATCGACCTGAACGGCTCGGAAAAGAAGCAGTTCATGAATTCGGTCAATGCCGTGAAGGGCCTGGTCGATGCCTGCAAGAAGATCGATCCGGCCGTCGCCAAGGGCGCGGCTCCGGCCAAGAAGGCCGCGAAGAAGAAATAATCCGTCTGCGAGCGGATATCCGAAAGGGCGGTCCTCTGGGCCGCCCTTTTTTGTCGGACCCCGCCCCCGCGGCCTTCTATTATGACATGAAGAATGCCAATATATTTCTTGAAATGGCGCCCGCACCATGTTTAATGTTATTCATTAAAACCGCATGGCGGGTTTGGGGGGAGGGATAGCGATGAAGCGTCTTGTTGCGATCGGCATAGCCGGTCTGGTGGTTCTGGCAATTGCGGCTTTCGGCGTTCTCTGGTTTTCGCCTTCCGTTCAGGACGGGGCAATGAAGCGCACGGCGCTCGGCCGGCTCGGCAGCGGCGACAATTCGGCGCTTCTCACCGACAATTCGCTGCATGTGTTCTTGTGCGGCACCGGTTCGCCGATGCCCGATCCCACCCGCGCCAATGCCTGCACGGCGGTCATCGCCGGCGGGCACATCGTCGTCATCGACACAGGGCCGGGCTCCTGGTCGCGCATCGTGGCGGGCAAGCTGCCTGCGGGCAAAATCGGCACCATCCTCTTCACGCATCTTCATTCCGATCATATCGGCGCGCTTGGCGAGTTTGCCGTGCAGAGCTGGATCGGCGGCCGCGTCGTGCCGCTTGAGGTTTACGGGCCGGGCAAGCTCGAAGGAAGCGTACCGCCGCTCAATTCACTGGGCCATGCCTATGGCTCCTCGGGCACGGTGGATGTGGTGCGCGGTTTTGCCGAAGCGTTCGACTCGGATTCGGGCTACCGCATCCTCCATCACGGCACGGATTATCTCTCGCCTGAGGGTGCCCGGATCATCGGACACGAGATCGCCCGCCCGGCGCCGAATACGCTGGTGCCGGTATTCGACAAGGACGGGCTGCAGATTTCCGCCTTCCTCGTCGATCACCACCCCGTGGAGCCGGCCTTTGGCTACCGGGTGGAGTATCAGGGCCGCGTCGCCATCATCAGCGGCGACACCAAGCGGACGGAAAGCGTCGAACTGTTTTCTAAGGGCGCCGACCTTCTCGTGCATGAAGCCCTCAACCACAGCATGTCGAGCATCATTTCCGAGGCCCTGACCGAAACCGACAATCTGCGCCTGGCGAAAATGGTTCACGACACGCTCGACTATCACGCCTCGCCGGTCGATGCCGCCGAGATCGCGCGCGACGCCGGGGTGCCCATGCTGGTGCTGACGCATATCGTGCCGCCGCTGCCCAATGCGCTCGCGCGCCACATATTCATGCGCGGCGTGGCGGAAGCGCGGGGCGATGGCGAGACCGTTCTGGGCTATGACGGACTGCTGGTCACGCTGCCGGGGAATTCGGACAAAATCGAAATCTCCGACCTCATGTGACGCTGCGTCACCCCGCGCCGTGCGACCTATCCAGTTGGGACAATTGAACTTACTGTAAGTTGGGAAGCGTCTCACGGGGCGCTTCCCCGCCCAACTGCCGGTTGCGCCCATACGCTCGGGTGGTATAACTCCCGGCCATCCGACATATGTATCGGGCGATCTTTTACCTTCTGGCGTCGCAGGTTTCCCGCGCCGCCACCAGCCGGACGGTTTTTCATGAACATTCACGAATACCAGGCCAAGGCCGTGCTCGCGAAGTATGGCGTGCCGGTGCCCAGCGGCCATGCGGCCTTCACGCCTGAGGAAGCGGTCGCGAAAGCGAAAGAACTCGGCGGGCCGGTCTGGGTCGTCAAGGCGCAGATCCATGCAGGCGGCCGCGGCAAGGCCGGCGGCGTCAAGGTCGTGAAGTCGCTCGACGATGTGAAGAAGGAAGCGACACGGCTGATCGGCTCGACGCTCGTCACGCATCAGACGGGCCCCGACGGCAAGGAAGTGAACCGCCTCTATATCGAGGACGGCTCCTCCATCTCCCGCGAGCTTTACCTCTCCATTCTCGTCGATCGCGCCACCTCGCGCGTCTCGTTCATCGTCTCGACCGAAGGCGGCATGGATATCGAGGAAGTGGCGAAGAAGACGCCGGAAAAAATTCTCAGCTTCTCGGTTGATCCCGCCTCCGGCATCAGCGGCTTTCACGGCCGCAAGGTCGCCTATGCGCTCGGCCTTGAAGGCGACCAGGTGAAGCAGGGCGTCGCCCTCATCGAAAAGCTCTACAAGGCCTTCGTCACCGAAGACATGAGCATGCTCGAGATCAATCCGCTCGTCGTCACTGGCGAGGGCAATCTGCTCTGCCTCGACGCCAAGGTAAACTTCGATTCGAACGCGCTCTACCGTCACAAGGACATTGTCGAGCTGCGCGACCTCACGGAAGAAGATCCTGCCGAGGTCGAAGCGTCGAAATACGACCTCAACTACATCAAGCTCGACGGCAAGATCGGCTGCATGGTCAACGGCGCCGGTCTCGCCATGGCGACCATGGACATCATCAAGCTTTATGGCTCCGAGCCCGCGAACTTCCTCGATGTCGGCGGCGGCGCGACGAAGGAGAAGGTCACGGCGGCCTTCAAGATCATTCTGTCGGATCCGAGCGTCGAAGGCATTCTCGTCAACATCTTCGGCGGCATCATGCGTTGCGACATCATTGCCGAGGGCGTCATCGCCGCGGCGAAGGAAGTCTCGCTCAGCGTGCCGCTCGTCGTGCGCCTCGAAGGCACGAATGTCGATCTCGGCAAGAAGATCATGGCCGAGAGCGGCCTGCCCATCATTTCAGCGGACAACCTCGCCGATGCGGCCGAGAAAATCGTCAAAGCCGTGAAGGAGGCCGCATAATGTCCGTTCTCGTCGACAAGAACACGAAAGTCATCTGTCAGGGCTTCACGGGTAATCAGGGTACGTTCCATTCGGAGCAGGCGATTGCCTACGGGACCAAAATGGTCGGCGGCGTCAGCCCCGGCAAAGGCGGCTCGAAGCATCTCGACCTTCCCGTTTTCAACACGGTCGCGGAAGCGGTCGAGAAGACGGGCGCGACGGCGTCTGCCATCTATGTGCCGCCGCCTTTCGCGGCCGACGCGATCCTCGAGGCGATCGATGCCGGCATCGAGCTTGCCGTCTGCATCACCGAGGGCATTCCGGTGCTCGACATGGTGAAGGTGAAGCGCGCGCTGCAGGGCTCGAACACGCGCCTCGTCGGTCCGAACTGCCCGGGCGTCATCACGCCGGACGAATGCAAGATCGGCATCATGCCGGGCCACATCCACAAGCCCGGTTCGGTCGGCATCGTTTCGCGCTCCGGCACGCTCACCTATGAAGCGGTGGCGCAGACGACCGCGGCCGGCCTTGGCCAGTCGACCTGCATCGGCATCGGCGGCGATCCGGTCAACGGCACCAACTTCATCGATTGCCTGGAGATGTTCCTGGGCGACCCGGATACCACCTCGATCATCATGATTGGCGAAATCGGCGGCTCGGCGGAAGAAGATGCGGCCGAGTTCCTGAAGGCCTCCAAGGTCAAAAAGCCCATCGTCGGCTTCATCGCGGGCGTGACGGCCCCTCCCGGCCGCCGTATGGGCCATGCCGGCGCGATCATTTCAGGCGGCAAGGGCGGCGCCGAGGACAAGATGGAAGCGATGCGGTCGGCGGGAATCACCGTCGCCAAGTCGCCCTCCGCGCTCGGCACCACGCTGGTCGAGGTCCTCAAGGGGTAGGGATCGGCCGTGATTTGAACGAAACCAGCGGGGTTTCCGGTTTTCCGGCAGCCCCGCTTCTTTTTTGAACCCTTTGTTGACGGGTGGCGTGTTAATTTGTCATCCGTTTACTATATGCTTCTCGCGCGAACGGTGTTTTGGCCCTGTTAACAAGGCTAGTTGCGCGCTTCTCTGGTTTTCTTCCAGAATGTGCCGTCAAGGCAAAATGCGTTGACAGGCCCATTGCCTCTGTGGCAATTTTCCTCCATGAAACTTTCCGACTGGCTCGAAACAAACAATCTGACGGCGAGTGCCTTCGCCGAGCAGCTTGGTGTTTCCGTGTCCACGGTCACTCGCTGCATGAACGGTCAGCGCCGGCCTGAATGGCCCACGCTGGACTCGATCTTCAAGGCGACGGGCGGCGCGGTGACGCCCAATGATTTTCTGTCCGATGCCGCGGCTCTTCAGGGAACGGCGCCTGCCTCCCCAAAGCCAAATGGATCCGATCCGATGAGCAGTAATGGTTCGAACGACCGCTTCGAGCGGACGTCGTTTCTCTATGGCGGCAACGCGCTCTTTGTCGAGCAGCTCTATGCCCGCTACCAGAAAGACCCCCAATCGGTCGATGCGGAGTGGCGCACCTTTTTCGAAAGCCTCGGCGATGCGCCCGAAGACGTGCTGAAGGAAGCCAGGGGCGCCTCCTGGCAGCGCGCCGACTGGCCGATCGCCGCCAATGGCGAACTGGTGAGCGCGCTTGACGGCAACTGGGGTGCGACGACGGCCGTTGAGGCCGGCAAGGTCAAGGACAAGATCGCGGAGCGCCGTCCGGCGGCCAGCGAAGAGGAAATTCGCGCGGCAACGCTCGATTCCGTCCGTGCGCTGATGATGATCCGCGCCTATCGTATTCGCGGCCATCTCGATGCCGATATCGATCCGCTGAAGCTTCGTCCGAAGTCGCAGCATCCCGAATTGCAGCCTGAAAGCTATGGCTTCGGGCCGGACGATCTCGACCGGCCGATCTTCATCGACCATGTGCTCGGCCTCGAAACGGCGACCGTGCGCGAGATGCTCGACATCCTGCGCCGCACCTATTGCGGAACGCTCGCCGTCGAATTCATGCATATCGGCGATCCCGAAGAAAAGGCGTGGATACAGGAACGCATCGAAGGGCCGGACAAGGAAATCGCCTTCACGGACATGGGCCGTTCGGCGATCCTCGACAAGCTTATCCAGGCGGAAGGCTTCGAAAAGTTCTGCGGCGTCAAATATGTCGGCACCAAGCGTTTCGGTCTCGATGGCGCGGAAGCGATGATCCCGGCGCTCGAACAGATCATCAAGCGCGGCGGCGCGCTCGGCGCCAAGGAAATCGTTTTCGGCATGGCCCATCGCGGCCGGCTCAATGTGCTGACCAACGTGATGTCGAAGCCCTATCACGCGGTTTTTCACGAGTTCAAGGGCGGTTCCTCGACGCCGGAAGACGTCGATGGTTCAGGCGACGTGAAGTATCACCTCGGCGCCTCGTCGGACCGTGAGTTCGACGGCAACAAGGTGCATCTCTCGCTCACCGCCAATCCGTCGCATCTCGAAATCGTCGATCCCGTCGTGCTCGGCAAGGCGCGCGCGAAGCAGGACCAGCATCACGACCGCCAGCGCGGTTCGGTGATCCCGCTCCTCATTCACGGCGATGCCGCCTTCGCGGGCCAGGGCATCGTCGCCGAGTGTCTCGGCCTGTCCGACCTCAAGGGGCATCGGACAGGCGGCTCGATCCATTTCATCATCAACAACCAGATCGGCTTCACGACGAGCCCGATCAACAGCCGCTCGTCGCCCTATCCCTCGGATGTGGCGAAGATGGTGCAGGCGCCGATCTTCCATGTGAATGGCGACGACCCGGAAGCGGTTGTCCATGCCGCCAAGATCGCGACCGAGTTCCGCCAGCGCTTCAACAAGCCTGTCGTGATCGACATGTTCTGTTATCGCCGCTTCGGTCATAACGAAGGCGACGATCCGAGCATGACGCAGCCGCTCATGTACGAAAAGATCAAGGATCATCCGACGACGCTGCAGATTTATTCGCAGCGGCTGATCGAGGAAAACCTGATGACGGCGGCGGAAGTCGATGAGCGGCTTGCTGCTTTCCGCGCCGAGCTCGAAAGTCATTACGAGGCCGCGGGCACTTTCCGTCCCAACAAGGCGGACTGGCTCGATGGCCGCTGGTCCGGCTTCAGCAAGGCGGAAGGCGAAGCGCGCCGGGGCGAAACGGCCGTCGAGGTCGACAGGCTGCGTGAGATCGGCCGCAAGATCACCGAGGTGCCGGAAGGCTTCCACATCCACAAGACCATCCAGCGCTTTCTGGACAATCGGCGGAAATCGATTGAAACCGGCGAAGGCATCGACTGGTCGACGGCGGAGGCGCTCGCCTTCGGTTCGCTGGTCTCCGAGGGCATCAAGGTCCGTCTCTCGGGTCAGGATTCCGAGCGCGGCACCTTCGTGCAGCGCCATTCGGTGCTGAACGATCAGCAGACCGAAGACCGTTACGTGCCGCTCAACAATATCTCCGAGGGCCAGGCCGAATACGAAGTCATCAACTCGATGCTGTCGGAAGCCGCCGTTCTCGGTTTCGAGTATGGTTACAGCCTCGCCGAGCCGAATGCGCTTGTGCTCTGGGAAGCGCAGTTCGGCGACTTCGCAAACGGCGCGCAGGTCGTGATCGACCAGTTCATTTCGTCGGGCGAGCGGAAATGGCTTCGCATGTCGGGCCTCGTCATGCTGCTGCCGCATGGTTATGAGGGGCAGGGGCCGGAACATTCCTCCGCCCGCCTCGAGCGCTTCCTGCAGATGTGCGCGGAAGACAACATGCAGGTCGCGAACTGCACCACGCCGATGAACTATTTCCACATTCTGCGCCGGCAGATGCACCGCAAGTTCCGCAAGCCGCTCATCCTGATGACGCCGAAGTCCCTTCTGCGTCACAAGCGGGCGGTGTCGAGGATCGAGGAGTTCGGTGCCGGTTCGTCCTTCCACCGTGTGTTGTGGGACGATGCGGAGCTGCTGCCCGACCAGAAGATCAAGCTTTTGCCCGACAAGGACATCAAGCGCGTCGTGCTCTGCTCGGGCAAGGTCTATTACGATCTCTATGAAGAGCGCGAGCGCCGCGGCATCAACGACATCTACATCCTGCGCGTGGAGCAGCTTTACCCCGTTCCCGCGAAGTCGCTGATGACGGAGCTGGCGCGTTTTCCCGAAGCGGAATTCGTCTGGTGCCAGGAAGAGCCGAAGAACATGGGCGCCTGGAACTTCATCGAACCCAATATCGAATGGGTGCTCAATCATGTCGGCACGCGCTATCGCCGCGCAACCTATGCCGGCCGTCCGGCATCGGCGGCCACGGCGTCGGGCCTCATGAGCAGGCACAATCAGGAACTCAACCAGCTTCTTTCGGAAGCGCTGAAGATCGATTGATCTCGCGGCGCGGAGAAGCGTTCGGAAAGGCAGAAGACCAATGGCGACGGAAATTCGCGTGCCCACGCTGGGCGAGTCGGTGACGGAGGCCACTGTCGCGAAATGGTTCAAGAAGCCGGGCGACAGCGTGGCCGTGGACGAGCCGCTGGTCGAGCTTGAAACAGACAAGGTAACGGTCGAAGTGCCGGCGCCTGCCGCCGGTGTCCTGTCTGAAATCGTCGCGGCCGATGGCGAGACGGTCGAGGTCGGCGCGCTGCTCGGCGCGATCGGCGAAGGTGGTGCGAAAGCCGCCGCGCCCGCCGCGAAGAAGGAAGAACCGAAAAAGGCCGAGGCGAAGCCGGAGCCGAAAAAGGAAGAGCCGAAAAAGCAGGAAGCGAAGGAGCCGGCAAAGCCTGCCGATGCCGAACCTTCGCCCGCCGTCCGCCGCGTCGCCGCCGAAAACGATCTCGATGTTTCGAAGGTCGAAGGCACCGGCAAGGGCGGCCGCGTGACAAAGGCCGATGCCGAGGAAGCCGCATCCGGCAAGGCCGAAGCGAAGCCCTCCGCCCCCGTTCAGGCGCCCGCCGCGCGGGCGGATAATGGCGCCCGCGAAGAGCGAGTGAAGATGACGCGGCTCCGCAAGACCATTGCGACGCGCCTCAAGGAAGCACAGAACACCGCCGCCATGCTCACCACCTTCAACGAGGTGGACATGACGAACGTCATGGCGCTCCGCACGCAATACAAGGATCTCTTCGAGAAGAAGCATGGCGTGCGTGTCGGCTTCATGGGCTTCTTCGTCAAGGCCTGCATCCATGCGCTGCGCGAGCTTCCGGCCGTCAATGCCGAGATCGACGGCGAGGAACTCGTCTACAAGAATTACTACAATATCGGCGTTGCCGTCGGCACGGATCGCGGCCTTGTCGTGCCGGTGCTGCGCGACGCGCAGGACCTTTCGCTCGCCGAAATCGAAAAGGCGATCAACAATCTCGGACGGCGTGCCCGCGATGGCGACCTGAAGCTCGACGATTTGCAGGGTGGCACCTTCACCATCTCGAATGGCGGCGTCTATGGCTCGCTCATGTCGACGCCGATCCTCAACGCGCCGCAGTCCGGCATTCTCGGCATGCACAAGATCCAGGAGCGGCCGATGGTCGTCGGCGGCAAGATCGAAATCCGCCCGATGATGTATCTCGCGCTCTCCTACGATCACCGCATCGTCGACGGCAAGGAAGCGGTCACCTTCCTCGTCCGCGTGAAGGAATCGCTGGAAGATCCGCAACGTCTCCTGCTCGACCTCTGAGGTAAACAATGGCTGACTCATTCGACCTCGTGGTGATCGGCGCCGGGCCCGGCGGCTATGAATGCGCAATCAAATCGGCGCAGCTCGGCCTCTCGGTTGCCGTGGTCGAAAAGCGCGACCGTCTGGGCGGCACCTGCCTCAATGTCGGCTGCATTCCCTCGAAGGCGCTGCTCCACGCATCGGAACTGTTCCACGAGGCGAGCGCCAGCTTCCCCGGCATGGGCATCGAGGTCGGGACGCCGAAGCTCAATCTCGGCCAGATGCTCTCCTTCAAGGACGAAGCCGTCGACGGCAACACCAAGGGCGTCGAGTTCCTGTTCAAGAAGAACAAGATCGAATGGGTGAAGGGCGAAGGCCGCATCGAAGCCAAGGGCAAGGTGAAGGTCGGCGACCGCGTGCTCGAAGCGAAGAACATCGTGATCGCGACCGGCTCCGATGTCGCAAGGCTGCCGGGCATCGAGATCGACGAAAAGACGATTGTCTCCTCCACAGGCGCCCTCACGCTCGAGAAGGTGCCGGGCAAACTCCTCGTCATCGGCGGCGGCGTCATCGGCCTTGAGCTCGGTTCCGTCTGGTCCCGCCTCGGCGCGGAAGTCACCGTGGTCGAATTCCTCGACAACATCCTTCCCGGCATGGATGGCGAGGTCGTGAAGAATTTCACGCGCATCCTCAAGAAGCAGGGTTTCGCCTTCAAGCTCGGCGCCAAGGTGTCGAAGGTCGAGAAGCAGAAATCCGGCCTCAAGGTTTCGGTCGAGCCCGCCAAGGGCGGCGACGCCGAAACGCTCGATGCCGATGTCGTGCTCGTCTCCATCGGCCGCACCGCCTATACGCAAGGCCTCGGCCTCGACAAACTCGGCGTGAAGACGGACAAGCGCGGCCGCGTCGAAATCGACGCGGGCTTCAAGACCAATGTCGACGGCATCTATGCGATCGGCGATTGCGTCGCGGGCCCCATGCTCGCCCACAAGGCGATGGAAGAGGGCGTGGCGCTGGCCGAGCAGCTCGCGGGCCATTACGGCGCCGTGAATTACGACGTCATCCCCGGCGTCGTCTATACCTCGCCGGAAGTCGCAAGCGTCGGCAAGACGGAAGAGCAGTTGAAGGAAGCGGGCATCGACTATAATGCCGGCAAGTTCCCGTTCACGGCGAATGGCCGCGCCAAGGCGAACAAGACCACCGAAGGCTTCGTCAAGATTCTCGCCGACAAGAAGACAGACCGCATCCTCGGCATTCACATCATCGGCGTCGGCGCGGGCGAAATGATCGCGCAGGCCGTCACCGCGATGGAATTCTCGTCAAGCTCCGAAGACATCGCCCGCATGTGCATCGCGCACCCGACCATGTCGGAAGCGATCAAGGAAGCCGCGCTGGCGGTCACGGGCCTGCCGATCCATATGTAAGTCCGTCCCTTTCCTGCCACCCTCCCGCAGGGGGAGGGTGGAAGAAGGGTGGCCTCTCTACCGCCTTCTCTTCGCCTTGTCGTAAACCTCCAGCAGCCGCGCGGCGTCGACTTCCGTATACATCTGCGTGGTCGACAGGCTCGCATGGCCGAGCAGTTCCTGGATCGAGCGCAGGTCGCCGCCGCCCGCCAGAAGATGCGTCGCAAAGCTGTGGCGGAGCGCATGGGGCGTGGCCGATTCCGGCAGGCCGAGACGCCGCCTGAGGCGCGTCATCGTTTCGCGCACCTGCCGCTGGCCGAGCCGCGCGCCCCGTGAGCCGACAAAGAGCGGATCGTCTTTCGCAAGTCCGTGCGGACAAAGCCTCAGATAATCGTCGACAGCCATTCGCGCCGCCGGCAGCACAGGCACGACCCGTTCCTTGCCGCCCTTGCCGGTGATGCGCAGCACGTCCTTCAGCGGTGCCTCGCTCCGGTTGAGGCCCAGCGCCTCCGACACGCGAAGCCCGCATCCATAAAGCAATGTCAGCACCGCAATGTCGCGCGCCCCGATCCAGGGTTCCTCATGGGCGATTTCGGCTTCGTCCAGCAGCTCGCGCGCGCCGGCAGCGGTCAGCGGTTTTGGAATGGCGTGCGGCAGCTTCGGCGAGCGCAGCGCCGTTGCCGATGCGTTCGAGAGCACATGCGTGCGGTCGAGAAAGCGGAAGAAGGAGCGAACGCTCGACAGCATCCGCGCCAGGGAGCGACTTTGCAGCCCGTCCTTGCGGCGCTGGCTCACAAAGGCGCGGAAGTCGCGCAGCTCCAGCCGGCCGAGATCCTTCAGCGTCGCCGGTCCGCCGAGGTGATCCACCAGAAATTCAAAGAAGCGCGTCAGGTCGCGATGATAATTGATGAGCGTCGCCTCGCTCATGCGCCGCTCGCCCATCAGGTGGGAATACCAGTTGCGGATTTCGGTCCGTGCATCCCCGCTCGCGGGGATCGTCCGCGCGGCGTCGTCCGGCGCGGGCGCGCCGCCTATCGCGCGGGCGGCAGGTCGAGCCATTGGCGCACGCAGCGCTCGACGACATCGGCGAGGAATTCAAGCAGGTCCACCGCCTGGTCGGGATGGAACTGGTCGGGCTCGAAGCCGCCAAGCGCCAGCAATCCGGGCGGCGAGACGGGCGAGAAGTCGAGCCGCACCAGGGCTTCGGAATGCACATCGTCCGCCATGTTGCCGTAAAGCCCGCGGCTGCCGCGCACATGCGGCGCCAGCTTGCAGCGTTCGCCGGTTCCGAGAATGCGGTCGACGCCGCCCGGTTCGAGCACCCGCACGCCGCGAATGCCGATGCCGGAAACGCTGTTCGCGGTTTCGATGCAAAGCGTCGCCGCGCGAATGCCGAGCACGCGGGCAAGCCCGTCGGGAGACGTCGTATATTCGATCAGATGCTCGAAGGAGCGCGCATCGAGCAATTTCAGCGTCGCCGCATGAACCTGTTCGCGCGCCAGGCTGTTCAGCGAGGAGGCCTCGATGAGGTCCGACTGGATGTCGCGCAGCATCCGCACATGGTTCTGCAGCCGCCCGATCATGAATTGCTGCATGTCGACGACATTGCGGCCGGTCGATTGCGACGGCGGAACCAGCGCCGCGATCAGGTCCGGGTCGTCGGTCAGCAAGTCCGGATTGCGGCGCAGATAGGCTTTCACCTCGTCGGCGGCAAGTGCTGCGCCGATGTCGTCCATCCGTTTTGCTTCGGTGCTGTCGTTTTGCTGGCTCATCGCCTCAGCATCCCCCAAGAGCGTTTCTAAAGTCTTTGCTCTGCCGATTTTCTCTACAGAAATTCCCTTACAGAATCTTCTGGCCGGTCTTTTTCCAATCCGCCATGAACATTTCCAGCCCCTTGTCGGTCAGCGGATGCGCCGCAAGGCCTTTCAGCACGGCGGGCGGCACGGTCGCGACATCGGCGCCTGCGAGCGCCGCATCCTTGACGTGGTTCGCGGAGCGAATCGAGGCGGCAAGAATCTCGGTCTCGAGAGCCGGGTAATTGTCGTAGATTTCCCTTATCTCGTGAATGAGTTCCATGCCGTCCAGGTTGATGTCGTCGAGCCTGCCGATAAAGGGCGAGATGAAGGTCGCGCCCGCCTTCGCCGCCAGCAGCGCTTGGTTGGCGGAAAAGCAGAGCGTTACGTTTACCATTGTGCCTTCGCCCGTCAGCACCTTGCAGGTCTTCAGCCCGTCCCAGGTGAGCGGCACCTTGACGGCGATGTTCTTCGCGATCTTCGCCAGCTTGCGCCCTTCCTCGATCATGGTCGGCGCATCGAGCGCGGTCACTTCCGCGCTTACCGGCCCTTCGACCACGCCGCAGATTTCCTCCACGACTTCGAGAAAGTTGCGGCCGGATTTCGCGATAAGGGAAGGGTTGGTGGTTACGCCGTCCAGAAGGCCGGTATCGGCCAGTTCGCGGATTTCTGCGATGTCGGCGGTGTCGACGAAGAATTTCATAAGCTGGAATCTTTTCGGTAAGTCGGTGGGGCCCCGGTCGTCTCGCTTGTGAGTGTAGTCGAGAGCCGCGCCGAACGCTCCCCCTTTTGCAAGGGGATGCGGTTTGGCGCAAGCTCCGTCGTGCCGCTTGCTTTATGAGGCGTTACAGTGTCGCTTCGGTTTCGATCTTCTTCACCGGCATCCGCCCGAGCAAATTCGAATGGCTTCCGAAATATCCACAGGCACGGCGCCGGGCTGGACAAGCGTCAGCGTTCTCATTCCCCTCGCCCTGCCAAAGCCTTACGACTACAAGGTCCCCGCCGGCATGACCGTGCGGCCGGGGGATTATGTCATTGTGCCGCTCGGGCCGCAGGAGCTTCTGGGCGTCGTCTGGGGCGAGGGCACGGGCGAGGTCGGCCATAACAGGCTGAAATCCATCATCGAGGTGCTGGATGCGCCGCCGATGCCGGAGGTCTCGCGCCGCTTTGTCGACTGGGTGGCGGGTTACACGCTTTCACCGGCAGGCTCGGTCCTGCGTTTAACCATTCGCGCGCCCGGCGCGCTGGAGCCGCAGCGGATGCGGACGGCCTACCGCCTCTGCGACAGGCGCCCCCCTCGCATGACACCCGCCCGCCTCCGCGTCGTCGAAACGGCGTCCGATGGCTTCGCGCGCAGCGTGCGCGAGCTCGCGGAAGAAGCGGGCGTATCGGATGGCGTGGTGCGCGGGCTTGTCGATGCGGGCACGCTGCAGCCGGTCGACCTGCCGACCGAATTGCCGTTCGATGCGCCGCAGCCGAATGCGAGCGGCATCGACCTCTCGCCGCAACAGGCAGAAGCCGCCGCGCTTCTCACGGCCCATGTCGAGGCGGAGCGTTTCGCCGCCGTGCTGCTCGATGGCATAACGGGCTCCGGCAAGACGGAAGTCTATTTCGAGGCGGTGGCCGCCGCGCTCCGCCGCGGCAAGCAGGTCTTGATCCTGCTGCCGGAAATTGCGCTCACCAGCCAGTTCCTCGAACGCTTCGAGCGCCGTTTCGGCTGCCGTCCGGCGGAGTGGCATTCGGATGTGCCGTCCCGCGAGCGCCGCCGTGTCTGGCGCGCGGTCGCGGAGGGCAGCGTCTCCGTCGTGGTCGGCGCGCGCTCGGCACTCTTTCTTCCCTTTCCCGATCTCGGCCTCATCGTTGTCGACGAAGAACATGACGCCGCCTTCAAGCAGGAAGACGGCGTCGCTTACCATGCGCGCGACATGGCGGTGGTGCGTGCCTCGCTCGGCCAGTTTCCCGTCATCTTGAGTTCGGCGACGCCCTCGCTCGAAACGGCGGTCAATGTCGAGCAGGGGCGCTATGCCTCGGTGCGTCTCGATGCGCGTTTCGGCGCGGCCGAGCTGCCGGATGTCAGTGCCATCGACATGCGTCTTCATCCGCCGGAGCGCGGGGCCTGGCTCTCGCCGCTCCTCGTCACGGAAATTGCGCGCGCGCTCGAGGCGGGCGAACAGGCGATGCTCTTTCTCAACAGGCGCGGCTATGCCCCGCTCACGCTTTGCCGTACCTGCGGTCATCGCATCGAATGTCCGCAATGTTCGGCCTGGCTCGTCGAGCATCGCTTCCGCCGTGAGCTTGCCTGTCATCATTGCGGTTATAGCGCGCCGGTGCCGAAGGCGTGCCCTTCTTGCGGCGCGGAAGATACGCTGGTTGCCTGCGGGCCGGGCGTCGAGCGCATCGCGGAAGAAGTCGCGACGCTTTTCCCCGAAGCGCGTGTCGCTGTGGTCTCCTCGGATAATCTGCGCGGCCCCGCGGCGCATGAAGCCGTCTTCGCCGCCATCGAAAATCGCGAGGTCGATATCGTCATCGGCACGCAGATCGTCGCCAAGGGCCATCACTTTCCCTGGCTCACCGTTGTCGGCGTGGTCGATGCCGATCTCGGATTGGAGAATGGCGACCTGCGCGCGGGCGAGCGCACCTTCCAGTTGCTGCAGCAGGTGGCGGGCAGGGCAGGGCGCGCCGAGCGTCCGGGCCGCGTCTTCCTGCAATCATGGATGCCGGAACACAATGTCATGCGCGCGCTTGTCTCCGGGCGGCGCGATGAGTTCCTCGTCCGCGAGGCGGCGGCGCGCGAGCGTGTCTCGCTGCCGCCTTATGGCCGCCTTGTCGGCGTCGTCATCTCCTCGCCCGATGCCGAGCTTGCGCGAAAGGTCGCGCGCGAGATGTCGCGGCGTGCTCCGCAGGCGGACAATGTTTCGGTGCTCGGCCCCGCGCCCGCGCCTATGGCGCTGCTCAGGGGCCGCACGCGGCTCCGCTTCCTCGTCAAGGCGGGGCGCAACGTCAATGTGCAGTCCTATATGCAGGCCTGGCTCGCCGACATGAAAATCCCGAACGCGGTGCGCGTCTCGGTCGATATCGATCCCTACAGCTTCATGTAGGGCGGGTTTCTTAACCTTATCGCAACCATGTTCTTCAAACATGTGCACAGGGTGAAGGGCGCCGCCGGATGGTGCCGCCGGGTAGCGTGTCGCCCGGGAATTCCGCGTTCGCCTGAGGCAAAAAGGGGCTCCATCATGGCCAATAGCGAAACCGGCAATCTCGCCCGGGCAAAGACGCCCGAAGTCCCGGTCCGGATCGAGCAGGGGCTCTACCGTCACAATGTCATCGACACACTCCAGGGCAGCGGCAATGTCGGCATCGAGCTCGGCGTCGCCGGCGGCATCTTTTCGCGCCGCATGGTCGAGAGCGGCAAGTTCAGGATGTTTTATGGCGTCGATCTCTACTCGGATCATCACGACACCGCCGAATATGTCCGTGCTCTGAAACATGTCGGCATCGAAGAGAACTACAAGCTTCTTCGCATGTCCTTCGACGATGCGCTGGCGCTATTCGACGATCATTATTTCGATTTCATCTATTTCGACGGCTATGCCCATACCGGCGAGGAGGGCGGCAAGTCCTTCGTCGACTGGTTCGCCAAGGTGAAGGTCGGCGGCGTGGTCGCCGGCGACGACTATCACGATGACTGGCCGCTGGTGAAATGGGCGGTGAACAGTTTCGCCAGGGCGCTCGATGTCGAACTCAAGGTGACGGGGCTGACGGAGAAGACAAATCTCTCGCGCTATCCTTCCTGGTTCTTCACCAAGGAGCGCGACTTCGCCTTTGAAGGGCTCCTCGACGACGAGCTCTTCTCGCTCGGGCAGAAGGCGAAGAAGGCCCGCGAGGCCGCAGCCGCCGCCGCGCCCGCGGCCCGTTCCCAGGTGACGCTCACGATCGACCAGATTCTCGAATTCTGCGAGAAACTCTGCGCCCAGATGCCCGACAAGGCGCAAGAGGTGCTGAAGATCGCCCAGCGTCACACGGCGGCCCGCAAGGCGGGCTGACGGGCTCCGCCTTCCCTCCCGCAAGAGCGCAAGCTTTCCCCTGCGGAAGGTGCCGCTGCCGGCTTTCCCGATAGTCTAAAATGCCGCAGGTACGGTCACTTACCCGCCGCGTTGTTGCACCTGCGCGGAGCTTGTGTTACCTAACGCCCGGCCTCGGCAAAACCGGGTCGCCCGCGGTCTTTTTAGGCCAAATTTTACTAACGAATTCAACGGCTTGGCGCATACCTGAAAATCCGGTGCGCCGGCTTCCATGAGCAAAGACAGGCGAGCGCCGCACGTGTCATCAGATCATCCCGTTTCTGGCGTGGCCGGCCGTTATGCAACGGCCCTCTTCGAACTGGCGGACGCCGAGGGTGCGCTTGACGCCGTTGCCGGCGATCTGGAGCGGATTTCCGCCATGCTGAACGAGAGCAGCGACCTTGTGCGCCTCGTTCGCAGCCCGATTTTCAGCGCCGAAGATCAGACAAAGGCGTTCGGCGCCGTGCTCGAAAAGGCCGGTATCTCCGGCCTCGTGAAGAATTTCATCGGCCTCGTCATCAGGAACCGCCGTCTCTTCGGCCTTTCCGACATGATCGGCGCCTACACGACCCTTCTTGCCCGCAAGCGCGGTGAAATGACGGCCGATGTCGTCTCCGCTCACCCGCTTCAGGCAGCGCAGGTCGAGAGCCTCAAGGCGGCGCTCAAATCCGCCACCGGCCGCGACGTTCGTATCAATACCAAGGTCGATGCATCCCTTCTCGGCGGGCTCATCGTCACGGTCGGCAGCCGGATGGTCGATTCATCCCTGCGGACCAAGCTCAATTCTCTCAAGATTGCCATGAAAGAGGCCTCCTGATGGACATTCAGGCTGCGGAAATTTCCGCCATCCTCAAGCAGCAGATCAAGGATTTCGGCGCAGAGGCGCAGGTTTCCGAGATCGGCCAGGTGCTCTCCGTCGGTGACGGTATCGCCCGCGTCTACGGTCTCGACAATGTCGAAGCCGGCGAAATGGTCGAGTTCCCGGGCGGTGTCCGCGGCATGGCCTTGAACCTCGAAGAGGACAATGTCGGCGTCGTGATTTTCGGTTCCGACCGGAACATCAAGGAAGGCGACACCGTAAAGCGCACCGGCGCCATCGTGGACATTCCCGTCGGCAAGGGCCTGCTCGGCCGCGTCGTCGATCCGCTGGGCAATCCGCTGGACGGCAAGGGCCCGATCGAGGGCGTGGAGCGCCGCCGCGTGGACGTCAAGGCGCCGGGCATCATCCCCCGGAAATCCGTGCATGAGCCCATGCAGACCGGCCTCAAGGCGATCGACGCCCTGATCCCGATCGGCCGCGGCCAGCGCGAGCTCATCATCGGCGACCGTCAGACCGGCAAGACCGCCATCGCCATCGACGCGATCCTCAATCAGAAGCCGCTCAACCAGGGCGACGACGAAAACCAGAAGCTCTACTGCATCTATGTCGCCATCGGCCAGAAGCGGTCGACGGTCGCGCAGATCGCGAAGACGCTGGAAGAAAACGGCGCGCTTGAATACACGATCATCGTCGCGGCCACCGCGTCGGACCCGGCGCCTCTGCAGTTCCTCGCTCCCTTCGCGGGCTGCACGCTCGGCGAATATTTCCGCGACAACGCCATGCATGGCCTCGTGGTTTACGACGACCTTTCCAAGCAGGCCGTCGCCTACCGCCAGATGTCGCTGCTGCTGCGCCGTCCGCCGGGCCGCGAAGCCTATCCGGGCGACGTCTTCTATCTCCATTCCCGCCTGCTCGAACGCGCCGCGAAGCTCAACGATGAAAACGGCAATGGGTCGCTGACCGCGCTGCCGATCATCGAAACGCAGGCGAACGACGTGTCGGCCTACATCCCGACCAACGTGATCTCGATCACGGACGGCCAGATCTTCCTCGAGACCGACCTCTTCTATCAGGGCGTCCGTCCGGCCGTGAACGTCGGCCTGTCGGTGTCGCGCGTGGGTTCGTCGGCGCAGATCAAGGCGATGAAGCAGGTTGCCGGCAAGATCAAGGGCGAGCTCGCGCAGTACCGCGAAATGGCGGCCTTCGCGCAGTTCGGTTCCGATCTCGACGCCGCGACGCAGCGCCTTCTCAATCGCGGTGCGCGCCTCACGGAACTTCTGAAGCAGGGCCAGTTCTCGCCGCTCAAGGTCGAAGAACAGGTCGTCGTGATCTATGCGGGCGTCAACGGCTATCTCGACAAGCTGCCGGTGGCCGATGTCGGCCGTTACGAGCAGGATCTGCTTCGCAACATCCGGTCGAGCCATCCCGGCATTCTCGATGCGATCCGCAGCGAGAAGCAGATTTCCGCCGACACGGAAGCCAAACTGAAATCCGCTGTCGAGAATTTCTCCAAGGCTTTCGCCTGATCGAAAAGAGAACGGCGAAAAGGTAAAGGCGAATGGCTAGCCTCAAGGACCTGAGAAATCGCATCGCCAGTGTGAAGGCGACGCAGAAGATAACGAAGGCGATGCAAATGGTCGCCGCCGCGAAGCTGCGCCGTGCGCAGGAAGCGGCGGAAGCCGCGCGGCCCTATGCCGAGCGTATGGACCGCGTGCTGGCGAACCTCGCAACCGGTATGACCGGCCGTTCGGATGCGCCGGCGCTTCTGGCGGGTACGGGCAGCGATCAGGTGCATCTCGTCATCGTCGCCACTGCCGATCGCGGTCTCTGCGGCGGTTTCAATTCGTCGATCGTCCGGCTGGCGCGCCAGCACATCAACAAGCTGGTCGGCGAAGGCAAGACGGTGAAGATCCTCACCGTCGGCCGCAAGGGCCGCGACGCGCTGAAGCGCGATCATGCCAGCCGCATCGTGAAGTCCTACGAATTCACGGGCATCCGTCACATCGGCTTCGAGCAGGCCGAGGACATTTCCCGCACGGTGATCGATCTTTTCGAAGCCGGCGAGTTCGATGTCGCCACGATCTTCTATTCGAAGTTCGTGAACGTGGTGAGCCAGATACCGACCGCGCAGCAGCTCATCCCTGCCAGCGTGCCGGCGGATGCGGGCGGCAGCGTCGATCTCGGCGGCGCCGTCTATGAGTACGAACCCGACGAAGGCGAAATTCTGAAGGACATTCTGCCCCGTAATCTCTCGGTGCAGATTTTCCGCGCCCTGCTTGAAAACGTGGCGGGCGAATTCGGCGCCAAGATGTCGGCGATGGACAATGCCACGCGCAATGCGGGCGACATGATCAAGAAGCTGAACATCACCTATAACCGTTCGCGGCAGGCGATGATCACCAAGGAACTGATCGAAATCATTTCGGGCGCGGAAGCCCTCTAGGACGTCCGCACGGGACGAGTCAAGGAAAGACCATGAGCAACGCAGTCGGAAAGATCGCCCAAGTCATCGGCGCCGTCGTGGACGTCACGTTCACCGACAACCTGCCCGCCATTCTGAACGCGCTCGAGACGACCAATGGCGGCAATCGCCTCGTCCTCGAGGTCGCGCAGCATCTTGGCGAGAACACGGTCCGCACCATCGCGATGGACACCACCGAGGGTCTGACCCGCGGTCAGGAAGTCCGCGACACGGGCAATGCCATCACGGTGCCGGTCGGCGAGGGTACGCTCGGCCGCATCATCAACGTCATCGGCGAGCCGGTGGACGAAGCAGGCCCCGTGAAGCATGAAGCGCGCCGCGAAATCCATCAGGAAGCGCCGTCCTTCGTCGAACAGTCGACGGAAGCGCAGATGCTCGTCACCGGCATCAAGGTCGTCGACCTGCTCGCGCCTTATGCGCGCGGCGGCAAGATCGGCCTCTTCGGCGGCGCCGGCGTCGGCAAGACCGTGCTCATCCAGGAGCTCATCAACAACATCGCGAAAGCGCATGGCGGCTATTCGGTGTTCGCCGGCGTCGGCGAGCGTACGCGCGAGGGCAACGATCTCTATCACGAGATGATCGAGTCCGGCGTGAACAAGGATCCGAACGAAAACAACGGCGACACGACCGGCTCGAAATGCGCCCTCGTGTTCGGCCAGATGAACGAGCCGCCGGGAGCCCGCGCCCGTGTCGCGCTGACCGGCCTCACCGTCGCCGAGCATTTCCGCGACAAGGGCCAGGACGTGCTGTTCTTCGTGGACAACATCTTCCGCTTCACGCAGGCGGGCTCGGAAGTGTCGGCCCTTCTCGGCCGTATTCCTTCCGCCGTGGGCTATCAGCCGACGCTCTCCACCGACATGGGGGCGCTGCAGGAACGCATCACCACCACCACCAAGGGCTCGATCACGTCCGTGCAGGCCATTTACGTGCCCGCCGACGACTTGACAGACCCGGCGCCCGCCACGTCCTTCGCTCACCTTGACGCGACGACCGTGCTTAACCGCGCGATCTCGGAAAAGGGCATCTATCCCGCCGTGGACCCGCTCGACTCGACAAGCCGTATTCTCGAGCCGCGCGTTGTCGGCCAGGAGCATTACGACACCGCGCGCCAGGTGCAGGAAATCCTGCAGCGCTACAAGTCGCTCCAGGACATCATCGCCATTCTCGGTATGGACGAGCTCTCCGAAGAAGACAAGCTCGTCGTCGCCCGCGCCCGCAAGATCGAGCGTTTCCTGTCGCAGCCCTTCTTCGTCGCCGAAGTCTTCACCGGCACGCCGGGCGTCCTCGTCGACATCAAGGACACGATCAAGGGCTTCAAGGGTCTGTGCAACGGCGACTACGATCACCTGCCGGAAGCGGCCTTCTACATGGTCGGCACGATCGAGGATGCGGTCGCGAAGGCCGAGCGTCTCGCCAAGGAAGCGGCGTAATCCGCTTGGTATTTCGACCGGGTAAGGTAAGGACACATGGCTGAGAAGCTGAATTTCGACCTCGTGTCGCCGGAACGGCTGCTCTTTTCAGGGCAGGTCGACATGGTGGTGATACCCGGTTCCGAGGGCGACATGGGCATCATGGCGGGCCACGCGCCCGTCATGTCGACGCTCCGCCCCGGCATCATCGAGGTCGAGAATGAGGGCGCGCCGCGTCAGCGCATTTTCGTGCGCGGCGGTTTTGCCGAGGTGACGCCTGCCGGCCTCACGGTGCTTGCCGAGTTCACGGTACCGCTTGCCGATCTCGACGCGACGGCGCTCGACCGCGAAATCGCCCTTGCCGACAAGGACGTGGCGGACGCGAAGAACGACGACAAGCGCCAGTCCGCGCTGGAAAAGCTCGACCACCTGAAAGAGCTTCGCCACACGGTCTGAGCATTCCATCCCTTCCTGCCACCCTCCCCCTGTGGGAGGGTCAAACGGCTGAAAGCCGTTTGGGGAGGGGTCGCGGCGCTGGTCGAAACCGCCACCGGTAGCGCGTTCAGCCGGGCGGGGCAGAGACCCCTCCCCGAAGTTTGCTTCGCTGCGCTCTCAAATTTCGACCCTCCCACAGGGGGAGGGTGGCAGAAGCGGACTTTCCCGCTGCGGCAATCGGCCCTTTGCCGGGTCTTAAACCCGCCGCTCTTCCCGATTATATTGTTATTGTCACAAATGCCGGGCGCGCCCGGCACCGGATTTCGCGAACGGGATTTGCTCATGAGCCGTCACTGGACGCTTGACGACATCAGATGGCAGGATTTCGACCCCTCGAAGGTCGATCCGGACATTCTGCGTGCCGTGAAGGCGGCCGCGATGGTCGAGTTCAATGCCCCCGACTACGTCACCTATCTCTGCAACGTCTTTTCGGATCGTCCGGACGTCAAGGAAGCGATCCATAAATGGGGCGGGGAAGAAGTGCAGCACGGGCAGGCGCTTGCGCGCTGGGCGGAGCTGGCCGATCCGGGCTTCAGCTTCGAGGAGGCATTCAGGCGTTTCCGCGAAGGCTATTCCATTCCGACCGACGCCATTGAAAGCGTGCGTGGCAGCCGCGGCGGTGAGCTGATCGCGCGTTGCGTGGTCGAAAGCGGCACCTCCTCCTATTACACCGCCATCAAGGATGCGACCGACGAGCCGGTGCTGAAGCAGATCGCGGCGAACATCGCGGCGGATGAGTTCCGCCACTACAAGCTCTTCTACGATCAGTTCAACGATCTCGGCGAAACGCCGCCCTCGATCCTCGACCGTATCCGCGTCGCGCTTGGCCGCGTCTCGGAAGCCGATGACGACGAACTTGCCTGCGCCTATTACGCGGCCAATACGCCGGCAGATGGCAGCGTGCCCTATGAGCGCGAACTCTTCGCCATGGCTTACGAGAAGCGCGCCCTCGGTCTCTATCGCCGTCAGCATGTCGAACGGCTGATCTCGATGGTTGGCAAGGCGGCGGGCCTCAAGCCGCATGGCGCGTTGATGCGCGCGGTCTCCTCGCTTGCCTGGCGCTATTGGCGCTTCCGCAACTGGAAGCTCGCCCGCGCTGCCGTTTGAGCGGCGGCAGGCTGATCGTCAGGAGGCGGAGCTTGCCGCCGCCACCTCTCCGACATCCTCAATATCGCCGACATAAAGCAATGTCGCCTCGCCGGCCTCGCTTGCGCCTGCAAGCGCCGGTGCAGCGGCGCTTGATGTCGAGCCGAGCACCGCGCCGCGCTTGATGGTGTCGCCACGCGCAACGGCGATGCCGCCAAGTCCCGCCACCGTTATCCGTCCCTTGTCGCCCGTCTGCAGGATGACGACGCCGAGATAGCCCTTGAAGCTCCCGGCATAAAGAACCGTCGCATCGCTTGGGCTTCCGACTTCGCAGCCGGAGGGTACGGACACGACGCGGCTCGCCTCGCCGCCGGCGGCTGTGTCGCGCGAGCCGCCGACATATTTCGGCAATGATTTCACCCAGACGCCGTCTATGCGTGTGCTGGCCGCGCCGCTCGCGTCGATCATGCAGCGCGGCTCCGTCTGAAGATCCGCGACAGGTTTGCTCGCGGGTGCGGCGGCAAGCAGCAGTTCAGCAGGCGCCGCCTCGCCTGTCATCACTTCCTCTTCCTGCTCGTCGCCGCTGTCATTCTTCTTTCCGCGCGGTCCCTTCTTTTCCTCCCGCGTTTCCGCCGCCCCGGTGGCGGCGAGCGCCTCTGCGCTCAGCGTCTGCGGTTCGATGAAGCTTGCAAGGTCGGCGCAGTAATCCGCAAAGGCGTTGCCGCTGATGGAAGGGCTTTCGCCGCGCAGGCATTCGTGAAGATCGGCAACGGCAAGAAAGGGCGGGCGCGGAAGCGGCAATGGCGCTTCCTCTCCGGCCGCAAGCGCATAGCTGCCGCGCAGAAGCTTCGCGGTCATGTTGCGTGCGTCATCGTCAATCGCGATGAAGGCGGCGAGCATGGTGGCGAGTATCGGAGCTATGCGGCGCATGGGTCTTACATCCTCCGGATGCAATCTCGCGGCCTCTGACTGCGTCTCGCGCGTCATCCACCGGCGTACCCCGCCATCCGCATTCTGCGACGCAACCAGTGAGAGTTCCAGCAGAATCTGGCTTCGCCACGATTCATTACAATGCCCATACAAATATTTGCTTCAGGCGTGGAACCTTTGGAGCTATAAAGGATTTCGTTGTTCGGGGCACGGCACTGTCAGGTATGTATGCCTTTCTCAGCGACACGCGATGCGGAAGCCTATTGGCGTACGCGGTACGGACTTCCGCCAGGCGCGCAGAGACAGCCATCCGGGGCTCGCCGCCGCAATCATCCTTTTCGTCTTCCGGCATTCCGTTTCCTTTCGCCGCGTCGTCCGCGTATGCGGTTGTGGATCGCCGGGCTTTTTCTTGTCGTTACCGGCATCGCCGTCCTTCTCCTCTCCTTCGGCAGCGTTGACGAACCGGCGAGCGCGAATGCCGTGACCGCCTCGAATGCCGTCGCGGATGGTGCCGCCTCCGATGCACCTGCCGCCGCCGAAGCGGATTTCAGCGTGCTTCTTTCGGAGTTTTCTTCCGCACGCGAAGCGAGCCTGATCGCGCTTGAAGGCTATCTCCTCACCGATGGCGAAGGCTTCCGGCAGGAATGGCTCGATGCCACTGTGCGGCTGCAATCCGCAACGGATGCCATCGAGCGCCGCTCCACCACATGGAAGGATGGGCGCCGGCTCGTCCAGCTTGTCGAGATGAAGCGGGTGGTCGGGCAGATGATCGGCGAACAAAGCGCCGTCGCCGCGATCATTGGCACGCCAAATCGCTATCCGGGCCTGCAACTCTTCAACGAAGATGTGCGCCCCGCGCTTGGCGAAGCGCAGGCGATATCGGCGGAGGTGCTGAATGCCATGCTCGCGGATTCCTCGCCGGAAGATGCGGTCGCCATAGATCCGGTCGCCCGCTTGCGCGGCGATCTTGAAGATCTGCGCACCGCGCTTCTCCAGCATATTCCGCTTAGCGGCGAGGAGCCGCCATTTGCCTTCGACACCGGCAGCTTCGATATGTTGCGCGAGACGATCCGCAACGTCCGCGACACGGCTCCCGCCGCCGCGCAGCCGAAGATCGACCGGCTGGTTTTCCTGGTCGCGAGCGCCGAGGAAAAACTGCAGCGCATCTTCGCCCTCCGCGAAAGCCGGCGATGGGACTACGCGGAATACGCCTTCAAGACGCGGGCGATGCCGCTTGTCGAAAAGCTTCGCGAGATCATCGCGGAGTGGGAGAGGGCGGCGTGAGTTTGGCGCGGGCGGGGACAAGTTTTCGCGCGGCGCGTGAAAATATATTTATCCCCGGCCGCTTGTCCTCCCCCTCCGGCCCGAGGGCTGGCGTGTGGAAGCGGGGATAAGCGGCTCACTCTCCGCCTGCGGAGAGCCTCGAAAGCAGTCGCCACGGTCTTTGTGACGGTTCGGTGACAGTTCGATGACAGTCGGGCCTGTTACGGAGAATTTCAGCCCTCTTGCGGCACCGCGAAAGGCGCGAATTCCCGCACCAGCCGCTCGTAAACACTGCGCTTGAAAGGCACGATCAGCTCCAGCAATTCCTCGATCGGAACCCATGTCCATTCGCTGAATTCCTGATGATCGTCGGCTGCAATGTCGATGTCGGAATCCTCGCCGGTGAAGCGCATGGCGAACCATTTCTGCTTCTGTCCGCGATACTTTCCCTTCAGCGCAATGCCGACAAGATGCGGCGGCAATTCGTAGGTAAGCCAGTCCTTCGTCTCGCCGACGATCTGCGCTTTGTCCGTACCCGTCTCTTCCATCAGCTCGCGCCGTGCCGCTTCCTCCGGGCTCTCGCCTTCGTCGATGCCGCCCTGCGGCATCTGCCATGTCAGCGTGCTTCCTGTGTCGACTTCCTGTATCCGGTTGCCAACCCAGACAAGTCCTTCGCGGTTGATCAGCATGATGCCGACGCAGGGCCGGTAAGGCAGCGTCTCCGGTGCGACCGGTTCCTTCTTGTCGCTGTGGCGCGGCATTCTTTCGCTCTTTCCGTTTGCTATTCGCGTGCGATGGCGGTTACCGGCACAAGAACATAGCCGTCGTTCCGCAATGTCTTCGCCCATTCCGCAAGCGCATCGACCGTGACAGGAAAGCCCGACGCCACGCCGACGGCACTTCCCGTTTCGCTCGACGTCTTCTCCAGCATGTCGAGCGACGTCGCAATGACTTCGGGGTTCTGCACCGGATCGATGATGCGCGTCGCCTGTACGGCGGGCATGCGGCTTTCGCCGGCAAGCTGCGGCGCAAGGCTTCTCGCGGATGCGCCATTATCGACATAGAGAAGTCCGCGCGCTCCGAGCGCCGCGACGACGGGCTTGAGCGCCGTCGCAGATGTCGTGAAGCGCGCGCCTTGATAATTCATCACGCCCGCATAGCCCGAGAAGCGGCTCATCAGCCATTCTAGCCGTTCAATGTTTTCCTTCGGCTGAAGGCTCGTCAGAAGCGTGTGGGGGCCGGGGTCGTTTTGCGGATAGCCGAAGGGCTCCATCGGCAGCTCGAGCAGGACTTCATGTCCCGCCGCGCGCGCCCTGTCGATCCAGCCTTGAAGGCCCGTGCCATAAGGCGCGAAAGACAGCGTCACTTCCGGCGGCAGCACATCGATCGCATGCGACGTCGCGCTTTCGCTGATGCCCATGCCGCTCACGACAAGCGCGATGCGCCGGTCTGTCGGCGTGCCGTCCGGCACAGGCCGCGCATAGACCTGCCACGCCTTGCGGCCATCGGCGGCAATTTTCGGAAGCGGTCCTTGCGCGGTTTTCTCGACGAGGGCGGGATCGGGAACGGGTGCGAGTTTTATTTCGGCGGGCTCGGCCAGCGGCGTTTCGCGTCCGCCCGATACGCTTTCCGCGCCGACGATCTTCACTTCGTCCGCCACGTCGGCGTCGATGCCCCGGTCGATGCCGTTGTTCAGGTCGCGCGCCGCATCGAGCAACGCTCTCTCATCCGGGCTGAGTTCGTCGGGGTCGAGGTCGAGGGGTGGCGTCTCGCCTTGCGGTTCATCCTGCGGCGGGGCGGGCGTCTCCATGCCGGCCGGTTCCTCCGCCTGCGGAGGAGCAGCGGGCTCCTCCACAGGTTCTTCCGGCGCCAGGGCCACATGGACCACGGGCTCGCCCGCCAGCCGGTTATCGGAGAAGTAAAGCCAGCCGAGCGTGCCGGTCCAGGCGAGCGCCACAAGCGCCGCGGCAATCAGCAGCAGGCGTGGACGGTAGCGTCCGTCGCCGTCCTCTGGCCCGCTCTCGTTCGGGCCGGAGCCTGTCGCCGCTATCTTCGCCACCATGTTTGCAAACTGTCTCCGGCGCTTGCGGAGAGCCTCAGTTGGCCATCGCGCTCGATGTCCTGCCGCCAAGATACGCGGCATCCTTGCGCGCACCGTTCAGGAGATCGATCGCGTAAAGAAGCTGCTTGTCGTCTTTCTTGTCCTTCGGCACGAAGCTGTCGGAGCCGGCCATCTCATCGCCTTCTTCGGCGGCCAGATGCCCGGGCAGCGTGGATTCGCCGATGCTGGTCTGCTTCTTCTTCTCTTTTGCTTCGGGGTCCGTCTGGGTCACGATGATATCGGGATCGATGCCCTTCGCCTGAATGGAGCGGCCGGCCGGCGTGTAGTAACGCGCGGTGGTGAGGCGCAGCGCGCCGTCGGAGCCGAGCGGGATGATCGTCTGCACGGAACCCTTGCCGAAGGAGCGGGTGCCGAGCACAGTCGCGCGGCGATGGTCCTGCAATGCACCGGCAACGATTTCCGATGCACTCGCCGAACCGCCATTCACGAGAACGATGATCGGACGGCCATTGGTGATGTCGCCGCTGCGCGCGTTGTAGCGCTGCGTGTCTTCGGCGTGGCGGCCGCGCGTCGATACGATTTCGCCGCCGTCGATGAAGTCGTCGCTCACCGAAATGGCCTGGTCGAGCAGACCGCCCGGATTGTTGCGCATGTCGAGGATGAAGCCCTTCAGCCGCGACGGTCCGATCTGCTTGGAAAGATCGGAGATCGCCTGTTCGAGCAGGTCGGATGTCTGCTCGTTGAATGAGGTGATGCGGATATAGCCGATGTCGCCCTCGCGATTGTACTTCACCGACTTGATGGTGATGATGTCGCGCTTGAGCTTGACGTCGAAGGCTTCTTCCTCGCCCTTCCGGACGACAGTCAGCGTAACCTCGGTATCGACCGGCCCGCGCATCTTGTCGACCGCGTCGCTCAGTGTCATGCCGAGGATCTGCGTGCCGTCGATATGCGTGATGTAGTCGTTGGGGCGGAGGTTCGCGCGGCTGGCCGGCGTGTCGTCGATTGGCGTCACCACCTTAACGACGCCGTTTTCCATCGTGACCTCGATGCCGAGGCCACCGAATTCGCCGCGCGTCTGGACCTGCATGTCGCGGAAGGTCTTGGGCGTCATGTAGCTCGAATGCGGATCGAGTGAGGTCAGCATGCCGTTGATGGCATTTTCGACGAGCTTGGCGTCATCCGTCGGCTCGACATAATCCGCACGCACGCGCTCGAACACGTCTCCGAAGAGATTGAGCTGGCGATAGGTATTGGAGTCGCTGGCGGCGTATGCCGGCGTGTCCAGGAAACCCTGCTTCATGCCGATAACGGCAGCGAAGGACAGGAAGGTACCGACCGCAAAGCCAGCGAAGACGGACTTGTTCATTTAACCACGTGCCTTCTTGTCACTCATCAACAGCCATGGGCGAGGATCGATCGGATCACCGTCCTTCCGGAACTCTATGTAGAGTGCCGGCCCGTGACCTCCAATCCCGTCCCGCTGCGGCGAAGTATCCTGTGCAGCCAGATCGTTCCGGGCAGCCGACCGGCCCATCGTGCCGATCGGTTCTCCAGCGAGGATGCTTTGACCTACGACGCAGTCAATGCCCGACATGCCCGCCAGCAACACATGGTAGCCTTCACCGACCGATATTATCAAGAGTTGCCCGTAGTGCCGGAACGGACCCGCATAGGAGATTCTCCCGTCAAATGGGGCAACAATTTGTGCATTTTGTCTCGTCACGAGGGTTAATCCCTGGGCGCGGGCCCCGGCCGCGTCCCGGCTGCCGAAGGTCTGCACGATCGTTCCGGCCGCCGGCGGTCTTATCAGGCCCTTTGCGTCCGAAAAAAGACGCGAAGACGGCATGACCGGAGGGCTGGAGGGTGGCCGTAAAACACTGGCAACCTGCGTCTGTGGCTCCGGTTCGGCGGCAGGGGCCCTGGAAGGTTCAGGCTCAGGGCGTGCCGGTTCAGGACGAATGGCGGGCAGCCGCGCGGCGGCGCTGGCTTCCAGCCTTGCGATGAGGTCCGAAATGTCCGTCGCCTGTTTCGAGAGCCTCTCTGCCGTCTCCTGTTCACCTTCGGCCTCTTTCGCGAGCTTGCTGCTTATGACGAGTTTGCGGTCGTGCAGCGCTTCCAGTTCGCGGCGTTCTTCCTCGAGCGAGGCTTGGGCGGTGCCGAGCGTTTCCCGCTCGCTCAGGATGTCTTCACGCAGCGCGGCCAGTTGCTCCAGCCGGTCGCGGAGGTCGGTGGCCTCCGTCTGAAGCTCGGGCACCACGGCGCCGAGCAGCAGCGCGCTTCGGATCGAGGCCAGGGCGTCGTCGGGGCGCACGGCGAGCGCGGGAGGCGGGTGCCTGTCGAGCCGCGTCAGCGCCGCCAGCAGCTCCGCCATCTCGTCGCGCCTGCGTTCGAGCTGCGCGGCGATCACGGCCTCGGCACCCTTCAGCCCCTGCAGCCTTTCCTCCGAGGCCGACACCTCGGCTTCGTAGGCTTGGACGCGGGCGGCGGCTTCGATCAGCTTGCCGCGGACTTCGTCGGCTTCCTGGCGGGCGGCGGCGGCTTGCGCCTGCAATTCCTTCTGCCGCTCGCGGCTTGTATCGATCTGCCGTTGCAGCTTGTCGAGCTCGCCGGGTTCCATTGTCTCGGCTTGCGGCGCATGGAGAGGGATCGCGAAAAGGCCCGCCGCCAGAAGGAGCGGTCCGAGCCTTCTATGAGCGCGCTTATGCACTGATCCGGTCTGGGACGGAGGTGGCGATGAGCGAGCGGCCCGTCATCTCGCGCGGTGCGCTCTGGCCTAAAAGGTGAAGCAGCGTCGGCGCGACATCCGCAAGCGTTCCGTCCTGCAATTCGAGCCCTTTCGGACCGCCGATGATGATGAGCGGGGCGTCGGATGTCGTCGTGCCACGCCATGCTCCGCCGGTCTCGGGATCGAGCATCATCTCCGCCTTGCCATACATGCCGCAAAGCACGAGCGTGCCGCCGCGCTTGTCGACTTGAGCTGCGATCTTTCCGAGGCATTTGTCGATGGCTTCGATCGCCTCCACCGTCGCGCGGATGTTGCCGGTGCGGCCCAGTATGGCTGCATTGGAGAAATTGGCGGTGATTACATCGTGTTCGCCCTTTTTCAGGGCGGCCAGCAATTCTTCGGTGATCGCGGCGGAAGCGAGTTCCGGCTTCTTTTCCGCCTGGGCGAGCGGCGGCGTATCGGTGACGAGCACGGTTTCGCCCGGGAAAAGTGCTTTTGCGCCGCCGCGCGCGAAGTTCCAGAGGCTGGCTTCCGCTGCCGTCTCGGTCAGCGTGAGCTGGCTGAGGCCCGCCTGCGCGATCGTTTCCGCAAGGCTTCCCTTGAAGCTCATGGCCTCGAAAAGCGGCTCCACCTCGGCGCCGAGAGGCGATGCCAGCCGCACCAGCGAGTAGACGCCGCTCAGAGAAGGCGCTTTCGCAGCGAGGCCTGTGGCGGCGGGGTCGATCAACGCGCCGAGAAGGCCATGCGCCTGGTCTGCCTGAAGATTGACGAGAAGAATGGCATCGTCCTGCCGGATGCCACGATAAGAGGAGGCAATGGACGGCGGTATGCGGTCGTCATTCACGCCCTTGCGGTAGCACTGATCGAGATAGGCGGTGGGATATTCCGTATACGGTGCTTCAGCATTGGCGAGGGCCCGCCATGCGGCCGCGATGGCGGCGGGGTCGGAAAGGTCGTCGAAGCCGAAGCTTCTTCCCATTACGCTGCCGAGCTCCGCGTTCTCAGCGCCTGCTATGTCGTCGAGGAATTCCGAAAGATGTTCGATCCCGCTCTGGGCGCGGGTGTCCTGGCCGTCCATCACGGCATGAACCCAGACCTTGACGCCCTCATGGCTGAGAAGTGCGGCGAGCACGGCAAGATAGCGCTGATGGCCGGAAATGCCCGAAGGCGTCATCGTGCCGATCAGGTGAACGGCCCCGCCCAGCGGACGCACGCGGGAGATGAGATCACGTAGAACCGGATGCGCGGCAATATCCGCGGAGCCGTCATGTTGAAAGGCGGGAGTAATGCGCGCGGCCGGCGGTTCTATGGGCCGTCCAGCACCGAGTGCCGCGTAGCCGGCCTGCGCATAGCCTGGTTTCCCCGAAGGCAGGCCCACAGCCTCGCCGGACGCCCTCAGCAGACTTTGCGGGGAAGCCGCCGCGAGGCGGTCATATATGCGTGTGCGCGCTGTCGCGAGCGCATTGCCTTCGCGCTCCGTCCGGACACCCCAGCCGTCCAGCAAGACAAGGACAAGAGGTCGAACGCCGGTCATTGCAGCCATGATAATCTTGATAATCCGCGAGCCAGTAAAAGCGGCTCGAATCGCCGCGCTCATCTGCGAGCGATATTGAAAACTAGTGCAAGCGCCGCAACGTGTCCACTTGCGCGCGCATGCCGTCGCGGTTCCCTTTCAGGCGCGATGATAGGGGTGGCCGGAGAGTATCGTTACGGCACGGTAGAGCTGCTCCGCGAGCATGACGCGGACCAGCATATGCGGCCATGTCATTGCGCCGAAAGCCATCACATGGGACGCCCGTTCCCGCAGCGCAGGCGCAAGGCCGTTTGCACCGCCGATCAGGAAAGCGAGGTCGGCGGCGCCGCTGTCGCGCAATGTTCCGATCCGTTTGGCGAAGGCTTCGCTCGTCTCGATGCGGCCCCGCTCGTCGAGCGCGATAATGAGTGCGCCCTTCGGGATGGCCGCGAGCAGAAGTTCCGCTTCCCGTTCCATCAGCTCCGAGCCTTGAAGGCGGCGCTTCTCTTCCACCTCGCAGACCGGCAGCGCGGAAATGCCGATTCCGCGTCCTGTGGCGTCGAGGCGCGAGATGTAATCGTCGAGAAGATGCTTTTCAGGTGCGGCCTTCAGCCGGCCCACGGCGCAGATTTGGACGCGCATATTCCCCCGTCCGGCATGGCGCCGGCCAATTGCGGACGCGGAGAGAAGTGCCGGCGTCGTCTGAGGGGGCTATTGCCTCAGACGGCCAGCTGGTCGGCCGGAATATCGGCGGACCACATTTTCTCCAGTCTGTAGAACTCGCGTACTTCGGGCCGGAAGACATGGATTATCACGTCTCCGCCGTCGATGAGCACCCAGTCCCCTTGTTTCATTCCTTCGACCTGGGACGTGCCGAAACCCGCCTCTTTCAGGCGGCGCACGAGATGGTCGGCTACCGCGCCGACATGGCGCTGCGACCGCCCGCTCGCGACCACCATGTGATCGGCGATAGGTGTCTTTCCGGTCAGATCGATGGAAACCACGTCTTCGGCCTTGTCTTCGTCCAGGCTCTCGAGCACGAGAGCGAGCATCTCCGAAGATTTGCCGGCATCGGCCTTTTTCGCCTTTTCGGCGGTGGCCTTCTCACTGGCCCTTGCGGGCTTTGTCCTTTCGGACTTGAGGACCTTGAGGTCCGGTGACTGTCTGTTCAGGAACAGGCTCCTTGTTTTCGCATACCGCACATTTACCACTGCCAGCCCACACACGCGCCGACACCGATAGAATAAGGCTCAATATGCCTCAATTCAATGACGGTATTGGAAAAGCGCGGTGACGATGCAGTTTTACCGCAACGACCAGCCGCCACGCTCTCTGATCGATGTCGCCGACTGGCTGCTTTCGGGCCCGTCGAGAAATGCGAGCGCAGGCGCCGTGAGCAAAGGCAGAAGGGCGGCGTCCGTCGCATCGAGGGTGACGTCGCGCAATGCTGTGGCGGCGGGCGACAACCGTGCCTTCAGCGTGAAGCCAGGGCGCGGATAGACGGCAATGGGCACGGTCTGGACGATGTCCCGCCAGCGGGCCCAATGCGGCAGCTGGATCAGATTGTCGGCTCCCATCAGCCAGACGAACCGGATTTGCGGAAAACGCGATGTGAGGGCGGCGAGCGTGTCGACGGTGTAGCGTGTGCCGAGCCGTGCTTCGATATCGCTGACGCAGATGCGGGGGTCGCGCGCCATCTTCTCCGCCGAGGCGAGGCGGCGGTCGAAGGAAGCCATGCCGGCATCGGATTTCAGCGGATTTTGAGGCGATACGAGCCACCAGACCCGGTCGAGTCCAAGCGCGCGCAAACACATCCGCGTTACATGCAGATGCCCTTCATGGGCGGGATTGAAGGAGCCGCCCAGTAGCCCGACCTTGAGCCCCGGCGTCAGCAGCTCGCGGCGTGCCACGCGGCGGCCGTCAGGGCCGGACCTGGCCGCTACCGCGCACCAGATATTTGAAGCTTGTCAGCTGTTCGACGCCGACCGGGCCGCGCGCATGGAACTTGCCGGTTGCGATGCCGATTTCCGCTCCCATGCCGAACTCGCCTCCATCGGCGAACTGGGTCGAAGCATTGTGCAGCACGATGGCGCTGTCCACTTCCGCGAGAAATCTGTCGGCTGTCACCTGGTTGGCGGTGACGATCGCTTCCGTGTGGCTGGAGCCATATTTCGCGATATGGGAAATCGCATCCTTGACGCCCTTGACCACCCGGACGGCGATAATGCTGTCGAGATATTCGGTGTACCAGTCGTCTTCCGTTGCAGGCTTCACGCGGGGATCGGCTTTTTGTGCCGCCTCGTCGCCGCGCACCTCGCAGCCTTCCGCGATCAGTGCTGCCACCAGCGGCGCGAGATGCGTCGCCGCGCAGGCTTCATCCACCAGCAGCGTTTCAGCTGCGCCGCAAACACCGGTGCGGCGAAGCTTCGCGTTCAGCACAATGTTGCGCGCCATGTCGAGATCGGCTTCGCCATCGACATAGACATGGCAGACGCCTTCGAGATGAGCGAACACAGGCACGCGCGCTTCTTCCTGCACCCGGGCCACGAGGCTCTTGCCGCCGCGCGGTACGATCACGTCGAGATTTCCACCGAGCCCCTTCAGCATTTCACCCACCGCGCCGCGGTCGCTCGTCGGTACGAGCTGGATTGCCGCTTCCGGCAGGCCGGCCGCAATGACGCCTTCGAGGATCGAGGCGTGGATGGCCTGGCTCGAACGCATGGCGTCCGAGCCGCCGCGCAGGATCGCAGCGTTGCCGGATTTGAGGCACAGCGCGCCGGCATCGGCGGTGACGTTGGGCCGGCTTTCATAAATGATGCCGATGACGCCCAGCGGTACACGTACACGCGAAATGTGGAGGCCGTTCGGCCGGTCCCATTCAGCCATTGTTGCGCCGACAGGATCGGGCAGGGCAGCAATCTCCTCAAGCGCGCGCGCGATCGCCTCGATGCGCTTCGTGTCGAGCGTCATGCGGTCGATCAGCGAGGGCGCGGTGCCGCTTTTCACCGCGTCGGCCACATCTTCGGCATTCGCCGCCAGAATATCGTCGATATTGGCGCGCACGGCCATGGCGGCGGCGAGCAGCGCGGCGTCCTTCTGCTTGGTCGGGGCTTGTGCGAGCAAGCGCGAGGCGCTGCGCGCTGCGACGCCGATCTCCTCCATCAGAAGAGAAACATCCTGCCTGTCAGCGTTCATTTTCAGGATATTCACTTGCACTACCTGTTGTTCAGAGAGCCGCCCGAGTATTTCAGGCAGGCGGAAGAGTTTCAACTTGGCTTATTTAATGGGGATCGCGCTCGCGAATTTCAGCCCTTTTAAGTACCAGATCGTCGCGATGGATCATTTCCGCGCGGCCCGAATAGCCGAGCAGTTCCTCTATTTCGTGGCTCGAATGGCCCATGATGGCCCGCGCGTCCCCGCTCGAATAGGCGCTGAGACCGCTCGCGATTTCGACGCCCGCGCCGTCGCGCACGCTGACGGCGTCGCCGCGGCCGAACTCGCCCTCGACGCCTGTTACGCCGGCGGGAAGCAAGCTTCGGCCCTGAGTGAGAGCCCGCACCGCGCCGTCGTCGATCAAAATGGTGCCGAGCGTCTTCAGCGACCCGGATATCCAGCGCTTTCGGGCGGCCACCGGCGTCGAATGCGCGGCGAACCAGGTGCAGCGCGCGCCTTCCTCCAATGCTTTGAGGGGATGCAGGCCGCGTCCGTTCGCGATCGCCATGCGTGCGCCGGATTCGGTCGCGATGCGAGCGGCGGCAATCTTGGTCTTCATGCCGCCCCGTGAAAATTCGCTCGCCGCATCGCCCGCCATCGCTTCGATCTCCGGCGTGATCTCGGCCACTTCGGCGAGGTGGCGCGCGCCGGGAAGATGGGGCGGGGCGGTGTAGAGCCCGTCGACATCCGACAGAAGGATCAGGCAATCGGCCGAAACCATGCTGGCGACGCGTGCCGCGAGGCGGTCATTATCGCCATAGCGGATTTCGCTCGTTGCGACCGTGTCGTTCTCATTGATGACCGGAACGGCGCGGAATTTCAGCAGTGTGGAAATCGTCGAACGCGCGTTGAGGTAGCGGCGGCGTTCTTCCGTATCTTCAAGCGTCACAAGGATCTGCGCGCAAGAGAAGCCATAGGCGGAAAGTATTTCCTGAAAGGCATGGGCAAGGCCGATCTGGCCCACGGCGGCGGCGGCCTGGCTTTCCTCCAGCTTCAGCTTGCCGGGCGGGAGCTTCAATGCGCGCCGGCCGAGCGCGATCGCGCCGGAGGAAACGATCAGCATTTCCTGTCCGCGCGATTGCATCCGCGCCACGTCTTCCACCAGTGCCTGCAGCCAGGTGCGGTTCAGCTTGCCCGTTTCGGGATCGGTCAGCAGCGCTGAGCCGATTTTAACGACAACGCGTTGCGCGGTAGCGAGAGATGCACCCGTCGATTGAGCGCTCATGGTTTCCAGCCTTCTTCTTCCTCACCCGTGGCAGCTTCCGCCTTTTCCATGGCGCGCGTCTTCCAGATTTCGTCGGCGGCAAGGCGGAGCACTTCCTTCACGCCCTCGCCCGATACGCCGGAAAGCAGGCGGACCTCGCTGCCGCTCTCTTCTGCAAGAAGCGCGAGCTTTTCTTCCCGCTCTTCCTCGCTCAAGGCATCCATCTTGTTGAGGCAGAGAATTTCCGGCTTGTCTTCCAGTCCGGCGCCATAGGCTTCGATTTCGCCTCGAATGATGTGATAGGCCTCCGCGACGTCTTCCGCCGTGCCGTCGACCAGATGGATGAGGATGCTGCAGCGTTCGAGATGGCCGAGAAAGCGGTCGCCAAGGCCTGCACCTTCATGCGCGCCTTCGATGAGGCCGGGAATGTCGGCCAGCACAAAGCTCCGGGTGTCGATCGTTACGACGCCAAGGCCGGGGGTCAGTGTCGTAAAGGGATAGTCGGCAATCTTGGGCTTCGCGGCGCTCACGGCGGCCAGGAATGTCGATTTGCCGGCATTGGGCAGGCCGACCAGCCCGGCATCGGCAATGAGTTTCAGCCGCAGGATGATGGTCTTTTCCTGGCCTTCAAGGCCGGGGTTGGCGCGGCGGGGCGCCTGGTTGGTGGAACTCTTGAAGTAGGCATTGCCGAACCCGCCATTGCCGCCTTTCAGCAGCACGATGCGCTGGCCGACTTCCGTCATGTCGGCGATCAGCGTTTCCTCGTCTTCCTCGAAAATCTGCGTTCCGACGGGCACCTTCAGCACCACATCGGCGCCGTTCGCGCCGGCGCGGTTCTTGCCCATGCCATGCGTGCCGGTTTTCGCCCTGAAATGCTGCTGGAAGCGGTAGTCGATCAGTGTATTGAGGCCCTCGACGCATTCGACGATGACATCGCCACCCCTGCCGCCATCGCCGCCGTCCGGTCCGCCGAACTCGATGAACTTCTCACGCCGGAAGCTCACGCAGCCGGCGCCGCCATTGCCGGAGCGGACATAGATTTTCGCCTGATCGAGGAACTTCATCTCAATTGTCCAATCGCGCCAGCCGCATCGTGAGGCAGCGAACTTTTTCCTGTCGTGCCGCGCACCAGCGATATTCCTCGCCAGTATAGCGGAAGCCGAGCTTCGTCAGTACGCGGCCCGAAGCATGGTTCTCCCAATAATGCCCGGAGACGATCGTTTCCGCACCGAAGCGGGTAATCCCGTCTGCAAGTACGGCTCGGGCCGCCTCGGTCGCATAGCCGCGGTTCCAGTAAGGCTCGCCGATCCAGTAGCCGATCTCATGTGTGCCGTTTGCATGGGCCTGGATTCCGCAGGTGCCTATGAAGCCTTCGCCGTTCGTCACCGCGTAGACGAATTCCTCACCCTCGGCGCGTTCCGCCGCCGTGCGGGCGATCCAGTCCTGCGCCATATTGAGTGCGTAGGGATAAGGCATGCGGGAGAGCATCCGCGCGATATTCCAGTTGTTGGCGAGGCCGGCGAGCCTTTCGGCGTCGGTCTCGCGCAGCGGTCTCAGGAGCAGTTGTTCCGTCTTCAGTTCTTCCTGCATCGGGGTCATCCCGAAAGGGCATGAAAAAAGGGAGATGGCGGCCCATCTCCCTCTCTATATTCCGATGGTCGCCACCCGAGGTGGCGTACACCTCGATATCAGTCAGCCGCCTTGGCCGGCATCTCTGCCGGAACGACAACCGATACGAACGAGCGGCCGTTCTTGCCGTTGCGGAATTCCACAACGCCTTCCGACTTCGCGAAGATCGTATGATCCTTGCCGATACCGACATTGCGGCCGGGATGCCACTTGGTGCCGCGCTGGCGAATGATGATGTTGCCCGGAATGACGCTTTCGCCACCGAACTTCTTCACGCCGAGACGGCGGCCGGCGCTATCGCGACCGTTGCGGGATGAACCGCCTGCCTTTTTATGGGCCATGTTTCTACTCCTGCGTGCCGCTTAGCCGGCGATGTCGAGGATCTTGACGAGCATCAGATCCTGGCGATGGCCGTTCTTGCGGCGATAGTTCTGGCGACGGCGCTTCTTGAAGATCGTGATCTTCGGGCCGCGCGTGTGTTCGACGATCTCGGCTTTGACCTTGGCGCCATCGACGAGCGGCGCGCCGACTTTGAGCGTGCCGCCTTCGCCGCCCAGCATCAGGACTTCGAGGTCGATCTTGTCGCCGGCTTCGCCGCCGTTGCGCTCAACCTCGAGCACATCGTCTTTCGCGACCCTGTATTGCTTGCCGCCGGTCCGGATGACTGCGAACATCGGTAAATCCACCATTTAACGAAATAAAGACCGGCGCGCCGCCTGTTGGAGCGGCACGGGCCGAATTGGCGCGCAATATACAGGGGGAGGTCGGAGTGTCAAGCGATGGAATCGCGCTGGAATGGCCGATTTCAAGGCTTTTCAGGCCGCTGCCGCCTTGCGGAAGCTGCGCCAGGCGCACAGGCAGAGAAAATAAAGAGAACTTGCCCAGAAGGCCCAGAAAGCGAGTGGGGCGGTAGCGGCCAGGGAGATCCCCGGTACGCTTTGAAATACCAGCCAGAAGGTGGCGGCGGCCCATATCGCGGTGGCGAGCAAAGTCGGTACCCGCAGATGAACCACCCGGAACGGATGGACGAATTTCAGGGGCACGAAGGTGAGGATGCCCAGGACCGCGATGACCGCGAGATTGAGCCAAGGGCCGGTTCCGGCGATATAAAAGTAAAGAACCACCATGTTCCAGACGGCGGGAAAGCCCGAAAAATAGTTGTCGGGGGTCTTCATTTCCCTGTTGCCGAAGCAATAGAGCGAGGTTGTCATAATGTAGGCGGCAGCGGGAATGCCCCAGCCGTCCGGCACCAGTCCGAAGCGGAAAATGAGCAGCGCCGGTATTACCGTGTAGGTCAGGTAGTCGATCACGAGGTCCAGTATCGCACCGTCGAAACGAGGGGCGTATTCGCTGACCCGGACCCGGCGAGCCATTGGCCCGTCAAAGCCATCGATGATGAGGGCTGCTCCCAGCCAGAGGAGAGCCAGGCGAAGGTCGCCCGCGATCAACGCCGCAATGGCCAGGAGCCCGGTGACGACGCCGCTGGCCGTGAAGGCATGTACGGCCCATGCGGCGGCCACGCGGGTGCGCGGCAGGGGCGCAGGGACGGGCTTTTCGCGTTCGCTCCGGGTGTCGCTCATGGCGCCATCCTAGCAGGACGCGGGAACTTCGCCCAACTGCCTGCTTTGGGGCCGAGATCCGGTCTTGTGCAAGCGAGGTGTCGCGTCTACATTCCGCGCCGTTTCGACCCTACGGGCGGCCCAGAGGCCCTGCCCGTCCTCTGCGGAGAGGTGGCTGAGTGGTTGAAAGTACCGCACTCGAAATGCGGCGTGCTCGCAAGGGTACCGTGGGTTCGAATCCCACCCTCTCCGCCACTTACGGCTTGATAATTATCCGGTCATGCCCGAGTTTGATCTGAGATTTGTTGCTCGGCACGGGGGGTGTGGGTCGTGAGCAGAAATTTCCATTATTCCGTTCGGTTGCTTTTAACCGCCTGCGGCTTTGCTGTCGGGCTTGGCGTCCTGCCAGCCGGCGCGGCGGACAAGATCGTCATGATGCCGGTCAAGCCGGCGCTCGAAACACCTGCCGCGCGAGAGAAGCTCGACGGTTCGGTCGGTTTCTATTTCGGCGATACGGCCCATCCGCAAGTCGTGGAATCCCTTGGCACCGTCACCTCAAGAAAGAAGACGAATGCCTTCGCCAAGTCGGATGCCGAAACCTGTCAGCATGTGGCGCTGTCGACCTTTATCGAGTTGCAGCATCAGGCGCAGCTGCGCGGGGGCAACGCGGTGATCAACATCGTCAGCGTCTATGACGGCAAGGAACGCAAGAGCGATACGGAATATGAATGCCGCGTTGGCTTTCTGATGTCTGGCGTCGCCCTCAAGGGTGAAGTCGTCAAACTGGCGAAGTAGCTCCGGCCGAAGCCGGCGACGGAGGCGATGCCGGTGCCGGCTTGGTAAAGCGTTCCGGGGAGGGAGCGATGCAATCCGATCGCGCAATGCCCGGTCCGGCAGGCCTGTCCGCCGTCTTTGTCGAATCCTGGGCGGCGATGCTTGCAGATGCGCCGGGCGAACCGCCGGTGCGGCTCGGTGCTTGTGCGGCCGACGCGGATATTCCGGCGGGGTTGAGACGCCGCCTTGGTCCGCTTGCGCGCATGGGGGTTGCCTGCGGCCTCGGCATAGCTCCGGAAGGAGACGCGGACATTGTCTTTTGTTCGCGCTATGGCGACCTCTCGCTCGCGCATCAATTGCTGGCGGCGCTTGTTGCAACCGAACCGATGTCGCCTGCGGGGTTTTCGATGTCAGTGCATAATGCGGTGCCGGGCGTGCTCGATCTCGCTCGCAAGGCGCGGATCGGCCATACGGCGATTGCCGCCGGTGCGCAAACTTTCTCGGCGGGCCTTGCGGAAGCATGGCTTCGCCTCGGAGAGCGGCCGCATCTCCGGCTTGTGCTTGTCTTTGCCGATCTTCCGCTGCCCGACATCTACCGTCAGTTTGCAGATGAGGATGCCGGCGGTGCCGCATTCGCGCTGCGGCTCTCTGCCGAGCCCGGAGAGGCGCGCGCGGTCTCGATTACGCGTAGCGCCGCCGGGGACGCATCTCCCGCGGCGCTCGAAAATCCGCCTGCGGAACTTCTTGTAAGACGGCTCGTGGACAGTCTTTGCTCCGATGCGCCCGCGTTGTCATGGCGTTCGCAAGGATCGCTGTGGCGTTTGGGAAAATCCTCCGATGAAGCGGCTTGATTATTTCTGGAGGCTCTTCGGGACGGGGCTTTCCTTTTTCTTTTTCGGCATTGGCGGTCTTGTCCTGTCACTCACGGTCTTCCCGCTGATGAACCTCGTGGTCAGGGATCGCGAAAGGCGGGCCGCCCATGCGCAGCGCCTCGTGCACATCATGTTTCGCCTGCACCGGAATTTCATGATCGTGATGGGTGTCCTCGATTTCGAGGTGCATAATGCGGAGGCGCTGGCTACGGACGAGGGCGTGCTCGTTGTCGCGAACCATCCGACGCTTCTCGATGTCGTGTTGCTGATGTCGCTGATGCGCCGCTCGCAATGCATCGTGAAAGCGGACATCTGGCGCAACCCCTTCATGCGCGGCGTGGTTAATGCAACCGGCTATATCCGTAACGACGGCGATGCGGAGACGCTTGTCGCGGATTGTGCACGTATGCTCGCCCAGGGACACAACCTTATCGTGTTCCCTGAGGGCTCCCGCACGGTTCCGGACGCACCTGTCAAACTGCAGCGTGGCGTGGCGAATATCGCGATCCGGGCCGGCTCGCCGATACGTCTGGTTACCATAAGGTGCGAACCGCCGACCCTGATGAAGGGTCAGAAATGGTACGAGATTCCCCCGCGCCGCATGCATTTTACCATCACGGTGCACGGATTGGTTGAAACCGGGGCTTATATAGGTGAATCTGTGCCATCTATTGCCGCGCGGCGTCTGAACGATTTTCTGGCCGAGTGGCTGACGGGGGAAGTGGGGCATGGAACGGATCGAAGATCGAATTCGGCGTCTCATCGTTGAGACGCTGAATCTGGAAGATATTTCCGCTCAGGACATTGACGAGGAAGAGCCGCTTTTCGGGGAAGGGCTCGGGCTCGATTCCATCGATGCTCTCGAAATCGGTATCGAAATTCAGAAGACGTTTGGCGTGAAGATCGACTCGAAGGATGAAGATCTTGCCGGTCACTTCTCAAGCGTGAGGGCATTGGCGCGCTTTATCACGCGGCAGCAGCAGGGGCAGGTTCATGAACCGGGATGAAATTTACGAGAAGCTGAAAGGGTTTCTGATCGAACTCTTCGAAATCCCGGAAGAGCGGATTTCGCTCGATGCCCACCTGTCGGATGATCTCGATCTCGACAGCATCGATGCAGTCGACCTCATTCTCAAACTCCAGGAATTTATCGGCCGCAAGGTTTCAGCGGAACAGTTCCGCTCGGTGCGGACGGTTCGCGATGTCATCGACCAGGTTCATGAGCTTCTCGGCCAGGCGGCCTGATCCCTGGGCTACGGCCCTGACGATCGCGATGCTGCTCATCCCGATGGCAACGGCGATCGGTCTGCGCTGGATAGGACCCTGGCCCATCATCGTTGCGCTGGTAGGCTGCATTGCCGCGCGTATTCTCCTTCCGCGGGCGGTGCCCGTTCCTCTTGCAATGACGATCTGTCTCGTCGCCGTTGCCGCCGGTGTGCTTGCTGTCGGCACGGTGGCTCCCGACCTTGCGGCGCGGCTCTATCCCGTCTTTATGAGCGTTACGATGCTTGTCGCCTTTGTCGTTACCCTGTTCCGCCCTCCGAGCATGATCGAGCGTTTCGCCCGGATCATGGAGCCGGATCTCGACATGCGGGGTGTGCGCTACACCCGGAAAGTCACTTATGTCTGGGTGGGGTTTTTCGCGCTGAACGCTATCGTCGCCTTGTGGACCGTGCAACAGGGCGACCTTTTCTATTGGGGGCTTTACAACGGCTTCATCAGCTATCTTCTTGCAGGCTCTCTCTTCGCAATCGAGTTTACCGTACGCCGGCGCGTGCGCGCGCGGAACGGGCCGGCATGATGGAAAGTCTCTGGCATTTTCTGTCCACCGCAGCACCTGAAACGCTCGTTGCCACAGATGGTAAACGAGCGGCGACGGCGGGGCGTATTCGCGCAGCCGCGCGGCGTGTCACAGAGTATCTCGGCGCAGGCGAGGCGCCTGTCGTTCTCTATTGCGAGGATGCCGCGAACTTCATCGCAGGTTTCGCCGGCGCACTTGCCGCCGGCCGCGAAGTGCGCCTGCCCGGACATGCCGCGCCGGATTATCTGCGCGAAATAGGTGCCGGCGGCGCCGCCTTCGTGAGCGATCTGTACGGCGTGAATGCGATCCCGGCCTCTGTCTGCGTGCCGGATGAGGCGGACGCGGTCCTTCCGCCTCTGCCGGATGGCCGGGTTTCTTTCTTCACCTCCGGCTCGTCCGGCGAGCCCAAGCTCTGCATGAAGTCGCTGCATCAACTCGCGGCGGAAGTTGAGGTGCTGCGCCGCCAATGGGGCGCGCCGGATGGTGCGGTCGCCGGAACCGTTTCGCACCAGCATATATACGGAATGCTTTTTCGCGTTCTCTGGCCGCTCTCATCGGGGGCGCGGATTTTTTCGCCGCAACTCGAAACATGGGAAGCGGTGGCGGCGTGGCTGGAGCCCGGCGGCGTCATTGTATCGAGCCCCGCCCATCTGTCGCGGATACCCGCTGCCGTCCATTTGCCTGTCGTACCTGCGGCGATTTTTTCCTCGGGCGGACCGCTTTCTCTCCAGGACGCGCAGAATGCAGGCGCGCAGTTTGGCGTTATCCCTGTCGAGGTGTTGGGCAGCACGGAAACGGGGGGCGTCGCCTGGAGGCAACAAAGCGCTGCGGGTATTCCCTGGACGCCTATGCCCGAGGTCGAGATTCGCTCCGATGACGAAGGCGCGCTTGCGGTCAGGTCGCCCTTCACCGGCCATGAAGGTTTTCTCTCCATGGGGGACGCGGTTGAGATAAGTGAGGATGGCCGTTTCGTGCTCAAGGGCCGTCTCGACCGTATCGTGAAAGTTGAGGGCAAGCGGGTGTCGCTGCCGCGCGTGGAGGACGTGCTGAAGTCGCAACCGGAAGTCTCGGACGCTGCGGCTATCGACCTCCCCGCACGGCAGGGTGCGCTTGGCGCCGCCGTGGTGCTGACGGCCGAGGGCGATGCTCTGCTCGCGCGTATGGGCCGTTTTCGCTTCTCCCGTCATTTGCGCACCGCGCTCAAATCGCGCCTTGAATCTATGGAGCAGCCGCGCTACTGGCGTTTCATTTCCCGGCTCCCCGAGAATGCGCAGGGAAAACGTGTCGCAGCCGATCTCCGCGCGCTCTTCGTCTCGCCTGAGCTGCCGGAAATCGATGCGAGCGATGTCGATGGCGACAGTGCCCGGTTCGACCTTCGCCTGCAGCCGGACCTCCGCTGGTTCGAAGGCCATTTCCCGGATCAGCCGATCCTTCCCGGCGTTGCACAGCTTCACATCGCGGCGAAATTTGCCGAGCGGATATGGGGCTCCGTTTTCGATGGAAGGGAAATGTCCCGCATCAAGTTCAAACGCGTCATGCAGCCGGAAGAGCGCATATCGCTGGCGCTCGAGAGAAGCGGTTCGCGCCTCGACTTCAAATACAGCATTGACGGCGAGGTCGTGGCGAGTGGCACGCTCAGGAGCGATCCGTGAATGGCGTAAACGCATGTGCGGTCATTCCGACATACAAGCACACGGAGGCACTTGGCCGGATTGTCCAGTTTCTGCGCGGGCAAGGATTGCCTGTCATTATCGTCGATGATGGAAATGCGCCCGATGCCGCGCAGCGCATTGCCTGTCTCGCGGCATCGCATGATGGCGTGGAGCTGTGCCGGCGCGATGTGAATGGCGGCAAGGGCGCTGCGGTGCTCGATGGTCTCGCCCGCGCCGAGATGCGCGGCTTTACGCATGCGGTGCAAGTCGACGCCGATGGCCAGCACGATCTCGCGCGCGTGGCGGATCTGCTGGCGTCCGCCCGCACGCATCCCCATGCCCTCGTCACGGGCGAGCCGGTCTATGACGAAACGGTGCCGCAGAGCCGGCGCATCGCCCGCTGGATAACGCATTTCTGGGTAGCCGTGAACACGCTTTCCTTTCGCATCGTCGACAGCATGTGCGGCTTCCGCGTTTATCCCGTGGCCGAGACACTTGCCGCGGCGCGTGCTGCCGGCATTTCCCGGCGTATGGCGTTCGACACGGAGATACTGGTGCGCCTCGTCTGGCGCGGCGTGGATGTCGTGACGCTTCCGGTCGCCGTTACCTATCCCGCCGGCAATCATTCCAATTTTGCGATGTGGGACGATAATCTGCGTCTTTCCGGAATGCACGCCAAGCTGTTCTTTCTCATGCTTGCGCGGCTGCCCGGCATCCTTCTTTCCCGCATGCTCGGTCTCTCTCCTTCGTCCTCCCGCTCTTCATCTCACTGGGCCGCCATAGGCGAACGTGGCAGCTATGCGGGGCTCTGGCTCCTCGGCCTTGTCTACCGGCTCTTTGGCCGTCATGTCGCCGGTCGTGCTCTTCTTCTTTCTCACAGGTACGGAGCAGCGGCGCGGTTCTCTCGGCTATCTCGCTCGCGCTCATGCCGCCGGTCTCATCGCTTCGAAGCCGAACTGGCTTTTGTCGTTCCGACATTTCCTCACATTCGCCTCTTCAGCCGTCGACAAGCTTGCCGCATGGACAGGCAACATTCCGCCTTCGGCCGTCGACGGTGTGGATGAGGGCGCTTTCGCCGCTGCCAAGCAAGGCGGCGAGGGCGCGGTGGTGCTGACGGCACATTTCGGCAACCCAGAAATCCTTCGCGCTCTGGCGACGCTGGGCGACCGCTGGCGCGTCAACGTGCTGGTGCACACTGCCCACGCCGTCCGTTTCAACCGTCTTATCGGTGAGGTTTCGGGCTCGGCCAGCGTCCGGGTCATTCAGGTGACCGAGGTCGGGCCGGACACGGCAATCCTGCTCCAGGAAGCGATCGCGAGGGGTGAGTGGATCGTCATGGCTGCAGACAGGGTGCCCGTCAGCGGCAATGAACGTATAAGCTGGGTGCCGTTTCTCGGTGAGCCCGCGCCTTTTCCGCAAGGTCCGCACATTCTGGCCGGGCTGCTCAAATGTCCGGTCTACCTGCTTTTCTGCCTTCGCGAGGGCGGACGCCATCGCATCCGCTTCGAACGGTTCGCGGACAGGATCGAACTGCCGCGCAAAGGCCGTGAAGAAGCGCTGGCCTTGTCCGTCGGGCGATATGCGGCACGGCTGGAAAGTCATTTGCGTATCGCGCCGCTACAATGGTTCAATTTTTTCGATTTCTGGCGTCCGGCGGGGCTCCAGCCGCCGGTTTCTTCCGACAAGTTCGAGGGGCAGTAAAGTGGACGCAGTAGCCGACGATATTTCCGGTGAAGTGGTATTCGGCGAGACGCGCCTCACCATTGAGCATGTCCGTGCCATTGCGGCGGGCATCGCGCCCTCGCGTCTCGGCGCCGGTGCCGGCTTCCGGGAAGCTGTCGCGCGCTCAGCCGCTCATGTCGATGAGACGCTCCGCCGCGATGGCATGATCTATGGCGTCACGACCGGCTATGGCGATTCATGCACGACGCCTGTCTCCGACGAGTTGATTGCCGAATTGCCGCTCCACCTCACAAGGTTTCACGGAGTTGGCACGGGGCGCATTCTTTCGGAAGCCGAAACGCGTGCGGTCATGGCTGTTCGTCTTGCCTCGCTCGTTCACGGCTGGTCCGGCGTCAGTCTCGGCCTTGTCGAACTCCTCGCCGAAATGTTGAAGCAAAACATCCTGCCCATGATCCCCGCCGAGGGATCGGTCGGCGCGAGCGGTGACCTGACGCCGCTCAGCTATGTCGCGGGTGCGCTGGCTGGGGAGCGGATGGTCCGCTTCAACGGACGGGAGATGATGTCGGCGGATGCGTTCCGTGAAGCAGGTCTCGCGCCCATCGCGCTGCGTCCGAAAGAGGCGCTGGCTGTGATGAACGGCACCGCCGTCATGTCCGGTCTCGGCGCCATCGCTTTCTCCAAGGCGATCCATCTCGCCGCGCTGTCGACGCGCCTCACCTCGCTCGTCTGCATGGGCTTGATGGGCAATCCCGCGCATTTCGACGAGCGGCTTCACAGTGCAAAGCCGCATCCCGGTCAGATGCTTGTTGCCGCCCGCATTCGCGCCGATCTCGCCGCCTTCGCGCGCAGGCATGAGCCGTCGCGCCTGCAGGACCGGTATTCCATCCGCTGTGCGCCGCATGTCATCGGCGTGCTGGAGGACATGTTGCCTTCCTTCCGCACCATTCTTGAAACGGAAATCAACAGCGCCAATGACAACCCGCTGATCGATCCCGCCAGCGGCGACATTCTTCATGGCGGCCATTTCTATGGCGGCCATGTCGCCTTCACGATGGACAGTCTGAAAAACCTCGTTGCGAACATCGCCGATCTGATGGACCGGCAGATGACGCTTCTCGTCGACACGCGGTTCAATAATGGTCTCCCCGCAAATCTTTCGGGCGTCGAAGGTCCGCGCGCGGCCATCAATCACGGGTTGAAGGCGCTCCAGATCGCAACCTCCGCCTGGACCGCCGAAGCGTTGAAACTCACCATGCCGGCCAGCGTCTTTTCGCGATCGACCGAATGTCACAATCAGGACAAGGTTTCGATGGGCACCATCGCCGCGCGCGACGCGCTGCGCGTGCTCGAACTCACGGAACAGGTGGCAGCGGCCCTTGCCATCGCCTGCCGCCAGGCAATAAGGCTTCGCCTCCGCAGCGGCGAGATTGCGGCATCCGATCTTGAAGGCCCGCTCACCGCTTTCGTCGAGGAACTTGAAGCCGCCATTCCCTTCATCGAGGAAGACAGGCCGCTCGATCGCCTGCTTGGCGATCTTTGCGCCGGTATCGATCGCGGTGCTTGGACGCTTGATTGGCCGTTCGGGCGGGCAGGGGGGAGCCTATGAAGGCGATCGTCAGCGCCGCCGCCCCGGTCGATGTTCACTTTCACGATCTCGATCCGATGAACATCGTCTGGCACGGCAACTACGCCAAATATTTCGAGCTCGGCCGCGCGGCCCTTTTCACGAAGATCGGCTATGGCTATGCGGCAATGAAAAACTCCGGCTTTGCCTGGCCGGTCATCGACATGCATATCCGTTACTACCGGCCGCTTGAACTGGCGCAGCGCGCGGAGGTTGTGGCGGGCGTCGTCGAATGGGAAAACCGCCTCAAAATCGACTACCTGATCCGCGATCCGGAATCGGGGCGCAAGATCACCCGCGGCCATACCGTTCATGTGGCGCTCGACATCGCGACGAAGGAAATGCAATGGGAAACGCCTCCTGTCCTGCGCGAGAAGCTTTCGCCGTGGCTCGCATGAGAAGAGCGCTCCTCGTCGGCCTCACGGTTGTCCCGCTCGCCTTGCCCGCGCAGGCGGCGACCTGTCCCATGCCAGACGAAATCCGCGAAGAGGCTGTCACGCGCAGCTTCACGCAGGAGCGTCATATCGAAGGCATGTCGCGGCCGCTCAAATCGGAAGGCGTGCTCCGCGCGGAAGACGGTCGTATCGCCTGGCATATGCTGAAACCTTTCGATGTGGAAACGGTCATTACGGCGGAGGGCATCACCGAGGCCGTCGATGGCGGCGCCCCGCAGCCGGTAAGCGCCGGTCCCGCCAATATGGGCGCGGGCATCGCGCGCGCCGCCGCTGCATTGATGCGTGGCCAGTGGACCGAGCTCGAAACGATCTTCGACGTTTCCCCGCCCGTCATTCTTGAAAGCGGCGAGTGGAAAATCATGCTGACGCCGGTTCAGGAACGTATGAAATCCGTTCTCGGCACGATTATGGTGCGTGGCTGCGAAGATGTTACGCATGTTGAAATCGGCGGCGAAAGCGGCGACCGGCAGGTGATCGAGTTCGCGCCGGCGGATGTTGCGCCATGAGCCTGGCGCGGTGGCCGGCTTTCCTGATCGCGTTCGGGTTTATTGCCGCTCTCCTCTTTGCCGCCACCCGCATCGAAAGAGCCATCGACACCGACATCATTTCGCTTCTTCCGGCCGACACGCATGACCCCGCGCTCGCTGCCGCCGTCACCCGGGCAAACGAGGTAGCGTCGAACCGCGTCGCCTTTGCCGTAGAGGGCGGTACGGCGGCCTTGCGGCGCTCCGCCCTTGCCGATCTTTCCGAGGTGCTTTCCGCGACCGGCCATTTCCGTGCCGCCGATGCCGACGGCGAAGCACTCTGGCGCTGGTTCTTCGCGCATCGCGCATCGCTCCTCTGTCCGGCGGACCGGACGCTTCTCGAGGCGCGAGAGGGTGAGGTCATTGCGAACGATGCCCTGCGCCAGTGGTATGCGCCGGGAAGCACCGGCGCAGGCGGCTTGCTGAAAAGCGATCCCTTCCTTCTCACCAACCGCCTGCTCGGCTGTCTTCTGCCGCGCGCGTTCCAGCCGGGAACGGCGGGTATGCTGTCGGGCAGCATAGAAGCCTCGGTCTTTCGTCTCGATGTGCAGGACGAGATCGCCGGCGCCGTCGCCGCCTGGCGCGCGGCATGGGAACCGCAGGGGCTTGCGCTCTTGCGGGCAGGCGCCGTCTTTCACGCCGCTTACGGTGCGGAGCGGGCGCGCATGGAAGTCTCAGCTATCGGCGGGATAACGCTCGCCGCCATTCTCCTTCTCTACTGGCTCATGTTCCGGTCGTTTCGTGCACCGGCGCTCGCGCTTTCGATGGTCGTCTATGCGCTCGTCACCGGCCTCACCGCCACGCTTCTGGCCTTTGGCGGCATCCATGTCATGGCGCTCGTCTTCGGCGCCGCGCTGATCGGCATGGTGGTGGACTACACCACCTATTATCTCGTCACCGGCATTGGCGAAGCGCCCGGCTCGAGCGCCGCGCGCCGCGCGCGCCTCTTCAAACCGTTGACGCTCGGCATGCTCACCTCTATCGGCGCCTTTGCGGCACTGCTCGCCTTTCCCGTTCCGGCCTTCCGGCAGGTCGCCGTCTTCGGCATGGCGGGCCTCATCGCGGCATGGGCCGGCACGCTCTGGCTGGTGCCTTTCGTCGAGGGCGGCCGCGTGGCGACGGGGCCGGGCGCTGCCTGGATCGCGCGCCATGCGGATGTCTGGCTCGCCCGGACACCGCGTCCGCGCTGGCTGGGTGTTGCCGTGCTGGTTGTTCTTCTGTTTCTCGCGGCGGGCTGGCGGTTTGGCAGCGTGCTGGACGATGTGCGCGGCCTGCAGGCGCCCTCTCCCGTTCTCGCGGCAGAGGAAGCGCGTCTGCGCGAGCTAGCGGGCTTCGCGCCCTCCACCTCCTTCATTCTTGTGCGCGGCGGTTCCGCCGCGGAGGCCATTGCCCGCGAAGAGGCTTTGCTCGCCGCACTTCCGCCGGAGGACGGCGAAGCTGTCATTCTGGCGGCCAGCCGTATCGACCCCTCACCCGGCGTGCGGCAGCGCGATGGGGATCTTCTGAAGGCGCGGCTCATCGCTCCCCATCTGCAGCCGCTTGCCGCGGCGCTCGGCGTGGCAGACGCCTCTCCCTATGAGCGCGGGGCGGAGGCGCCGCTCCCGCCGCTCGCCGCCGCGCTTCGAGGCGAAACCTCCGGCACCTATTGGTCCATCCTGCCGGTTGCGCGGGCCTTTCCCCTGCCACCGGGCGGGGAGGGCGCATGGCAGCTGGTCGATCCGGTTTCCATCTATTCGGGCCTCTTCGCCGATTATCGCCGTCTCGCCGTCCTGGGCGTCGCCGCCGCCTGTTTCGCCACCGCATTGATGTTGCTTCTGATCTATCGCCGCCTCGCGGCTCTGCGCATCCTCGTTCCGGCGCTTCTCGCGGTTCTGGTGACTCCCGCCATTGTCATGCTGCTCGGCCTGCCCTTTTCCTTCTTTTCCGCCATGGGCCTCTTTCTGGTCGTCGGCGCGGGGGTCGATTATGCAATCTTCCAGCGCGAACATCCCGGCGAAGATGGTAAATGGACCAGGGTGGGCATCGTCCTCGCCGCCTTGATGACCTGTATCTCGGTCGGGCTCCTCGGCCTCAGTTCGGTCTTGCCCGTAAAGAGTTTCGGCGTCACCGTGGCGGTGGGCATTTTCGTGTCGCTGGCGCTTTCGCCCCTCGCGAGAGGACGAAGCGTGCGCGTGTCGGGTGGGGAAGAAAGTGAATCCTGATGTCGTGATTATCGGCGCCGGGCCGGCGGGTTCGGTTGCGGCTGCCATGCTGGCCGGTGCGGGCTTTTCGGTCGAGGTTCTGGAGCGGGCGCATTTTCCGCGCTTCTCCATCGGCGAAAGCCTGTTGCCGCAGGCCATGGAGTGGCTCGCAGAAGCGGATTTGCTGCGCGATGTCGTCGAGGCTGGCTTCCAGCACAAGAACGGGGCCATGTTCCGTCACGGCGACAGGGAGGAGAGCTTCGACTTCCGTATGAAAAGTTCGGATGGCTGGGGCACGACCTATCAGGTTCGCCGCGACAAGTTCGACGATCTCCTCGCAAAGGGTGCGGTGCGCAAGGGCGCGAAGGTGAGCTTCGGACAAACCGTCATCGCGATGCGGCCCGATCCCGTTGCCCCCAGCCTCACGGTGCGCGACGAAGAAGGCAATGAGCGCGAGATCACCGCACGTTTCGTTCTCGATGCGAGCGGCTTCGGCCGCGTGCTGGCGCGTCTTCTCGATCTTGAATCGCCAGCGGGCTTCCCCGATCGCATGTCGATCTTCACCCATGTCGAAGACAACATCCCGCCACAGGCATACGACCGGAACAAGATCCTCATAACGGTCAATCCGCGAAACAGCGAAATCTGGTACTGGATGATCCCGTTGGCGGATGGTCTCTGTTCGATGGGCGTCGTCGGTAAACCCGAACATCTTGCACCCTATGGTTCGACGCGAGAGGAACAGCTCGCCTCACTTGTCGCCGAATCCGGTCTGATGGGTGAGCTTCTCGTGAATGCGCGCCGCGTGCGCGATGTTGGCGAAATATCGGGCTATGCCGCCCGTGTCAGCAGCCTCACCGGCCCCGGCTACGCGCTGCTCGGCAATGCGGGCGAGTTTCTCGATCCCGTGTTTTCCTCAGGCGTCACCATCGCGCTCAAATCGGCCTCGCTCGCAACGCATGCGCTTGTCAGGCAGCTTAAGGGTGAAACGCCCGACTGGGACAAGGAGTTCGCACAGCCGCTTGCTCGAGGCGTCGAGACTTTCCGCGCCTATGTCAGCGGCTGGTATGACGGCTCGCTGCAGAAAATTATCTTCAGCCAGCCGGCGGATGCGAACCAGATCAAGAAGATGATCACCTCGGTGCTTGCCGGCTACGCCTGGGACGAGGCCAACCCCTTTGTCCGAGAGCCGGGCAAATATCTCAAGATGGTGGAAGAGTTGTGCGGCTGATCGGTTTCATTCTGCCGGTATTGCTCCTCGTCGCCGGTTGTGCGGCCGGTGCGCCGCCCTTGCCCGCGCAGCAACGGATTGCGCCGGGCGTTTCGCTGACGCTGCCCGAGGTGCCGCCTTTCGGTCCCTCCGCCAATGCGGTGCAGCTCGTCCGGGCAAGCCATGGCGGCAGGGTGGATCGCTTTCAGGCCACAATCGAAACGTCGCCGTCGCGCTTCGCGCTCGCCATGACCGTGCCTTCCGGTCCCTTGGTCATGACCATCGAATGGCATGAGGGCGCCGTGGCCGTACGGCGCGGTATCGCACCGGAAAGCCTGCCAGCCGCGCGGCTCCTTGCCGATTTCATGCTGGTCTATGCACCGGAAGAGGCGCTCCGCGCGGCGCTCACCGGTGGAACGCTGGTTACATCGGGCAGCGGCGCGCGGCGGATTTTCCGCAATGGCGACCTTCTCGTCGAGGTACGGCGGCCCACGGGAAACCCCTGGGAGGGTTCGGCGCAGCTCGAAAATTTCGCTTATGATTACCAGCTCGCCATCGACAGCCAGTGGGTAGCGCCGGAATGAATGCGCCCGTCTACATCGCCGCATCCTCGGTCGCCAATGCGCTTGGCGCGGATTGGGCACAAGTGTCGGATGCGCTTTTCGCGGGCGATCCGTCGGGGCTCGCGCAAACGGAAACACTCAGCGACGGCCGCACGCCGCCTGTCGGCCGGCTGCGTTTTCCCCTTGCCGACCTGCCTCCCGCACTTGCCGAGTGGGAAAGCCGCAACAATCGTCTCATCCATCATTGCCTTCTGCCGCTTCTGCCCGCAATCCACGAAGCCCTTTCGGCGTACGGCCCGTCCCGCGTCGGCATCGTGATCGGCACCAGCACATCCGGCATCGAGAGTTGGGAACATGCGCTGGCGCGGAAGATGACGGGCGGCGTCTGGCCGAATGATTTTCATTTCAGGCGTCACGAGCTTGGCGATCCCGCCGCCTTCGTTCAGGCGGTCACGGGCGCGGGCGGCCCCTGCTACGGCGTCTCCACTGCTTGCACATCCGGTGGCAAGGCCATTGTCAGCGCCGCGCGCCTGCTGCAGGCGGGGCTCTGCGATGCGGTCATCACCGGCGGCGTCGATACGCTGTGCGGCCTGACGCTCAATGGTTTCTCGGTTCTCGATTCCATCTCTTCCGCCCGCTGCAATCCCTTCAGCACAAATCGCGATGGCATCAATATCGGCGATGGCGGTGCGCTCTTCCTGCTGACGCGCGAAGAAAATGACGTCCGCATCGCCGGCTGGGGTGAGAGCTCCGATGCCCACCATCTGAGCGCGCCGGACCCGGAAGGCGGCGGTGCCGCGCTCGCCATCGGCCAGGCGCTCGGTCATGCGGGCATTGAAGCCGCCGACATTGCCTATCTCAATCTCCATGGCACGGCGACGCGCCTCAACGATGCGATGGAGGCGCAGGTCACGCAGCGGATTTTCGGCGACGATCTCCCCTGCAGTTCGACCAAGGCGCTGACGGGCCATATGCTCGGCGCGGCGGGCTCCTGCGAGGCGGCATTCGTCTCCATGGCGCTTTCGCGCGGCGAGGCGCCGCCGCATCTCTGGGACGGCGAAGCAGACCCGGCGCTTCCCGTGCTTCATCTCACCGATCGTCCCGGCGAGCGTGTCGAAGGCCGCTACATGATGAGTTGTTCCTATGCCTTTGGCGGCAACAATCTCGCCCTCATCCTGGCGCGCGCGTGATGCAGCAGGCGTTTCCCCATATCGGCGAGCTCGTCCGGCACAGCGGCACCATGCTGCTGATCGACCGGCTGGTCGAAGCGTCGCAGACCCATGCGGTCTCGGAAGTGACGATCTCCGAACACGCCACCTTCTTTCGCCCCGGCGCGGGCGTTCCCGCCTATGTCGGCCTTGAATATCTGGCGCAGACGATTGCCGCCTATGACGGCGAGCTCCGCCGCGGGAGCGGCGAGCCGCCCGCTATAGGTTTTCTTCTCGGCACACGGCGCTATAAATCGACGCGGCATTATTTTGCGGACGGCGAAACGCTTCGCGTCCGCGTCGATTTAACTTTCAACGAGAACGGCATGGCGGCTTTCGACGGTGTCATCCGTATCGGCGGCGAGGAATGCGTCACCGCCACCATCAATGTCTACCGGCCCGAAGACGGTTCGTTCGACATGCCGGGAGAAGCAACATGAGCGAAAATGCAAAGCGCGGCATTCTCGTTACCGGTGCCAGCAAGGGCATCGGCCGCGCCATCGCGCTCCGCGTCGCACGCGATGGTTTCCCCGTCACCGTGCATTACGGTTCCGACAAGGCAGGCGCCGACGAAACGCGCCGCGCCATCGAGGAAGCCGGCGGCACGGCGCGCATCCTCGGCTTCGATATTGCGAACCGCGCCGCATCCCTTGCCGCCCTCGAAGCCGATCTCGCAGCCTATGGCGCTTATTGGGGCATCGTCCTCAATGCGGGCATCGCGCGCGACAATGCATTCCCCGCCCTCACCGGCGAGGATTGGGACGGCGTCGTCGATACCAATCTCGGCGGCTTCTTCAATGTCGTCCATCCGCTCGTCATGCCGATGATAAGGCGGCGCGATGGCGGCCGCGTCGTCACCATTTCGTCGGTCTCCGGCATCACCGGCAATCGCGGCCAGGTGAATTACAGCGCCGCCAAGGCCGGCATCATCGGCGCCACCAAGGCGCTGGCGGTCGAGCTCGCGACGCGGAAGATCACCGTCAATTGCGTGGCGCCCGGCGTCATAGAAACCGCTATGATCGAGGCGGCGCCGGTCGAGGAAATCCTGAAGATGATCCCGATGCAGCGTCTCGGGCAACCGGACGAGATCGCCGGCATCGTCGCCTTCATTCTGTCGGATGAGGCGGGCTACATGACGCGGCAGGTCATATCGGTAAACGGGGGCATGTGCTGATGCGTCGGGTGGTGGTAACGGGCATGGCGGGGATCACGCCGCTCGGCAGCGAATGGAGCGAGATCCGTACCGCCATGGCAGCCGGCCGCACCGGCGTCCGCTATATCGGCGATTGGGACAGGCTCGGCGATTTGAAGACGCGGCTCGGCGCACCGGCCGCCTGTTTCGAACATGACAGGATTTTTCCGCGCAAGAAGATGCGCTCCATGGGCCGCGTCGCCGCGCTCGCCGTGCATTCGGCGGAGCAGGCGCTCGGTCATGCGGGTCTTGCGGAAGATCCCGTTCTCACCTCAGGCCGCACCGGCGTCGCCTTCGGTTCCTCCTATGGATCGACCGAGCCGACAAAGGGCTTCGTCCATTTCATGGATACGGGCGAGGCGACCGGCCTCAGCGCCATGAGCTACATCAAGATGATGAGCCACACGGCGGCCATCAATATCGGCATCTTCTTCGGCCTGCAGGGCCGCGTCATCACCACGTCGTCGGCCTGCACGTCGGGCTCGCAGGCGGTCGGCTATTCCTACGAAGCCATCAAATACGGTCATGCGGATGTGATGATCGCCGGCGGCGCCGAAGAGCTTTGCCCCACCATGGCCATCGTCTTCGACACGCTCTTTGCGACAAGCTGCCATAATGATGCGCCCGAAACCGCACCGCGTCCCTATGATCGCGACCGCGACGGCCTCGTCATCGGCGAAGGCGCCGCCTCGCTCATTCTCGAAGAGCGTGAACATGCGCTGGCGCGCGGCGCAACGATCCTTGCCGAGATCGTCGGCTTCGGCACAAACATGGATGGTTCGCACGTCACCGATCCGAAATCGGAAACCATGGGCGGCGCGCTTGAATTGGCGCTCGCCGATGCCCGGTTGCCGGCGCAGGCCATCGGCTTCGTCAGCGGCCATGGCACCGCGACGCTGCAGGGCGATGTTGCCGAAACCATCGCCACCTCGCGCGTCCTCGGCCCCGCCGTGCCGATCCATTCGCTGAAAGGCTATTTCGGGCACTCGCTCGGCGCCTGCGGCGCCATCGAGGCCTGGCTCACCATCGAGATGATGCGCGAGAAAAGCTTCGCGCCCAATGTGAACCTGCGCAACGTCGACGAGAAATGCGGCGAGCTCGACTACATCGTCGGCGGCTTCCGCGACATCGATGCCGAATTCGCCATGTCCAACAATTTCGCTTTCGGCGGCGTCAACACCTCGCTGATCTTCAAGCGCCCGGCTTGATGCCGCCCTCCGCCGCCGTGGCAAAGCCCGGCAGGCGGATCGCGCCGGGGGTTGAAGAAAAAATGTAAACCATGCTGTCTCATCTGTCCGCTGGCTGAGGCACCGGGGCCTTTGTGTCGCAGTGATTTTTCTCCGTAGAAAGCGTATCCTTTGCGGATGCGGTATCTGAACCGAACCATGTTGCTGAGGTCATGGGCGGCGCTTGCGGCAGCGGTGGCCGCCTATTTCATCTGGCAATCCGTCAACAATGAGGGGCTCGCGGAAGGCTTCGCCAGCGGCAATGGGCGCATCGAGGCGGTGGAGATCGACATTGCCGCGAAGACGCCCGGCCGGGTGCAGGAAATGTTCGTGGACGAAGGCGATTTCGTTACCGCCGGCGAGATACTGGTCAAGCTCGGTACCGCCTCGCTGGAAGCGCAGCTTCGTCAGGCCGAAGCGCAGTTGCACCAGGCGGTGATTGGCGTCGAAAGCGTGAAAAGCCAGGTGGAGCAGCGGCAGGCGGAAAAAGCCGCCGCCACGGCGGTCGTCGCGCAGCGCCGTGCCGAGCTGGACGCCGCGCAGAGCCGGCTCAACCGCACCGAACAACTCACCTCCAAAGGCACGGCCTCGCGCCAGACGCTGGATGATGATCGCGCGCGCTTTCAAGCGGCGAAGGCGGCGGTTAGCGCCGCCGAAGCGCAGCTCGCCGCGTCGGATGCGGCCATCGCCACCGCGAAGTCGCAGGTCATCGGCGCCGAGGCGGAAGTAGAGGCCGGGCGCGCCACGATCGAGCGTCTCAAAGCCGACATAGAAGACGCCACCTTGCTCGCGCCGCGCGACGGACGCATCCAGTACCGGGTGACGCAGCCGGGCGAAGTCGTGGCGGCGGGCGGCAAGGTGCTGAACATGATCGACGTCAGCGACGTCTACATGACGTTCTTCCTGCCGACCGATGCGGCGGGCCGCGTCGCGCTCGGCGCGGAAGTTCATCTCGTGCTCGACGCCGCGCCCCAGTATGTCATTCCCGCGACAGCGACTTTCGTCGCCGACGTCGCGCAGTTCACGCCGAAGACGGTGGAGACGCTGGACGAGCGCGAGAAGCTCATGTTCCGCGTCAAGGCCTCCATCGACCCCGACCTTCTCCGCAAGCATATCCGCAACGTGAAGACGGGACTGCCCGGCATGGCCTATGTGCGCCTCGATCCGCGCGTCGAATGGCCGGCCGAGTTGCAGGTCAAGCTGCCCCAATGACGGCCCCTCCGGCCGTCGCGCGTCTTCGGGATGTCACGCTGCAATATGGCCGGCAATATGCACTGCGGAACGTCACGCTCGATATTCCCGAAGGCGGAATGGTCGGACTGATCGGCCCGGACGGGGTCGGCAAATCGAGCCTTCTCTCGCTCGTCGCCGGTGCCCGCGCGCTGCAGCAGGGAAGCCTTGAGGTTTTCGGCGGCGACATGCGCAAGCCCGATCATCGCCGTGCCATCGGCCCGCGCATCGCCTACATGCCGCAGGGCCTCGGCAAGAACCTCTATCCCACTCTGTCCGTCTTCGAGAATATCGATTTCTTCGGCCGTCTCTTCGGTCACGGTCGCGCGCAGCGTGAACGCCGGATTGCGGCACTTCTCGAAAGCACGGGCCTTGCGCCCTTCGCGGACCGCCCGGCGCAGAAACTTTCAGGCGGCATGAAGCAGAAGCTCAGCCTGTGCTGCGCGCTGATCCACGATCCGGATCTGCTTGTGCTCGACGAGCCCACCACGGGTGTCGATCCCTTGTCGCGCCGCCAGTTCTGGGAGCTGATCCAGCGTATCCGCGACGAGCGCCCGCAAATGAGCGTGGTCGTCGCAACCGCCTATATGGAGGAGGCGGACCGGTTCGACTGGCTGGCGGCGATGGATGCAGGGCAGGTGCTTGCGACGGGGACGCCTGCCGAGCTCCGCGCCCGAACCGGGGCCGCCTCGCTCGAAGCGGCCTTCATCGCGCTGCTGCCGGAAGAAAAGCGCCGCGAGCATCGCCCCGTGGACATTCCGCCACGCGATGCCTCGGCTGACGGCGAGATCGCTATCGAGGCACGCGGCCTCACCATGCGTTTCGGTGATTTCACGGCGGTCGACAATGTGAGTTTCCGGATCGAACGCGGCGAGATTTTCGGCTTCCTGGGCTCGAATGGCTGCGGCAAGACGACGACGATGAAGATGCTGACGGGCCTTCTGCCCGCGAGCGAGGGTCAGGCATGGCTGTTCGGCCAGCCGGTCGACAGTTACGGCATCGGCATCCGCCGCCGCGTCGGCTATATGTCGCAAGGCTTCTCGCTCTATACCGAACTCACGGTGCGGCAGAATCTCGAGCTTCACGCGCGGCTCTTCGATGTGCCCGCGAGTGATATCCCGTCGCGTATCGACGAGATGATATCGCGCTTCGGCCTTGCCGACGTCATCGATCTCCTGCCGGAGAAGTTGCCGCTCGGCCAGCGCCAGCGCCTCTCTCTTGCGGTTGCCATGATCCACCGGCCGGAAATGCTGATCCTCGACGAACCCACATCCGGCGTCGATCCGGTCGCGCGCGACAATTTCTGGCGCATGCTGGTGGAGCTTTCTCGGCGCGACAAGGTCACGATCTTCATTTCCACCCATTTCATGAACGAGGCGGAGCGCTGCGATCGCATATCGCTGATGCATGCCGGCCGCGTTCTCGTCAGCGACACGCCCGCGAACATCGTCGAAAGCCATGCCGCCGCCACGCTGGAAGATGCCTTTATCGCCTGCCTCAAGGAGGCTGGTGCCGGCGGCGAGGTCAGCGACGCACCGCTCGATCACGATATACTGGCGCAGGGCGAGGCGCAGGTGTCCGAGGAGAAGGCAACGCGACGCCGCTTCAGTCCAGGCCGCATGTTCAGCTACACGCGGCGCGAGGCGCTCGAACTGCAACGAGATCCGGTCCGTGCCACGCTCGCGCTGATCGGCAGTGTGATGTTGATGTTCGTGATCGGCTACGGCATCAATCTCGATGTCGAGGATATGAGTTTCGCCGTTCTCGACCGGGACCGCACGACGACAAGCCGCGACTACACGCTGAATATCGCGGGGTCGCGCTATTTCACGGAAGAACCCGAGATTGTCGACTATGCCGATCTGGACAGGCGTATGCGCGCGGGCAAGCTTTCTCTTGCCATCGAAATACCGCCGGATTTCGCGCGTGACATTGCACGAGGGCGGCAGGTCAAGATAGGTGCCTGGATCGACGGCGCCATGCCGACGCGCGCCGAGACGATTCAGGGCTATGTCGCGGGCATGCATTCGCAATGGCTGAGAATGAAGGCGGTGGAGGAGGGCATTCCGGTGACAAGCCTCGTCACCATCGAAACGCGCTTTCGTTACAATCCCGATGTGAAGAGCATCGTTGCGATGGTGCCTGCGGTGATACCGCTCCTCCTGATGTTGATCCCGGCCATGCTCGCCGCGCTCAGCGTCGTGCGCGAAAAGGAGCTCGGCTCCATCGTCAATCTCTATGTGACGCCGGTCACGCGGCTCGAGTTTCTGCTCGGCAAGCAGCTTCCCTATGTCGCGCTCGCCATGCTGAATTTCGTGCTGCTGGCTCTCTTCGCGGTCCTGTTCTTCGGCGTGCCGGTGAAGGGAAGCGTCCTCACGCTTACGGCGGCGACGTTTCTCTATGTCCTGTCCTCCACCGCCATGGGCCTCCTGATCTCGTCTCTCATGCGCAGCCAGATCGCCGCTATTTTCGGCACCGCGATCCTCACCATCCTGCCGGCCGCGCAATTCTCCGGCCTCATCGATCCCGTCTCCTCGCTCGAAGGTGTGGGGGCGCTGATCGGGCAGGTCTATCCGACGACGTATTACCTTACCATCGTGCGCGGCACCTTTTCCAAGGCGCTCGATTTCAGCGATCTGCAGGCTTCCTTCGTGCCGCTTCTCATCGCTGCTCCGGTGCTGATCTGTCTCAGTGCCTTGTTCCTGAAAAAGCAGGAGCGCTGAGCCATGCGTGTCGCCAATATATTCAATCTGGGCGTGAAGGAGCTTCGCAGCCTCGGCCGCGATCCGACCATGTTGTTGCTGATCGTCTATGCCTTCACGCTCGCCATTTACGCGGCGGCCACCGCCATGCCGGAAGCACTCAACAAGGCGGCTATAGCGATCGTCGACGAGGACCGCTCGCCGCTCTCGGCTCGCATCGTGGATGCTTTCTACCCGCCTTATTTCATCACCCCATCGCTGATCGATCAGGCCGAGATGGATGCGCGCATGGATTCAGGCCTCGACACATTTGCGCTCGACATCCCGCCCAATTTCCAGCGCGACGTGCTGGCGGGGCGCATTCCTGTCATCCAGCTCAATGTCGATGCGACGCGCATGACGCAGGCCTTCACCGGCAGCAGCTATATCCAGTCCATCGTGACGGGCGAGGTCACGAGCTTTGCCCGGCGCTACCGGGCGGATACGGAACTGCCCGTCGATCTCGAATTGCGCGCCCGCTTCAATCCGGAGCTCAACAAGTCCTGGTTCGGCTCCGTCATGGAGGTCATCAACAATGTGACGCTGCTCTCCATCGTGCTGACAGGGGCGGCGCTCATCCGCGAGCGCGAGCACGGCACCATCGAGCATCTCCTCGTCATGCCGGTCACGCCGTTCGAGATCATGACGGCCAAACTCTGGGCGATGGCACTGGTCGTGCTTACTGCCTGTGCGTTCTCGCTCATCTTTGTCGTGGAGGGATTTCTCTCCGTGCCGATCGAGGGTTCGATTGCGCTTTTTCTCGTGGGCGCGCTCTTCCATCTCTTCGCCACGACGTCGATGGGTATTTTCCTCGGCACCATCGCGCGCTCCATGCCCCAGTTCGGACTTCTCATCATCCTCATCCTGGTGCCGCTCGAAATGCTTTCGGGCGGCACGACGCCACGCGAAAGCATGCCGGATACCGTGCGCTATCTCATGCTCGCCGCGCCGACCACGCATTTCGTGATGTTGGCGCAGGCCATTCTCTATCGGGGCGCCGGCTTCTCCGTGGTCTGGCCGCAATTCCTGGCATTGGCGCTGATCGGCTCGGCGCTCTTCAGCTATGCGCTCGCCCGCTTCCGCTCCACGATCTCCACGATGACGTGAGCGGCGGCCCCGGTTCCGGCGCGTCGAAGGATGCGGCATCCGTCATCCCGTCGGTTGCATCGCCGCGAGCCCTTCTTCCGCGGTCACCAGGGGCATATCCGAGTTCGCTGCGGGCGCGCGCGATATTGAGCGTAAAGTCCTTGCCGATCAGGCGCAGCATCTGCCGTGTGATGGGGGGCTCGCCTCTCAGGCGGAAGAGGCGCCAGACGGCTCCCATGATACCGGCCATCGTCCAGGCCAGACCGAAAGCAACGGTGCGGTCCCCGGGCTCGACGCCGCGGCTGGCCAGGAGGTGCGAGAGGAACGCCTTGAGCGTCGTATCCGCGTCGTCCGAAACGAAATAGGCCTGACCTCCCTTGCCGTGATCGGCGGCGAGAATCACGGCATGGCAGAGATTCTCCACATGACATGTGGACATCGCCTGACTGCCGCCCGCCACCCATTGGAACTGGCCGGCCTTCACTGTCTCGACCATGTGGTCGAGCGCCGGCATGTCGGGGCCCCAGATAAAAGGCGGGCGGATTGCCACCGTCGTAAAGCCTTCGCGGCGTCCGTTGGCGGCAAGCACGATCTTCTCGGCTGCGGCCTTGGTTGCCGAGTAGGGGGCAAACCGCATGCGGTGCAGCGGAAGATCTTCGGTCGCCTGCATTTGCGGCTCCGGGCGTCCCATGACGACGGCGGCGGCGCTGACATAGACGACCCGGCGGACACCTGCGCGTTCGGCCGCGGCGATCACGTTGCGCGCGCCACCGACATTGATCGCGCGGAACACTCGCTTTGGTCCCCAGAGTTTGAAATGGGCGGCGACGTGAAAGACCGTGTCCACCCCATCCATGGCCCGCGCAAGCGCCGCTTTATCGGTGAGGTCGGCCTCTTTCGGTTCGGCCCCAAGTGCCTCGACGGCGGCGAGGCTTTGGGCCGACCGGCCGATGGCACGGACCCGCCAACCCTCGGAGATCAGCCGGGAAATGAGGTGCCCCCCGACGAAGCCTGATCCGCCGGTCACCAGGGCGATCCGGTGCGGGACTGTTTGCTCAGAAGTCATGTGCTTGCTCCGTGGTTGGACACAGGGAGCTTGGCAGAGCTGAGGGTGATACACAATACAAAATATGAAATATGTTACATGTTGCATTCTATTGAGCCGTTGCGTAAGAACTGATCCCATGGATACCGCCGAACCCAGCCAGCGCGATCGCATCCTGCAGGCCGCAACCGACCTGATCCGCCGCTTTGGCGAAGCGAAGACAAACGTGGTGGATATCGCCCAGGCCATGGGTCTGTCGCATTCGGCGATCTACCGGCATTTCCGGTCCAAGGCCGAAATTTTCGATGCGTTGGCTGAAGCGACGATGGCCGAGGAGGCGGTGCTTGCCGAAACCTTCGTCGAGGCCGATGGACCTGCTTCCGCCCGCCTGTTGGCGCTGGTTCTCGCACTCCACCAGAGCAAGTGTCGGAAATACGCTCAGGACGCCGAGATGCACGCGCTCTACCGGCGCATCCTGGAAGAGCGCCCCGACCTCGTTCTCGATTACGCGCAGAGGATGACGGGCCTCGTCCGCAGGATCATTGCCGACGGCGTGGAAAGGCGCGAGTTCGTCGTCGACGATCCGGATATTGCGGCAGGGGTCGTGCGCGACGCCGTTACCGTTTTCGTCCACCCGGCCCATGTCGAAGCTGCGGCGAAGGCGGGCATCGACATGGAATCCGGGCTGAGGAACTTGATGAAGGTGATCCTGCGCGGCCTGTCGTCAAGCTGGCCTGAGGAGCGTGCGGCGCCGCGTTGAGTGTCCGCCGTCCGTCAGCGGCTGAAACTTCCAGAACAAAAACGCCGCCCCCGGATTTCTCCGGGGACGGCTCATTTTGTTTCGCACCTGAGGTGCAGCGTTACTTCTTCAGGTCGAAGCGGTCGGCGTTCATGACCTTCGTCCAGGCGGCCACGAAGTCCTTCACGAACTTTTCCTTCGCGTCGTCCTGCGCATAGACTTCCGAATAGGCGCGCAGGATCGAGTTCGAGCCGAAGACGAGGTCGACGCGGGTTGCCGTCCACTTCGTCTTGCCTGTCTTGCGGTCGCGCACGTCGTAGTGGCCGCCATTCTTCACCCAGCTATTGCCCATGTCGGTCAGGTTGACGAAGAAGTCGTTCGTCAGCGCGCCTTCGCGGTCGGTGAAGACGCCGTGCCTGGTGCCGCCATGGTTCGTACCCATGACGCGCATGCCGCCGACAAGGACCGTCATCTCGGGACCGGTGAGCCCCATCAGCTGCGTGCGGTCGAGCATCAACTCTTCCGGCGGCAACTCGTAGTCCCGCTTCAGGAAGTTGCGATAGGCATCGGCGAGCGGCTCCAACGCCTCGAAGCTCTCCGCGTCCGTCTGCTCGGCGCTCGCGTCGCCGCGTCCCGGTGCAAAGGGCACGGCAATGTCGAAGCCCGCTGCCTTTGCCGCCTGTTCGACGCCGACATTGCCCGCGAGCACGATGACATCGGCGAGGCTCGCGCCCGTTGCCTTGGCGATCGGTTCGAGCATGGAGAGCACCTTCTTCAGGCGCTCCGGCTCGTTGCCTACCCAGTCCTTCTGGGGGGCGAGGCGGATGCGGGCGCCGTTCGCGCCGCCGCGCATGTCGGAGCCGCGATAGGTGCGGGCGCTGTCCCATGCGGTCGAGACCAGCTCGGAGACGGAAAGGCCCGAGGCCGCGATCTTTGCCTTCACCGCGCCGACGTCGTAGCTCGTATTGCCGGCGGGGATGGGGTCCTGCCAGATCAGGTCTTCTGCCGGCACTTCCGGTCCGACATAGCGGACCTTCGGGCCCATGTCGCGATGGGTGAGCTTGAACCAGGCCCGCGCGAAGGTGTCCTTGAAATATTCCGGGTCCTTGCGGAACCGCTCGCAGATTTCGCGGTAGATCGGGTCCACCTTCATCGCCATGTCGGCATCGGTCATGATCGGCATGCGGCGGATCGAGGGATCCTCCACATCGACCGGCATGTCTTCTTCCTTGATGTCGATGGGCTGCCACTGCCAGGCGCCGGCGGGGCTCTTCTTCAGCTCCCATTCATGGCCGAACAGCATGTCGAAATAGCCCATGTCGAAGGTAGTCGGCTTGCTCGTCCAGGCGCCTTCGAGGCCGCTCGTCACCGTATCGCGGCCGACGCCCCGGGTCTTGTGGTTCACCCAACCAAAGCCCTGTTCCTCGATGTCGGCGGCCTCGGGCGGCGCGCTGAGATTGGATTCGAGCCCGTTGCCATGGGCCTTGCCGACGGTGTGGCCGCCGGCGGTGAGCGCCGCCGTCTCCTCGTCGTTCATCGCCATGCGCTTGAAGGTCACGCGCACGTCATGCGCGGATTTCAGCGGATCGGGTTTGCCGTCGCGGCCCTGCGGGTTGACATAGATGAGGCCCATATGGACGGCGCCCAGCGGCGCTTCGAGCGATTCCGGGTCTTCCTCGTTCGCGTAGCGGAGCACGCTTTCCGCCAGCCACTCCTTCTCGGAGCCCCAATAGACGTCCTTCTCCGGGTGCCAGATGTCCTCGCGCCCGAAGGCGAAGCCGAAGGTCTTCAGCCCCATGGATTCATAGGCGACGTTCCCGGCAAGGATGTAGAGGTCGGCCCAGCTCAGCTTGTTGCCGTACTTCTTCTTGATCGGCCAGAGCAGGCGCCGCGCCTTGTCGAGATTGCCATTGTCCGGCCAGGAGTTGAGGGGCGCGAAACGCTGGTTGCCGGTGCCGCCGCCGCCGCGGCCGTCGAACAGCCGGTAAGAGCCTGCCGAATGCCAGGCCATGCGGATCATCAAGCCGCCATAGTGGCCCCAGTCGGCCGGCCACCAGTCCTGGCTGTCCGTCATCAGCGCCTGAAGATCCTTTTTCAGCGCCGCGACGTCGAGCTTCTTCAGTTCTTCGCGATAGTCGAAGTCCTTGCCCATCGGGTTGGGCTTGGTGTCGTGCTGATGGAGAATGTCGAGGTTCAGCGCATTGGGCCACCACTCCGTAACCGAGCGTTCGGCGGTGGTCATCGAGCCATGCATCACTGGACACTTGCCGCTTGTTGACGTGTTCATCTGCCAATCTCCTGTGCGTCGGTAATCCGGATTATGTCGCTCTCCGGCCCTTACATTAGAATTACAATTAAAAACTACCAGCTTGGGGCCAGAATGCAACCCTATTCGGAACCGACAAAAAAAGCCCCCGGCGAGGGGGCTTTTCGGTGTCCGGTTTAGGGGCCGCGTTTAACCGGCCTTCTTCCTGAAGCCCATGTTGAAGCTGATGGAAACCCGCGATTCCTCGCTGCGGTTCGGCTGCACCGAATGCTGCAGCCAGCCGGGGAAGATCAGCAGCAGCCCTTCCTTGCCCTTGTATTCCATCGCTTGCGTGTTCGCGCGCGTGCGCTCCTTCACCGGAAAGGTGCTCATCACCCGTTCGCGCACCGGATCGTAGAATTCGATATTGCCGCAAAGCGGCGGCACCTTCGCGTAATAGGCGCCCGACAGGATCGAGTTCGGGTGCACATGCGCCTTGTTGAAGTCGCCCGGGCCGTTCCGGTTCAGCCACATCTCCTGGAAAATCAGTTCGAAGCGGTCGAAGTCGAACGACAGATGCGTCGCGCAGCCGGCACAGGCATTGCCGATGATGCGCCTGATCTCGCTCAGTTCCGGCCGCAGGTGAAGGTCGGCGGCGCTGTGCCAGCCGCCCACATTGGAGCGCGTGATGGCGCGGTCGTTCGCCTCCAGTTCCTCCAGAACGGACAGAATATGCGCGTTGATGCGCTCATGATCCGGCACATGCCGCGACCATACCGGCGCCGGAAACCAGGTTTCGGGGGCAAAGCCCGGGCGCTTTTCCTGTGCGGGCGCGGGCTTTCCCGCCTTCGCCTGCACCTCCTTCAACGCGCCTTTCCGCGGCGCGCTCATGGCCTTGCTCCCTTTTCGATAGCTGCGGAAATGGAGCCAATAGAAGTCGAGAATCTTCGCGTGCCCATGCTGCAATGTGTCCTGTTGCAAGCGGTTGCATCCGGCGCGGCGCCGTCCTCTCGATTCTTATGCCGATGCGGCCGCCGGGCGGCGGTGTTTCATATCCAAACAGGAAGCAATTTTTCAGAGGAGATGCAGGTGGGGACGGACAAGCCGGAAAAGAAAGCGACGAAGCAGAAAGCATCCGCGAAGCCGGAAGAAAAGGCGCCGGAAAAGCAAGGCGTGCAGATTTCCTGTTCGCGCGGCCTCAGCTCATGGATGGAGCGCACCAATCTCAGCTTTGGTTTCACCTCCTATCAGAGCGGCAGGCTCTATCTGATCGGCCGCCTGCCAAAGGGCCGCGTCAGCTTTCACGAGCGTCACTTCCTTCATGCGATGGGCGTCGCCGCCACGCCGCAGCGTCTCTATCTCGCCACGCAGTATCAGATATGGCGGCTGGAAAACGTGCTTCGCCCCGGCCAGCTATCCGACGGGTTCGATCGCAACTTCGTGCCGCGCAACGCGCAGACGACAGGCGATCTCGACGCGCATGAAATCGGCGTCGAGAAAAGCGGCCGCGTCATTTTCGTCAACACTAAATATTCCTGCCTCTCCGCCTTCAGCCTGACGCACAGCTTCAAGCCCTTGTGGAAGCCACCCTTCATTTCCCGCCTCGCGCCGGAAGACAGGTGCCATTTGAACGGGCTGGCGATGGAGGAGGGCGAGGCCGCCTACGTCACCGCCGTCTGCAAGAGCGACATCATCACCGGCTGGCGCGACAGGCGTGCTTCCGGCGGTTGCATCATGGATGTGCGCAGCAATGCGATGGTGACGGAGGACCTCTCCATGCCGCATTCGCCGCGTGTCCATAATGGCCAGCTCTGGGTGCTCGACAGCGGGCGCGGCCGGCTTTGCCGCGTCGACAGGCAGACCGGAAAGCCGGAGCCCGTCGCCTTCCTCCCCGGCTTTGCACGCGGCCTCGCGTTCCACGGGCATTACGCGTTGATCGGATTGTCCCTGCCGCGCGACGGCAGCTTCTCCGGCCTTGAGCTCGACAGCGAACTGGCGAAGCGCGACGCGGAGCCATGGTGCGGTGTGCAGGTCGTGGATCTGCGAAATGGCGACATCGTGGAGTGGATCAGGCTCAGCGGCGATGTGCGCGAACTCTTCGATGTCTTCGTGCTGCCGGGCGTCAAATGCCCGAAGGCGACAGGGCTCCTCGACGGTTCGATCCGCAGCGAGATCTCCATCGAAAACGGCGCGCCCGCCATCGCCCGCGAAGAAAAGCCCGTAGCCGTCGCGGCGGCGGGCGCGTGATTCCGGTGCGCGGGCGGTTCTTTTTCCCGCCGCCCGCGCAAACGGATTCATCCGCTTCCAGTGCCAGATTGAATCAATCGTAACGAGTCGCTAACCGCTCTGCTGGCGCCGCTTCCGTCTTTTCCGCGGAAAGCATGGGTTAGCGCAGGACGCCGCAGAAAACGTCTCGTTTTCTCTCCGGTTTGGCATAAAACATCGCGCCTTTTTGGCTGCAACTCCGGTGGAGCGTTTTCCGGCCCACGCGCAGTCTGTGCCCCGAATTATATCTCCTTGGGGGCTCCACATGACGACGCGACATTCGAAAAACATCACCGGCACAACCGGCGCCATCGACAGCAGCCTGCTCGGTTCCGCCTACAGCTATTATGGCGGCGTCGTGCAAACGGCCCATTCATCCGGCAAGACGGCGAGCGGCGTAAAACGCGTCTTCGCCGCCGCCATGCTGTCCGGCGCTTCGGTGCTTGCGGTCGGCATAGCGGGCACGGGAAATGCGGCGGCGGGAACTTGCGTCGGCCCGATCAACGAAACCTATACCTGCGCCGGCACGTTCGACGACACGATCGAATATGATTCCGGCGTCGACGACGTCACGCTGGTGCTGGGGCCCGGCTCCTTCATCGACACGACGGAGAACACCTCCGAGCACGATCACGACAATGCCGGCATCGTCGTTGTCGGTGAAAGCGATATGGCCATCGTCAATAACGGCTCGATCTTCACCGGCGACAATACGACCTGGGTCGAGACCGATGAGGAGTACGGCTACTACGCCTATCTCGGCGACGGACATCACGGTATTGCCGCCTATTCGAATTGGGACGACGCGGCTGTAGAGAACACCGCGTTCGGCACCATCGTTACCACGTCGTCCGAGTCGCATGGCATGGTCGCCGAAGCCCTGGAAGGGTCCGCGTCGGCGGACAATGCAGGCCTCATCGGGACGAGCGGCGAAGACTCCCACGGCATCTCCGCTACCGCGAAATACAGTGTCGATGTCGTGAACAGCGGCACGATCACGACAGACGGTACCTATTCCCACGGTATTTGGGCCGCGCTCGACAGCGAATACGGCTATGGCAGCTTCGGCGGCATTATTGAAATTTCCAATAGCGGCAGCATCGAAACCTCCGGCGAAAGTGCGAGCGGTATTTCGGCGAATGCTGAAGAGGGTGATGTCGAGATCGCGAACAGCGGTTCGATCGTCACCGAAGGTGATGAAGCGCTCGGCATCTGGGCCCATGGCGACGATGTGGATGTCGTCAATACGGCAGACGGCTCCATCGTGACCTATGGAGCAGACGCTCACGGCGTCTACATCTTCGGCGACACCGTCTCGCTCTCCAATGCGGGCACGATTGAGACCTATGGCGAGGACGCCCATGCAGTGGTCGCCTATTCCGGCGGCATCGACACCACCACAATCGTCAATACCGGCCTGATCCAGGCGACCGGCGAGGAAGCGGATGCAATCCGCGCCAGCGGCCCGACGGTGCGCATTACAAACGATGTCATCGAGGAAGACGAAGAAGTCGTCGATTATGGCGTCATCCGGTCGGAAGACGGCGCCGCCATTCATGTCACTGAAGCGGACGATGCGCGCCTCTACAATAATGGCGCCATCTACGGCAATGTGAGCATCGAGACCGACGAATACGGCTATGCCGTCAATACGGGGTCGATCTCCTCCGATCGCAAGTGGAAAGCGGCTCTCGCCATCGATGCCGAGGAAGGCGATGTCGTCGTCGTCAATGATGGCGACATCGAAGCCTCCGGCCGCAAGGCCAAGGGCGTCGAGCTCGAAGGCTATGACGTCACTCTCACGAATACCGGCAGCATCGAGACCTGGGGGAGCGACGGCCATGCTGTCGATCTCGAAGGCGATGAAGAATATGGCGAGGTAACGCTCAACAATTCCGGCTTGATCCAGGCGTCGGGCGAAGAGGCGGATGCCGTCCGCGCCTCGGGCGAAACGGTCCGCATCACCAACCAGGCGGTTCTGGTTCCGGGTGAGACGGATGCCTATGACACGACGATTTACGGCATCATCCGCTCGGAAGACGGCGCCGCCATTCGCGTCGACGAGAGCGACGTCGTCTATGTCGTCAATGACGGTTTCATCTACAGCAATATCAGCATCGAAGCCGATGATTACGCCTATGTGAGCAATGCCGGATCGGTCTCCTCCGATCGCAGGTGGAAGGCGGCTGTCTCGGCCGATGTCGAGGAAGGAAATGCCGTTATCGTCAATGATGGCGAGATCGTCACCACGGCGTCGCGCGCCGCGGGCATCGAGGTCGATGTCGAGCTGGGCGATGCCTATGTCGTCAACAGCGGTACGATCACGACAGGGTCCCTTGAAGAGGGCGAGCCGGAAGGCGGCTGGCGCTCGCATGGCATCGACGTCTTCGCCGAGGATACCGTTCTCGTTCTCAATACGGGCGATGTGACGACCTATGGCCACAAGGCGAAGGGTATCAGGATCGAGACGCAGGAAGGCACGGCAGCCGGCGTCAATTCAGGCACCATCGACACCTGGGGCGAAGATTCCACAGGTCTCATCGTAACCGCCACCAGCCGGGAACATTACGACGGCTACAGCTACTTCGATATTTCGGGCATCGCGCTCGCCGGCAATATCGGTTCCGTCGAAACGCGGGGCGACGATGCCATGGGCGTCGTGGCCGTCGCGGAGGGTAATTTCGCGGCAGCCCTTAACGTGCTGGGCGGATCGATCTCGACATCGGGCGACGATGCCCACGGTCTGGTCGCGGTGTCCGGCTTCGAAAGCGTCGAAGATGCGCTCGAAGGCAGCGAATACAGCGAAGGCGGCGAAGGCAGCTACGCCATCGCCGTGAACGGCTTGCCGCCGCAGCTCCTTGCCGGCTTCAGCGGGATCGGAACCGAAATGGGCTCCGGCGTCCTGGGCGAGATTGCGGATGTGCTGGCGGAAGCTCTTCCCGAAGGCGAATATGATCCCGCGGATTTCCGTTCCACCATCGTCACCACAGGCGACGGCGCTATCGGTGTCCTCGCGGTATCGAGCAATGGCGGCGCTGTCGCCGGTAACCTCTATGGCGACGTCGTTACGGGCGTCCTCCATGAGGAGGGCTACTCGGTGGGTGGCGATCACGCCTATGGCGTTGCCGCGATGTCGGTTGACGAGGGCGGTGCGATCGCTTTCAACGCGTACAACGCGTCCATCGTCACCAACGGCGCCTATGCGCATGGTCTTCTCGCGATCAGCGAAGACGGCGATGCCATGGCGATGAACAAATACGCATCGAGCATCGTCACCAACGGCCTCGGCGCGGTCGGTATCCGCGTCTGGACGGATGGCGAAAGCGACGAGTACAGCTCCGCCGATGCCCTTGTCTGGAATGTCGGTTCCTCGGTCACCACTTACGGCCAGGGCGCCCAGGGCATCGTCGCCTTCTCGGAAGAGGGCGATGTTACTGTGGCCAATGCGCCGATGACGATTGGCGAAGGGGAGGATGAGGAAATCCTCGCCGGCCTGATCGAGACCCATGGCGATGAAGCCGATGGCATCTGGGCTTCCGGCGAGAGCGATGTCGATGTCTATAACAGCGGCTCCATCATCACCCATGGTGAAGGTGCCAATGGCATCTCTGCTTCCGGGGATGAGGTCGACATAGACAATAGCGGCACCATCCAGACGAGCGGCGACGAGGCTTTCGGCGTCGATATGCGAGGCTGGTCCGTCTCGCTCGACAATTCCGGCACGATCTCGACATCCGGCAAATATGCCCATGCCGTTGTCGGGGACTCCTATAGCGATCTGACGACGACCGTCTACAACTCCGGCACCATCGAGGCGACGGGCAAATATGCCAATGCCGTCCGCGTTTCCGGCCCGACGGTTCATGTCACCAACACGGAAGACGGCGTCATCTCGTCCGGCGACGTGGCGATCTACGCCTTCGAGACCAAATATGCCTCGATCGCGAACCATGGCGAGGTCGAAGGCAGCATCCATGTCTCGGCCTACGATTATGAGGACTTTGCCTCCACCTATATCGTCAACACCGGCAGCGTGTCGGGCGACATCGACACGTCATTCGGCGAGAGCGACGACATCATCATCGTCGATGGCGGCACGGTCGGCGGCGCCATCTTCACCGGTGACGGCGAAGACGAGGTGACGATCTCCGGCACCGGCGTCTCCATCGCCAAGGGTATTCATGGCGACGGCGAAGGCGACCTGCATGTCCTCTTCGAACAGGACGATACCGTCACCTTCAGCGACGGCATCGAAGGCTATGCCATCTCGAATGCCCATTTTGTCGGCTTCTCCAGCGGCACCACGGTCTTCGACGGCGTGAACATCCACACCGAGGAAGGCGAAATCCTGGTCGGCGAGGATGCAACGCTCGCCACCACGATCGAGAACGCCTTCGCTTTCGCGGACGAAACGTCGGTCCTCGGCCGCCTCAAGGTCGTCGCTGGCAGCAGCTTCGGCTTCTCGGGCGATGTTGTCTTCGACGAGGGCGGCACCTTCGAAACGGGCCTCACCGGCGATGGTGCCGGCGTCGTCACGGGCGACACGGTTCGCTTCGCCAGCGGCTCGACCATTCATGTGGATGCCGGAGCAGGCTTCACTGAGACGGTCGGCAGCGATTTCCTGATCGCCTCTTCAGAGAGCGAGAGCGGCGTCACCGATGACGGTGCGTCCGTCACCGACAACCTCATCCTCTTCAAGTTCCTGAAGGTGATGAACGGCGATGTGGTGAGCGAAGGGGCGGCCGACGAACTCTTCCTCAGGATCGAGGTGGAGGAAACCGCGTTCGATCTCGAAACGGAAGCCAAGGGAACCGGCAACCTTCTCAGCGTCGCCTCCGCGCTCGACGTCTATATCGAGACGCAGCCGCTCGACAACCCGCTCGTGCAGTATCTGCTGCAGTTCGAAACGGAAGAAGAGCAGCTCGCCGCTCTCCTCAAGGTCATCAAGGATACGGTGCCCGACGAGAGCAACGCTTCGGCCGGCGCCACCATCGCCTCGACCGATCTCATCTACGACATGATCATGGACCGTCTCAGCGGTGGCGGCTTCGTGGTCGCGGATGGCGGCATGACGGGCCTCTCCGCCGGTGACGCGGTTCTCGGCGGCGACGGCAACTGGGCGCTCTGGGGCCGGGTCGGCGGCTCCAAGGCCTCCTTCACGCCAAGCGGCGTCAACGGCTTCGACGCCGATAGCTGGGGCGTCAGCCTCGGCCTCGACGGCGAAGTGGCGCCCGCGCTCAGGCTCGGCTTCGGCGGCTTCTACATCGCCTCCGACGTTGAGGAAAACGGCGCCGGTGCAAACTCGACCAACGACATCGCCGGCTACGGCTTCACCACCTATATGAGCTGGCGTCCGGGGGCCTGGTATGTGAACGGCGCGCTCGGCTACGGCATGAACACCTATGACAGCCGGCGGACATCGCTCGGCAGCGTCAATACGGCCGATTACGACGGTACGCAGTTCGTCGCCCGCGCCGAAGCCGGTTACATGATCGTCTCCGGCCAGTGGGATCTCACCCCCAATGTCGGCCTGCGCTACAACAGGGTGGATATCGACGGCTACGCCGAAACGGGTCCGCTGCCGATCAGCGTCAACTCGCAGACGGTGGACTCGCTCCGTGCGGTGGCAGGCGTCAATGCCCGCTACACCATGCCGCTCGATGGCGGCGGCAAGCTCATCCCCGAGTTCGGCGTCAAGCTCCTCGGCGAGCTCGCGGATCCCGATGGCGCCATTACCGGCCAGATCGTCGGCGGCGGCGTCTTCGTCACGCAAACGACCCCGCGCGACGACATCTCCTACGGCGTCGGTACCGGCATCACCTACGAAGCCTCCGACAAGTTCAGCATTCGCGTCACCTATGATGGCGAATTCCAGAGCGACTACGACGAACAGGCACTCTCGGCGGCGATCCGCTGGGCGTTCTGACCTCCTGAAGAAGACGACCCTCGCACACTAACCTCCTCAAACTTGTGGCGCCCCGGAAATTTCCGGGGCGCCATTTTCTTTCGGCCTTTGCTGCGGAGAGCTGAAGGTCAGCGCGGCAGTTCGGCGTAGGTGAGCGGCTGTCCGGTCGCGAGGTCGACACAGGGCGCCGGGCCGCTCGTGCTGGCGCGGCAGAGGAAGAGCGTGCCGTCGCGTTCGATCCAGACGCCGCCTTGCGGATTGGCGACGATGCCGCGTCCGGGCGCGGTGAGCGCCGTCACCACAATGGCGATGGCGACAAGCGTTCCCGCCGCGAGCACGGCATAGGAACGGTGGAGGCTGCTGCTGTCCTCGCGGGAGCCGATGGTGACGTTGCTCATACTGCTTTCTTTCCTGTTTTCGATTGTTCGTTTTCTGCGTGCAGGCGGACGGGATAACCCTCCGTCAGCGGCAGGTGGTTGAACCAGACGACGCGCACCTGAAAGCCTTCCGGCGTATAGCCGATCAGGGTCAGGCCCGATTCGCCGATGGGGTAATGGCCGAGTTTCGGCGACTGGTAGATCGCCGCCATGCCGGCGAGGCCCGCCTGCGGATGGGCGATCGACCATTCCTCCAGCAGGTCCCGGCACCGCGATGCAAGGCCGATGGCAACGTCCTGCTGCTCATAGTCTGGCCGCGTGAAGACGCGCAGAAAGCCGAAGCGCTTGTTGCGGAGCGGCGGATAGGGGCGGATGTCGATTGTCGACACGCCGATCATCCTGTCGCCGTCAAAAGCGGCGCAGCAGATTTCCTTCGCCCGCGCCTCGGGCGTAACGCCATGCGGCAGCGCGCCATATTCGTGCCACAGCGCCGCCGCCGCCGCCTCGAGGGCGGTGTCGTTCTTCTTCCAGCCCGGTGCATACCGGATGTTGTTCATGATGAGCCCTTCCCCTGGTTGCAATGCATGCCGCAACGGCGCCGACTCGAATATCGGCCGTTGCAGCGGGTTGCATTATCCGGGGAAGGGCCATGCGGCCGCGAGCGGGGATCGAACCCTTTTGGATGGATCGCCGTTCGCGGCGCGGCATCAGCCCTTGTTCGGGTGTCTGATCGCTTCGATCAGGTCCATGGGCAGCGGGAAGACGATGGTGTTGGTGCGGTCGCCGGCTATGTCGTGCAGCGCCGAAAAATAGCGAAGCTGCATCGCGCGCGGATCGCCGGCGAGAATGCGTCCCGCCTCCACCAGCTTTTCGGCCGCCTGCTGCTCGCCTTCCGAGTTGATGATCTTGGCGCGGCGGATACGTTCGGCTTCCGCCTGCTTCGCAATGGCGCGGATCATGCTCTCGTCGATATCGACATGCTTGATCTCGACATTCGCCACCTTGATGCCCCAGGCATCCGTCTGCTCGTCGAGGATCGACTGAATGTCGGCGTTCAGCTTGTCGCGTTCGGCCAGCATTTCGTCGAGTTCGTGCTTGCCGAGCACGGAACGCAGCGTCGTCTGCGCCAGCTGGCTCGTCGCCGTGAGGTAATCCTCGACATTCAGGATCGCCTTTTGCGGATCGACGATGCGGAAGTAAAGCACCGCGTTCACTTTCACCGACACATTGTCGCGCGAGATCACGTCCTGCGTCGGCACGTCCTCGACAAAGGTACGCAAATCCACCCGTACCATCTGCTGGATAATCGGAATGAGGATGATGAGCCCCGGCCCCTTCACATTGGTAAAGCGGCCCAGTGTGAAGACGACGCCGCGTTCATATTCCCGGAGCACCCGGATCGCGGAGAACAGGAAGGCGATAATGAGGATCGCCGGCAGGAGGTAAAATGTCAGTCCCATGATCTTTCCTTTGCGTTCGGCCTCGATATTTCTTCTTCTCCACCCTCCCGCAGGGGGAGGGTGGGGCATTCTTCGCACCGTCAGCCGCGCGCTTCGCTCACGACAAGCGTCAGCCCGTCCATCTCCTCGACGCGCACCAGGCTCTGCGGCGCAAGGCTCAGCGGTCCCCGCGCGTGCCAGCGTTCGCCATGCACGTGAACCCAGCCTTCGCCCTCCGCCCATTCGAGCACGCGCGCCTCGGCGCCCGTCATCTCTTCCTTCCCCGTCACCACGGGGCGGCCCATGGCGCGCAGCGCATAGCCGATGATGACGGCGATGAGGATGGCGCTCGCAATGCCGGTGCCGCCGATGGTCCACCAGGAAAGCTGGAATTCCGGGCTGTCGCTGTCGATGAGGATGGCCGAGCCGAAAATGAAGGCGATGAGGCCGCCCGCGCCCAAGGCGCCGAAGGCGGGTGTGAAGGCCTCCGCCGCCATAAGCCCGATGCCGAGCAGGATGAGCGCCAGCCCCGCATAATCGAGCGGCAATTCATTGAGCGCGTAAAGCCCGAGCAGCAGGCAGATCGCGCCGAGAATGCCGGGGCCGATGGAGCCGGGATTGGAGAGTTCGAAAATAATGCCGTAAACGCCGATCATCATCAGCAGGAAGGCGACATTCGGATTGCTGATGATGGCGAGCACCTGGGTCATGAAGCCCGGTTCGACATGCTCGATTTGCGCGCCCGCGGTGCGGAGCGTTCTCGGCCCCGCCGCCGTTTCCGTCTCGCGGCCGTCCATTTGCGCCAGCAGATCGTCGAGGTCGGTGGCGACGATCTCGACCACGCCTTGTTCCAGCGCCGCGCGCGCGCCAATGCTCACGCCTTCGCGCACCGCTTCCTCCGCCCATTCGGCGTTCCGTCCGTGGCGTTCGGCAAGGCCGGTGATCAGCGCCACGGCGTCGTTCGTCGCCTTCTTCGCCAGCGCCTGGTCGTTCGAGGGCGCGGGCTTTTCCGCGCCGTCCTCCGGCGTCTCTTCCGGTGCGCCGGGCATGCCGCCGCCGCCCATGGAAACAGGCGTCGCCGCGCCGATATTCGTCCCCGGCGCCATCGCCGCCACATTCGTCGCATAGACGATATAGGTGCCGGCGCTCGCCGCATGTCCGCCCGCCGGCCAGACATAGCCGGCGACAGGCACTTCGGATGCGAGAATGTCGGAGACGATGTCGCGCGTCGAACTGACAAGCCCGCCCGGCGTGTCGATGCGGATGATGAGCACATCCGCCTCGCGCTCTTCCGCCGCCTCGATCGCATCCGAAATCTGCTTCGCCGTCGCCGGGCCGATAGCGCCCGTCACGGTCGCGACGATGGCAAGCGGCGCCTCCGCTTCCGCCGCAGCGGGCTCGACCGCGTCCTGTCCGGCAAGCGGCAGCGCCGCGCCGCAGATCGCGAGAAGCGTGAAGAAGAAAAGACGCAACCGGAGAGGCATGGCACTCCTTCCCGGATTGTCTCCGGCTTTGTTTTCGTCGCTCTCCCCAGTCTGCCAAAGCACGGCCGCAATAGCCATGCTTTCCGGCTGCGGTGCTTTGCTTCTGAAAATGGGCCGCAAATCAAGAATAGAAGTGTCATCCCGGCGAAAGCCGGGACCCATTGGTTCCCTCGGCAAGAACTGTGGTGTGGGGCGATTGCGCTGGGACAGAACTGAAAAGCTGTCAAAGCGATTTCGCGTGGATTGGGTCCCGGCTTTCGCCGGGATGACATCTGGTTTGTGGCTGAAGGGACGGAGGCTCCGCCGCCCTTGCCGCGCCGCGCAATCGCTCCATCTCCCTCCGCATCCAGAGAAACGGCAAGAGGAGATCGCCATGTCCGAACATGTCTACAAGGTCGTCGAAATCGTCGGCTCATCGCCGAAAGGCATCGAGGATGCGATTTCGAATGCGGTTGAAAAAGCGGGCAAGAGTCTCCGCGAGTTGCGCTGGTTTGAAGTGGTCGAAACGCGCGGCCATATCGAAGGCAGCAAGGTTGGGCATTACCAGGTGAAGCTCAAAGTCGCCTTCACGCTGGAGTGAGCCTCCATGCGCCCGGCATCGGGGTGCCGGGCGCCGATCTCTTCCTCTATTATTGTTGCGTTTTGCAATATTCGTTAGTTTTCACTCTGTGTAGATAAATGAAATTCAGTTTTCCGTTTCGTGGACGGGAATCAATATAATTTTCCTCCTTGTAAATACTTGTTTCTTTCCCATTTATAGTACGCGGCGCCTTCTTTCCGGCGGCCGCCTGAAAGGCTCCCCCTCATGATCAGGTATCAGTCGAACCCCGTGCAGCCCATGCCCGAACCCGCCGCAAAGCCGGCTCCTGCCCCCGCTCCGGCGGAAAAGGCGCCGGTGCTGGCGGAGGATATGGACAAGCGCGACTGTGAAAAGCTCGGTCCGGTCATTCTCGACGCGTGAGCCTTCGGCCGGGGGCGGGACTTGTCCTGTTTCCGGCCTTTCAATTTTCTATGGAAACTTTTCCCCTCACCGGCGTTTAACTTCTGCCCGCTTCCCTCCGAGGCGGGTTTCGGCACGCGCGGTCACTCCGGCAGGGCAGGTCCTTCCGGAGGCAATCCTGAAGGAAATCCCATATGCCTCTTCTCAATTTGATCGTGATCCTGATTGTGATCGGCGTGCTGCTTTGGCTCGTCAACACCTACATCCCAATGGACAGCAAGATCAAAAGCATCCTGAACATCGTGGTCGTCGTGGCGGTGGTGATCTGGCTGCTTCAGGTCTTCGGCCTGCTCGGCTCGCTGAACGGCATCACCGTCGGCTAGCGAAAACCATTCTTCCAAGGCGCTCAGTCTTCGGCCGCGCCGATCAGGCTGAGCGCCTCCCGGTATTTCCTCGCCTTCTCTTCCCGCGTTTCTTCCGGTTCATGTTCCAGCACGGCGGCAAGGTTGTCGCGAAGGTCGGCGATCTTTACCGGCCGCGCCAGCGCGTTCGCCGCGGCGCGTTTCGCGAAATCGAGATAGGCCTCGCCGTCCCGCCGCGTCAGCGCATCGACAGCGGCCACCGTCTCCGCATCGCAGCCTTCCGATGCCAGCCGCTCGAAGCTCCAGCCCTCCACATGCTCGACCACATCATGCAGCGCCGCGACAATGCGCTCCTTCCCGCCGCGCACCGCCAGCACGACGCGCATCACATGCAGCATGTAAGCCTCGCCCGACTTGCTGTCGGTCTCGTCCCGATGCGCGGCCGCGGCCAGCGCAATGGCTTTCCCGAGCGTCATGGTCATCTTTTCGCATCCTTCCGCAACTTTCCGCGCTTCTGCCAGAACGCGCCCGCGCGCCCTTCGTTCAACCTCGCGCGGGCGTCCGGCTTTCGCTACTCTCCCTTCACAACAAAATATGCAGAGGGAGAGAGACGATGGAACCGATCCGCAAGCTCAGCCGCTCGATCGCGGGCAAGGTGGCGCTGGTCACGGGCGCAGCGAGCGGCATGGGCCGCGCCACCGCGCATATCTTCGCGGGCGAGGGCGCGAAAGTCGCCGTGCTGGATCTGAAGCACGATCGTGTCGATGCCGTCGTCGCCGAGATCAAGGCCGAGGGCGGCGAGGCGCATGGCTGGGCGCTCGATGTCGCCGACGCCGAAGGGATCGTCCGTGTCGTGAAGGAAGTGGAGGCGCATTTCGGCGGCCTCGATATTCTCGTCAACAATGCCGGCCTCTCGACCTTCCGCGGCATTTCCGAGCCCGATTATGAAGATGTCTGGACCCTGGCGCTCGACGTGATGCTGACCGCGCATATGCGTTTCGTGCGTGCGGCGCTGCCGTCGCTGAAGAAATCGGGCGAGGGCCGCATCGTCAACATCGCTTCCACCGAAGGCTTCGGCGCGACGCCCGGCAACTCCACCTATGTCGCCGCCAAGCATGGCGTCATCGGCCTCACCCGCGCGCTCGCCGTCGAGCTTGGCCGCGAGGGCGTCACGGTCAACTGCATCTGCCCCGGTCCGATCCGCACCGGCATCACCTCGGAGATACCGGACGAACATAAAGAGATCTTCGCCAAGCGCCGCGTGCCGCTCCGCCGCTATGGCTTCCCGGAAGAAGTCGCGCATATGACGCTCAGCCTCGTCCTCCCCGCCGCCTCCTACCTCAACGGCGTCGCCATTCCCGTCGATGGCGGCATGCTGGTGAAGAACGCTTGAAGTGGAATTTTTAAACTGTCTTTGCCGGGCTTGACCCGGCAATCCAGTAGCCGCGCAAGCGGCGTCCTTCTTCGGAAAACTCTTCTGCGGAGGTTTTCTGGACCCCCGGGTCAAGCCCGGGGGTGACGAGTTGGTGGAGGGGCATAACAATTTTTATTCAGGGCGATGTAAGAAATTTATCCCCGCCCGGGGATAAGCAGCAGCGTCACGCTCCGCCCGCTTTATCCCCACGGGGGATAAGCCGGCTCACCGGCAAAATCATCCGTCCACAGATCGAACCTTCACCCGGGCATAAACCGTTTATGACAGTTCAATAACAGTTCGATGACAGTCAGCGCGTCCGCGCGAGGAATTCACCCGCGCCAAGGCCCGCCGCGCGGCCTGTCGCAAGGCACGCTGTCAGCAGGTAACCCCCTGTAGGCGCTTCCCAATCCAGCATTTCGCCTGCCGCGAAAAGGCCAGGGACAGACGTCATATAATCCGTACCAAGATCATCAAGCGCAATGCCGCCCGCACTCGAGATGGCTTCGGCGATCGGTCGCGGGGCGGTCAGCACCAGCTCCAAGTGCTTGATACGCTTCATCAATTGCGTCGGATCCCAGGGCAGGTCCGGTCCCGCCTCGCGCAGAAGTGCCGCCTTCACACCCTCTATCCCCGCCACTTTCCGCAGGAAATTCGCCATCGAGCTTTTGCCCTGCGGCCGTTCCAGCTCGCGCACAAGCCGCGCCTCGTCGCGGTCCGGCGCGAGGTCGATTTTCAGTAAAGCCTTGCCATTGCTCGCGATTTCGTCGCGAAGCGGGCCCGACAGCGCATAGACGGCGCTGCCCTCCACCCCCGTCTCCGTCACCACGAAGTCGCCTTTGATCCGTGTACCGCCGAATTCGAGCGCAACGGACTTCACGGGGTGGCCTGCGAAGCGCGTCTTCAGGTGCTCGCTCCAGCTCACCTCGAAGCCGCAATTGGCGGGCTTCAACTCATTGATGCGTATGCCTTTTTCGGCGAGCAGCCTGGTCCATCCGCCGTCCGATCCGAGCCTCGGCCAGCTCGCCCCGCCCAGTGCCAGCACAGTCGCCGCCGGTGTGAACAGGCGTTCGCCGTCCGGCGTCTCGAAGACGAGCGCGCCGTCATCCGTCCATCCGCGCCATTTGTGTTTCGTGTGAAAGGTAACGCCCGCGCGGCCAAGTCTTTGAATCCACGCGCGTAACAGCGGCGAGGCCTTCATCTGGCGCGGGAAGATGCGGTGCGAGCTGCCCTCGAAAGTCTCGATGCCGAGCCCCGCCGCCCAGTCGCGCACATCCTGCGGCGTGAAGGCTTCGAGTGCCGTCCGCAGCTTTTCGCGCGCATCGCCGAAGCGATTGATAAAGCTCGCGAATTCCTCTCCATGCGTGATGTTGAGGCCGCTCTTCCCGGCCAGCAGAAACTTCCGCGCCAGCGAGGGCATGGCGTCGAAGACATGCACCTCCGCCTGTTCGCTCAGCATTTCAGCCGCCATAAGCCCTGCGGGTCCGCCGCCGATAATGGCGGCAAGGGGCTTCGCGCCGTCGATTTTTTCAGGAGATGCGTTCACGCGCGCAAGCTATCATCGGGCATGAACGAAATCAGCAAATCATTGAAAACATGACCGAAATTTACGTCGATGCGGATGCCTGCCCGGTCAAGGACGAGGCGGTGAAGGTCGCCGAGCGGCATGGGCTCACCGTCCATATCGTCAGCAATAGCGGCATGCGGCCGACCGGCCATCCGCTGGTGAAGCAGGTCGTGGTGCCCGCCGGGCCGGATGTCGCGGATGACTGGATCGCCGAGCGGGCAGGGCCGCAAGACATTGTAATCACTGGCGATATTCCGCTTGCCGCCCGCGCGCTGGAGAAGGGCGCCGCCGCGCTCGGTCATGATGGACGGCCCTTCACGCAGGACAGTATCGGCATGGCGCTCGCCATGCGCGACCTGATGCGGGAGCTGCGTGAGACGGGTCAGTCGAAGGGCGGCGGTCCTGCCTTTTCGAAGGAGGACCGCTCGCGTTTTCTGCGTTCGCTGGAAGACACGGTGCAGGCGATCAGGCGGCGCCCGCCGCCTTGAACAGCATCGCAACGCCGTTCATGCAATAGCGTTTTCCGGTTGGCGGCGGGCCATCGTCGAAGACATGGCCGAGATGTCCGCCGCAGCGGCGGCAATGGACTTCCGTCCGCGTGATGAAGAGCGAGCGGTCTTCAGAGGTGCCGATGGAATTGTCGAGCGGCGCATAGAAGCTCGGCCATCCGGTGCCGCTTTCATATTTCGTTTCCGAGCTGAAGACCGGCAGGTCGCAGCCCGCGCAAGTGTATGTGCCGGCTCGCTTTTCCTTGTTGAGCGGGCTCGTTCCGGCGCGCTCGGTGCCATGCTCGCGCAGCACGTAATATTGCTCCGGCGTCAGCGCCGCCTTCCATTCATCCGCGGTCTTCGTCACCTCGAAGCTACCGTTTTCACTGGCGTTTCCATTGCCGCCGCGCGCCATCAGCCCTGCCGCTGCAAGAACGCCCGCAATCGCCGTGCTGCCGAAAAACATGCGTCGTGACATCATTTCCTACTCCTCATGGCGGCCCGCCTCGTCGCCCCAGAGCTGCTCGAGCCGCGCGTCGCGGCCGCAGCCCCAGCGGTAATAGGCATAGCGGACCGGGTTCTTCAGATAATAATCCTGGTGATAGGTCTCGGCCGGATAAAAGGGTCCGGCCTTGGTGATCTCCGTGACAACCGGCTTTGGAATGCGGCCCGAGGCGTCGAGCTCTGCCTTCGATTTTTCCGCCAGCTGCCGCTGTTCCTCGTCGAGATAGAAAATCGCACTGCGATACTGGCTGCCGACATCGCAGAACTGCGCGTCCTTGCGGATCGGGTCGATATTCTGCCAGAAAACATGAAGCAACTGCTCGTAGCTGACCTTTGAAGGGTCGTAGACGACCTTCACGGCTTCCGCATGTCCGGTGCCGCCGGCGGAAACTTCCTTGTAGGTCGGGTTCGCCTTCATGCCGCCGGTATAGCCCGACGTCGTGCTGATGACGCCTTCGGTCTTGTCGAAGGGCGGTTCCATGCACCAGAAGCAGCCGCCCGCGAAGATCGCCACGGCTTCCTTGTTCGAGGTTTCCTGCGCATGGGCCGCGCCGAAACCCGTCAGAACGAGGAGCACGAGGCCGAGCAGGAATACGAAACGGTTCACGTCAAGCTCCATCCGTTGTCAGGCAGGTGCTCCCTTCGGGAGGTATGTCCTGTTTCTCTTACGAAGATATAGGACGATCCCGCCGCGCCCGGCTTCACTTTGCAGTCACGTCTTTGCGAGCATGTCCACATGGACGGCATGGGTATGGGGGAGTAGCATGAACGCTGCCGCTGGAAAGCCTTGGGAGGGGTGGGGATGAGTGTTTTGCTGGAGAAAACGGCCCTTGTGCCGGGCGCATCGCACGGTGTCCGCCGCATCCGCGCGGACGAGCCTTGGCGCTGGCTTGCGGCGGGATGGGCGGACATGCGGGCCGTGCCCTCGATCAGCCTCGCTTACGGCTTCGTTTTCTTCCTCATCTCGCTGTCGCTTGCGGGCCTGCTTTTTCTTTTCAAGCTCGGGGCCTTCCTTCCCGTCATGGCAGCAGGCTTCCTGCTTCTCGGGCCGATGCTCGCCGTCGGACTTTACGAGGCGAGCCGCCGCCTGGAGGCCGGGCTTCCCGTCCGTTTCGCCGATGTCGCCTTTGTTTCGACGCGCAACCTCACGCAGCTCGCCTTTCTCGGTGCGATGCTGATGGGCGCGATGATCGTCTGGCTGCAGATCGCGGGCTGGCTCTTCGCGCTTTTTTACGGCCCGGTCGGCTTGCCGCCGCTTTCCGCCTTTATCCCCGCCCTGCTGCTGACATCGCGCGGCCTCACGCTTCTCGTCGTCGGCACTGCGGCGGGCGCGGTGCTGGCCTTCGTCGTTTTTTCGATTTCCGCGATTTCGGCGCCGCTGCTTCTTGCGCGCGATATAGACGCGGTGACGGCGGTCCTCACCAGCATCGAGGCGGTGCGCCATAATTTCTGGCCGATGCTGCTCTGGGCGTGGATCGTGACGCTGCTGACGGCCTTCGGCATTGCGAGCGGGTTTCTCGGCCTCGTCGTCATCTTCCCGCTGCTCGGCCATGCCACATGGCATGCGCATCGGGCGCTTGCGGGTTCCTAATTCTTCTCTTCGTCCGGCTTGTCGTCTTCATCGTCGAACAGGATGCGCTGCGCCGCGCCTTCAAGATCGTCATACTGGCCGCTCCTGAGCGACCAGAGAAAACCGGCGAGACCGAAAAGTCCGAGAATAAGCGCGGCAGGCACGAGGAAGACGAGGATATTCACCTGGCTTCCTTTCTTCCGCCGAAATTCAGCCGCAGCGAGTTGAGCGTCACGGTGATCGAGGAACTCGACATCGCAACAGCCGCCACAAGCGGCGTCACAAACCCTGCCACCGCCAGCGGCACCGCCACGGCGTTATAGGCAAGCGCCAGCCCGAAATTCTCGAAGACAAGCCGCCGCGCCTGCCGCGCGACATCGACCGCCTCGATGACGGGCGACAGCCGTGCGCCCTGGAAGATGAAATCCGCCGCCGTCTGGCTCACATCGGCGGCGTCCGACGGCGAGATCGAGACATGCGCGGCGCGGAGCGCGGGCGCATCGTTCAACCCATCGCCGATCATCGCGACTTTCCGGCCGAGCGCCGCCAGTTCTTCCAGCCGCGCGATCTTCGCATCCGGCCGCGCGGCGGCGCGCCACTCCTTTATCCCCAGTTCGTCCGCGAGCTTGCGCACCGCCGGCTCGCGGTCGCCGGAAAGAAGTTCGATGGCAAAGCCGCGTGCTCTCAGCGCGGCAACGGCTTCCTTCGCATCGGGCCTTGGCGTGTCTTCGAAGCGAAAGCAAACCGCCGGTTTGGCGCCGCACCGGAGCCAGAGTTCGGAGCCCGCGTGATCGGGCCCGTTTCCGGAAACTTCGACAAAGCCTGCATTTCCGAGCCGGATCGTCTCGCCGCCAAGCTTCGCCTCAAGGCCCATGCCGGGTTCCTCGCGAATGTCGTCGAGCAGCGGCAATGGCAGCGTCCGCCCGCAGCCCGCCAGAGCGACGGAAAGCGGATGGCGGCTCTTGCCGGCCAGCGCCATGGCGAGCGCGAGATCGGCGGCGGGGATTTCTTTGGCGTTCATCAGGCGCGGGCGGCCGAGCGTCAACGTACCGGTCTTGTCGAAGACAATGGTGTCCGCCTGTGCAAGCCGTTCCAGTCCGTCTGCTGCCTTCACGAGAACGCCTTGGCGCGTCAGCCGTCCTGTCGCCACGACCTGAACCACGGGCACGGCAAGGCCGAGCGCGCAGGGGCATGTGACGATGAGGACCGCAATCGCATGTGTCAGCGCCGTTTCCCAATGCGCGCCGAGGGCGAACCAGAGCGCGAGCGTGCCAAAGGCCATGATATGCACAGCCGGAGAATAAAGGCGTGCCGCGCGGTCGGCGATGCGGACATAGCGTGCGCGGCCCTGTTCGGCGCTTTCCATCAGCCGCACGATTTCGGCGAGCAGGCTGTCATCGTCGCGCTTCGTCACGCGGATGACCAGGGGTGCGCCGAGATTAAGCGTTCCGGCGAAGACGGTAGAGCCCGGCTTCACAGCTTCCGGCACGCTCTCGCCGGTCACGAGGCTGGTGTCGACATCGCCGATGCCGCTCATCACCTCGCCATCGGCGGGAATGCGCCCGCCCGAAGCCACGATGACGCGCATCGCCGGCTCGAGATTTTCGATGGCGACGGAACGCTGCGAACCGTCGGGCGCGATCAGCGTTGCCGCAATAGCGCGCAGTCCCAGCAGGTTCTGCGCCGCGGAGCAGGCTTTCGCGCGCGCCTGTACGTCGAGATAGCGGCCGATCAGCAGGAAAAAAAGCAGCGTCACGCTGGCATCGAAATACACATGACGCGCATTCACGATGGTCTGGACGAGGCTCATCGTCGTGGCGAGGATAACCGCGAGCGCGATCGGTACATCCATATTCATCGCGCGCCCGCGCAGCGCCCGCAGTGCCGAGCGGAAGAAGGGCTGGCCGGCATAGGCAATGGCGGGAAGCGCGATCAGCGCGGAAACCCAATGGAAAAATGCGCGCGTCGTCTCGTCCATATCGGTCACGAGGCCTGACCAGACGGCAACCGAGACGAGCATCACATTCGCGGCGGCAAACCCGGCAACGCCGAGGGCGCGCAGGAGCGAGCGGCCTTCGCCCTCATCCATCGCGCTGGTGAGTTTCTGGTCGAATGGAACGGCATTGAAGCCGATTTCGCCAAGCTTTCCGGTGATGGCGCTGGCTTTCAGCAGGGCCGGGTCCCATCTGACCGTCACCCGCTTGGTCGACAGGTTGGCGCGGGCATATTCGACGCCGGGCAATTCCGTCAGCCCGCGCTCCACCTTGCGCAGGCATCCCGCGCAATGCATGCCGGCAACGACGAGGTCGAGGCGGTCGCGGCCCTCCGGCGTTTTCCGCACGAAGAGGGCGGGGTCCGCCCTCGGCGCTTCCATTGCCCTTGTTGCCGTGTCGCTCATGCTTGCCCTCAGCCGCGCACGAAAACGCGCTGTTCCTCGGTAAAGGTTTCGCCCTGCGGGCCCGTTCCGGAAATGCGGACAAGCCAGTTGCCGGAGTGGGCGAGGGCGAATACCGCCGTATAGATGCCCGGCGCCGTTTCCGTAAGGCTCATGCGCCGGTCCTCGCCGGCCGCCACCGGCCGCCAGAAAGTGCCGTGAACGGCAAGGCCCTCAAGCGGCGCCCCGGCCGCGTCGGTAAAGGTCACGGTAAGCGCGGTATCGCCGTTGCTCGCCGGTGCAACGTCGATTGCGGCCTTCCAGCCAAGTTTCTCCTGCGCTTCCATCCGGGCGAGGAGATGATTATAGGCCCGGCCCTTCTGATAGGCGCCTTCCACTTCCACGCCATCGAAAGTCGAAAGCGCCTGGAAGACCATCAACCCGTTCATGCCGAAGACCACGATAAAGAATCCGGCGAAGAGCATCAGAGTTCGCCGTCCGGTCAGCTTCGGGCCCCTGGGCCGGTAGTCGCTGTCATGGATCGTCATTTCGAAGGCCCCCGGAATGTCGTCGCCCTGGCGACGGTCTTGCCGTTCTCAAGATCGGTGACGATGAAGTTCATTTCTGCTTCTCCGTTCAGCTTGCTGGCGCGATCGCCGGGCAGGCTGACGAAAAAGCGCGCCGTGCCGAGCTTGTCCGGGCCGACGACCAGCAGCGGGCCGTTGTCGCCGGTCAGGGCCGGCCGCGTCAGAACGGCGCCCTCGACGCCTTCGACCGAAATGCCGAATGTCCGCTCGCTGTGTTCCTTGTTGACGATCTTCACTTCATAGCCGTTGCGGATGCTGCCATCGGACAAGGTGACGAAAAGCGGATTGCGGTCGCGCAACACGCTCAGTTCGAGTGTCGAACGGTTGACGAGCGCCACCAGCATGATAGCCGCGACGAGGCCGAGGATAAGTGTGTAGAGGATGGTTCGCGGCCGCACGATGTTGAGGCGCGGGGTTTCTCCGGCGCTGCGCCGCTGCTGGTTGCGGAGCGTGTCATAGGCGATGAGGCCGCGGGGGCGTTCCACCTTGTCCATGATCTCGTCGCAGGCGTCGATGCAAAGCGCGCACTGAATGCATTCGAGCTGCATGCCGTCGCGGATGTCGATGCCCATCGGGCAGGCGGCTACGCATTGTCCGCAATCGATGCAGTCGCCCCGGCCTTCCCAGCTCGTGCCTTTCTTGTGGGGTCCGCGTTTCTCGCCCCGATCTTCCTTGTAGCTGACGAGAAGGGATTCTTCGTCGAACATGGCGCCCTGGATGCGCGGCCAGGGGCACATGTAGATGCAGACTTGTTCCCGGGCGAGGCCGCCCAGCGTATAGGTCGTCAGCGCAAAAAGCCCGATGAAGAGATAGGCGATGGCAGGTGCATCGAAGGTCGTCAGGTCGCCTGCGAGCGTCGGTGCATCGGCGAAATAGAAGACCCAGGCGCCGCCGGTCGCCAGCGAAATGAGGATCCAGGACAAATGCTTGCCCGTCTTGCGGGCGAGCTTTGCCGCCGTCCATGGCGATTTGTCGAGGCGGATGCGCGCCGCGCGTTCGCCCTCGAAGAAGCGTTCGACATGGAGAAAGAGGTCGGTCCAGACCGTTTGCGGGCAGGCATAGCCGCACCAGACGCGGCCTGCCACGCTCGTTACCAGGAACAGGCCGAGTGCGGCGAGGATGAGAAGCCCGGTGACGTAGTAGAATTCCTGCGGCCAGATTTCGAGAAAGAAGAAGTAGAAGCGCCGGGCGGGGAAATCGAGAAGCACCGCCTGGTCGGGCAGGCCCGGTCCCCGGTCCCAGCGCAGCCAGGGCGTCACGTAATAGATTGTGAGGGTCACCGCCATCACGAGCCATTTCAGCTTGCGGAAAGTGCCGTGGACGAGTTTCGGATAGACCTTGACCCGGCTTTCATAAAGCGGGCGGTTCTTCTCGGAATTCACCGCCGTGTAGCGTTCGCCTTCGTCTCCATGCGGGTTGCCGGCGCCGGACGCAGCAGGCCCCGCCTGCCCCGTGGCTTGCCGGGCAAGGAGTTCGAGGCCTGTCGCGGTATCCGTCATCTGCTTACTCGAAAAACACGCCCGGCCGGGGCAACGTTACTCGCCGCCGCCGAGGGAATGCACATAGAGCGTCAACGCATTGATAGTGCCTTCTCCAAGACGTCCGCCCCAAGCAGGCATGGCGCCGCTGCGTCCGTTTGACACGCTCTGCAGGATGCTCGTGCGGTCGCCGCCATAGAGCCAGATGTGATCGCTGAGATCGGGGGCGCCGAGTTCACGGTTGCCTTTGCCGCCTTCTCCGTGACACGCCACGCATTGGCTCGCAAAGGTTTCCGCGCCTCGTGCCGCGGCTTCCATGTTCTCGGACCGGTTCGAGAGCGAAAGCACATATTCGGTAACGTCGGCGATTTCAGCCCGGGTAAGAATGCCGTCGCGTCCATAGGCCATCATGATGTTCTGGCGTGTGTCCTCGTCCGCGTCCCAGCGAATGCCGTGCATCAGGGTCGCGCGGATGTCGTCCAGCGTGCCGCCCCAGATCCAGTCGTCATCGTTCAGGTTCGGGAAGCCATTGCCGCCTTGCGCGCCGGAGCCATGGCAGGGCGCGCAATTGTCGCCGAAGGCAGCCTTGCCGGCACCGAGCGCCACTTCCATCAGGGCCGGGTCGGCGGCCACGTCGCGAAGCGGCATGGCCGCGATCCGCTGCATCGTTTCGGCCCGCCCGTCTGCGATGGCGGCGAGTTCATTGTTGACGACTTCCCGCTGCTCATAGCCGATCACGCCTTTGGTATAGGTCCAGACGCCGCCCGAGAGGTAGGGCCATGTCGGCATGACGATCCAGTAGGCGAAGGACCAGACGATGCAGGCGTAGAAGGTATAGAGCCACCACTTGGGCATGGGGTTGTCGAGTTCGCGGATACCGTCCCATTCGTGCCCGGTGGTTTCGACGCCGGTGATATCGTCTTTCTCTCTCTGCTTGTGGTCGCTCATCGTCCGGTCTCCGTGCTGTCGGTATCGCCGTTTTCAGCTTTTTTTGAATCTGCGGGCTTGTCGTCGTCCTGCAGGGGCAGATGCGCCAGCCGGTCGAATTTTTTCTTGTTCTTCGGCCACAGTGCATAAGCGACGATGCCGGCAAACAGCACGACCATGAAGACAAGGCCGCCGGCGCTTGCCCATGTTCTCACCAGTTCATAAGTGGATTGGCTTTCCATGGAGCGCCCCTATTGCTTGAAGTCGGCGTTCTCGTAGGCATTGAAGTCCACGAGGGTGCCAAGCATCTGGAGATAGGCGACAAGGGCATCCAGTTCGGAAATCATTGCCGGGTTGCCGTCGAAATCGCGTGCAACGGCCTTCGGATAGCGCTGCATCAGCCCGTCGATGTCGGCGTCGGGCGTTGCCTGTGCCTGAAGATCGGCGCGGGCATTGGCTATTTCTTCTTCGCCATAGGGTACCCCCGCCATCGCAAGCGACTGCAGCGCCTTGTCGATGTTGCGATAGTCCAGTGCCTTCCTGGCGAGGAAGGGATAGCCGGGCATAACCGATTCAGGTACGACTGAGCGCGGCGCTTCCATATGGAGCCGGTGCCATTCGTCGGAATACTTGCCGCCGACGCGGGCAAGGTCGGGTCCCGTTCTCTTCGAGCCCCACTGGAAGGGGTGATCGTATTTGCTTTCGGCGGCCAGCGAGTAATGGCCATAGCGTTCCACTTCCGAGCGGAGCGAACGGATCATCTGGCTATGGCAGTTGTAGCAGCCTTCGCGCAGATAGATGTTGCGCCCCGCCAGTTCGAGCGGGCTATAGGGACGAACGCCCTTTACGTCCTCAATCGTGCTCTTGATGAGAAAGGTCGGCACGATTTCCACAAGGCCGCCGATGGCGACGACGATCAGCGTCAGCACCAGAAGCAGAATGGAGTTCTTTTCGACGGTCGCGTGAGAAAACTTTTTTGACATGATCTGGATTCCTCACTCGGCCGGTTGAAGCGTTGCGCCGGCGGGCGCCGTTGGCGCGGTCGCGGACAAGGGTTCGCTCTCGCGGACATGCCCGAGGATGGTCCGCCAGCAGTTGTAGACCATGATCAGCGCGCCAATGAGGAAGAGCACGCCGCCAAGGGCCCGGATGACATAGAAGGGATGCATGGCGGCAACCGTTTCCGCGAAGGAGTATTCGAGGAAGCCCTGCGCGTCATAGGCGCGCCACATCAGGCCCTGCAGGATGCCGGAGACCCACATCGCGGTGATGTAGAGAACGATGCCGATGGTGGCGATCCAGAAGTGCCAGCTCACAAGGGCGAGCGAATAGAGCCGCTCGCGCTTCCAGAGCCACGGCACCAGGCAGTAGACGGCGCCGAAGGAGACGAAGCCAACCCAGCCGAGCGCGCCGGAATGCACATGACCGATGGTCCAGTCCGTGTAGTGCGAAAGCGAATTCACCGCCTTCACCGACATGACCGGGCCTTCGAAGGTCGACATGCCGTAGAAAGCGACCGAGACGACGAGCATGCGGATCACGGGGTCGGTGCGGAGCTTGTCCCAGGCGCCGGACAGCGTCATCAGGCCATTGATCATGCCGCCCCATGAGGGCATCCACAGCATGATGGAGAAGGTCATGCCGAGGGTCTGTGCCCAGTCGGGCAGCGCCGTGAAGTGAAGATGGTGGGGGCCTGCCCAGATATAGAGGAAGATCAGCGACCAGAAATGGATGATCGACAGCCGGTAGGAATAGACGGGGCGTTCGGCGCGCTTCGGGATGAAGTAGTACATCATGCCGAGGAAGCCCGCGGTCAGGAAGAAGCCGACCGCGTTATGCCCATACCACCACTGGATCAGTGCATCCTGCACGCCGGGGAAGAGCGCATAGCTTTTCGACGAAGTGAGGCTTTCGGGAATCGCCAGATTATTGCCGATATGCAGCATGGCGATCGTCACGATGAAAGCGAGATAGAACCAGTTCGCCACGTAGATGTGCGGTTCCTTGCGCTTCGCGAGCGTTGCCAGGAAGACCAACAGGTAGGTGACCCAGACGATGGTGAGCCAGATGTCGGCATACCATTCCGGTTCGGCATATTCCTTCGACTGGGTAACGCCCATCAGGTAGCCGGTCGCCGCCACGACGATGAAGAGCTGGTAGCCCCAGAAGACGAACCACGGCGCGACGTCGCCGGCAAGGCGGGCTCGGGAGGTGCGCTGCACGACATAGAACGATGTCGCGATCAACGCGTTGCCGCCAAAAGCGAAGATCACGGCCGAGGTGTGCAGCGGGCGCAGCCGGCCGAAGTTCAGAAATTCAGTGTCGAAGTTCAGCACCGGGAAGGCGAGCTGGAAGGCGATCACCACGCCGACGAGGAAGCCCGCCACGCCCCAAAACAGGGTGGCAATGGCGCCGGCCTTGACGACGCCGTCATTGTAGCCGGCGCTTTCGTCGATTGCCGCCGGGCCGCGCGCTTCGGCCGAGAAGTGGCGCTGCCAGAGGGCCATGGCGCCTGCCAGGAAAGAGAAGGCAAAGAGCCAGGCATGGGCGGCAATCGGCGCGTCCTGTGCTTTGCCTGCAACTACGATTGAAAGAAGTGCTCCTGCGACGAGCGCCCCCGCGACCAGCCAGGCCGCAGTCGTCATCGTCCCCGGAAGCTTTACTCCCGGCGCCCCTGAAACCGCCATATCACGCTGTCCTTCATATGCGTTGCCTCACGCCGGGCGGCGGAGACGCGGTGCGCATGCGCAGTTACGCCGCATAGCCCCAATTCCACCCAGCAGAAAAACCATAGCAGTTAAGTGGCTTTTTCGGGGATGTGCGCTGGCGCCGCTGCATCACCATGTCGCACGGAAATACCGTTCCGCAGGCGCAAGGGCGGCGAAACACGCGAAGGGAATTAACCATGATGGCAGCGCGCCCGTCCCGCCGCTCAGCGTCAATTACGCGGATTGCGGAGTTGAGGTCCGGAGCCATGCGTATACGTATGAGCGCAAATTGCAGGTATTGCAGGCTTTTTCGGCGGGAGGGCGCCGCAAATATGGCTGTGCCAACGCAGGGCAGCATGTTAGATAGGCCCCTCATGCGCCTCAGTACGGTGCTAGGGGAATTGTGCTTTGATCGGGTTTTCTGCGAGGAAAAAGGCTGCCGGGAGTCTGCTTCAGCTTGAAGTGGCGCCGCGTCCTGCCATCGCGACGATTGCCTTTCTGGCTTTCCTTGGCGTCATTGCGGTCACGGGCATGGCCCGTGCCTCGATGCTGACGGACGAGTATGTGCGGGACTCCCTGCTGGAGCGGTCTGCCTCGCAGACGCAGCTTCGTCTCTCCGACGAAGACGTGTTGCGAAACCAGGACCTGGTGCGGAAAGAGAAGTCCATGCGCGGCAACGGTTCGGGCGTCGTCCCGTTCGCCGTGCGTGATACCGGGCGGGTTCTCCGGCCTGCCGGGTTTGCTCTTGAACCGGCCAGTGCCGAAATGCCGCCGCTCCCGGCCGGGCATTTTCCGCGGGCACCGCCCATGCCGGTGCAGGGGATGGCCGGACAAACGAACGTCTGACGGCTCCTGTGGCAAGCCGCTCCCCGAAAGGGCGGCACCTGATATAAGTCGCCCGGGCTCCAAAGAAGCCGGCGAAAATCCAAGAAGAGCATAACGCTCCGCAACATCCTGAGAACTCCGACGCGGTCCCCGCAAAAAGACCGTGCGTCCCAAAGGGGAGGTTACTTTGCAGCGTATTGAAAATCTGGTGTTCGGCCTGCGTGCCGTCATTCTAGTGGCACTGTTGGCGTTCACGGTCGTGATGGGCATCTTCGCATCCCAACTGCGGATGGATGCCGGCTTCACGAAGATGCTTCCTATCGGCCATCCCTACATCGAAACCTTCACCGAGTATTCCGAGAGCTTCGGCGGCGGCAACCGCGTGCTGGTGGTGCTGGAGAACAAGGAAGGCGATATCTTCGAGAAGGACTTCCTCTATACGCTGAACGATGCGACCCAGGATCTCTTCTATATTCCCGGTGTCGCGCGCCACACGGTCACCTCGCTCTGGACGCCGAACACGCGCTTCATCGCCGTTACGGAAGAAGGTCTTGAAGCCGGCGACGTGATCCCGGCCAATTTCGCCGGTACGGACGAAGACATCGATACGGTTCTGCAGAACACGCTGCGCGCCGACCTCGTCGGACGTCTCGTTTCCAACGATTTCAGTTCGTCGATGATCCGCGCCGAACTTCTCGACTTCAATCCGGAGACGCAAGAGCGCCTCGATTATTTCGACGTGGCGCGCAAGCTCGAAACCGATCTTCGCGACAAATATGTCTCGGACAAGGTCGATGTGAAGATCGTCGGTTTTGCGAAACTTGTTGGCGACATCGCGGACGGCGCTTCCTCCGTCGTCACCTTCTTCTCGGTGGCCTTCTTCCTCACCGCCTTCATGCTCTGGCTCTATTGCCGCTCATGGGTCCTGACGGCGGTCACGGTCGGCGCCTCGCTCTGCTCGGTCGTCTGGCAGTTCGGCCTGCTTCATATTCTCGGCTTCGGCCTCGACCCGCTCGGCGTGCTCGTGCCGTTCCTCGTCTTCGCCATTGGCGTCAGCCACGGCGTGCAGCAGATCAACATGGTCGGCGCGGAGATGGCCGCCGGTCTCAACAAGAACGAGGCCGCGCGCGCGACCTTCACCTTCCTGCTGCGTCCGGGCCTCGTGGCACTTCTGACCACGCTGGCTGGCTTTGCGACGCTCTACATCATTCCGATCGGCATGATCCAGGAACTCGCGATCACGGCGTCGATCGGTATCGGGTTCAAGATCATCTCGAACCTCATCATGCTGCCGCTGCTGGTGTCCTATGTGGCGCCGCCGGAAGAGGAGTATGGTGCGAAGGTTCGTCGCGCCATGGAGACCCGTGCCAAGCTCTGGCCGGCCCTCTCCCGGATCGCGACACCGCCGATCGCCTTTCCGTTCGTCATCATCTGCTTCATCGTCGGCTGCATCGGCTTCTACGAGGCCCGCGACAAGCAGATCGGCGACGTCCATGCGGGTGCGGGCGAGTTGTGGCCGGATGCGCGCTACAATCAGGACAGCCGCTATATCGCCGAGAAGTTCAACCTCGGTCTCAACGTGCTGACCGTGATCGTCGAATCGGAAGATGTCGTCTGCGTCGATTACGGCAAGATGCATTATCTCGAGAGCTTCAGCTGGCACATGCGTAATGTGGATGGCGTGCAGTCGGTCATCAGCCTTCCGATCCTCGCGCGCAAGATCAACAGCATGTGGCAGGAGGGCAATCCGAAGTGGCAGAACCTGCCGCGCAATCCGGCCGCTCTCGCCCAGGCGACCTCCAGCATCGGAAGCTCGTCTGGCATCGTGAACGCCGACTGCTCCACAGCCGCCGTCGCCATCTTCATCGCGGATACGAAGGCCGGCACAGTCAAGCACGTCGTCAACGAACTCGAAGCGTGGATGGCTGCCCCTGAAAACAAATACGAGGGCATCAACCTTCGCGTCGGTACGGGCAACGTCCCGATCGTCGCCGCCACCAACGAAATCGTGCATAAGTCCGAGCTGCCCATGCTGCTCTATGTGTACGCGGTGGTCATGACGCTCGTCATTCTCACCTATCGCGAATGGCGCGGTGCGCTTTGCTGCGTGTTGCCGCTCATCCTGTCGACCATTATCGGCGACTGGTTCCTGACGGCGGCGGGCATCGGACTCAAGATATCGACGCTCCCGGTTCTCGCCATCGCGGTCGGTATCGGTGTCGACTATGGCATCTACGAGTACAACCGTATGCAGCGCTATATGCGCATGGGCAAGAACCCGCATGAGGCGTATCTCCAGGCGCTCTACGACGTGGGTTCGGCAACCATGTTCACGGGCGGCACACTTGCTATCGGCGTCAGCACCTGGGCGTTCTCGGCGCTCAAGTTCCAGGCCGATATGGGCCTGCTCCTCACCTTCATGTTCATGGTCAACATGATCGGTGCGGTGACGTTGCTGCCGGCGCTGGTTGCGGTCTTCGAGTATATCTGGCCGCTGAAGCGCGAGCCGCTTTCCGAAGAGGAAGCGCGTGCGGTGATGCGCGGGCACTGATCGCCCCGTCAGGTCTGAAAATCGAAAGGGCGGCGCCTCGCGAGAGGGCCGCCCTTTCTCTTTGGCCGCGGCGGATGAGGGAGTCCGTCCGGCGGCCGAGGAGTGCTTTCCGCCGTCAGTCGGCGGGCGCGCCTTGCATTTGCGCATGCGCCCTTTCCGGTTCGTCCAGTTCCTTCGGCGCGAGCAGAAGGTACATGGCGGGCGTCACCAGCCGGGACAGCACGGTCGAAGAGATGAGGCCGCCGATGATGACGAAGGCAAGCGGCGAATAGAGACCTGATCCCTCAAGCGCGAGCGCGGTCAGCCCGCCAATCGCTGTCATCGAGGTCAGCAGTACCGGCAGAAAGCGGATCTCGCCCGCCTGTTCGACCGCCTCCTTCAAGGGCACGCCCTGGCGGCGGAGCTGGTTCGTGAAATCGACCAGCAGGATCGAGCTTTTGATCTCTATGCCGATCAGCGCGATGAAGCCGATCACCGCGGTGAAGGACAGCGAATAGCCGGAGAGCCAGAGTCCCACCAGCCCGCCGACAATGCCGAGCGGGATGACGCCCGCCACCACGAGCGTCGTGCGGAACGAACGGAACTCCAGAATAAGCACGCCGAGAATGCCGAAGATCGCGATCAGGACGGCATTGGTAAGGCCGGAGAAGCCCTCTTGCCGTGCTTCGATCTCGCCGCCCGCACGGAAATCGTAGCCCGGCGGTTTTGGCAGCGAGGCGATGGCCTCGAAAACTTCGTTCGTCACTTTCTCGGTGTTGTAGCCGGTTCTGGTATAGGCCGTCACGGTGACGAGGCGCTGGCGGTCGAAACGGTCGATGCGGCCGGGGCTCGACTCGAGATAAGGGCTCGAGAGCTGGTTGAGCGGTATCGAGGCGCCGCTTGCCGTCGGTACGAAGACGTTCTGCAAGGCCTGAATCGCATGGTGCTCCTCGAGCGGTAGTCGCGCCACGATGGGAAATTCGTCGCCGTCCGCCTCACGAAAGGCGCCGACCGTTTCCCCGACAATGGCAAGGCGGACCGTGCGGTCGATCTCGCCCGGCGGCACGCCGAGCAGGCCAGCCTTCTCCGTGTTGAGCCCGAGATTATAGTCGGTCCGGTCCAAGCGGACGGGGTTCACCACATCGCGCGTGCCCTCCACGTCTTCCACGATGCGGCTCACATCGGCTGCGAGCTCCTTCAACACGCGCAGGTCGGGCCCGAAAATACGCACCGCAATCGGCGCTTCGATGGGCGGTCCGTTCTGAAAGACGCGCAGCACGATCTGGGCGCCGGGATATTTGTTGAATTCGGCGCGCAGCTCGTCCTGCAGGATCGGTGTCCTCTCCTGGTCGAATTCGGCCATCTGCGCGAAGGCTTCGGCCTTGTTGGCGCGCTGCTCGCGGGCGTTCTCGTTGTAGTAGATCTGCGGATTGGAGCGGCCGAGATTGGAGATGACCCAGTCTATTTCCGGCCGGGCGCGCAGCGTCTCGGTCACATAGTCGAGTACTTTTTTGGTTTCCTGAAGGCTCGTCCCCTGCGGCGTTTCGATCTGCACGAGGAACTGCCGGCTGTCGGCGGGCGGGAACAGGCTGAAGCCGATACGGGGCACAAGCGCCAGGCTTGTGACGCAGACAAGCATGGCGGCGAAGGTTGTCGCACGCGGCCAGCCGAGTGCGATGTGAAGAAGCGGCCGGTAGATCGTGTGAATGCCGCGCATCACAATGCGCAGAAAAATATTGCCCTCCGGGTGGGCCTTGTCGCTGAGGAGCCGGCTGGCGAGAAAGGGAATGATGGTCAGCGCGACAAGCAACGACGCCGAAACGGTGAAGAGAACGGAAACGGGCAGCGAGCGCGTGAACTTTCCGGCGCCGCCCGGCAGAAAGAGCAAGGGCAGGAAGGCGAGGATCAGCACCACCGTGCAGCCGACCACCGCAAGCGAGATTTGCGAAGTCGCGGCGATTGCCGCTTCATAGCGTTTCTTGCCTTCGCGCAAATGGCGCTCGATGTTCTCGACCACGACGATGGAATCGTCGACCAAAAGGCCGAGCGCGAGCACCAGCCCCGCAATCGATAGCTGGTTCAGCGAAAAGCCGAAGAAATCGAGCAGCGCCACGCCCATGGCAAGCGATAGCGGGATCGAAACCATCACGATACCGGCGGCGCGGAAGCCGAGCGGCAGCAGGGTAATGGCGACAAGGCTTACCGCGATGGCAAAATCGAGATAGAGGCGGCTCAGCCGGTGCGACACGGAGACCGTCTGGTCGAAGGCGCGTTCCATTCGTACATCCGCCGGCAGGTGCGGTTCGAATTCGTCCAGCACCTCGTAGATGCCATTGCGCACGTCGAAAACGTTCTGCGCTTCCTTCTGGTTCGCGGTCACGAAGACGGCGCGCTCGCCGTTGTACCAGCCGAGATAGGTTGCCTCTTCGGTCGCCCAGCTCACCTCGGCGACATCGCGCACCCGCACGATGTTGCCGCCAAAATAGCCGATCACCGTATTGCGAATATCCTCGATACTGTCATAGCCGCCAGCCGTCTTGAGGTTGAAGCGCCGGGCGCCGGCGTGAATGGGACCGCCGGGCAATTCGGAGGCGTCGGCGCCGACCGCGTTTGCCACCGCCGTCACGGGAATGCCGAGATTGGCGAGACGTCCGAAATTGATGGATACGCGCACTTCCGAACGCGGCAAGCCCCAGGCCTCGGCGTCGCGGACGCCGGGCACGCGGTAGATTTCATCGGTGAGATCGTCCGCGAGGTCTTCCAGCACGCGGTTCGGTGCCGTCTCCGAAACAAGCGCCACCTGTACGACATTGGTAAGCGACGTGCGGAACTTGTTGATGTCGAGGCGGCGGATACCTGCGGGAAGCGTCGGCCGGAGTGCGTTTATCTCGCGCACCACGTCGTCATACTTCTTGTCCGGATCGGTCGACCAGTCGAACTGCACCTGAATGATCGCGAGCCCGTCCTCGGCACGGCTCTTGATTTCGTCGAGATCGTCGAGCCGGTTTATCGCGTCCTCGATGGGCCGGATCACGAGCTTCTCGATATCGGCGGGGTCCGCGCCAGGCAAGGCCACGTTGACGATGGCGAAAGGCCCCTTCATATCGGGATCTTCGGCGCGCGGAATGGAATTGAAGGCGCTGAGGCCGACCGCTATCAACATGCCGAAGACGACAAGCGTGAATTGCCAGTTCCGGACGGAGAAGGCGCTGATGCTGCTGATGTTCATGGACGAGCGGCCTCGTCCTCGGACGCCGTTTCGGCACGTGCCGCTTTCAGGTCAGTCACCACGCGGACTTTCGCGCCTTCGCGTAAATAGGGCGCCCCCGCGCTCACCACCTGGTCGCCTGCCTTGAGGCCGTCCGTGACGATTACCTCGTCGCCGCTGATGCGGCCGATGCCGATGCGTTTCTGGCGCACCGTCATGCTTGGCCGGTCGAGCAGATAGACATTGGCGACCGCGCCATGCCCTTCAAGGATTGCGGTCGCCGGAACGGCGAGAGCCGCCGCATTTTCGTCCGCCGGTTCAATCTGCGCTACGCCGATGAAACCGCTCGCGGTGCCGGGCGGCGCGTTATCGAGCGCGATCTCGATTTCGAATGTCCCGGTGCGCGCCTCGCTTGCCGCACCAATGCGGCGGACGGTGCCGGCGAGCTTCTCGCCCGGAAAGGCGTCGAGCGTCACGGAGGCGCGGGCGTCGAGCTGGATGCGTGCCATGTCGCGGTCGGCAAGCCCCGCCTTCAATATGAAGCCGCCGCCGCCCTGGCTCACAGTCAGGATCGGCTGGCCGGGATTGACGATTTCGTTCGGCTCGGAAAGGCGCGACAGGACCACGCCGTCGGCGGGCGCCACGATCCTTGAAAGCGAGCGGTTGAAGTCGACGCGGCTGCGCTCGGCCAGCGCCAGGTCGTAGGCGGTCTGCGCGTCCTGCATGCGCTGTCGGCTCACAAAGCCATTTTCGAGGAGCGGCGCAATCCGGTCGACGTCGCGCTTCGCCTTGATGGCGGCGGCATTGGCGCGCCTCGCATCGGCATCGATCTCGCGCATGTCGAGTTCGGCCAATGTGTCGCCCTTGCGGACGATGTCGCCGGCATCGACGGCGATGGTCCGCACGAGCCCGGAAATCTTGAAGGAGAGGGCGGCTTCCCGGTCCGGCCGGACGAGGCCATAGGCGGTGACGAAGCCCGCTTCGGGAGCCGTCCGCACCTCCGCTACCAGGACGGGGATGGCCGTTTCCGCCTCGGCGGTTTGGCTGGCTTCCTCGCCGCATCCTGCAAGGGCAAAAGCCCCCAAAACCGCGACAAGTACAAAACGCGGAAACCCAGTCATCACAACCTCCCCAACTTACCGAACGGTGTTTATTTAGGGGGTTCTGATTGCTGGTCAAGGCCGGTGAACGGTGTTAATTAGCGGAAATGGCATCGAAAGACGCAAAAACCGTCAAAAGAGCTTCAGCGAAGGTCAACTCGCCCGCCAAAGCACAGCGGAAGCGTGCGTCGGCGGCGCGCCAGCGGCTCGCACCCGAAGAGCGGCGAAGACAGATCGTGGCGGCCGCCAAGTCGCTCTTCCTCGATGATGGAATCGATCATGTCTCCATGCGCAAGATCGCCCGCAAGGTCGGCATCACGCAGGCGGCGATCTACCAGCATTTCGAGAACAAGGAAGCGATCCTCTTCGTCATTATCGAAGACTTCTTCAGCGACCTCCTCCATGTTTTCGAGGTGGCGGTTTCTCAGGAAACGGAGCCTCTGGCGCAGCTTCGCCGCGCGATGCGCACCTATATCGATTTCGGCCTGTCGCGGACGGAGGAATACCGCCTCGTCTTCATGACGCCGATGTCCGGGCTGGTGCGTGCCGGCGTCGCCGTACCGCGCACCGAGGAAGCGAAGCTCACGCCCTCGAAAGGCTCGCTTGCCTTCGACATGCTGGATAGCTGCGTCCATCAGGTGGTCGAAGCGGGGGCGACACGCGATCTCGACCCGGATCTCGTCTCCGAGGCGATCTGGGCGGCGGGACACGGCATCGTCTCACTCCTCATCACGCATGAGCATTTTCCCTGGACCGACAGGGAAGCGCTGATCGATCTGGAGATCGGCCTCCTGCTGGAAGGATTGCTTCCCGCCGGAAGTCCCGCGCGCGGTGAAAACCAGGGCGGCGGCTCTTCCTGCCCATTCGGCGGCCCGCGCTGATCTTTACGCCGCGCTTTCTCGTTTTCATGACTTCGCGAACCCGGAAAGCCATTGCGCACGGCCTTGCTTGACTGTTTAGTCAATTTATGACTATTTAGTCAAATCAGCTTCGGGAGACGGCAATGGCGGGCAGGGCGGCGGCGAAAAAGACAGAGGATGCGGGATCGCGCCGCCGGGCACAGATGCGCTTCATTCTGGTCGAGGCCGCGATGCAGCTCTTCGCGCGGCAGGGCGTGGACGCGACCACGATCGACGAGATCGTCGATCTGGCGGGCGTCGCCAAAGGCACCTTCTACAATTACTTCACCGACCGGGCCGAGATCGCGCGCGCCGTCGCGTCGGGCATCCGGCATGAGCTGAACGCCGCCGTCGAAGAGCTCAATCGCGGCATCGACGATCCGGCGGAGCGCATCGCGCGCGGTGTCCGCCTGTTCATGGCCTGCGCCATGCAGAACCCGGTCAAGACAATGCTTCTCGCGCGTCTCTATGACAGCGGGTCCGGTCTCGACCGGCAGGGCAACGAGCATCTGCTGGGCGATATTCGCGATGGCATCGCCAAGGTCCGCATCCATGTACCGAGCGAGGAAGTGGCGCTTCATCTCGTCGTCGGCCTCGGCACCATCGCCATGCGGCATCTGCTCGACAATGTTGCGGGTCCGGAAATCCTGCGCGGGCAGGGCTATGCGCGCGACATCGCAACCGTGCTGCTGCGCGGCCTCGGCGTTGCCACGGCGGAGATCGAAGACATTCTCGCGCGGCCCTGTGACTTCAGCACCATCGGCTTCAAATAAAAGCCAGGAGGACATCATGATAAAAGTCACGGATATCGCCTATGTGCGCTTCCGCGCGCCGGATCTCGACGAGATGGAAAAATTTCTCGTCGAGTTCGGAATGGCGCGCGCCGCGCGCAGCGATACGCATCTTTATATGCGCGGCACCGACGCGCATCCCTTCGTTCACGAAACGGAGAAGGGCGAGCCCGGCTTTGTCGGCATTGCCTTCTATGCCGAAAGCGTCGCCGATCTCGAGAAGCTTGCTGGCGAGCATGGCCTTGCCGTTGAGGACAATCCGGCGCCGGGTGGCGGCAGGATCGTCCACTTCACCGATCCGGACGGGTTCCCGATCGATGTCGTTGCAGGCCAGGTCTCGCCGGAGAAGCTCCCCGTCGCCCGCAAGCTCGTCCATAATGATGGCGATGCGCGGGTGCGCGCCGGCGAACCGCTCCGCGTCGCGCCCGGCCCGTCGCAGGTCAAGCGCCTCGGCCACTGCGTCATCAACGTCACGGATTTCCGGACGAGCGAAGCCTGGTACAAATCCCGCTTCGGCCTCGTCACATCCGATGAAATCGAGCTTGCGCCCGGCGCGCCGCTCGGCGCCTTCATGCGTTGCGATCGCGGGCGCACCCATGTCGATCACCACACGCTTTTTCTCGTCGGCACCGGCCAGCCCGGTTTCAATCATGCCGCCTTCGAGGTCGCGCATTTCGACGACCTGATGGCCGGCCACAATCATCTCGAAAAAGCAGGCCGCCGTCACGAATGGGGCGTCGGCCGTCACATCCTGGGCAGCCAGATTTTCGACTACTGGCGCGATCCCTGGGGTCACACCGTCGAGCACTGGACAGATGGCGATCTCTTCAACAATGAGACGCCGCCACAAGTTCGCGGGCTCGGCGATTTGATGGGCAATCAATGGGGCCCCGAAGCCCCGCCCACGATGGGCAGCTAGAAACAATCCTGAGGGAGACATCCATGAAGCTCGCAACTTTCAGCGAAGGCGGCTCGGTGCGCATTGGCGTCGTTCGCGACGACGGTATCGTCGACCTTTCCAAAGCCGCGCCGGAGCTGCCGCGCGACATGAAATCGCTGATCGGCAATGAGGCGGCTCTCGCCCGCGCGCGGGAAGTGGCAAAGGGCGGTGCCGCCCTTCCGCTTTCGGCCGTGAAGCTCCTCGCGCCGATCCCCAATCCCGGCAAGGTTCTCGCCATCGGTCTCAACTACCGCGACCATGTCGAGGAATCCGGCCAGCCGATGCCCGAGCATCAGGTCTGGTTCAACAAGCAGCACAATTGCATCACCGGCCCCTATGCCGACATCGCGCTCCCTTCCGTTTCCGCCTTTCTCGATTACGAGGCGGAGATGTGTTTCGTCATCGGCAAGCGTTGCAAGCATGTGCCGAAGGAACGCGCGCATGAAGTGATTGCCGGCTATTTCGTCGGCGACGATGTCAGCGTGCGCGACTGGCAGCTCCGCACCAACACATGGCAGATCGGCAAGAGCTTCGACACGCATGGCCCCATCGGCCCGTGGATCGTGACGCCGGACGAAGTCGGCGATCCGCATGCGCTCGACATCAAATGCTGGGTCAATGGCGAGCTCCGGCAGAATTCCAACACGAAACATCTCATCTTCGATTGCTTCGACCAGATCGCGCATCTGACGCAGGCTTTCACGCTCGATATCGGCGATGTGATCTTCACCGGCACGTCGGGCGGTATCGGCGCGGCGATGAAGCCGATGCAACTCCTGAAGGAAGGCGATGTGGTGCGCGTCGAAGTCGAGAAGCTCGGCTACATCGAAAATCGCGTGGTGCCGGAAAAGGCCGAGACGATCATCGAGGCCGCTTAAAAAGTTCGATGGCAAAGGGGGAGCATAAAAATGCGTGAGGAAGCGGATGTTCTGATTGTCGGGCTCGGGCCGGTTGGTGCGGCGCTTGCCGTCTATCTCGGCAGCCGTGGCGTCTCCGTCATCGCCATCGAGCGCGACACCGGCGTCTATCCCTTGCCCCGCGCCGCGCATCTCGATCACGAAACCATGCGCCTCCTCCATCTCGCGGGCGGCGCGGAAGCCGTCTCAAAGGCGAGCCAGCCGCTCTCCACCTATGAGTTCCGCAATGGCGCGGGCGAGTTGCTGATGGGCTTCCGTCCCGAGGGCGATCTCGCGCCGACCGGCTGGCCCGCCTCCTCGATGTTTCACCAGCCGACGCTCGAGCATGCGCTTCGCGACCGTCTCGGCGGCATCTCCTGCGTCTCCGCCCGCCTCGGCCACGCGCTCTCGGCTTATGAGGAAAGCGGCGGCGGCATCGTCGCCACTGTTGCCGGGCCCGAGGGCGCTTACGAAGTCGCGGCCCGTTTCATTATCGGCTGCGACGGCGGCAACAGCATGGTGCGCCGCATCGCCGGTATCGCGCTTGACGATCTCGGCTTCGACGAACCATGGCTTGTCATCGACACGGTGCTGAAGAACGGCGTGACGCGCCTCTCCACCATCGGCATGCAGCATTGCGATCCCGCGCGCCCCGTCACCTCCATGCCGATGGCGCCGGGCCGTCACCGCTGGGAGTTCATGCTGATGCCGGGCGAGACGCCGGAAGAGGTATCCACCGACGCGAAACTCGCCGAGCTTGTAGCGCCCTTCGCCGATCCGGCCTCGCTCGATATAGAGCGCCGCGCCGTCTACCGCTTTCACGCGCTTATCGCGAAGACGTGGCGCAAGGGCCCCGTCCTTCTCGCGGGCGATGCGGCGCATCAGATGCCGCCTTTCATGGGGCAGGGGCTCTGCTCGGGCGTGCGTGATGCGGCGAACCTTGCCTGGAAGATCGAGGCCGTGCTGCGCGGCCGGGCCGAGACCGCATTGCTCGACAGCTACCAGCCGGAGCGCGAGCCGCATGTCCGCATGATCACCGGCATGGCCGTGATGATGGGGAAACTCGTCTGTACACAGAATGCGGAGGAAGCGGCCGCCCGCGACGCCGGCATGCTCGCCCAGCCGGAAGCCGCCCGGATGAACCCCATGATCGGGCTCGACGGGCTCAAATCCGGCGTCCTTGCCGGCGGCGGCAGTGTTTGCCCCGAGCCCGGCCATGAAAGCGGCCGCCGTCTCGACGACGAGGCGGGCTATGCCGCGCTTCTCATTACTCGCGACGCCTGCGCGGCCTCGCGCGCCTTTGGCGATGCCGGTGGCGCCGTTCTTCTCTCCGCCCTCCTGCCCGATGCCGAAGGCCGTCTCGCCGCCCTCATGCAGGGTGCGCCGGCTCTCCTCGTCCGGCCCGACCGCTATGTTTTCGGCGCGGGCGAGGCCCCGGCTCTGGTCGCCGCCTGGCAGGCCTATCTGGCAACCGGGCTCGCCGAGGCGCCCTCCGCCGCCGCCTGAATTCAGGTTTCCGGCTGAAAACCGCCATTCGGGGCTTTTCGGTGCATTTTCCCCGGAAGGCCCCTGCGTCAATTAATCCGCTCGCGACAAAATTAGGGTATTGACCCTAGATTTCATCGCCGCATGATAGGCTATCGGAAATTCGGCGACATAAAGAAGCGCCACGGAAGAAAGTCAGGGAAATGCCAGATACAGGAACGCTTACCAGGCCGGCTCCAGCCGCCTCGCAGCAGGTAGAACATTTCGATGTGCTGATCGTCGGTGCGGGCATCTCCGGCATCGGCTCGGCCTATCACCTCCAGCAGCAGTCGCCGGACAAGAGCTTCGTCATTCTCGAAACGATGGAGACCTTCGGCGGCACCTGGCACACGCATCGCTATCCGGGCATCCGTTCCGACAGCGACCTCTACACGTTCGGCTACCGCTTCAAGCCCTGGACGGGCGATCCCATCGCGTCGGCCGACAAGATTCTCAACTACATGAAGGAAGTGATCGAGGAGAACGATCTCGCCCGCCATATCCGCTACGGCCACAAGATCGTCTCCGCCGACTGGTCGAAGGAAGACGCGCTCTGGACCGTCCGCGCCGTGCGCGCCGATACCGGCGAGGAGCTTCGCTTCACCACCAACTTCCTCTGGATGTGCCAGGGCTATTACCGCCACGATCAGGGCTACACGCCCGAATGGCCGGACATGGACAAGTTCAACGGCAGGATCGTCCATCCGCAGACCTGGCCGGAAGACCTCGACCTCAAGGGCAAGAAGGTCATCGTCATCGGGTCGGGTGCCACGGCGGCAACCGTCGTTCCCGCCATCGCCGGCGACTGCGAACATGTGACGCTCCTGCAGCGCACGCCGACCTATTTCATTCCCGGCCGTAACGAGAACGAACTCGCGAACCGTTTGCGCGAGTTGCAGATCGACGAGAACTGGATTCACGAAATCACCCGCAAGGAAATCCTGCACAATCAGGATCTGTTCACGCGCCGCTCCTTCGAGGAACCGGAAGTGGTCCGCAAGGAACTGCTCGACGCGGTGAAGCTCTTCCTGCCGGAAGACTTCGTGGAGAAGCATTTCACACCGAGCTATCGCCCCTGGCGCCAGCGCATCGCCTTCGTGCCGGATGGCGACATCTTTCAGGGCATCGCGTCGGGCAAGGCCTCCGTCGAGACGGACGAGATCGAACGCTTCACCGAAAAGGGCATCCTGCTCAAATCCGGCAAGGAGCTTGAAGCCGATATCATCATCACGGCGACGGGCTTCCACCTGTCGGTGCTCGGCGACATCGCCTTCAGCAAGGATGGCGAGCCGATCGACTTCGCCGACACGGTCACATGGCGCGGCATGATGTTCACCGGCGTGCCGAACATGGCCTGGGTCTTCGGCTATTTCCGCGCAAGCTGGACGCTCCGCGTCGACCTCATGGGCGATTTCGTCTGCCGCCTGCTGAACCATATGAGCAGCCATCAGGCGAAATCGGTCACGATCGAAATTCCGGAAGCGGACAAGGACATGAAGCGCCTGCCCTGGATCGATCCGGAAAACTTCAATCCGGGCTATCTCATGCGCAGCATGCATCTCCTGCCGAAGCGCGGCGACAAATATGAGTGGCAGCACACGCAGGACTACTGGCGCGAAAAGGACGAGCTGCCGCAGATCGACCTCGACGGCCCGGAATTCGTTTACGAATAAGCGTGGGCTTCACGGCAAATAAAAAGGCGGCTCGCAGGAGCCGCCTTTTTTATTTCCGGTGCGGCTCGCCACCCCAACGATGTCATCCCGGCGAAAGCCGGGACCCATGGGCCTTACCTCATTCACCGAATATTACCGTTTTACCGATGATGTCGAGGTGCGGCAGGTGCTGCACGGGAGAGCTTCGATGCGAGCATTCGGGAAAGCGATTCTTTACGTCGCTATTGCGATTCTGGTCGTGGTGGCGACCTATCGCTTGTTCTATCCCAAGTACTTCTTCAATTACCGGATGACTGTGGAAGTCGAGGTCGACGGCGAGGTGCGCCAAGCCTCAAACGTTTTCGGTGTCTATTGGGAGAAAACGCCCACATTCCTTTCCGTCGGCACGCATCAACGTCGCGCCTTCGGTCAGGCCCTCTTAGTCGATCTCGAAGAGCATGGATGCATTCTGATTCCCGTCAACACGAACACCAATGTGCCGGGTGAAAGCACCAGCGTTATTCCGTTTCTCGTCTTCCTCGCAGACGAGCCGCCGGCCTATCGCGGTCCGCCGCATACAGCCGACCGTGTCCGGAAGACCATGCGGTCACGCGGGCGGGTCAAGTTGAGGGAAGATATTCTTCCCCAATTCATATGGTTGCCGGACAAAAATGATTACGCTTCCGCAAGAGTTCTCAGTGCAGAAGAATTTTCAAAGGCAATTGGATCTGCTGTGCAACTCCGGGGCGTGTGGATCGAGATCACAAAAGATTCCGTTACCTACGGTCTGGAAAAGAAGTTGCCGTGGTTGAACGAAATGTATCCGCCGGCGACCACGCACGTTATGCGCCTTCCAGGCGCCCCCGCTTTCTACTGGGTGCCTTATGCTTTGTGGCGGGAGAAGAGTGACTTGTAAGGTAAGATTTTGAAAACAAAAAGGCGGCCTCAACGGGCCGCCTTTTTCAATGTTTCGTCATTGCGAGCGAAGCGAAGCAATCCAGGATCCGCTTGCTCAGGCGCCTGCCGCTCTGGATTGCTTCGTCGCTTCGCTCCTCGCAATGACGATGAGAGAGAAAACCCTCAAGCCGCCTTGCGCTTCATCGAATACCTGATCGGCAGCCGCTTCAGTCCGCTCACAAAACTCGCTTCCACCCAGGCCGGGTCGCCCGCGAGTTCGATATGGTCGAGCCGCGCCAGCAGTTCCTTGTAGAGCGCGCGGATTTCCATTTTCGCGAGGTGCTGGCCGAGGCAGAGATGGGCGCCATAGCCGAAGGCGAGGTGCTTGTTCGGTGAGCGTTCGATCTTGAACGAGAAGGGATCGTCGAAGGCTTCCTCGTCGCGATTGGCGGACCAGTAGCACATCAGCAGATTGTCGCCCGCCTTGATCTTCTGCCCGCGCAGTTCGTAATCCACCGCAGCCGTGCGGAAGAAATGCTTCACCGGCGTCGTCCAGCGGATCATCTCGTCGATGGCGCCGCCGAGCAGCCCTTCGGGGTTCGCTTTCAGCTTCGCAAATTCCTCCGGGTTCTGCATCAGCGCGAGAAGCCCGCCCGCCGCTGTCGAGCTTGTCGTGTCGTGGCCGGCGGTGGCGACGATGATGTAATAGGAGATCGCCTCCAGATGGCCGATGGGCTCACCGTCGATGGTCGCGTTTGCGATCACGCTTGCCACGTCGTCCTTCGGGTTCTTGCGGCGGTCCTCGGTCATCGCGGTAAAGTAGTTGAAGAATTCCGTCACCGTATTCACCGTTTCGGTCGCGTCCGGCCGTTTCATGTCGGGATCGGTCGAACCGAACAGTTCCTGCGTCAGCTTCAGCATGATCGGCTCGTCTTCCGCCGGCACGCCGAGCACCGTCATGATGACGCGCAGCGGATACCAGACCGCGACGTCGGAGACGAAATCGCATTCGCCGCCCTTTGCTTCCAGCCGGTCGATATATTTCTCGGCCAGCGCCTCGACGCGCGCCGAAATCGCCTTCAGGTTGGGCGGCATGAACCAGGCCTGCGTCAGCCCGCGATAATTGCGGTGGTCGGGATTGTCCATGTCGACCAGCGAGCGGATCAGCTTTGAATTGCCGCCGGTGAATTTCTTCACCTCTTCCTCGACCTCGATCGTCTGCAGCGTCAGGCGCGGATCGTTGAGGAATTTGTCGTTCTGCCGTTCCACTTCCATGATGTCGGCATGTTTGGAAACGGTCCAGAAGGGGCGGAAGCCGTCCGGCTCCGTCCAGCGCACCGGCTCTTCCTTGCGGAGCTGTGTGAACAGCCTGTGGAACTCATCCACATGCGCATAGGTCTTCGGATTGACGATCGCATTGTCGATGGTTTTGTCCGTCATTGCCTTCTCTCCCTCCGCCCTTTTCCGGGGCTCCGTTCGTTCCGCGCGCCGCACTGTCGAAATCCGGTCAGCCCGGGTGCCGGGCAATGCCGCCGTGACGTTGCGTAAACCGCTAAATTGTTGCGGCACAAGGCTTTCTCATAACATTGGGCAGAGTTTCGGCGGCTTGCAAGCGGATGTTTCCGGCTGGACAAGAGGCCGCCCATGTACAAGATGTGCGCCAGACGCATTGCAAAATGACCGTTGAATCCTAACGTGTATATACATAGAAACTGTCTATACGCATGAACAAGTCGCGGCGCCGCCCTTCGCGTGCGCCGGTCCAGCACAGGGAGACTGACAATGGCTGAAGCCTATATCGTCGCCGCCGCGCGCACTGCGGGCGGCCGCAAAGGCGGCAAACTGAAGGATTGGCACCCGGCCGATATGGGCGGCAAGGTCATCGACGAGCTGGTGAAGCGCACAGGCGCCGATCCCGAGCTCATCGAGGACGTCATTGTCGGCTGCGTCGACCAGGCGGGCGAGCAGGGCATGAACATCGCGCGCAACGCGGTGCTCGCGTCCGGCCTTCCGGAGAGCGTTCCGGCAACCTCCGTCGACCGCCAGTGCGGTTCCTCGCAGCAGGCGCTTCATTTTGGCGCGCAAGCCGTCATGTCGGGCGCGATGGATGTCGTCATCGCGGCGGGCATCGAAAGCATGACGCGTGTGCCGATGGGCATGCCGATCTCGCTCCCCTTCAAGAACGGTTTCGGCATCTACAAGAGCCCGAACATCGAGGAGCGTTATCCGAACATCCAGTTCAGCCAGTTCGCCGGTGCTGAAATGATGGCCAAGAAATACGGCCTCACCAAGGACCAGCTCGACGAGTTTGCCTATAACAGCCACCAGAAGGCGATTGCGGCCACCCAGGCCGGTCTCTTCGACGAGGAAATCGTGCCGCTCGAAATTGCGCTCGAGGACGGCTCGAAGGACATGCACAAGGTCGACGAAGGCATTCGCTTCGACGCCAATCTCGAAGCGATCAAGAATGTGAAGCTCCTCGTCGAAGGCGGCGCCATCACGGCCGCTTCCTCCTCGCAGATCTGCGACGGCGCGTCCGGCGTCATGATCGTCAACGAAAAGGGCCTGAAGGCGCTCGGCGTCGAGCCGCTCGCCCGTATCCACCACATGACGGTGGTCGGCGGCGATCCGGTCATCATGCTCGAGGCGCCGATCCCCGGCACCGAGAAGGCGCTGAAAAAGGCCGGCATGAAGATCGAGGATATCGATCTTTATGAAGTGAACGAGGCCTTCGCTTCCGTCCCCGCCGCCTGGCTCCAGGTGCTCGGTGCGGACCCGGCCCGGCTCAACGTCAATGGCGGCGCCATCTCGCTCGGCCATCCGCTCGGCGCTTCCGGCACCAAGCTCATGACGACGCTCGTCCACGCGCTGAAGAACAAGAAAAAGCGCTACGGCCTGCAGACCATGTGCGAAGGCGGCGGCCTCGCCAATGTCACGATTGTCGAGCGTCTCTGATATCTTTGGTCTGAAAATACGGGCGGTGCAGCGATGCGCCGCCTCTTTTTTATCCGCCCTCCGCGCCCGTCTTCCCTATACTGAGCAGGCCATACCGATCAGGCCAGCGGGGAGCCGCGCCGATGTCGAAACCACATGAGCACGCAGGCGGAGAGCGTCACCATTGCGCGCTTTGCCCGCCGGGAGAGCATCGCGGCGGGCTCGTGCCCTTCGCCGCCATTCACGAGCCCGTTCTCGATCTCGTTCGGGCCGACCATCCGGACCTGCCGGCCGAGGGTTTTCTCTGCCACCGCCATCTCGACCATTACCGCGACCTCTATGTCCGCCGCGCCATCGAGGCGGACAAGGGCCAACTCGACGAGCTGGAAAAGGAAGTCCTCCGGAGCCTGGAGGAGAACGACATCCTCGCAGAGAATGCCGAGGAGGTTTTCGAGGGAACGCGCACGGTCGGCGAAAGATTGTCGGACGTCATTGCGGATTTCGGCGGCAGCTGGCGTTTCATCCTCTTTTTCGGGGCGGTCCTGTTCGGCTGGATCGGGCTCAATCTCGCCGGGCTCTTCGCCGATCCGTTCGATCCCTATCCTTTCATCCTGCTCAATCTCGTGCTTTCCTGCCTCGCCGCCATCCAGGCGCCGAAAAACTCGACCACCTGCTGATCCATCAGTGGCAGCGCCTCATGGAGATCCAGCAGATACAGGTCGAATTGATGAATGAAATCGCCCGCTATGGCGATCGCGGGAGAGACAGATGAGCGGCAAGGCACAGAGGTTTGTCCCGAAAGTGCCGGAAAACCGGCGATATTCGCCCCCCTGCCTTTCGCCGCGACTCTGTTAGACTGGGTCCAAATCCCGGCGCTCAGACAGGGACCGATGACGAGCCTATGAAAATGCCAAGCCTATGAAGATGAAAGAACTGGAGGCCGCGACCGGAATCGGCCGTGAGACCATCCGCTACTATATTCGCGAGGGCCTGTTGCCCGAGCCGGTACGGCCGAAGCGCAATGTCGCGGCTTACGGGCGCGAGCATGTGAAGCGCATCAATCTCATCCGCCGCCTGCAGCAGGAGCGCCATTTGCCGCTCTCCGTCATCAAGGTCATCGTCAATTCCGAGATGGGTGAGCCGGCGCAGGGCTTCGAGGCGCTGATCGGCCTTGAGGTTGCGATGGGACCGCTTCTCTCGGACGGACGCAACCTTGCGCCGCAAAAACTCGCCGACGTCGCGAAGGCAACGCGGCTTACGGTCGACGAGATTCGCAAATTCGCCGGAATAGGTCTCATCCATATCGAGACCCGCGACGGTGGCGAGTGGCTCAACCAGCGCAATGTCCGCATCATGGAAATCATCGCGCAGACAAGGGCAGACGGCTTCACGCCCGATATCGGCTACACCGTCGAGAGCTATGAAATCTATCCGCAGATGATCGAGCTGCTCGCGCGCCGCGCCGTGGTCGGCTTCTATTCGCGCCTCGGCGACAAGCTCGACCAGCCCGCCGCCGCCAAGCTCGCCGTCAACGGCATCCGTACGCTGAGCGAAATGGTGCCGCTCATGCTGATCGACAAGATCGTCCGCGATGTCGAAAAGATCAGTGCCAGCGGCGTTCTGCCGACGGCGGAAGAGGACGTTTGAGCGCCTCTTACCCCAGCACCAGCGTGTCGCTCTTGCGCCAGTAGACCCAGTATTCCTCGCCGGCGGTGAAGATGATTTCCTCGATGTCGCTGGAGACGTTCGAGATGTCGGCCTGCAAGGGCTGCGGCAGTCCGATGTCGAAGAAGACGTTGCTGTAGCTGCCGAAATAGGCCACTTCGCCGACCTTGCCCTTCACCGCGATGACGGCGGGGTCCGTCGGCTGCGTATCGGCGACGAAAATCTTTTCCGGCCGGACAGCGAGCGCCACCTTCCCCGTTGCCGTGCCCGCCAGCGTTACATCGCCGATGACGGGCGCCGTCACCTTCACCTGGCCGTCGCCTGCCGCCACCGCGTCGCCTTCGATCATGTTGATCTTGCCGATGAAGTCGGCGACGAAGCGGTTGGCCGGCATTTCATAAAGCGTCGTCGGCGGCGCCACCTGCTGCACGGTGCCGGCATTCATCACCGCAATGCGGTTCGCCATCGACAAGGCTTCCGACTGGTCATGCGTCACGATGACGAAGGTGATGCCGACGGTCTTTTGCAGGCGCACCAGTTCGAGCTGCATCGCCTCGCGCAGCTTCGCGTCGAGCGCGGAGAGGGGTTCGTCGAGCAGCAGCACCGAAGGCCGCTTCACCAGCGCGCGGGCCAGCGCGACGCGCTGGCGCTGGCCGCCCGACATTTCGTCCGGCATGCGCTTGCCATAGCCGCCGAGCTTCACGAGGTCGAGAGCCTCCGCCACCCGTTCCTTGATCTCCTTCGCGGGCCGCCGGTCCATCTTCAATCCATAGGCCACGTTCTGCTCCACCGACATATGCGGGAAAACCGCATAGGACTGGAACACCATGTTGATGGGCCGGTTGTTCGGCTGCACCTTCGACATGTCCTGCCCGTCGACGATCACCTGGCCATGGGTCGGCACCTCGAAGCCCGCCAGCATGCGGAGCAGCGTGGTCTTGCCGCAGCCGGAGGGCCCGAGCAGCGCGAAGAATTCGCCGCGACCCACTTCGAGGTTCACCTCGTCCACCGCCTTGACGGTGCCGCCAAAGACCTTGCTCACGTTCTTGATCTGGATGATGGGCTGGTCCGTCATGATCTGGTCTCTGGCTCTGGAATTCTGGCTGCGGGTTCAGACGGGGAAGGCGGCTAGTGGCCGCTGCTCCCCAGCATGTTGTTGCGGTTCTGCATGCGGAGCGCGAAGGCGGTGACGACGAGCGTCAGCAGGATCAGCACCGTCGAGGCGGCGTTCACCTCCGGCGTCACCGAGAAGCGCACCATGGAATAGATCTTCACCGGGAAGGTCACCGTGTCGGGGCCGGCGGTGAAGAAGGTGATGACGAAGTCGTCGAGCGACAGCGTGAAGGCGAGCAGCGCGCCGGCGATGAGGCCCGGCTTCATGTGCGGCACCACGATGTCGCGGAAGACGCGGTATTCGTTCGCGCCGAGGTCGCGGGCGCATTCGGCCAGTTCCCGGTTGAAACTTTCCAGCCGCGCCCGGATGACGATGGCCGCAAAGGGGAACGAGAAGGCGATATGCGCGATGGTGATGGCGGACAGGTTGAGCGGCCAGGGCATGCCGGACGGCCAGCCGATCCGCGCGAAGAACACCATCATCGCGACGCCCATGCAGATTTCGGGAATGACGATCGGCAGCGCCATGCCGCCTTCATAGATCGCCTTGCCGGGAAAGCGGTAGCGCCACAGCACATAGGCGGTCAGCGCGCCGAGCAAGGTCGAGAAGAAGGTCGTGAAGAGCGCGATGGTCAGCGAGTTGCCGAAGGCGAGCATCAGCCCGTCATTGTTGAACAGCTTCACATAATAGTCGGTCGTGAAGCCGCGCCAGACGACGTTGCGGCGGCTGTCGTTGAAGCTGAAGGCGATGAGGCCGATGATCGGCGCATAAAGGAAGAACAGCGTGAGGCCGACGATGGCGCGCAGCCAGAAGCGCCGCGCATAATCGAGCGGGCCGATGGGGTCGGGGTTGCGGCGGAAGATGTTCATCGCTTGTCTCCCCGTCCTTCTTTCCTCATCAGCACGGCGCGAATGGCCAGCGCGAAGAAGGTCGCATACATGAGAAGGAAGCTCAGCGCCGCGCCGAAGGGCCAGTTATTGGCCTGCTTGAACTGGCTCGCGATCACGTTGGCGATCATGTAGCTGTCCGTCCCGCCGAGCAGGTCGGGCGTGAGATAGGAGCCCATGGCCGGAATGAAGGTGATGACGATGCCGCTCGCGATGCCCGGCAGCGCCAGCGGCACGACGATGGAAAAGAAGGTGCGTGTGTGCCCGGCGCCGAGATCGAGGCTCGCCTCGAGATAGGAGCGGTCGAGCCGGTCGAGCGCGGCATAGAGCGGCAGCACCATGAAGGGCAGGCTCACATAGACAAGGCCGAAAATAACGGCGGTGTTGTTGTAGAGCAGCTTCAGCGGCGTGAAGGGGCCGATGATGGTGTTGTCGCCAAGGCCGATGAAGGAGAGCGCCCAGTCCGCGTTCACCACGATCCATTCAAGCCCGTTATTGATGAAGCCGTTGGTGCGCAGCACCGCGATCAGCGCATAGGTGCGGATCAGCAGGTTGGTCCAGAAGGGCAGGATGACGAGCAGCAGCAGCCACATCCGCATCTGCGGCTTTGAAAAGACGATGGCGATGGCGACGGGAAAGGAAACGACGAGGCAGATGAAGGTCGTTGCCGCCGCCATCCATATCGACTTCCAGAAAATGCCGAGATAGAGCGGCTCAAGCGCGCGGGCATATTGCTGGAGATTCCAGTCCAGCGTGATGTCGAGAATGCCGGTCTTGGAGCTGAAGCTGTAAAGCCAGATCAGCGACAGCGGAAGGATGAAGAAAGCGGCAAGCCAGAATGTAGGTGGCGCAAAGGCCACCCAGAAGGCGCGCGCTGAGTTCTTCCAGTTTTCCATGCAGGCCAAGCCCCCCCGAAGGGCAAACGAACAAGCGTAGCGAACAAAGGCACAAGGCAAGACCGGGACGGCGCGGCGCCTCCGCCTTTCCGCCGGTCTCCCTTTCCGCTTCCGCCATCAGAAAAGCACAATGGCGGAAAAGGAAAAAGAGAGAAGAAAGAAAAAGGCGGGCAATTTCCTGCCCGCCTTTCCGGTTCCGCCTATGCGGCGTTGATCTTGGTGCAGAGTGCCTCGCGCATCTGCGTCACCTCTTCGCCCAGATAGCTCGCCACTTCGGAGACGGCCACCACATCTTCCGGCGGGAAGGTCACTTCGCTCGTCTGGTACTCTTCCGGCATCAGGTCGAAGCCGGCCTTGTTCGGCGTCGCGAACTGGATGTAGTCCGTGATGAGCTGGTTCGGCTCGGGCGAGTGGATGTAGTTGATGAAGGCGTGCGCGTTTTCGGGATGCGGCGCGCTGGCGGGGATCGCCAGAACGTCTTCCCAGATGATGCCGCCTTCCTTCGGGACGACATAGCCGATGTCGTCATCCTCGGACATCAGCTGCGCGATGTCGCCGCTATACTCCATCGTGACGTCGACTTCGCCGGCGGCGAGCAGGTCCTGGCCGTTATCCTCGGCAAAGGCCTTGATCTTCCCCTTCTGCTTGATGATGAGTTCGGCGGCCGCTTCGTTCTCGGCCTTGTCGGTCGAGTTCAGCGAATAGCCGAGATATTTCAGCGCGCAGCCGATCATGGTGCCGCAATCGGACAAGAGCGCGCTGCGGCCCGCATATTCGTCGCTGTCGTAAAGCGCGCCCCAGCTGTCCGGCACCGCGCTTACTTTCGACTTGCGATAGCCGATGCCCACCGTGCCCCACATATAGGGCAGGGAGTATTTGCGGCCCGGATCGAAAGGTTCGTCCATGAAGCGCGGATAGATATTCTTGATGTTCGGGATCTTGGAATGATCGAGTTCCTGCAGCATGCCCGCCTGGATCATGCGCTGCACCCAGTCGTTCGACGGCACGATCACGTCGTAGCCGGGATTGCCGCCGCGCATCTTGGCGAAAAGCTCCGACACGTCGGCGAAAAGGTCCATCGTCACTTCGATGCCCGTCTCGGCCTTGAAGTCGTCCAGCGTCGTCTCGCCGATATAGGTGTCCCAGTTGGCGAAAGTCAGCTTCTTCTCTTCGGCCGCGGAAACGAATTTCGGCATCGCGGTGATGCTCAGGCCGACAGCGGCGGCTCCCGTCATGAACTGCCGGCGCGATAGCGCCCCCAGCAGTCCGGCCATGCCTCTTTTACGGTTCATTGAATTCTGTCCTCCGTTTTAGATGTATGTGCCCCGCCCCCTGCCAGAGGTCGTACGGCCGAGAGATCGTCAGTGTTCATTGGTTTTTACGTCAGCGCAAGCGAAGGGGCCGCCTGCGGGGGCTCCGGCGTCGAAAATTTTAAACGGAACGGTGCAGACTGGCCAGCGGGCCGATGTGCGATGCAAAAAATTCGGGCAGCCTGCTTCCGCATGGGCCGGAACAGGCGCCCGATTGCCTCTCCGGCGGTCTTTCGGGGTTCCGGGCGGCGGGTTCCGCGATCCTCATTTTTCCAAGCCTCGTTGCCGCCGCCGCGCTAGACTGCCGCCATGACCATATCCTCCGAAGCCGAACTGGAAGGCCTCCGCGCCATCGGCCGCATCGTGGCCGAGGTGCTGAAGGCGATGGGCGCCGCCCTCGAGCCGGGCATGACGACGCGCGAGCTCGACGATCTCGGCCGCGCCCTGCTCGAGCGCGAGGGCGCGCGCTCCGCGCCGGAACTTGCCTATGGCTTTCCGGGCGCCACCTGTATCAGCGTCAATGAGCAGATCGCGCATGGCATTCCGGGTGAGCGCATCATCCGCGCCGGCGATCTCGTCAACATAGATGTCTCGGCGGAGAAGGGCGGTTTCTTCGGCGACACCGGCGCGAGCTTCGCCGTGCCGCCCGTCCGTACACAGATCGAAAATCTCTGCCGCGACGGCAGGAAGGCCATGTGGGAAGGCATCCGTGCCGTCCGTCCCGGCGCGAAGCTCAACATGATCGGCGAGCGCATCGAGAGCTTCGCCGAAAAACGCGGCTACTCCCTCATCCGCAACCTTGCCAGCCACGGCATCGGCCGCTCCCTCCATGAGGAGCCCGAAGCCATCTCCACCTGGCGCGACCCCTCCGACCGCCGCCGCATGGATGAAGGCCTCGTCTTCACCATCGAACCCTTCCTCTCGATGGGCGGCGACTACGCCGCGGAGGCAGCCGACGGCTGGACCCTCCTCGCCGACCCCGTTGCGCCGACGGTGCAATATGAGCACTCGCTGGTGGTGACAAAAAACGGCCCGGTGATCTTGACGCTGGCGTGATGCTTTGTAGTTGGAGCAGAGAGGCGACATAGTTTCCCTCTCCCCTCGGGGAGAGGGAGGGAGCGGCCTAAAGGCCGCGGAAGGGTGAGGGGGAGCCGCAAATTGAAGCGCCAGAATATTCCCCGCGCCCGCCAGCTGCGTGTCGACGCGACAGACGCCGAAGCCCGCCTCTGGCTGCACCTCCGCAATCGCATGCTGGGCGGCTTCAGGTTCCGCCGACAGTTCTCCGTCGGCCCCTATATCGCCGATTTTGTCTGCGCCGAACGCAAGTTGATCGTCGAACTCGATGGAAGTCAGCATGCGGACAATCCTGCCGATGAACGCCGCACGCGTTTTCTTGAGTTGCGCGGCTACCGCGTCATCCGCTTCTGGAATCCCGACGTGCTCGCGAATACGGAAGGCGTGCTTGAGATGATCCTCCTCGAACTGCAGAAGGCCCCTCACCCTTCCCGTTGACCCGGCTCCGCCATCCTTGCGGCTCCCCCTCACCCTTCCGCCGTCTGACGACGGCTCCCTCCCTCTCCCCGAGGGGAGAGGGTAAGAAAAGGCGACGAACGTCTCCCTCTCCCCTTGGGGAGAGGGGTGAGAGGCATCTTGGAAAAGGTCCGGTGGACCTTTTCTAGCCTCGAACGCCCGCCGAAGGCGGGAAGGGTGAGGGGGAGCGGCAACCGCCACCCTCACCCCCTTCCTCCCAACGCCTCCAGCCGGTCAAGCAGCGCCTCGAACTGCACGGGCGGCACGGCGTAGAACTCCACCCGGTTGTGCGAGAGGACGGCGAGCGTGTCGCCTTTCGCGTCGCCGAGATGGCGGACGGGGTTCTTGCGGAAGTCGGTTACGGAAATGGTGCGGCGGGCGCGCATTTCAGAAAGCATGGGCGGTCTCCTCCAGAGGTAAGCGGAAGGAGACGGCGGCTTACCGCTTTGGCGGTTTCGTACATCCGTGCGTATCGCGGCCGTCTTCCGTTTTCGTCTTCTAATGGCGCCGCGCGTGCCGGGGACAAGTCAGCTGCGGTCGCTCCGGCACCCTCCAAAATTCTCCATGACAGTTTCGTGACAGTTCGATGACGGTCGGCTCTTTTTCCGCACCCCTTGACATGTGAGCCTCCTTCTCTTAAATGAGAATAAGTCGCAAGAGCGGCTTTGGAAGGTTCAGGATCATGCGCGACATATTGAAGACCATCAGCTACGGCTCGCTCCACTTTTCGGTGGGTTTCGGCGTCGTCTATCTGCTGACCGGCGAGGTCACGATCGCGGCGGGCGTCGCGCTGATCGAGCCTGCGGTCAACACGGTGGTCTTTTATTTCCATGAAAAGGCATGGGCGCGATTTCCGGCCAAGGCCTTGAAAGGGTTCGGTTTTCCGGGGCGCCGGCAGGGCCCGCTCCAGGCCGCCTGAGGCTCAGCGCCAGGCCCAGACGGGCTGCTCCATATGGGCGACGCGGGTCGCGCGTCCGGCCAGTCCCACCTCGGCGAACTGATGCAGCACCGCCGCCGTCGGCGCATGGACATGGCTTTCGCCGAGCAGCAGGCGGATCACCGGCCGCTCGCTTTCCGGGATGGTGAGAAAGAGGGGCGAGCCCTCGCGCTCGAGCTCCGAGAGCGGGAAGGGATGGATCGACGCCACCTCGTCGGCATTGGGCGCCATCGCGGCAAGGTCCGCCGCCCAGACCACGACAGGGGTGATGAGATAGCCGGAGCGCGTCGGATAATCGTCAAGCATTCCAAGGACTTCGGACGGCGGAAGGTCGAGCGCCACCTCCTCGCGCAGCTCCCGCAGCGCCGCCTCCACGGGGCCCTCGCCCTCATCGAGCCGGCCGCCCGGCAGCGCCCATTGGCCGGCATGGGAGGTCAGTTTCGCCACCCGCCGCGTCAGCAGAAAGCCCGCCTTCTCCTCATGCGGCACCACGGCGATCGCCACCGCCGCGCGTTTCAATGCGCCCTGATGCAGCGCCTCGCGGGGGAAGAGATCGAGCCGCGTCCTGATCGCGGTTCTGAGGGCATTGTCGAAAAAATAGCTCATGCCGTTTCCTAGCATGAGAGGCGGGGCGGCGGCGCCTCTTCATGCCGGTGTTTAAGATAACGTCCTCCCGCCATCCAGCCTCCGTGCGGCGTGCGCCATTAAATGCCGATGTTCAAGCTATTCATGGAGATAGCGCCTTGCGCGCCGCTCTTTCCGGGGGCGGCGGATGCTTAGGATAATAGACGCTGGTCCTCGATTGGACAGGCCGCTCGTCTTGGAGACGTCTCGCGCCCGCGTTACACTTTTCGCAGTTTCCCTCCCCCTCACGAGGCCCCTATGCGCATCGGCGTTCCCAAGGAAATCAAGATCCATGAATACCGCGTCGGCATGACGCCGCCCGCCGTCCGCGAGGCCGTGCATCACGGTCACGAGGTTCTGGTGCAGAAGGGCGCGGGCTTCGGCATCGGGCTTTTCGACGAGCAATATGTGGCCGCCGGCGCGCGGATCGCCGATACGGCAGCCGAGATTTTCGCCGCCGCCGACATGATCGTGAAGGTGAAGGAGCCGCAGACGGCCGAGTGGAAAATGCTGCGGGAGGGCCAGATTCTCTTCACTTATCTGCATCTCGCGCCGGACCCTGAGCAGGCGCGCGGCCTGCTGGATTCGGGCTGCGTCGCCATCGCCTATGAGACGGTGACGGACAGCCGCGGCGGGCTTCCCCTTCTCGCGCCGATGTCGGAAGTGGCGGGCCGCATGTCGATCCAGGCCGGCGCCCATTGCCTCGAGATCGCTCAAGGGGGACGCGGCATGTTGCTCGGCGGCGTTCCGGGCGTTCCCGCCGCCAAGGTCGTCATTCTCGGCGGCGGCGTGTCGGGCACCAATGCGGCGCGCATGGCGATGGGCCTCGAAGCCCATGTCACCGTCATCGACCTCAACCTGCATCGCCTCTACGAGCTCGACATGCAATTCGGTCCAAGCCTCAACACCATCTATTCGACGGTCGATGCGATCGAGGAAAGCGTGCTGGGCGCGGATCTCGTCATCGGCGCCGTGCTTGTTCCCGGTGCCGCCGCGCCGAAGCTCGTCACGGAAGATATGGTGAAGCGGATGAAAAAGGGCTCGGTCCTTGTCGATATCGCCATCGACCAGGGCGGCTGCTTCGCCACTTCCCACGCGACCACCCATGCCGACCCGACCTATGTGATGCATGATGTGGTTCACTATTGCGTCGCGAACATGCCGGGTGCCGTCGCCCGCACCTCCACCTTCGCCCTCAACAACGCCACGCTGCCCTTCACGCTGGCGCTCGCCGACAAGGGCTACAAGGAGGCGCTGCTCGGCAATCCGCATCTCATGGCCGGTCTCAACATCCACAAGGGTCAGCTCACCTACAAGGCGGTCTCCGACGCCTTGGGGGTCGATTACCGCGACGCGAAGACCGTTTTGGCGGCCTGATTAACCCGCTGATTTTGTTGTATATTTTCTCGTTTCGTACAATTTTCTGTGCCAAATCGAGCCGCTTTAAGTGTGAGTTAACCATGGCCGGGCCACCCTTTCCCCGTCGCGGCTTTGCGCGGCGAGGGAATGGGGGTTCTCATGTTCGACAAGGTTCAGCGGGACCGTTTCTGGCTGGTGCTCGGCGCCATTCTGATCGGTCTCTTCGTCATGCAGAAGGAACGCGGGCTCGTCGAGCCGAGCCAGGCTTCCGCCTATGATCGCGGCGGCATGACCTATCTGGTCGAGCAGACAAGGGCGATCCCCACCGTGTCGCGAACCGCCGCAAAGCCTGTGGCGCGGCCACAGGTCCAGATGGCGTCCTGGAGCGACGATCCCTATGCCGGCCTTGTCACCGGCTCGATTTCCGCCACGCCGCCGAAGCCGCTTGTCCGTCCGGGGCGCGACAGTTCGATACGCGTCGCCTCGCTCGCGCCGGTGGCGTCCGGCTCTTACTACGTGCAGCTCGGCGCCTATAGCGGCATAGACCGCGCCAGCCGCCGCTATTTCGACATTCTGGGCCGCGAGCCCGATCTCAAGGGCGATCAGCGCGTCTCGATCGACACCGCCCACATATCGGGCGAGCAGGTTCACCGCGTCCGCATGGGGCCCTTTGCCAGCGAGGCGAGCGCGCGTGCCGCTTGCGCGCGTGCCGTCGTCCCTGCGGATGAATGCGCGGTTGTGGCCCTTAACTGACGGATTTCCGCTGCCCTTATGGACTTCCGGGCCAATTTCACTGTATAAGGCCCGCCAAAGGCCGTGGGCTCAGGGCGATCTTCGTCCCGCCGCAGCCAATATCTTGTTTTCAAAGCCTTTTTCGTGAGGGCAGGGCCCCGGGCATTTCCGGCCGGACCGTTCCCGCGATGCAATCGGAGCCTGAAGCATATGGCCGTCCCCAAGAGGAAAACCACCCCGTCGAAGCGCGGCATGCGCCGTTCGGCCGATGCGCTGAAGCAGCCGGCCTATGTCGAGAACCCGGATTCGGGCGAGTTGCATCGTCCGCATCATGTCGACCTGAAGAGCGGCATGTATCGCGGCAAGCAAATCCTGAAGCCGAAGGGCGAATAAGCCTTACTGGCTTTGCCGATGTTTTGAACGCCGCCTTTCGGGGCGGCGTTTTCATTTTCCGGGTCAGGCTTCGAGCGCCTTCAGCGCCGCCGCGCAGACATCGCGCGACTGCGCTGTCACCATGTCCTTCCAGTCGGCCTCATCGACATAGAAGGCGTCGCGGGTCTTCTTCGCGATTTCCGCTGCTTTCGGGTTCTTGTGGCCGCCATTCTGGTGCAGCCAGTTGTCGGATTGCAGCGCCACCGTCACTTCGCGGATCGGCACCGTTCCGAATTCGAGGCCGCCCGACGTCACTTCGCGCCCGGCGAGCTCCTCGGCAAAGCAGACGGGGATCGAGCCCGGCACATCGGAAGAGACGGAGCCGCCGCCCACCGTCGAGCGGACGATCGGTCCCCACCAGGCTTTCATCCGTTTGAAAGTGTCCGCCGTTTCGGGGTCCGTGCAGATCATCTCACCGGCGCCGCGCGCGCCGAGGCCGGTATGGATATCCACGAATATCACGCGCTCCGCCGCGCCCATTTCCTCGCGGATGATCTTCCTCAGCGTGCGGTTCGACCAGACCGGTTCGCGCCCGCCGAACTGCACTCCGTCGGCATGCGTATACTGGCCGGCGCTCAGCGCGTGCTGCATCGCCGGGTGTCCGTGCTTCTCGGCATAGGCTTTCATTTTGTCCCGGCTTTCAGCCATCGTTTCCGGCGACAGGTCGGGCGGGTTGATCGCGCTTGCCAGTTCCTCGTAGCCGGGGTTTTCCGGATGCGGTTTGGAGTGATCGAGGAAGTTGCGGTTGAGGTCGACATTGTCCTCGTTCACCCGCCGATTCCATGCAAAGCCGTAAGGGTTGATCGCATGGATGAAGATGATGGCCGTGTCCGGCGGCAGGTTGCGTCCGAAGCCCTCGCTCAAGAGCGCCGTCTGTACGCCTGAGCCGCAATAGCCTTCGACGCCATGCGTCCCCGAACCGATCCCGAGAACAAATCTCGCATCATCCGGCCCCAGCCGCGCCACATCCGTCGCCAGCTTTTCCCCGTCCGGTCCCGCCATCGGATGTTCGTGATGGTTAACGCGCGCCCCCGCCGCCTCCGCCGCCGCCAAAAATCGCCGCCGCGCCTCCGCATAGCTCTGTGAGAAATGCGCCGCAGCGTTGGTCATGCTCATCCGGAAGCTCCGTTTGATAGCGGATTATGGTGCGATTGTGCTAGAGTGGCACATGTAGAGCCGGTTTGTGGGGCAAAAAGAGGGATATGACATGCTAGGCACGTTGCCGCTGATGGCCATCGCCATCATTGCTTACAACATCATCGTCTACCTAACCGGCCTGACGATGGATTCGCAGATCACGACCATCACCCTCATTTCCGGAGCAATGTGGACGATCACCGTCGGCGATCTGCTTCTTTTCCTCGGATTGATGTTGCTCTTCCTCGAACTCATCAATTCGACGAAGACCGGGGCATCGACCATCGTCAATCACGCGCTTTCCATGCTTGTGCTGCTGATTGCGCTGGTGCAGTTCATTGTACTGCCGCAGTTCGGCACCTCGACATTCTTCATGCTGGTCCTGTTGGCTTTGTTCGACGTGGTTGCCGGCTTTACCGTCACCATCACCGCCGCCCGCCGCGACTTCACGGTTGGCGAATAGATCTCAGTCGTTCTCGTCCGCGGCATCGAGCAGGAGCTCGTAGGCCGCGGCGAGACGCGCGGTCATCGGGTGCGCGGGGATAACCCGTCCGTCAATCCGCGCCAGCGGCACCAGCCCCATCAGGCAATTGGTGAGAAAGGCGCCCGATGCATGAGCGATGCGGGCCGGTGCAATTTCGTCTTCGCTTGTTTCTATCCCCATATCGGGCGCGAGTTCGAGCAGCGCCGCCCGCGTAATGCCGGGCAGTATGCCGCAGCGCTCCGAGGGGGTGATAAGTCTCTCGCCTTCCCACAAAAAAATATTGGCCGCGCTGGCGCAGGCCAGGTTGCCGCTTGTTTCGAGCATCAATGCTTCATCCGCACCCTTCATCCGCGCTTCTTCCTTCGCGAGCACATTGTCGAGATAGGGCAAGGCTTTCAGCCGCGCGGCGGGCGACCAGGGGTTACGGCGCGGCGTGGCGATAATCGCGTTCAGACGCTCCGGCGGATTGGGCGCCGCCGCACAGGAAATCATGACGGTCGGCGATGCGTTTGCAGGCAGGGCGAGGCCGCGCGGGCCGGGACCGCGGGTCAGCGTCAGCCGCAGCGACGCGCGCGGCGCCGAGTCGAGTTTATTCTCCTCGAGCAATGCCTTGCAGGCTTCCTCGACATGCACGGGTCCGAACGGCATTTCGATGCCGATCATGTCGGCGCCGCTCACCAGCCGCATCAGGTGCTCTTCGAAGAACGAGATATGCCCGTTCCGCGCCAGCATCGTTTCGAAAAGCCCGTCGCCGAGCAGAAAGCCACGGTCCGCGGGATCTATGCGCGCTGCTTCCGCTTCCATTATTGCGCCGCTGAGCCAGATTTTCATGCTGTGCGCCTCACTTCGCCAGGCGTCGCACCCGCGAGCTTCAGGAAGTTCGCGAGGAGTGCATGGCCATGTTCGGTCAGCACCGATTCCGGGTGAAACTGTACGCCGAAAATCGGCAGGCTCTGATGTGCGAGCGCCATTGGAATCCCGTCTTCCGTGCGGGCGGTTTCGCGGAGGGGGCCTTTTTCGGCAATTTCTGCGATCAGCGAATGGTAGCGGCCGGCAGTGAACGGGCTCGGCAATCCGCTGAAGATATCCCCACCCTCATGCAGAATGCGCGAGGGTTTGCCATGCACCGGCTTCGGCGCGCGATGGATGCGCCCGCCAAACGCGGCTGCAATGGCCTGGTGGCCAAGGCAAACACCGAGTAGCGGGATCTCATGTTCGGCTGCGGCCGTGACCAGCGGAATGGAAATCCCTGCCTCCTCCGGTCCGCAAGGGCCCGGCGAGAGAATGATCGCCTCAGGCTTCAGCGCCAGCGCTTCCGCAACGCCGATCTCGTCCGTCCGGATCGTCCGCCGCTGATAGCCGAGCTCGCCGACATAACGCGCGAGGTTGTGAACGAAGCTGTCGAAATTGTCGATGACGAGGATCATGCATGCGCTCCGGACAAGGCGGGGCTTTCAGCTTCTTCGGGTGCGGCGCCGAGCGCGCGCCGCATATCGCGCGCCTTGGCAAGTGTTTCCTCATACTCCGAGGCGGGATCGGAATCCGCCACAATTCCTCCTCCGGCCTGAAAGGTAACGCGGTCTCCCTTCACGACCAAGGTGCGGATCGAGATGGCGGTGTCCATGCCGCCATTCGCGCCGAGATAACCGACGGCGCCGCAATAAGGTCCGCGCGTCGTCGGCTCAAGCTCCGCGATGATCTCCATCGCGCGTTTTTTCGGTGCGCCGGTGACGGAGCCGCCAGGGAAGCAGGCCGCAAGGAGATCGGCCGGCGTTTCGCCCTCTCTCAATTGTCCCCGCACCGTCGATACGAGATGATGCACATTGGCAAAGCTTTCGAGTTCGCAGAGCTTCTCGACAACCACGGAATGATCGGCGCAAACGCGGGATATATCATGCCGCAAGAGATCGACGATCATCACGTTTTCCGCGCGATCTTTCTCCGATTTCAGGAGTTCGGCCGCGAGGCGGCGGTCTTCCTCCGGTGTTTGTCCGCGCGGCCGCGTGCCCTTGATGGGCTTTGTCTCGACGGCGCCGCCGCTGCAGGCGAGGAAGCGTTCCGGCGACGAAGACACGATCGCTCCCTCTCCAAAATTGAAGAAGGATGAGAAAGGCGCGGGGCTTGCGGCTCGCAGCCGCAGGTAGAGCGAATAAGCATCATCCTCCGGCGACAGCCGTGCCTCGAAGCGTTGCGAGAGGTTTGCCTGAAAAATATCCCCGGCATGGATGTAGTCGATGACGCGCGACACGGCTTTTTCATAAGCCTGCCGCGAGAAATTCGAGACTATTTGCCCAGTACCGGCCGACGCCGCGCGGCTAATGCTCGGCAGTTCCTCGATGCGGGAGCGGATTTCGGTCAGGCGCCGTTTTGCCCGGTCCGGTTCGCCTCCCGGCAAACCGGATGAGATGATGAAGGCGCGACGTGCGCAAAGATCGAAAGCCAGGACGACGTCGTAGAAACCGAGCGCCATGTCCGGAAGGTGCTGGTCGTCGATCGCGAAGGGCTTTTCCTCAGGCGGCAGGCGCTCCAGCGTGCGTCCGAGCCCGTAGCCGAAGAAACCGGCTGCCCCGCCGGAAAACGGCGGCAAGGAGGGCGAGGGCGCCTGTGCGGCGAAACCCGCGAGCTTGGTCTTCAGCGCCGCGAAAGGATTGGCGATCTCGCCTGGACGCAGAACCAGCCGGTCGAAGGGATCGAATGCGATAAAGCTCCAGCGGCCATGCAATGCAGGGTCGCGGTCCGGCCCGGCTGTCGCGCTGTCGAGAAGCAGGGCGAAAGGCTCCGCCGCCAGCGCATGAAAGAGTTCATGCGGCGCGCGCCATCCGATCTCTGTCACGAGCGGTTCGTTCACCTTTTGCTACCTTCCCGGCTGACGAACTCAGTTCGAAGGCGGCTCGATGGTCATGTCGCCTGCGGTATCTGCGGAATCCTTGGAGCAGCTTCCGCATTTTCGCGGTTCGAGCCGGGCGAGCGGCCCTCTCGGTTTTCCGCCGGCGCCTGCCGATGTCACCTTCATGTCCTGCACGCGCAGGAAATCCAGCAGAAGCCCGCTGACAAGTTCAGGCTGCGCGAAGGTGATGTTATGCCCGGCGGCGGGATAGGACCGAAGCTGTGCCTCCGGCATGAGTTCCATCAGCCTTGTCGAATATTCATACGGCACGATTTCATCGGCTTCACCCCAGATCACCAGAACGGGCACTGCCGAGCGGCCGACTTTCGCGAAGGAAGCTTCCGAAGCTGCCAGGGGATAATGCCGCATGGTCGACAGCAACGCATCGCCATAGCCGCGATATTCCAGTTGCCGGTTGAAGCCTTCCAGGAAGGCGCCGGGGTTCGGCGCGCTTTTGGCTTCCTGTGCGGCGGCGCTGTAGAACAGGCGCGTGCCGAAAAGCCGGACGATCCAGTCTCCCAGCAGCGGCCGCTTCAGCAGTTCCACATTGTCATCCATCGCAACGCCGAGGCCTGCGGGCGCTATCAGCGTCAAGGAGCGCACGCGTTCCGTGTGGCGGGCAGTGAATATGGTGGCGATGGCGCCGCCCATCGAATAGCCGACGAGATCGATGCGCCTGTCGACCTTCAATGCGTCAAGCAGGTTCACGAGTTGCCGGTCCAGAAGCTCGGCATCATAGACCGCGCGGGGGCGGTCTGAGAGGCCGCGGCCGAAATTGTCATAGGCGAGCACGCGGTAGCCGCTTTCCGTCAGCGGTTTGAAATAGTTGTCCCAGACGAAAGAGGGGGTCGAGAAGCCGTGGACAAGCACGACCAGCGGTGCGTCCTCAGGGCCTTCCAGCCGGTAATGCACGGTGCCGTCGGCGGTTTCGATGAAGCTGTAAGCCAGGCCCTTGGCGGCGAGAGAGGAGCGGGCTGCTTCGTCGAGGATCGGCCGGGCGCGGCCGGCGGCCCAGAAACTCACCAGCATGATGAGAAGCAGCGCCGCCGTGAGTATCCCAACGCCCTTCAAAATTGCCATTGTGTCGCTACCGTTTGTTACGCGCGGTCACTGTCAGTCTTCCCTTGCGGAAGGCTGAAGAGCCCGCAGTCTAGTGCGTCGGCGGAGCGTCTACAAATGCCGCAAGCGGGCCGGGGCAGGGTTGCAGCATGGCAGAAATGCGGGCTTGATGCGGGCGAAACGGCAGGCAGACGCTCGTCCCTCGCGCGCCGCCGATCTCAATCGACGGGACTTCAGGGAGATCGATATGACCAGTGCTTTCAAGGACCAGGTGCTCGCCGGCAAGACAGCTTTCGTCGCCGGCGCATCGAGCGGGATCAATCTCGGCATTGCGCAGCATTTCGCGCGCGCCGGCGCGAAGATCGCGCTTATCAGCCGCAGCCACGAAAAGATCACCGCAGCGGCAAAGACGATCAGCGACGAAGGCTTTGAAGCGATCGGGATGGCCGCCGATGTGCGGGATTTCAATTCGGTCGACACAGCGATGAAACAGGCGAACGACAGGTTCGGCAATTTCGATATCGTGATTTCCGGTGCGGCGGGCAATTTCGTGGCGCCGGCGCTCGGCATGTCGTCCAATGGCTTCAAGACGGTCGTGGATATCGACCTCATCGGTACATTCAACGTGCTGCGGGCTTCCTTTCAGTATCTGACGCGGCCCGGCGCTTCGCTCATCTCGATCACGGCACCGCAGGCGGTCAACCCGTCGCTTTTCCAGGCGCATGTCTGCGCCGCGAAGGCGGGCATCAACATGCTGACGAAATGCCTTGCGATGGAGTGGGGCCCGGCCGGTGTACGGGTGAATGCAATATCCCCGGGTCCGATTGCCGATACCGAGGGCATGGCGCGCCTTGCGCCGACGCCTGAAATGGAAAAGGCGATCAAATCCCGCATCGCGCTGCGCGATTATGGCACCAAGACGGATATCGGCGACATGGCGCTGTTTCTCTCCACCGATAACGCCAAATATATCACCGGCACCATTGTCGATTGCGACGGCGGGTCGAAACTCGGCGATGCCGGTACGGATGCGCTTGGCGAATTCAAGTAGTTCAAAAAAGTATGGGAGGAGGAAAACAGATGGCGAAAGCGGAAAGGATATCCCCGGCGGACTTCACCTGCGTTCTCTATGAAGTGCGCAATCATGTCGCCATTATCACCATCAATCGCCCGGAACGGCGCAATGCGCTCAATCGCCGTGCCTATGATGAAGTGGAGGCGGCGTTCCGCGCGGCTTCCGCCGATACGGATGTCCGCTGCGTGGTTGTCACCGGTTCCGACCCTGCTTTCTGCTCTGGCGAAGACGTGAAGGAGATGATGACGGGCGAGGAACACGGAAAAAGCGTTCAGCGCCTCACCGCTGTCCGGCCGGAGCCTACCCCTGCGGCCGTCGCCGCGCTTGAATGCGACAGGCCAGTCATTGCGGCCGTCAACGGCGCCGCTGTCGGGTGGGGCATGGAGCTCACGCTCTTCGCCGATATTCGCATTGCCTCGGAACAGGCGAAGTTCGGTGAGATATTCATCAAGCGGGGGCTTATCACGGATGTCGGCGGCCTCTGGCGGCTGCCGGCCATCGTAGGACCGGCAAAAGCGGCGGAGCTACTCTTTACAGGCGATGTCATCGGCGCGAGAGAAGCCGAGCGTATCGGCCTCGTAACGGAGGTAACGCCGCATGACCAGCTCATGGAGCGGGCGCTTGCGATGGCCGATCGCATTGCGGTCAATGCGCCGCTGGCACTCCGCTTCATGAAGGAAGGGCTCCGCCGCACCGCCTATGGCGACCTCCGCGAAATCGGAAGCTGGGTCAGCGGCACGCTGGGCAAGCTTTTCGAAACAGAGGATCATCGGGAAGGCGTAAAAAGCTTCCTGGAGAAACGTGCTCCGGTTTTCAAAGGACGATGAGGGAAGGGCATGGCGCTTTTCTTCGATCAGGAATGGTTCGATACGAAGCTGAAGGCGTCGGGCCTTACCCGAGACGATTTGGCGGCGGCGCTTCTGCTCACCAGAAGCGAGATCGATGAAATATGGAAGGATCAGCGCGAGCTGAAGCCGAATGAGGTGGCGATGCTTGCCCGCGTTCTCGGGGCTCCTGCCGCGGATGTGGTGACGCGGGCGGGCATTGCAACGCCATCGCCCGCTCCGGCGAAGGCCGGTCCTTCCGATGCCGCGCTCATGGAGAAACTCGAGGAGATGGAAGCGCGGCTGGTGAGGATCGAGCGTGCCATCGCCGACTTGCAATCGCTTATCCTCGCGACACGACAAAACTGAGGTTCTCATGCGTGATTTTCACCTGCCCGGCCGTTCCACCGTTCACAGCGTCAACGGCATGTGCGCGACTTCGCAACCGCTGGCGGCGGAAGCGGCCATTTCCATTCTGAGGGCGGGCGGCAATGCCGTGGATGCAGCCATTGCTGCAAGCGCGGTTCTCTGTGTGGTCGAACCCTACAATACCGGCATAGGCGGGGATTGTTTTGCGCTGCTGTCGAAGAAGGGAAGCGGGGATATTGTCGGCCTCAACGGCTCCGGCCGTTCACCGAAGGCAATCTCGCTTGAAAAACTCAAATCGGCCGGTGTCGACGCGCTGACACTCAACAGTGTCCATTCCGTCACCATACCCGGTGCAATCGATGCATGGGCAAGACTTCTCGCCGATCATGGCACGATGGAGCTCGGCCGTGTTTTTGAACCTGCAATCCGTCTCGCGGAGGAAGGCTTCGCGGTCGCGCCGCGGATTTCCCTCGAATGGAATTTTCTGAAAGGCCATATCGCGAAGGATGCAGATGCGCTTGCACAGTATACCGTCAACGGTAACGCGCCATCACCCGGGGACAAGTATCGTCTGCCGGCCCTCGCGAAGACACTCCGCCTCATCGGCGAGAAAGGCCGCGATGCGTTTTACGAAGGTCCCGTTGCCGAAGACATGGTGAAGAAGCTCAATGCGTTGGGCGGCTTTCATACGCTTGAGGATTTCGCAGCGACGAAATCCGACTATGTGACGCCGATCAAGACGAGCTATCGCGGCCGCGACATCTATGAAATTCCGCCGAACGGGCAGGGCATCACCGCGCTTGTCATGCTGAACATTCTGTCGCGCACAGGTCTCGATGGTCTCGATCCGAAAGGCGCGCTCCGTTTTCATTACGACATGGAGGCCGCCCGTCTCGCTTACGACATGCGGGATAAGTATGTCGCCGACCCTTCATTTCGCGAGGTTCCCGTCGATCATCTTCTGTCGGAGCAGGTCGCGGCGGAACTTGCCGCGCGCATCGATCCCGATCGGCGGATCGCCGACCTGTCGTCGCTGCGGGATCCCCTCAATCGCGAGACGGTCTATCTCACCGTGGTCGACAAGGATCGCAACGCCGTCTCCTTCATCAACTCGCTTTTCTTCGGCTTCGGCGCGGGCATTCTCGCTCCCGGCTCCGGCGTCATGTTCCAGAACCGGGGATCGGGTTTCGTCATGCAGGAGGGGCATCCCAACTGTGTTGAAGGCGGCAAGCGCCCGCTTCACACGATCATTCCAGGCATGATGGTGGAGAACGGAAAAGCGGTGATGCCGTTCGGCGTGATGGGGGGCGCCTATCAGGCAGTGGGGCATGTCTATCTTGTCACCAACATGCTGGACTACGGGATGGATGTGCAGGAGGCGCTGGATTGTCCCCGGGCTTTCCCCGGGGCGAACTGGCTCGATCTTGAACATCCTGTCTCGGCGGAAGCGCGGGAGGGCTTGCTTGCGCGGGGCCACGAAATCCGGGACACATTCCTGCCGCATGGCGGCGGTCAGGCGATTGTAATCGACCATGAACGCGGCACGCTGACGGGCGGCTCCGATCCTCGCAAGGACGGGGCGGCGATCGGCTACTGATTTTCAGAAGTTCAGAGTTTGCGGTCGTGATGGCCGGTGCGGAGCGTTTCCGCCAGAAGATCCGGCAGCATGTCGGCGCCGATGTAAGCGCTTGTCGCCTGATGGCGTTCTTCCGCCTTGCGGGCCGGGGAACGCGGCCACGGCCAATGCTGGTCGACATATTGCGCGAGAAAGGCGGCGACGGGGCGTGTTCCGGTGAGAGGAACATGACCGAGGCCGGCGTGACTTGCGATCTCACGCTGCGCCATGGGGGCCGGTTCGATGCGCTTTGCGCGCGGCGCGTCTTCCGCCCGCCGGGACGGCCCCGGCAGCGCGCGCTGCGTTCCTCTTATGCGCTCAATCCCCGACATTCAGTCTCACTTAACTTTAACCGCAAGCCCGCGCGTGGCCGGGCAACTCACCTGCGGTATGGAACGCAAGAAACCTGCCATGAATTGGGGGAGCGCGGGAGGGGCCGGAACCGCCATAAACGTTTCAGATCGGTACGTTGTGCCGAATTAACGAGATTTATTAAAGCTTTAGTCGTTATGACGCTTTTCTAAATTTTAACGGCTGCCGCGCAATTATCACCGCAACGGACGCAGAAGTGTTCGTCATGGGCGAAGTGCCTGAGTAACGAGATTACGGCAGGAGCGGTGTTTTGGACTCGAAGACGCAGGATGCGCGCAGAGTCGGTGGGCCTGACGACCTAAACCCAACGGGAGCGCAAACAGACGATTTGTTGATGAACGCGGTGAAAGCCGTGGGCGATGCTGCTTATCGCTGGTCCATCGACGATGACCTCTTGTACTGGGGACCGGGCTCCGAAATTCTCCTCGGCATTTCCGAGATCTCAAAAATATCCACACATAGGGATTTCACGTCGCGTCTCGTGACGGACGGGCCGAGCCGTTATGAAAGCATTTGTCGCTCGCGCGAAAGCGACGCAGGTTCTGGTGTTCCCTACAATCTCGAATACAGAATTCGCGACGATTTTGGCGGCATGCGCTGGGTCGAGGATCGTGGCCGCTGGTTTGGCGGCCCGGATGGGGCGCCCGCCTTCGCGGTGGGAGTGCTACGTGCGATCGACGAGCGGCACAAGCGCGAAGAAGAACTCGTGCGTCTTTCCACTTATGACGAGCTGACGGGGCTATTGAACCGCGTTCGTCTCAAGGAAGCCCTCACAGACGCGATGATCGCGGCGCAGCGCGGCCGTCAGAATTCCGCTTTTCTGCTCGTTGCCGTGGATAATCTTGCACTCGTCAACGACGCCTTCGGCTTCGATGTGGCCGATGAGGTGATTGTCTGTGTCGGCGAGCGCCTGCGCGGCCTGGCGCGGCGCGGCGACTCGCTCGGCCGCTATGCGGGTAACAAGTTCGGACTCGTTCTGCCCAACTGCAATGAAGAGCGGCTCAGTGCGGTCTGCGACCGTCTTCTGGCAGAGGTGCGCGACAAGGTCGTGATGACGGCGCGCGGTCCCGTCGCCGTTACCGTGTCGGCGGGCTCGATCGCGCTTCCCGGTCATGCATCCAGCGTCGATCAGGCATTGGCGCGCGCGGAAGAGGCTCTCGTTTCCGCCAAGCAAAGGCTTCGCGACAGCCATGTTGTCTATGCGCCGTCACGCGAGCGCGAGAAGACAAGGCTTCGCAACATCAACGTCGCGGATGAACTTATCACCGCTCTCAACGACAAGCGTATTCGTATCGCCTACCAGCCCATCGTCGATGCAACGACCTGTGAGCCCATGATGTACGAGTGTCTCGTGCGCATGGAGCAGCCGGATGGGAACATTGCGGCGGCGGGCCATTTTGTGCCGGTGGCGGAAAAGCTCGGCCTGATCGGCTTGATCGACTACCGCGTGATGGAGCTTGCGGTGGAGACGCTTCGCGCGCGTCCCGACGTCAAGCTTTCGCTCAACGTGTCCGGGCGCACGACAGGCGATCGTCTGTGGCGGGACACGCTCGCTTCGCATCTGGACAGGGACAAGCACCTCGCCGAACGGCTCGTCATCGAGATTACCGAGACGGTTGCCATTCACGAGGTCTCGGAACTGACCGATTTCGTAGCAACGTTTCGCGAGCTTGGATGTCAGATCGCCATCGACGATTTCGGCGCCGGTTACACCTCGTTCCGCAACCTGAAGACGCTCGATGTCGACATGGTGAAGATCGACGGCTCATTCGTCATCGATCTGGCGACCAATCCCGATAACCAGTTTTTTGTTCGGACGCTCGTCGACCTTGCGCGCAATTTCAATCTGCCGACCGTGGCGGAATGGGTGAGCAACGAGGAAGAAGTGGTGATGCTGAGGAATCTCGGCGTCGAGTATCTGCAGGGTTTCTATCTCGGCGAGCCGCGCATGACCCTGCCGCGTCCATTGGCCGGCATCGACACAAAGCGGACGGTGGCCTGAGGGCTAGCTATTTCTTCGACAGGGCCTCGAGCTGCGCCTGCATTTGCGCTATCTGGCGACGAAGTTCATCCAGTTCGCTATCGCGAGGCTCGGCTGCCGGCGTTTCCGTCGGCTTTGCGCCCTTGGCCTCTTCCTTCGCTTCGCGCGAAGAGGCGCTGCCCCGCCCGAAGGGCGTGAACATGCGCATGGCGTTGTCGAACATTTCGAGATTGTGGCGGATCTGATCCTCGAACTGGGTCAGGCGCTCACGCCCCCCAAGAACATTCGTCACACGATTGCGCAGCTTCTCCTGCTCCTTGGAGAAGCTGTTCATGCTCATTTCGAGATAGGAGGGGATAAAGCTCTGGAGGCTGTCGCCATAGAAGCGGATCAGCTGCCTGAGGAAATTGATCGGCAACAGGTTCTGGCCTTTGCCCTCTTCCTCGAAAATGATCTGCGTGAGGACGGAGCGGGTAATGTCCTCGCTCGTCTTGGCGTCCCGAACCACGAACTCCTGGCCCTTTTTCACCATTTCGCACAGATGGTCGAGCGTCACATAGCTCGACGTCGCTGTGTTGTAGAGACGGCGGTTCGCGTATTTCTTGATAACGATGACGTCATCGTCCGTGGATGAAGTCTTTTTTGCCACGGCTTTCCCAATCTCTCGCTAGCGATGTTGCTGCATCGGGGCCCGCATTCTAAAACTGCGGCAAATTGCGGCCGCCGAGGCCCCTTGCCCCCTGTCTTTTGGCATTGTGACGCGGTATTGTTGCACTGCGCAAGTCCCGCATTGCGATGCACAGAAAAAGACGGCCTGAGGGCATGCCGCCCTGCCGGCTGGAGCATCCCTTGCGCTGAAGACACAACCGAACGGCCTGCTGGGCCGGGCCAGGGAGCAAGCCATGAGCAAATCCGGAACTGAAGTGGTTATTGTTGGCGCGGCGCGAACGCCTGTCGGCGCGTTCAACGGCACGCTGTCCAGCCTTCCTGCGCATGAACTCGGACGGGTGGCCATTTCAGCCGCCATCGAGCGGGCCGGGATCGACAAAGCCGAGGTCTCGGAAGTGGTTATGGGGCAAATCCTGCAAGCCGGCCAAGGGCAAAACCCGGCGCGGCAGGCCTCCGTCAATGCCGGACTTCCGGTGGAGGTGCCCGCCTGGGGCGTCAACCAGCTCTGCGGTTCCGGCCTTCGCGCGGTCGCCCTCGGTTATCAGGCGATCGTTAATGGCGACAGCGAGATTGTGGTGGCCGGCGGGCAGGAAAGCATGAGCCAGGCCCAGCACTCCGCCTATTTGCGGGCCGGCCAGAAGATGGGCGCGCTCGAATTTGCCGACACGATGATCAAGGACGGGTTGTGGGATGCTTTCAACGGCTACCACATGGGCCAGACGGCGGAGAACATCGCCGCGCGATGGCAATTGACCCGCGACGAGCAGGACGCTTTTGCCGTCGCCTCGCAGAACAAGGCCGAAGCCGCGCAGAAGGCCGGAAAATTCAAGGACGAGATCGCAGCTGTCACGATCAAGGGGCGCAAGGGCGACACCGTTATCGACATCGACGAATACATCAAGTCGGGCGTAACGCTTGATGGCATCAAGGGCCTGAAACCGGCCTTTCAAAAAGACGGCGGTACGGTTACGGCCGCCAATGCTTCCGGCATCAATGACGGGGCCGCGGCCGTCGTGCTGATGGGCGCCGACAGGGCGGCAAAAGAGGGCCGCAAGGTTCTGGGCCGTATCGTTTCCTGGGCGCATGCGGGCGTCGATCCGGCGGTCATGGGCACGGGGCCGATCCCGGCTTCCCGCGCGGCGCTGAAGCGCGCCGGATGGACCATTGACGATCTTGACCTCGTGGAAGCGAACGAGGCCTTTGCCGCACAGGCGCTCGCCGTCAACAAGGATCTCGGCTGGAACCCCGATATCGTCAACGTCAATGGCGGTGCCATTGCCATCGGCCATCCGATCGGCGCCTCGGGCGCCCGCGTCTTCGTCACGCTGCTCCACGAGATGGAGAAGCGGAACGCGAAGAAGGGTCTTGCCACGCTGTGCATCGGCGGCGGTATGGGCATCGCTCTCTGCGTGGAGCGCGACTGACGCGACTGGGAAATATTGCAAGGGCGCGATTGAGATCGCCGTCCGAGCGGAACGCTGGCTATTCAGAACAGGGACATTCCACAATGAGCAAAGTAGCGCTTGTAACCGGCGGTACGCGAGGCATCGGTCATGCAATCTCGCTGGCGCTCCGCGACGTAGGCTACACCGTTGCCGCGAATTATGCGGGCAATGAAGAGGCGGCTGCTGCCTTCACCAAGGAAACCGGCATAAAAAGCTACAAGTGGAATGTTGGCGACTATGATGCTTGCGTCCAAGGCATTGCCTCGGTCGAGGCCGAGCTGGGCCCGGTCGATGTGCTTGTCAACAATGCGGGGATAACGCGCGACGGCATGCTGCACAAGATGACGCTGGCGCAATGGCGCGAGGTTATGAGCGTCGATCTCGATTCCATGTTCAATATGTGCCAACCGCTGATCGCCGGCATGCGTGACCGTGGTTTCGGGCGCATCATCAATATTTCGTCGATCAATGGCCAGAAAGGCCAGATGGGGCAGACGAATTATTCGGCGGCCAAGGCCGGCGTCATCGGCTTCACCAAGGCGCTGGCGCAGGAAGTGGCGAAGAAAGGCGTGACGGTGAACTGTATCGCGCCCGGTTATGTCGACACGGATATGGTGTCCGCCGTGCCGGAAAAGGTGCTTGAGGGCATTATCTCGACAATTCCAGTCGGGCGGCTCGGCAAGTGCAACGAGATCGCGCATTGTGTGAAATTTCTTGCCGACGAGAATGCCTGCTTCGTTACCGGTGCAACCATCACCGTCAACGGCGCGCAATATATCGCGGGCTGAAGTCTCTCGCCGTAAAGCATAAAGGCCGGTCCTCAGGATCGGCCTTTTGGTTCATCCGTATCGCTTGTGCGGTCAACCCGTACCGGATTCCGCCGCCATCAGCTCGTCATATTCCTGATCGCGGCCGGGCCGTCCGGGTGTCGGGTAGACCCAGGCGTCGACCGGGCCGACATCCACATGAACATAAGGCGTCTTTGTGGGATAGAAGCCCGCGCCGCCGCGTCCGAGCTTCCTTGCCACGCGATAGACTTCCTCGGGGTCGAGAAAGTCCTGCGTGATGTCCATCGCCATGCCGCGCATATGGAAGCTGCCGGGATCGACACCATTGCCGCGCGCATCGAGCCAGGCATTGGTCTTTTCGGTGCGATAGCCCGACATGGTGTAGATCGGATTTTTCGAGCGCGTGTTCTGGTCGATTTCCCAGAGAAGGTCGAGGAGGCGGGGGTCTGTCGGAGCGGATTTGTTTTCACGCAGGTCGCGCATGAACCATTCGACGCGTTTCAGTGCCTCCGGCAGATAGTCGCCATCGGCCCAGTAGACGAGATCGAGCTTCTCCCCGGAGTTCAGGCTTTGCATCCTCAGCGTGCGTTTATACGGCGCGTCCGCTCGCAAGATCGAAGGTGCCGCGAGCAAAACGGCAGCTCCAGCGCCCAATGCGAGCACGTCGCGGCGCGAAAGCAGTGAGTTTCTCGATCGGGCACGATTTTTCATAAGAGAAGGCTAGCGGAGAGGCGCCGGGGGTTCAAGCGACGGCTCGATGATGGTACCGAGAAGGACCGAGGCGGCATCCGCTCGCCGGACGGGCCCGATCAGAGGGTCCTGAGCGCCTGCCGCCATTTCGCGCCCGCCCGGTTCCGGCACCATCTGCACAAAGCTGTAGCCCTGCTGCCGCATCGCCATGATGAAATCGGAGAGCATTTCGGCCGTCCGGGGCTTGGTGTCGTGAAGGATCAGAATGCCCCTGCCGACGGAAGCGATGTTGCGGATCGCGCGGATGCGCACCTGTGCCGAGCTGATGGACTTCCAGTCATCGGCGCCGAATTCACAGGAGAAGGTCGCCACGTTGCGCTGCCCAAGCCATTCGATCAGGGATTTACTGTCATTGAGGCCAGGAAAGCGAAAAAAAGGGGCCAGCCTGTTCCGGTCTTCTTCCGGTGCCCGCGAAAGCGCGGCCTCGACGGCGGCAAACCCCCGTCTGATTTCCCGCTGCGCTTGCGTGGCCGAGAAGGGGCGCAAATTGTTTGGGTGGGACCATGTATGGGTGCCGATCGTATGACCGCGCGCCGCAACCTCGCGCACGATCTCAGGATGACGTTCGGCATAGATACCGACCATGAAGAATGTCGCCTTGACGCAGTGCCGGTCCAGAATATCGAGAATGCGCCGCGTGGTTTTGGGATCTGGCCCATCGTCGAAGGTAAGCGCGACCTCCTTGGGGCCGAGGCCGACCATGCGCGGATACTGCATGCCGCCATAGGCGGGTCCGCCTTTTGTCGGTACGCCAATGACCGGCGTTTCCGTCTGACATGTGTGTGCGGCGGCCGCTGCTGCCGGCGGCGCCGTCCAAAGTGCTGCGGCTGTCGCAGTCAGGATCATCAAAAGAAATTTCAACTGGCGCCCCCATCTTCTCGGCCGGTCCGCCAAGGCTCGCCGCCCCGTCGCCAGGTTCAGTCTAGCCGGAGCTGGACAAGTAGACAGGGCAAAGCCGCAACAGTCGGGAGGCGAACGCGGTTAACCCGGCTGCCAGCCCGGCTCCGCCATCTCGAATCCGCCAAATTCAAAGCCCGGCGCGACGGTGCAGCCGACAAGTGTCCAGAGGCCAAGCGGCTCGGCCGCTTGCCAGATGCCTGCGGGCACCACGAGTTGCGGGCGCTCCCCCGCATCGAGGTTGCTGCCGAGAATGCGCGTCTCTGCCTCGCGGCCTTCTTCGTAGAAGGAAAGAGCCAGAGGTCCGCCTCCATACCAGTGCCAGATTTCGGCGGCGTCCACGCGGTGCCAGTGCGAGCGCTCTCCTTCCTTCAGCAGATAATAGATGGCAGTTGAATAGGCACGGGTGCCGCCCGCCGGATCGCGAAAGGTTTCGGCGAAATAGCCGCCTTCAGGATGAGGCTTCAACTGGAGAAGTTCGATGATGCCGTCGGCGTCGAGGCCGGTATCCAATGTCATGTCAGAAATTGTCCTTCCGTTTGCGGGTTTCGGCGAACACATCGACGTCAGCGGCGGTCTCAAGCCCGATTGTCCGGCGCAAATCGGCGCTTGCGGCGCGCAGGAAGGGGTTGGTCGCCTTCTCGAGACCGATGGTCGTCGGCACGGTCCACTCGCCTCGCGCCCGCTTAGCGTCGATTTCTTTCGCGCGGGCAATCAGCGCTTCGTTCTGCGGTTCGACGGAGAGTGCGAAGCGGGCGTTCGATTGCGTATATTCATGGGCGCAATAGACGACCGTGTCGTCCGGCAGGGCCATCAATTTGCCGAGCGACGTCCACATTTGCTGCGCCGTCCCCTCGAAAAGGCGGCCGCAGCCCAGCGCAAACAATGTGTCGCCGACAAAGGCAATGTGATCGTCGTCGAAGCTGTAGGCGATGTGGCCGCGCGTGTGCCCCGGCACGTCGAGAACGCGGGCCCGGGCGGCGCCGAGCTCAACTATATCGCCTTCCTGTACAGCGCGGTCGATGCCGGGGATAGCTCCCTCTTCGCCCTTCGGCCCGATGATTGTGCAGCCCGTCTTCTCCTTCAGCTCCGCATTGCCGCCGGCATGGTCGAAATGATGGTGCGTATTGAGGATATGGGTGAGTTTCCATCCCTTTTCCGCCAGTGCATCAAGGATCGGCTTCACCTCCGGCGTATCGATGGCCGCAGTCATTCCCGATGAAGGTTCGTGAACAAGATAGCCGTAATTGTCACTCAGGCAGGGAAACTGGTGGATCTGGAGCTTTGTCATTTTTCCTCCCAGCGCCGCCAATGGGCTGGCTGTTTCAGGTGCTTTTGCATCCTGTTAGCGCGATCTGATGTAGCCTTCCTGCAAGGTAATGCGCCCGGCCCCTTACGTGAACCCGTTGCGGCGGGGTGAAATTTGATAGGCTTCCGCAATGAATATGGATGTGATCGATCTGCGCGACTTTTATGGGCGCCCGCTCGGACGAGCCGCGCAGTACCATATATCAAGGCGTATCAGGCAGATTTGGCCGGATGTGCGGGGTCTGAATATGCTCGGCCTTGGCTTTGCCACACCCTATCTCGCCCCTTTTCTATCTGAAGCGCAGCGCGTTGTCGGTCTGATGCCTGCCCGTCAGGGCGTGTTGCACTGGCCGCCGGAGGGAAAATCGCTCACCGGGCTGGTGGATGAGCGTGAATTGCCACTTGAAGACGAGAGCATGGACCGCGTGCTGGTCGTTCACGGTCTTGAGGCCAGTGAGTCGATGCGGGGCATGCTCCGTCAGATATGGCGGGTGCTGGCGCCCGGCGGTCGCGTCCTGATAGTGGTTCCGAACCGCCGGGGGCTTTGGGCGCGGCGCGAGGCGACGCCGTTCGGCCATGGCCAACCCTTTTCGCGGGTACAGCTCACGCAACTTCTCCGGGAGTCGATGTTCAGCCCATCCGCCTGGGAAGTCGCGCTCTTCGCGCCGCCGTTCGACTGGCGGCCGCTGCTGCGCTCCGCTTCCGCCTGGGAACGGGCGGGACATATCCTCTGGCCGCGCTTTTCAGGTGTTATCATCGTCGAGGCGACGAAACAGATTTATGCCGCGACACCTCTTCCCGTCAGCCGGAAGGTGAAAGCCCGCGTTCGCGCGATTGCGCCCATCCCGTCGCCCGCGCGGTCCATGACATCGCGGCAGGAAGAAGGCTGAGCAGCCGTCAGTCGCGGCGCGATAGCAGAAAGACGGCGTCGCTTGCCAGCAGATTGGCGATTGCTCCCGGCCTTGAAATGCGGCGCGCCCGGTTGCCGGTTACCGTCACCGCATCCTCGATCTTGAGCCCAAGATCTTCGCAGAGCTCGGCGAAATCTAGCAGCGTACAAAGGTGGATATTCGGCGTGTCGTACCAGGAATAACCAAGCGACCGCGTCTCCGGCATGCGCCCGCTGAAGAGCAGTTTCAGCCGCACGCGCCAGTTACCGAAATTCGGAAATGACACGACGACGCAACGGCCGATGCGCTTCAGCGCCCGCATGACTTCCTTCGGGTTACGTGTCGCCTGGATCGTCTGGCTCAGGATCACATAGTCGAACGCCCCGTCCGGATAAGCTGCAAGGTCCGTATCGGCATCGCCCTGAACGACGGAGAGCCCGCGCGCGACACAGGCATTCACGCCTTCCTGGCTCAGCTCAACGCCGCGTCCGTCGACATTCTTCTTGCTTTGCAGCAACGCCAGCAGGTCGCCGTCGCCGCAGCCGACATCGAGCACGCGGCTACCCGGCGCAATCATCTGCGCAATGAGGTCGAGGTCGATGCGGCTGGCGGCCTGGCTATTGCCCGTACTCATGCGACAAGGCCCCGCGTGCGCGCGGCGCTGTCGATAAAGCCCCGCAGCGTTGCAAACATTTCGGGTTCATCGAGCAGGAAGGCGTCGTGGCCTTTGTCGGTCCTGATTTCGACGAAGCTTACATTTGCAGCCACAGCGTTCAGCGCGTGGACGATCTGCCGGTTGTCGGAGGTAGGAAACAGCCAGTCGCTTGTGAAGGACACGACACAGAAGCGCGATGTTGTGCCTCTGAAAGCGTTGGCGAGGACACCGCCGTAGTCGGCTGCCAGATCGAAATAGTCCATCGCGCGCGTGAGGTAGAGATAGGAGTTCGCATCGAAGCGGTCGACAAAGGTCGAGCCTTGATGGCGCAAATAGCTTTCGATCTGGAAATCCGCGTCGAAACCATAGGTGACACTGTCCCGGTCTTGCAGATTGCGGCCGAACTTCCGGTGCAAGGCGGTTTCGGACAGATAGGTGATATGCGCGGCCATGCGCGCGACCGCCAGCCCTTTGCCGGGTGTGGTGCCATTCGAAAGATAGCCGCCCTGCTTCCATTCCGGATCGGCCATGATCGCCTGACGGCCGACCTCGTGGAAGGCGATGTTCTGCGCGGAATGGCGCGCAGCGGTCGCGATTGGAATGGCGGAAAACACGCGATCGGGATAAGCAGCCGCCCATTGAAGGACCTGCATCCCGCCCATCGAGCCGCCGATTACGCAAAACAGGTCTCCGATGCCGAGCTTGTCAAGCAGCATCGCCTGCGCGCGCACCATGTCGCCGATGGTGATGACGGGAAAATTGAGGCCATAGGGCTTGCCGGTCTTCGGGTCGTTGTCCTTCGGCCCGGTGGTGCCCATGCAGCCGCCAACAACGTTCTGGCAGATGACGAAAAAGCGGTCCGTATCGATGGGAAGACCGGGGCCGACCATGAAGGGCCACCAGCCCGGCTTGCCGGTGAGCGGGTGTGTGCTCGCTGCATACTGGTCGAGCGTCAGGGCGTGGCAGATCAATACCACGTTCGACTTATCGGCGTTCAGGGTGCCGTAGGTCTCGTAGGCAATGGTAAACGGGCTGAGGCTGACGCCCGAATCGAGGGCGAGCGGCTCGTCGGCCCCGAAGGTCATAACGGCGCTATGCGCGTTGACCCGGTCGCCAGTATCTGCCGCTTTGCCGGGGTTTCCGGCCTCGGGCCGGCCTCCCGCCTTCTCGATCGTGTTCATTGCGCCTCTGCGCTGTTTTTGTGGCTTAGGCGCCTTGGAAAAAGGCTCTGCGGCCCCCGCCAAACAGGGTGCATAGCTAGGGATGCACCCCCCAAAATGTCAATGTTTTCTTTGATTTTAGCAGGTTGCCCTCGTATGAATACCGCTCTTGCGGACCGGGGAGAGGGGCTCCGCCGCGAGCCCGTTTCCCCGCCGAGTAGCAGAAATGACGATCGAGACGACCAGCCCTGAAAAAGCGCTTGCCGAGGTCCGCAAGGAAATCGACGCGCTGGATGATGCGCTTCACGATTTGCTGATGAAGCGGACGGAACTCGTCGTCGAGGTCGCGGAAGCGAAAGCGCGTGCGGCGAGCGCGGCGGGGGAGGGCAGCTTTGTCGCTTTCCGCCCGGCCCGCGAGGCGCAGGTTCTCAGGCGCCTTGCCGAGCGGCATCGGGGAAGCCTCCCTGTCCGCGTCATTTTCCGGCTCTGGCGGGAAATAATAGCGGCCATGACGCGCATTCAGGGCCCCTTCCGCGTGGATGTTTTCGGAGGCCAGGATGGCAGCGCGCTCAGTTTCTGGGACCTCGCGCGCAGCTATTACGGTTCGTCGACACCGATGGAGCTGCATGACAATGCGCGCGACGTCTTGCGCCGTGTTGTTCAGGACAGGTCTGTGGTCGGTATCTTGCCGGAGCCTGGAACTCATGCCGCCGCCGACTGGTGGGTGATGTTTGCTGCCGGTGGCCAGTCTGAGGCGCGCGTTGTCGCCTGCCTGCCTTTCATCGACGTGGCGGAAGGCGAAAATCATGTACGGGCGCTTGTGGTGGCGCAGACCGGTTTCGAGCCGACGGGCGACGATACGAGCCTCGTTGCCATTTCGTCGTCGGAAAGCCTGAGCGACAGCCGCGTCACCTCTCTGGTCGCAGCGGCCGGATTTTCAGGCCAGCGGATCGCTGACGCTAAACTTGCGGATGGACCTTCCAGTCACATCTACCTGATTTCCATGCCGTTCCATGTGGCGGAGGATGACAAGCGTCTCGCGGCGCTGGAAGGCGGCCCGATTTTGGAGGCACGGCTTCTGGGCGGCTACGCGAATCCGATCGAGCGAGCGACCGATGGCGAATGAAAAGATGAGCAATCGTCCGACGCCCCAGCCCGGCATTCTCGAGATTGAAGCCTATGTCGGCGGCCGCGCGGGGGCCGAGGGCGCCGGCAAGGTTTTCAAGCTGTCCGCCAATGAGACGCCGCTTGGTGCGAGCCCGAGTGCGAAGGAGGCTTTCATGGCGGCGGCCGATGCCATGGCTCTCTATCCGGATGGCGGTGCGGATGAGCTGCGGCAGGCGATTGCTTCACGGTACGGGCTGAATGCCGGCCGCATCGTATGCGGCGCGGGCTCGGACGAGCTGCTGCATCTTCTTGCCCAGGCCTATCTCGGCGAAGGAGATGAAGCGATCTCGACCGAGCACGGATTTCTCGTCTACCCGATCGTGACCAAGGCTGCGGGCGCGAAGATCGTTCAGGTGAGGGAGAAAAACCTCCGCGCCGATGGGGATGCGATCCTCGCGGCCGTTACGCCGAAGACGAAGATCGTTTTTCTCGCCAATCCGAACAATCCGACCGGCAGCTATTTGCCGGCCGATGAGGTTCGCCGGCTTCAGGCGGGCCTGCGTCCCGATATTCTCCTGATCATCGATGCGGCCTACAGCGAATATGTGAGCCGCAACGACTATGAGGCGGGAATTGAACTGGTTGCCACATCCGAGAATGTCGTCATGACACGCACCTTCTCCAAGATTTACGGCCTTGCGGCGCTGCGTCTCGGTTGGATGTATGCGCCCGCCCATGTCTGCGATGTGATCAACCGTATCCGCGGGCCGTTCAATGTATCGATCCCGGCGATGAAGGCAGGCATTGCCTCTCTTTTCGACACGGCCCATCTTGAGAAGTCTCGCGCGCATAATGACAAATGGCTCGCCTGGCTCACGGAAGAGATCTCAAAACTGGGGCTCGATGTTGCGCCAAGCGTCGCCAATTTCCTCCTCATCCATTTTCCTCCTCAAGCGGGGCAGACGGCAAAGGATGCTGACGCCTTCCTGATAAAGCGGGGCCTCATCCTGCGCCAGATGGTGTCTTATGGGTTGCCGGAATATCTGCGGCTCTCGGTCGGCTCGGAGGAGGCGAACCGTCTGGTCGTCGCCGCGCTTGCCGAATTCGTCGGCAAGGCACGCGCGTCATGAGTGCGAAGCCGCATTTCGAGCGTGTGGCGCTGATGGGGCTTGGTCTGATCGGCGGCTCGCTGGGCCATGCCATGAAGCGCGCGGGGCTTGCCGGCCATGTGAGCGGCTATGCGCGCTCCGTCGAGACACGCGCACGTGCGCTGGAAATCGGGTTCATCGACAGCGCCCATGAAACGGCGGCGGAAGCGGCGAAGAATGCCGACCTCGTCGTCATCTGTACGCCTGTGGGCGCACTTGGAAGTGTTGCAGCCGAAATCGAGCCGGTGCTAAAAAAAGGCGCGATCCTGACCGATGTCGGTTCGGTCAAGATGGCGGTGGTGCGCGATGTCGGGCCGCATGTGCCGGAGGGTGTGCACTTTATCCCCGGGCATCCGATAGCAGGCACCGAGGAGTCAGGGCCCGATGCGGGTTTTGCCGAACTTTTCGATGGCCGCTGGTGCATCCTGACCCCGGTTCCCGGCACGGAACCGCAAGCACTTGAGAAACTCAGCGCCTTCTGGACGGCATGCGGCTCCAATGTCGATGTGATGGAGCCGCGCCATCATGATCTCGTCCTCGCGATTGTGAGCCATCTGCCGCATATCATCGCCTATAACATTGTCGGCACGGCGAGCGATCTCGAAGCGGTTACACAGTCGGAAGTCATCAAATATTCCGCCTCCGGCTTTCGCGATTTTACGCGCCTTGCCGCCTCGGACCCGACCATGTGGCGCGACGTCTGTCTCAACAACAAGGAACCGATCCTTGAAATGCTGGGCCGGTTCTCCGAGGACCTGACGGCACTCCAGCGTGCTATCCGCTGGGGCGATGGCGATGCGCTGTTCGATCTCTTCACGCGCACGCGGGCAATCCGCCGGTCGATCATCGATGCAGGCCAGGATATCGCCGCGCCGAATTTCGGCCGTAACCCCACTCATGCCAAAGCCGCCGACGAGGACGACGTTCAGTAGAGCGGCTCGAGCCTGGCAACCGCAAGCGGCCCGAGATAGAGAAGGCCTTCGCGCATCATCACCGGGATGCGGACTTCATTCGTCTTTTTTCCCTGAAACTGTGAAACAAGAACGAGCCCGGCCAGCGCTACGTTTGCCTCACGTTCTTTGACGAGGCCGTCTCGAACCATCGCATCGAGCAAGGTTTCGAAGCCGGTGATCTTTGCGTCGAACTGGCCTTCGAGCCTGCGCCGTGCATCGAGCTTGAATTCGCCATGTGCGGCAAGATCGAGCGGCCCCCATTTCACGATCAGCTCCGAGATCGACAGCACGCCGCCTGTCCGCTGCCATTCACGCAGGAGTTCGATGGCGCTCACATGCGGCGTCTGCGGCAGATCGCGCAGCCGCGCCTGGGCGACGATCTGCTTGATATTGGGCCCCAGTGCCAAAATCTTTTCTTCGCTTTCGAGCACCACGCCATCGGCCTGAATGGCAACATCATAGCTGCCATTTATGAGGCCATTGGCTTCGTCGATGGCGGCGCGGGTGTGGAATTGCAGGCGCTCGGCGGTCAAGCGGTCGTTCAGCCCGGTTGCGCCCCGGCGGTGCCGCGCATCCAGTTCCTCGATGTCTATCGCGATGCGGCCGAAAGGGGCATCCGCCACATCGACATAGCTGCCCCAGGCCTTGGCGGCCGTGGCGCGTGCTTCGTTTCGCGCGGGCGCGGATGCCGTTACGTCGCGATAGCTGAATGTCTGCTCGCCTTCGAGATTGACGATGACGTGCCGCAAATTGTAGGGCAGCAATGCGAACGCCGCCCCTTCGCCGTGCCATGCCCACTCCTCGGGGGCGTCCGGCGCGCTGGCACCAGGGGCGGTGAAGTCTGCCTCGATCCGGTATGGGTATCCGGTGATGGCAAGATCGTCCCAGCTCACGACGAGGCCGTTATCGCGCCGCGCCGCAAAGGCTTCCACGCCCTCGCGCAGTTCTCCCGCGATTGTGAACCAGTAGACGGTGTAGACCGCCACGAGCAGCAGCAGGGCCGCAGCCGGCAGAAAGAGGCCCCAGCGCCTTTTGGGAGGGGCGGGCCTTATGTCGGTTACAGGATCTGTCATCCGCTACTCACTCATCATCTGCGACTACCGGCTTTGCTTCCTGTCGCGCCGCAATTCTATAGTCTCCTCGCAACGAGAGAGACAGCATGCAGGATTTGTGGGTTTTTGGATATGGTTCGCTCATGTGGCGGCCCGGCTTCGAGCATGAGGAGCGCCGCCCCGCCCGGCTGCGCGGATATCACCGTTCCTTCTGCGTCTATAGCCATGTCCATCGCGGAACGCCGGAAAAGCCCGGGCTGGTGTTCGGCCTCGATGCAGGCGGCTCCTGCCGGGGCGTCGCCTTTCGCGTGGCGGGCGAACGCGCGGATGAGACGCGGCGCTATCTTCAGGCACGGGAACAGGTGACGCTTGTGTATCGCGATGTAGTGAAACAGGTGGAGCTCGTCGATACTGGCGCGCGCGTTGATGCCCTCTGCTTTGTTGTCGACCGCGCCCACAAGCAATATGCAGGGCGTCTGTCCTTTGAGGAGCAGGTCTGCCTGATTGCGGCGGGGGAAGGGCGGTCGGGCCCCAATCCCGATTACCTCGAAAGCACTGTCCGTCATCTCGACGAAGCGGGTCTTCCCGACAAAGGCCTCAGCCGGCTTTGGTGCGCCGTAGAGCAGCGTCTGCATCGATCTCTGGAGTTCCGGTGAAGCTGCCCAGGTCCGTCAACGCGCGCAACACGGCACGCTCACGTGATTTGGCAAGCTTCATTCCCGGTTCGAGCCAGATGCCTTTGACTTCAAGCCGCCCTTCGCCGCGATGCGCCTTCACGTCGGCGCGGCCGATAAATCTGTCTCCCTCGATCAGCGGCAAGACGTAATAGCCATAGCGCCGCTTCGCCTCGGGTACGAAAACCTCGATCCGGTAGTCAAAGCCGAAAAGCCGCTCCGCGCGTTTGCGGTCGCGGATCGCCGGGTCGAAGGGCGAGAGAAATCGCATCTCCTCCGGCGGAGGCGGCGCGGCGTGGAGGCAATCTTCAATGTCCGCCGGCGCGAGGGCGGGGCGAAGGGTGCCATCGGCGCCTTCCACCAGTACATCGACGATTTCCTTTCGTTTCAGCGCCGCGACCGCCCATGCCTTGGCGCGGTCGATGGACACAAGCTTCCAGAAGGCCGCCAGTTCCTGCGGGGTTGCAAGGCCAAGACGTGTCATTGCCTCGCGGCAGGCCCAATCCGTTGTCGCGGTCCGGCTCGGCCGTTCGCCGCGTATCGGCTCGGGAATGACGCGTTCAGCGAGATCGTAGACTTTCTCGAAGCCCTCGCGCCGCGCGATTGCAAGCTCGCCCGTCCGCCACAGCGTTTCCAGTGCCGTTTTCGATGGGCCCCAGCCCCACCAGGCGCCTTTTCCCTTGTCCTCGAAATCGCGCGCCATCAGGCCGCCTTCGCGACGGATGCGCGCTCTCACGTTACGGATGACCTTTGCACCATCCGGGCCGATGCGGTCCTGCCAGCGCGGGTTCTCCTTTATTCGCGCCTTCGCCGCCTGGAAGCGGTGGCGCCAATGTGGATAGAACTCGATGGGAATGAGCGAGGCATCATGCGTCCAATGTTCGAACAGCGCGGTCTCGTCATGATGCAGCATCTCCAGATGCTCGCGGCGGTAATGCGGGGTGCGAGAAAAAAGGATCAGGTGATGCGCGCGTTCGACGGTATTGATCGAGTCGAGCTGAACGAAACCAAGCCGCCGCACAAGCGTCAGCGTATCCTCGGCCGCGTGCGGCTCCGCATGCGGACCCGACAGCGCATGGCTGTGGAGAAAGAGCCGTCGCGCATCCGCATTGGAAATTGTCAGTGGCGTCATGGTGCGATCATAGGCCGAGTCGCGCCTTCGCGCTCAGCGCGGTTCATAGACGAATTCGAGTTTCAGCCCGTCCGGGTCCGCGAACATGAGGGCGTAATAGCCATCGCCATATTCGGGATAATCCGTTGGCGGATCGAGCACGAGCGCCTCATTTTCGACAAGCAGCCGGTAGAGCCCGTCGACATCCTCGCGGCTTTCGGCGATCCAGGCAATGTGATGAAGGCCGGGCGAATAACGATCATGTTGCCTTGCAGCGTTCGGCCCCTTGGCCTTGAAGATGCCGATGGTCGGCAGCCGGTCCGGTGAGGTTGCGTGCTCCCAGTCGATACCATGTTCGTCTTCCGACCAGCGCCTGTAGCCCATATAGCCGAGCACCGTATCGTAGAAAGGCGCTGACGCCCAAGGGTCCGTCACCGTCAAATCGATGTGATGTGCAAAGCCCCGCATGCCCTTCCCCCGGATCTATTCGCCGCGTTCCTTCAGGAAAACCTCTTTCTCTTCTCCAAGCCAGAGAAAACCTTCCATCGCCGTATTGGCAAGCGAGTTTGCAATCTCAGCGCAGCCGGGCGCGATCCCCGCAGCGCCGAATTCGCCGAGCGCGTCCCATATCCTGCGTTCGGCGCGGGTGAAACTCTTCAGCAGTGTCCCCGCCTCATCGCCCGAAAGCGCGGCCTGGGCGCGCAATGCGAGTTGCTTCAGCCATTCCATGTCCTCGTCGGGCGTGCCGGGCAACAGCTCGTCGCGCTGCAGAAGTTCTGCAATGCGAAGCGCGGCCGCCGCATATATCCCGGTGCGGCGTTTCGCGAAATCCTGCCAATGACCATGGGTCACATCTGCGGCCGTTTCGTAAAAGCGGCTGGCCGACTGGCAGGCCACGCCCAGAGCCTTCAGGCCGGCTTCTTCCGGCGTCAGCATGACGGTGTTCATGACGTTCTCTCCCTTGGAACGATCACAGTGAGCGCAGCCCGGGCAACGCGAAACCGCACCGGCGTTTCCGTGATCTCTTCGCCATCGGCAAAGACATGGCGCTTCGGATGGGTGGTAATCGAGATTTCCGCTCCCTCCTCGCAAAATACCTCAGGCGCAAGATCGGTCCGCCCGAAGCGGAGGAAGGGAAGAAGCGCGGCCATCCCGAAAATAGAACGCGGCACCGCGGCATAAAGGTGCAGTGTTCCGTCGGTCAGCGTCGCATCGGTATGCACAGTCATGCCGCCGCCATAGAAGCGGCCATTGCCGACGAGAAGCTGGATGCAGCGCATCTCGCGGCGGCTGTATCCATCTTCAAATATTGCCCTGAAGGAACGTGACTTCAGTCCCGCCTCAATGGCGCTGATCGCGTAGCTCAGCACGCCCCACCTTCTCTTCCGCTCCTTTGTCTGCAAGCGGCTGATCGTGTTGGTCATGCCGATGCTGGCGGCATTGAGAAAGGGCTTGTCGTTCGCATAGCCCACATCGACCTCGGAAATCCGTCCTTCGCGAAGCAGCGCCGCCAGCTGAAAGACATTTTCCGGCATTCCTAGTGAACGTGCGAAGTCGTTTGCGGTTCCTGCCGGCAGTACGAGAAGGGGCAGTTTCCGTTCGACAAGGCATTCGATCAGCGGGCTCAAGGTACCGTCGCCACCGGCCACGCCCACCGCATCCACCTCTTGCGCCTCCCGCAAAAGCCGGACGCAAATGGCAGGATCGTCCGGCCGTTCGTGCCGGACCTCAATGCCCAGTTCTCGCGCCGCCGCAAGGAAAGAATCCGTGTCCCAGCCGCCTCCGCCGCCGCTGTTCGGATTCTGAAGCAGCAGGAATTTGCGGACAGAAAGTTGAGCCGGCCTCTGCATCCGGTTCCTTCCGATGGTCGGGGTGCGGAATGTATCTAGAGGGATTTTGCGTCAGGAAAAGGGCGGTGGCCGAAACTCAGCTGCACTTCGAGTAACCGCAGGCGGTGCAGGTTTCACAGCCTTCCTGGCGCACCATGCCGCGCTCGCCGCAGCGCGGGCACCCCTTGAGGCCGGTTATGACCGGGTTTTGCAGCGGCGGCGGGCCTCCGGCGACCGCACGCAGGGCTTCCGTCACCGGGCGTCCGTCCTTCGCGGCAATGAAGCCGGTGTCGATCATATGCTGCTCGATCACCTCGCCAATGGCGGCAAGCAGGCTCGGCACATAGCGGCCTTTCATCCATGAGCCACCGCGCGGATCGAACACCGCCTTCAGCTCTTCCACCACGAAGGTCACATCGCCGCCGCGCCGGAAGACGGCCGAGATCATCCGCGTCAGCGCCACCGTCCATGCGTAGTGCTCCATGTTCTTCGAGTTGATGAAAATCTCGAAGGGGCGGCGCCTGCCATCCTGCAGAATATCATTGATGGTTATGTAGATCGCGTGGTCGCTTTCCGGCCATTGCAGCTTGTAGGTGAAACCCGGCAGTACTGTCTCGCGTTCGAGCGGCTTCGACATATAGACGACGCCGTCCTTTTCATACCGCTCGCCGGCGGCGGGTGCGTCAAGCGGCAGCGCGGCTTGCGGCGCTTCGGCGGGTGCCTCCTCAAGCGACAGCACGGAGCCCCGCACATCGCTCGGCCGATAGGTCGTGCAGCCCTTCAGGCCCTTCTCGTAAGCGTCCATATAGACGCTCTTGAAATCGTCGAAGGAAATATCCGCAGGTACATTGATCGTCTTCGAGATCGAGCTGTCGATATAGTCCTGCACGGCGGCCTGCACCGCGATGTGTGCTGCGGGCGAAAGGTCCTGGGCGTTGACGAAATAGTCCGGCAACGCCGCTTCGGCGCCGAACATTTCGCGGAATTTCTCCACCGCCTGGTCGCGCACATGTTCCTCGCGCCGCGTGCCGTCCGGCATCAGTACCTTGCGCTTGTAGCCATAGGCGAAGACGGGCTCGATACCCGAAGAGACGTTTCCCGCGAAGAGCGAAATCGTGCCGGTCGGCGCAATCGACGTCACGAGCGCATTGCGGATGCCGTGTTCGGCAATGGCGTCGCGAATATCCTTGTCGAGCGCCGAGATTGTTTCGCCCGCGAGATAGGCGTCGGCGACGAAAAGGAGGAAAGGGCCCTTCTCCTTCGCAATGTCGACAGAGGCGAGATAGGCCGCGCGCGAGAGCACCTTCATCCATTTGCGGATAAGCGTGACGGAGGCTTCCGAGCCATAGCGCGCGCGGCACATGATGAGCGCGTCGGCGAGGCCGGTCACGCCGAGGCCGATGCGGCGCTTCGCCGTGGCCTCATGGCGCTGCTCGGGCAGCGGAAAGCGCGATACGTCGATCGTGTTGTCCATCGCGCGCACGGCAACATGCACGAGTTCCGACAATTCGCTTTCGTCGATATGCGCGTTTTCGGTGAAGGGTTCCTTCACCAGCGCCGCGAGATTGATCGAGCCGAGAAGGCAGGCGCCATAGGGAGGAAGCGGTTGTTCGCCGCAGGGGTTCGTCGCGTGGATCGTCTCCGCGTAATAGAGATTGTTCCGCGCATTGATGCGGTCGATGAAGATGACGCCGGGCTCGGCATAGGCATAGGTCGCGGCGATGATCCGGTCCCAGAGCGCGCGCGCCTTCAGTGTCTTGAACACGGTGCCGCCAAAAGTCAGTTCCCAGTCGGCATCCGCCTTCACCGCCGCCATGAAGGCGTCGGTCGCGAGCACCGAGAGGTTGAACATGGTGAGGCGGCCCGGCTCCTGCTTCGCCTCGATAAAGGCTTCGATGTCGGGATGGTCGCAGCGCATGGTCGCCATCATGGCGCCGCGGCGCGAGCCTGCCGACATGATGGTGCGGCACATCGCGTCCCAGACATCCATGAAGGAGAGGGGGCCGGACGCGTCCGCGCCCACGCCCTTCACCGGCGCGCCCTTCGGGCGCAATGTCGAGAAGTCGTAGCCGATGCCGCCGCCCTGCTGCATGGTCAGCGCGGCTTCCTTCAGGTTCTGGAAAATGCCTTCCATCGTGTCGGGGATTTCGCCCATCACGAAGCAATTGAAGAGCGTCACGTCGCGCCCCGTACCTGCGCCCGCGAGAATGCGGCCGGCGGGCAGGAAGCGGTAGCCCGCCATCGCCTCATGAAAACGCTTTGCCCAGTGCGCGCGCGCCTCGGGGGCTTCCGCCTCCGCCAGCGCGTTGGCCACGCGCCGCCAGCTATCGTCCACGGTCAGGTCGACGGGGGTGCCGTCCGGCCCGTGCAGGCGGTATTTCATATCCCAAATCTGTTCGGCGATCGCTTTCATGAGGGCAGCCTAGGCGCGCATCGGGCGCAAATCAACGTTCTGGTTTTGTCCGCTTTCTGTCACAAAGCGGGCCCTATTAAATGGTTGTAGAGATTAAGAAATTCCAGATATCCCCGGATTTCACAGAGAGGCTTGGGGCTGATTTTCCACAGGCTGGGCGTTGCCGCCCGTCTCCGCCAGCAGACGTCCGGTCGCGGTCTCTATCCGCGTTTCGAGTTCGGCCATGAAGCTCTTTCGGTCGAGCCCGGCCGGGATCGGCTCCAGAAACTCCAGCAGGATGGTGCCGGGCTTTCGCGCGAAGCCGCGCCGTCCCCAGAAGAGGCCTGAATTCACGGCGGCCGGCACGCAAGGCACGCCGAGCTGCCGATAGAGCGCGGCGACGCCGGGCTTGTATTCGAGCTTGCTGCCCGGCGCCGAGCGCGTTCCCTCCGGGAAGATCACGATCGGCCGTCCTTCGGCGATTGCCGCCTTCCCTTGTGAGACGAGCCGGCGGATGGCGTTCGAGCCCGCGCCCCTGTCGATGGCGATCATGCGCGCCTTCTGCGCATACCAGCCGTAAAAGGGAATCCAGAGCAGCTCGCGCTTCAGCACCATGGCGGGGTTGTTCAGGATCGCGGTCATCACGATCGTGTCCCACATGGACTGGTGTTTGGATGCGACCAGCACGCCGCCTTCAGGCAGGCTGCCGCGCACCTCATAGCGCGTGCCGGCCAGAACGCGCAGCAGCCACAGCGTCATATGCGACCATGCGGCCATCGCGCGGATGGTGTAGCGTCGCGGCAGCAGGAAGCAGGGGGTTGCGGCGATCACGATAACCACCGAAGCAGCATAAAAGACCAGGTTGAAGGCAGCGGAGCGGAGCCAGAGCAAGGGAGCGCGGTCCTTTCCGTTCAAGACTGCATGGACGACTGGCGCCCATAGGTCAGCGTCAGCAGATATTTCGTATATTCGGAAATCAGCAGCCGTGTGGTGCCGGGATAAGCCCACCAGCCATCCAGATGAAGCGTATCCTGGAAGACAGGAAAGGCGCTGATTTCGACATCGGGCATGGCGCGGGCAAGTTCGAGCCGCGCGCGCGGCAGGTGATAGGTGCTCGTCACCAGGATGATCGAGCGGTAATTCCTTTCGCGCACCCATTCGGCGGTCTCGGTCGCATTGCCGATGGTGTTCTCGGCCATATGGCCGAGATCGACGCAACAATCGAACTTGGCCGAGCCGCCTGGCACCATCTCCTTCAGCGACGCGACGCTCACATCGGGATGAACGCCTGTAATCAGCAGCCGGTTACCCTTGCCTTCCTGCAGCAGCTTGTAGGCGGCGGTAATGCGGTCGGGGCCGCCCGTCAGCGCGACAATGCCGTCCGCCACGGGCACGCGAACAGGGGGTATCCGTTCCAGTTCGGCGGTAAAGAGGAAAAAGCCGGCGACATAGGCCGCCGCGAGCAGCGCCGTGAAGCCCACGAGAATGCGGAGAGTGCGCCGCCCTGTTCTGTGCCGCAGCGTTTCGCTGGCCGCCATTGTCCGCTCTCGCCTGTTGCCGGGCCCGTCTACCCGCTTTTCATTCTATCATAGCCCGGTCGGCGCACATGATATGGGCGGCGCGCCTTAAGTAAAGCGCCGTTCCCGGGCCCTAAAGCATGCGCTCCAGTGTGCTGAAGACGGTTAATCGGGCTGTCATCACGGTGACAAGGGCGGCGGCGAAGGGGATAGCGAGGAGAAAGGGATAGTGCTCCGGCGCGAGGCCCGAGGCGGCGATCAGGAACATGTCCCCCGCGCCGCCCACCAGATTGAGGGCAAGGAATGTCAGGGCCCCGATGGCCGTGCCGATCAATCCGCCGCGAAATCCGAGGTGCAGGAAATGGCGTTGCACTTCCGCCGCGATGAAACGGTCACGCGCGCCGATCAGATGCAGCACCTCCACCACCTCGCGGTTGGCGGAGAGGCCAGCTCGAGTCGCGAAAACCACGATGGCGATGGTCGTGCCGGCCACGACGGCGAGAATGCCGAAAGCCAGCCATTCGGCGGAGCGCGCCGCACTCATCAGTTCGGACCGCCATTGCCGGTGCGTGTCGAGCGATGCGCCGGGTGCGGCGGCGGCCGTGTCGATGGCGAGGGCGGAAAGGTCGGGAGGTGCGTCTGTGTCGATCCGGATGTCGATCAGGCGGGGCAGCGGCAGGTCGTTCGTTACCATGCCCCGGCCGAGCCAGGGTTCGAGCAGCGCCGCCGTGTCGTCGAGCGACAGGGGCGAGGCGGAGATGACGCCCGGCGTCTGCGCCAGCACCGTCATCACGGCGTCAACCTGCTCATCGGGCGCCATGTTGCGCGAAGGGCGGATTTCGATGGTGAGGGCGCCTGAAAGGTCGCTCGACCATTCGTTTGTCTTCGCGCCCACGGAGAGAGCGGCGCCAAGTGCGAGGCTTGCAAGAAAGCCCATGGCGGCGACCACCAGCATCAGCGATGCGCCGGTGGCGCCCGCCGCCGGCATCACGCTTCGCGTCTCAACCAGAAGGGCCGCGAGCGTTCTGCCGAACCCGCGCTCCTCGTCATGGAAGGTCGGCGCCGGGTCGGCGCGGCCTGTGCCCGTGCGGGCCTTATGGCGAAGCGGGTCAGCCACGGACGGTCAGCCCCCCGTTGCGCAGCACCAGTTCCGGCGCGCCGGCCGCCTCTACCAGCGCGCGATCATGCGTCGCGATGAGGACGCAGGTGCCGAGCCGGTTCAGCTCCACAAAAAGCCGCAACAGGCGCTGGCCCATTTCCGGGTCGACATTGCCCGTCGGTTCGTCGGCAAGCAGCACGTCCGGCTGCGCGACGACGGCGCGCGCAATGGCGGCGCGCTGCTTCTCGCCGCCCGAAAGCGTCGGCGGTTTTGCGTTCATGCGGTCGCCAAGGCCGACCCAGGCGAGCAGCTCCTCCACATCGGCGCGGTAGCTCTCTTCCTTCCTGCCCTGAATTTTCAATGGCAGGGCGATGTTCTCATATGTCGTCAGATGGTCGATCAGCCGGAACTCCTGGAACACCACGCCGATGCGGCGGCGGAGCGGCGGCAGGTCGGCGCGGGGCAGGGTGGCAATGTCCTGGCCGAACATGGTGATGAGGCCGCGCGAGGGCCGGTTTGCAAGAAACATCAGCTTCAGCAGCGATGTCTTGCCGGCGCCCGAGGGGCCGGTCAAAAAGTGGAAAGAGGCCGGCGCGAGGTGGAAATTCACGTCGCGCAGCACTTCCGGCCCCATGCCATAGCGCAGGCCCACATTCTCGAAGCGAATCATGGTTGCGACGGTATCATGGAACCGGCCATGCGATGGAGGCCGGACGGCGCGGAAGCCGCTTGTTTCCGCGAAATACCGGCCATCGCCGCGAGGTTTTTAACGCGCCTTTAACCATGCGCGATCTTTCAATAGGCTCCTTCGGGAGCCCGGTCCCGTGCCCCTGTTCAGGGGCCGTGCCGGGGTTCCGTTTCGGCTGTCCATATACCAGATCGATTGCCCCGGATGATCATCACCTGCCCGTCCTGCTCGTCGCGCTACCCGGTGGATGCTGCGTCCTTCGCACCGGCGGGCCGGAAGGTGCGCTGCGCCAAGTGCGGCCATAGCTGGCACCAGTCGCCGCCCTCGGATATCGAAGCAGCCGCCACGCAGCGCGTCGATCCGCAAGGCGCCGTGGAAGCGCCCGCACCGGTCGTCGCGGCGCTGGCGGGCCGTAAAAAAATCTTTGGCGAGAAATCGGCAGCGGACACCCGTGCCGCCGGCGATGTCGCGGCTCCCAGGCCGGCGCCCGAGGAAGACGACATTGTCTTTGGCGACAAGGTTTCCGACGAGAAAGAGCCGGAAGCGAAGAGTGGACGCAGCGTCGCCGATATCGGCAACAGGTTCAGGGCCGAGGTTCGCCGCGCCGCCACCATGCGCCGGGGCAAGACGCTCACGGCGGCGGGCTGGGTGGTGCTCGCGCTCTTTGTCGGCGCGACGCTCGGCGCGGGATATTTCTACCGGATGGAAATAGCAGCCGCCTGGCCCGCGACCACGAAGGTCTATGCGGCGCTCGGCGAGCCGATCAATCTGCGCGGTCTCGAATTCCGCAATGTCTCCTATGAGCGGCAGACGGAAGAAGGCTTGCCGGTGCTCGCGGTGCGCGGCGAGGTGGTCAATGTAAGCGGCGAGCGTGTTGCGCTGCCCCGCCTTCGTGTCGCCCTGCTCGATGAAAAGCAGCAGGAGCTTTACCACTGGACCTTTGCGATCGCGGAAACGCAATTGCCGCCGAACGAGGCCGCGCCCTTCATCACGCGCCTGTCGAGCCCGCCGCCCGAGGCGCGCGATATCGAGGTGCGCTTTGCCGAAAAGACGGCACCTCTGCCACCGGAAGAAGCGATGCTTCCCGCCGAAGAAGAAGCGGCGCCCCTGGATGTGCCGGCGGAAGACGGGCCGGACGCTGCGCCGGCGGTGGACGAGTAGACGAATGAGCAGCCTCGCGCCGAAGGGTGCCCGCATCAAGGTGCTTTATCCGGCGGAGGAGATTGCGGCGAGGGTGCGGGCGCTCGCGGCGGATGTGTCGGCTGCGGCTGGTGCCGATCCGCTCGTCATTCCGATCCTCAAGGGAAGTTTCATTTTCGCCGCCGATCTTCTGCGCGCGCTGCATGAGGCGGGCGTCGAGCCGGACATGGATTTCATCAGCCTTTCGAGCTACGGCGCGGGCACCACGTCGCTCGGCGAAGTCCGCATTGTGCGCGACACGGAAGCCGTGGTCTCCGGGCGCGATGTTCTCATCGTCGACGATATCCTCGAATCGGGCCGCACGCTTGCCTTCGCCAAGGATCTGATGGCGGCGCGTGGCGCGCGCAGCGTCAGGACATGCGTTCTCTTGCGCAAGCCGGGCAAGCTCGCGGTCGATATCGAGGCGGATTTCGTCGGCTTCGACTGTCCGGATCGTTTTGTCGTGGGCTACGGCATGGATGTGGCGCATGCTTTTAGACAGTTGCCCTTTGTCGGCTATGTGGAGCCTTGACCTCAATGGCGCGCATTCTCGTTGCGGAAGATGAACCCGATGTCAGAACCTTCGTCGTCCGCGCGCTTGGCGGCGCGGGACATGAGGTCTCCGGTGTCGGCGATGGCAGCGATGCGCTGGAAGCGTTGACCCGCGCGCGGGAGGCGAACCGGCCGCATGATCTTCTGTTGACGGATATTCTCATGCCGGTGATGGACGGTGTCTCGCTGGCGCTGCTCGCATCGCGCGATGCGCCGGCGCTTCGTATCATGCTGATGACGGGCTATTCAGGCCAGCGCGAACGCGCCCATGGGCTCGACGCGATCATCCACGACATTCTGCTGAAGCCCTTCACGCTCGATGAACTGGTGACGCGCGTTGCGGCAGTGCTTGAGGGCAAGACCGCCTAGAACCGCTGCAGCAGCCGGTCGAGATAATCGAGTTCGATTTGCGGCCGGCCCAGTTCCGCCGCGCGCTTGCGAAGCTCCTCGAGGATCTGCCGCGCGCGCTGCATGTCGATCTTGTCCGGTACGGTGACTTCATTGCCGGATGCGGTGCCGGATTGAGGCATCGGGCGTCCGAAGGGGTCGGTGCCCGCCTGGCCCTGTCCTCGACCGCGTCCGCCTTTTCCTTCCATCAGCTTGTCGGCAAGCGCCTGGGCACCCGCCTGCATGCGTTCGATTGCCTGTCCCTGCGATCCTGTGGCGCGGTCTGCGCGGCCGTCGCCGAGGCGGTCTTCGGCGCTCTTCATCGAGTTTCCGGCTTCCGCCAGCGCGTCCGGCGCTTCGGCGCCCGCTTCGCCGAGCTTGCTCAAAATATCGTTCAACTGTTCGCTCAATGCGTGTTGTTCGGCCGCCAGCCCGTCGAGCGAGGGCTGCTGCCTGCCATCCGGCATGCCGAGCGGCGTTCCCTGATCGCCATCGGCGCGCTGCCGCTCCATTTCGCGGAAGGTGCGGTCCATCAATTCGCGCTGCTTGCCAATCAACTGGCCCATCTCGTCGATGGCTTCGCTCATCGCCCTGTCGCCGGGGCTCATCTGTGCGTTTTGTTGCGGCACTTGCAGGTTTTCGAGAATGTTCTGCAATTGCTCCAGCATCGCGCTTGCCTGTTCGCGGGCGCCATTTTGCGCCAGTTCGGCAATGGCATTCATCATGTCTTCGAGTTCGCCGCGATCGATGGTCTGCGCATTGCCATCCGGCATCTCGCTCATCATCGGCATCTCGCCCTGTTGCGCGGCAAGCGCCTGCATATAGCGGTCGAAGGCGGATTTGAGGTCGTTCATTAGCTTTGCGATTTCGTCGTTGCCGGCGCCTTCCGCCAGCGCATCGGCAAGCGCCTTGCGGGCATCGCGCAGGTCGCGCTCGGCAAGGGAGAGGTCGCCATCCTCGATCCTCAGCGCAATCGACCATAGAAGGTCGTAGATGCCGGTCAGGTCGGTGTCGCGCCGCGCTTCGGTCAGCCGCCAATAGGCCGCGCGTAGCGAGAGAAAAACGGATTTGTCTTCGATATAGCGGTCGGCATCCTGCGTGAAATTGTCGATGAAGCGCGCCACGCTGGCGCCCGAGCGCGGATCGAGGGCGAGGCGGCGGCGCTGCTCGATAATGGCGCGCGCGAGCGGGTCGGTGAACTGGCGTGCGGGCAGCACGATATGCAGCGGTTCGGAAAGCCCGGTCTGCTCCTTGTCGTCCGTCGCGGCGAGGGTGATGGTGACGGGGAGCCCCGCCCAGGGATGCGCCGTCAATTCCGCATAGGTCGCGCCCTCGGCCTCGCGCGGCCGCGCCGAGGGTAGCGTCAGCTTTACATCCGGTGCCGTCACGCGCGGTTGCGGCACATCCATTTTAGGTGCGTCCGGCTTTTCCTTCCGGGTGAGCGCGATGCGCGCTTCGGCGGAGACGACGCCGTAATCATCCGTCACCTTGTAGACAAGGCGCAGCGCATTCGAGGCCGATTGTTCGAGGGGGCCGGCAAAGGCGATCTGTGGCGCCTTGTCCGGCGTCACCTCGATGTGCCAGGCGCGGATCATGCGTCCGCCTTCCGTCAGCGCGACATCGGCACTCTCCGTCAAGGGTGCGTCTATCGCGTAATTGCCGTCGCTCACCGTGTTCAGCGGCTGCGGCTTGGCGCGCTCGTCGCCATGGCTTTCGAGCAGCGGCGCGTTTTTCAACCCGTGGACGCGCAGAGACAATGTCGCGCCTTCCGGCACCGTCAGCGATGCCATGGCTTCGGTGTCGGCGCGGCGCTCAAGATAGACAGGCGGTTTGCCGGTATAGCCCGGCGGCGTCACCCAGGCTTCGATGCTTGCCGCCCGTGCGCCGCTCGCGCCGGGCACAAGCGCATCGGCGATGCGGTCGAGATGGCCGGGGCCCGTTCCCGCCACGCCCACCACGAGCAGCAGCAGCACGATGGCGCGCAGCGCGAAGGGATCGCGCGCCGCAAGCAGCGATGCGGGTAGCCCGAGGCGAAGCCGTTTCAGCCGGTCGGCGATCCAGCGGCGATGCGCGGCCCAGAGCGCCGGGTCGCCGGTATTCTCCGCCGCCACATCTTCATAGGCCGAGAGCGGCGCATGCGGTAGGCCGGATGATTTTTCGAGATGGCGCAGCGCCTCGTCGCGGCTCGGCCAATGGAAGTCGCGAAAGCCGCGCCACAGGAGCCAGACGATGGCTGCGCCGAAGACTGCCAGCAAAAGCCAGTGCGGCAGCGGCGACAAGCCGGAGAAGAGGCCGAACAAGGCGAGCGCAATGAAAAATCCGGCCACGCCCGTTGCCGGCCACAGGGCGGGCAGCAGGGCTTCGAGAACCAGCAATGCGCGGGAAACGCGCACGCGCCGCTCCACGCGGGCAGGCAGCATCGTGCCGCGCGCCGCTTTCTCTTTCCGTTCCGGATTATCGTTTCTGCGGCCGAACAATGCCTGAAGCCCTCAACCTGTCCGTTGCGGCTCCGGGCGCTTGCTGCGACCTATTCGAGCCAGGAGGGAATAATATCCTGTTTCAGCATTGCGTCATAACTGGGGCGCGCACGCACTTCCTGGAAGGTTGCGCCCTTCACCATCACTTCGGGCACCAGCGGCCTTGTATTGTAGGTCGAGGCCTGCACCGCGCTATAAGCGCCCGCCGACATGATGGCGACGAGATCACCGCTCTTCAGGCGCGGCAATTCGCGTGCCTTGGCGAAAAAATCACCCGTTTCGCAGACGGGGCCGACAACGTCATAGCTCACGCGCGCCGCGCCTTCCGCCGGTTCCGTCACCGGGCGGATGTCGTGGAAGGCGTCATAAAGCGTCGGCCGGATCAGGTCGTTCATCGCGGCATCGACGATCAGGAAGGCGCGGTCGTCGCCCTGCTTTTCATAAATCACGCGGCTGACGAGAATGCCTGCATTGCCCGCGATCAGACGGCCCGGCTCGAAGGTCAGTTCGCAGCCGAGATGTCCGATGGTGCGCTTCACCATCGCCGCATATTCGTCCGGGTGCGGCGGCACATCATTGTCGCCGCGATAGGGAATGCCGAGCCCGCCGCCAAGGTCGATATGGGTGATCTCGTGGCCTTCCGCCCGCAGCGCCTCCACCATGCCGGCGACGCGCTCGAAGGCGGCGGCAAAAGGCTCGAGCGCCGTCAGTTGGCTGCCGATATGGACATCGATGCCGCAGGCCTTCACGCCCTTCAATTCGCGCGCGCGCGCATAAACGGCGGGCGCCCGCTTCCAGGAGATGCCGAACTTGTTCTCCGCCTTGCCGGTCGCGATCTTCTCATGCGTCTTCGCGTCGACATCGGGGTTCACGCGAATGGCGACTTGCGCCGTCAGTCCGCGTGCGGCGGCAAGTTCCGCCAGCAGTTCAAGCTCCGGCTCGGATTCGACGTTGAACTGGTCGATGCCGGTTTCGAGCGCGAAAGCCATTTCGGCTTCCGTCTTGCCGACGCCGGAGAAGACGATCTTCTCCGCCGGAATACCCGCCGCGAGCGCACGGCGGAGTTCGCCTTCCGACACCACATCCGCGCCCGCGCCGAGCCGGGCCAGCGTCGCGATGACTGCGAGGTTTGAATTCGCCTTCACCGAGTAGCAAACGCGCGCGGGCTGGCCCTTGAAGGCGCCCGCGAAAACCTCGTAATGCCGTTCGAGCGTCGCGCTCGAATAGCAGTAAAAGGGCGTGCCGATGGCGGCCGCTATGTCGGAAATGGCGACATCCTCGGCATGGAGAACGCCGTCGCGGTACTCGAAGTGGTGCATCGGTTGTCGGCTTCCGGCTGGCTGCGGCCCGTTGCCGGGCCGGCGGAGCGGTCAGTAGTTTCGCAGACCGCGCGGCGAGAGATCGTTCATGCTCCGGTCGATCGGCTGCGCGTCGACGGGGCCTTCCTCGCCGGGCAGGCTGGTGACGGGCTCGGCCTGAACAGGCTCCGCTTCCGCCCGGTTCGCATCCGGCGGCAGTTCCAGCGGGCCCTTGCGGCCGCAGGCTGAAAGAGCCGTCAGGAGAACGAGGCCAAGCACGGCCGCTGTCAGATGTCGCGTCGTCATCCTCAAATCCCCCTTATGAGCCAAGCTCGTCCCGCCAGCGGCGCACCGCGGCGCGTATGTTGTCGGGCGCCGTGCCGCCAAAGCTCGTGCGGCTCGCCACCGAATTGTCGACGCCGAGTACCGAGTATACCTCATCCGTGATGCCGGGCTCCACTTCCTGCATTTCGGCGAGCGTCAGGCCGTCGAGGTCCGTGCCCTTCTTTTCCGCCTTCGCCACCAGCGCGCCGGTCGCGTGATGCGCCTGGCGGAAGGGCAGGCCGAGCGCCCGCACCAGCCAGTCGGCAAGGTCGGTCGCGGTCGAAAAGCCGCGCGAAGCCGCATTCCGCATCGCCGTCTCGTTCACGGTCAGCGTCCGCACCATGCCGGTCATCGCGGCAAGCGACAGCGACAGCGCGTCGAGCGCGTCGAAGGCCGCTTCCTTGTCTTCCTGCATGTCCTTGGAATAAGCGAGCGGCAGGCCCTTCATGACGATCAGGAGCGAGGTCAGGTCGCCGATCACGCGGCCGGATTTCGCGCGCACCAGTTCCGCCGCATCGGGATTTCTCTTCTGCGGCATAATCGAGGAGCCGGTGGTGAAGCCGTCGGTCAGCCGCACGAAATCGAAGCCCGGCGTCGACCAGATCACGATCTCTTCCGCGAGCCGCGAAAGATGCGTCGCGGCAATCGCCGCCGCCGACAGCGTTTCCAGCACGAAGTCGCGGTCGGAGACGCTGTCGAGCGAATTTCGCGTCGGCCCGTCGAAGCCGAGTTCCGCCGCCGTCATGTGGCGGTCGATGGGAAAGGATGTGCCGGCCAGCGCCGCCGCGCCGAGCGGGCTTTCGTTGAGCCGCCGCCTTGCATCGGCCAGCCGTCCCCGGTCGCGCCCGGCCATTTCGGCATAGGCGAGGCAGTGATGGCCGAAGGTCACGGGCTGCGCGGTCTGCAGATGCGTGAAGCCCGGCATGATCGTGGCCGCGTGTTCTTCGGCGCGGTCGACAAGCGCGCGCTGGAAATCGGCAAGCTGCTCGTCCAAATGGTCGATCGTGTCGCGGATATAGAGTTTGAAATCCGTCGCCACCTGGTCGTTGCGCGAGCGGGCGGTGTGAAGCCTGCCCGCCGCCGCGCCGATCAGGTCGGCAAGCCGCGATTCCACGTTCATGTGGATGTCTTCAAGCTCGCGCTTGAAATGGAACGTGCCGTTCTCGATCTCGGCCAGCACCACGTCGAGCCCCGCGACGATTTGTGCGGCATCTTCGCTTGAGATAATTCCCTTTTCCGCCAACATGCGGCAATGCGCCTTCGAGCCCCTGATGTCCTGGGCGAAGAAGCGCTGGTCGAAGCCGATGGAGGCATTGATTTCCTCCATGATCCGGTCGGGGCCCTCGCCGAAGCGGCCGCCCCACATCTTGTTGCTCATGTCGTTCTCCGGGCGGCGGTGCGACCTCAAACCCGAGGCGTTGAAGGCTAGCGGATGGTTCAGATGAAGCCGAAACTTATTGCCATGCTGGCCGGCGCGGCCCTTCTGGCCGCTGGGGCGGTATACTTGATAGGCCGGGGGGGCGGCAACCCGGACGATGAGGCGGCCCTTTCCGGCTCTGCCGCGGCCCTCGATGCAGCCGCCACCGGCGAAGTGGCCAATTTCCGCGCTGGCGCGCCCCTGGCCCTGCCGGAGGTCCGGTTTGTGGATGGCGAGGGCCGGGACCGGACATTGGCCGATTTCCGGGGAAAACTCGTCCTGCTCAATCTCTGGGCCACCTGGTGTGCGCCCTGCCGCGAGGAAATGCCGGCGCTTGATGCGCTCCAGGCCGAAATGGGCAGCGAGCGCTTCGAGGTGGTCGCGCTCAGCGTCGAGCGGAACGGGCTCGAGCTTGCCCGCGCCTTCCTGAAAGAGGTCGGGGCGGCGCATCTCGGCCTCTATACCGATACCAGCGGCAAGGCGAATTTCACCCTCAAGGCTTTCGGCCTGCCCACCACGCTGCTCCTCTCGCCGGAGGGTGAGGAGATCGGCCGCATGGTCGGGCCCGCCCATTGGGACAGCGAAGACGCAAAGGCGCTGATCGAAGCGGCTCTGGCGGCTTACTGAACCTTCCTCGCCTTTACTGAATAGCTGAGCGGCAGGCGCGCCGCGCCGTCCGGGGCCTTGAAGTAAAAGCGGTCCACCCGCTCCATGCTCGGCACGCCTGGCCAGGGCAGCACGTCATGCTCGTGCAGAAACTCGATATGAAGGTCCGCCGCCGCCAGCACGGAAATCACCTCGCCCAGCGTGTGCTGCCATTCGCTGCTGCGGAAATGCGCGAGCGTGACGCCGGGCTCGGCATAATCATGGGCGTTCTCCCATTGCTGCGGACCTTCGAGAAAATAGGAACGCACGATGCGGAGGTTTTCCTCGACCGAGTTGCCTTCGTCGTCCAGCGCCCAGAGAAGCGGATGGCCCTCGGCGAGATAGAAAAAGCCGCCGGGCTTGAGGCATGAAGCGATGTTCCTTGCCCACACCTCAAGGTCCGGCAGCCACATCAGCACGCCCCAGCTTGAAAAGACGATGTCGTAGCCGGTGCCCGCCGCCTCGGCCGCCTCGTCCACGCGGGCGTTGATGAAACGGGCGTCGAGCCCCGCATCCGCCGCGAGCTTCCTCGCCGCCACTATCGCTTTCGGTGAGAAGTCGAGCCCTGTCGCAATTGCACCCATCCGCGCGAGCGACAGCGTGTCGAGGCCGAAATGACATTGCAGGTGAAGGAGCTTCTTTCCCGTGACGTCGCCAAGTTCGCCTGCGACCAGCGGATCAAGGCTCGTTTCGCCGGCGAGAAATTCCTTCACCCGGTAGAAGTCGGAACCGACATGGATGTCGACTTGCTCTTCCCAGCGAGCGAGGTTCAGGGCAAGGGGGTCGTCTGGATGGTCGGCGGACATGGCGGCGTTCCTTGCGGTCACGCTTCGCCTGTCGCGAAGCCGGCCAGAATACGCTTCGTCCGGCGAGCGTCAATCCGCGCGGGTGACGAACATCGCGCCGATGGTCTGCGCCGGTTCGGTGCCGCCGGCGGTGAGTGGTGCCGAGATCGCATGTCCGACAAGGTAGAGCCGGTTCGAGGCGGCGAAAGGTACTTTCAGGAAAACGGGCTTGCGGCCGAAAAAGGCTTTCCGCGTGATGTAGAGCCAGCGGGTCTGGACGGCGGCGGGGTCGGTGTCGAGGCTGCTTTCCTCGGCGAATTCGGAGAGCAGCTTGCCCGTCCGCTCCTCGCCCAGCAGTTCGACGAGCGCCGTGCCGAAGAGACGTGTACGGAAGTCTTCGCCGCCGTCCACCGCTTCGGCGATGATCATGTTGGGCAGGAAGCGGACAATCTCGGACGGCTTTATGTCGGCGCGATCCGCCATTTCGCGCGAGCCGCGCTTCGCCTCCAGATAGGCGTGAAATTCCGCCACGGCGGAATGCTCCGGCGTGTCGATGAATTGCGGTTCGTGCGTGATCTTGCGGGCTCTCTCGCCCTGCGCGAAACTGTCGTCCAATTTTCCGCCCGTTCCTGCGCTCTGTGACGCACGGAGCAGTTTCGCATGGCCGTGGTTAAAAATTCCTAGCGCGTCGGCACCGGCTTTTCGCCCCGATAATCGTAGAAACCGCGCTGCGTTTTGCGGCCGAGCCAGCCGGCCTCGACATATTTTACCAGAAGCGGACAGGGCCGGTATTTGGAATCCGACAATCCGTCATGCAGCACCTGCATGATCGAAAGGCAGGTATCAAGGCCGATAAAGTCCGCAAGCTGCAGCGGTCCCATCGGGTGGTTTGCGCCGAGCTTCATCGCCTTGTCGATGCTCTCGACCGAGCCCACGCCCTCATAAAGAGTGTAGACCGCCTCGTTGATCATCGGCAGCAGGATGCGGTTGACGATAAAGGCCGGAAAATCTTCGGCATTGGCGATCTTCTTGCCAAGCGTCTCGGCGAAATGCCGGATCTTGTCGAATGTGTCATCGTCGGTGGCGATGCCGCGCACCAGTTCGACGAGCTCCATCACCGGCACCGGGTTCATGAAATGCATGCCCATGAAGCGTTCGGGGCGGTCGGTCGAGGCGGCGAGGCGTGTGATCGAGATTGAAGACGTATTGGTCGCAAGCAGCGCGTCCTCGCGCAGATGCGGACAGAGTTCGGCGAAAATTTTGCGTTTGATCTCTTCATTCTCGACGGCCGACTCGATCACGATGTCGGCGTCCTCGAAGCTCTCCATCGTCTCGGCGGCGGTCAGGCGCTCCAGCGCCGCGTCGCGCTCGGCGGTGGTGATGCGCTCGCTCGATACCTGCCGCGACAGGTTGCCGTCGATCGTGGCGAGCCCCGCCTGGATGCGGTCGCCCGAGATGTCGTAGAGCCCGACATGATAGCCGGCAAGGGCGCAGACATGCGCGATACCGTTGCCCATTTGCCCCGCGCCGATCACGCCAACCTTGCGAAATGTCATTACCCGTCTTTCGTAACTGCTGCTGGTCATTCACTACCCGTGCCGCCTGCGGGCCGGTCCGGCGAATAAGGTAGCAAAGAATGAGGCCGGGGACACACCATAACGCTTCAATTCCGGCCAACCGGACAGAGAAACGGCGCCGCCGGTTTCCCGGATGCGCCGTTTTGTCATTACAGGCCGCCCGCGAGGGCGCCGGTCTCAGAGGCCGATCTTGGTCAGCTCCGCCTCGAGCTCGGGGATCGCCTTGAAGAGGTCGGCGACGACGCCGTAATCGGCGACCTGGAAGATCGGCGCCTCTTCATCCTTGTTGATGGCGACGATGACCTTGCTGTCCTTCATGCCCGCGAGATGCTGGATCGCGCCGGAAATGCCGACGGCGATGTAAAGCTCGGGCGCGACGACCTTGCCGGTCTGGCCGACCTGGTAGTCGTTCGGCACGAAGCCCGCATCGACCGCGGCGCGCGAGGCGCCGACGGCGGCGCCCAGCTTGTCGGCGATCTTTTCCAGCATGGCGAAGTTCTCGCCATTCTGCATGCCGCGTCCGCCGGAAATGATGACCTTGGCGGAGGTGAGTTCCGGGCGGTCGGATTTCGTGAGCTTCTCGTCCACGAATTCCGCAAGGCCGGGGTTCTCGCCCGCGCCGATCTTCTCGACGGAGGCCGAGCCGCCCTGACCGGCCGCCGGGAAGGCGGTGGTGCGGACGGTGATGACCTTCTTCGCTTCCGACGACTTCACGGTCTGGATGGCGTTGCCGGCATAGATCGGACGCTCGAATGTGTCGGCGCCCTGAACGGCGGTGATTTCCGAGATCTGCGCCACGTCGAGAAGGGCGGCCACGCGCGGCATGAAGTTCTTGCCGATGGTGGTGGCGGCCGTGACGATCGCGTCGTAGTTGCCCGCAAGGCTCACCACGAGAGCGGAAATCGGCTCGGCAACCGGATGCGCGTAGAGCGCGTCGTCGGCAACCAGCACCTTCTTCACGCCGTCGAGCTTGGCGGCGGCTTCGGCGGCGGCGCCGCAATCCTGGCCGATCACGAGCACGTGGATGTCGCCGCCGATTTTCGACGCGGCGGTCACGGTCTTCGCGGTGGCGTCGTTCAGCGCCTTGTTGTTGTGGTCTGCAATAACAAGCGTGGTCATCCGATCACTCCCGCTTCCTTCAGCTTCGATACGAGCTGCTCAATCGTTTCGACCTTGATACCGGCCGAACGCTGCGGCGGCTCGCTTACTTTCAGCACTTCGAGGCGCGGCTTCACGTCGACGCCGTAGTCGCCCGGTGCCTTCTCGTCGATCGGCTTCTTCTTCGCCTTCATGATGTTCGGCAGCGATGCATAGCGCGGCTCGTTGAGGCGCAGGTCCGTCGTGATGACGGCCGGCATCTTGAGCTTCAGCACCTGCAATCCGCCGTCGATTTCGCGGGTCAGGTTCAGCGTCTCGCCGTCGATCTCGACCTTGGAGGCGAAGGTGCCCTGTGCCCAGCCGAGAAGGGCGGCGAGCATCTGGCCTGTCTGGTTGCAATCGTCGTCGATCGCCTGCTTGCCCAGAATGATGAGGCCGGGCTGTTCCTGCTCGGCCACGGCCTTCAGGATCTTGGCGACGTTGATCGGTTCGACGGTTTCGTCCGTCTTCACCAGGATGCCGCGGTCGGCGCCCATGGCGAGCGCGGTGCGGATGGTTTCGGTGGTCTGCTGGACGCCGATTGAAACGGCGACGACTTCCGTCGCCTTGCCCGCTTCCTTGAGGCGCACCGCTTCTTCAACGGCGATCTCGTCGAACGGGTTCATCGACATTTTGACATTGGCGAGATCGACGCCGCTGCCGTCCGATTTCACTCGGACTTTCACGTTGTAATCGACCACTCGCTTGATCGGGACGAGGACTTTCATCGAGGCGGACTCCCTGCGCATTGCCTTGGCGGCGCGGACCCGGGGAATGGATGCCCCCGGCTCGCGGAACCTCGGCGCCGGTTTTGGTGTAGTCTGGGGGCGGCTGGCTGCCTTGAAAACGGCTGTTTTCCGGGAAAAACCAGGCCAAACGCGCCCGCTGCCACATAGCTGCTGTTGCGGTGCGGGAACCTAGTGGGCTGGCCCTCCCCTGTCAACGAATAGGGAATCCCGGTTGTTCAGCGGCTGCCGCCCGGCACCCAGAGCACGTCGCCGGGGCCGTTCCCATCCTCGCCATGATTGACATAGCGGGCGGCGACGAAGAGGAAGTCCGAGAGCCGGTTCAGGTAGCGGAGCGCCGCCTCGCTCACCTTCTCGTCCGGCTCCTCCATCAGCGCCGTCACCAGCCGCTCGGCGCGGCGGCAGACGGTGCGGGCGAGGTGGAGATGGGCGGCCGCCGCCGTCCCCCCCGGCAGCACGAAGGAACGCAGCGGCTCCAGCGCGCCGTTCAACTCGTCGATTTCCTTTTCCAGCCGTTCGACCTGCGCATCCACGATCCGCAGCGGCTCATAGCCGAGAGGCTCGCCCCGGTCGGGCGTCGCGAGGTCGGCGCCGAGATCGAAGAGGTCGTTCTGGATGCGCATCAGCATGGTATCGAGCCGCGCCATGCCGCCCGTATGGAGCCGCGCAATACCGAGAACGGAATTCGTCTCGTCCACCGTGCCATAGCTCTCGATGCGGAGCGCGTGTTTCGGCACGCGCTCGCCGCTTGCCAGCGCCGTCGTGCCCTTGTCGCCGGTCCGCGTGTATATCCGGTTGAGCGTAACCATTCGCGCCGTCAGGCCTTTCCGAAAGGCAGCATCCGCCTCAGCACATTGTCGCGGCGGATGAAGTGATGTTCCAGCGCGCCCGCGATATGGAGCAGCACCAGTGCCGTCAGCAGGTAGGCATTTATCATGTGGCCGACATGTCCGATCTCGTTGATGACGCCGTTCTCCGCGATCTTCAGCGGAATGAAGCCGAAGGCCACCGGCTCGCGATCGGATGTCGTCACCATCATCAGCCCGAATATCGGCTGCAGCGTCACCAGAAGATAAAGGCTGTGATGCGTCGCCCTGGCGGTGATTGTCTGCCAGCGCGGCATGTCGGCGGGCAGGGGCGGGCGCGATTGGCGGCCGCGAATGGCGAGCCAGCCCACCATCAGCACCAGCACCACGATGCCGGTGCCGAAATGCCAGGTCGCGGTCTCGCGGCTCAGCGTGAAGCCGCTATAGAGCATCAGCAGCACAAGCACGCCGGCCGCCCAATGAAAGCTTTTGAAGCCGGTGCTGAAATTGCCGTTTGCGTCTTTCGTCTCCGCCGTTGTCATGGCTTCATCCTCCCTCGCATCAAGGCCAAAGCCTCGCCTTTTCGGCGCGCGCGATCAAGCCTTCGGCGCGGCGCGCCAGCTTCTGCGCCATTTGGCGATTGCCTCGCCGATCTCGTGCGGGCTGTCTTCCTGGATGAAATGGCTGCCTTTCACGGTCACTTCCGTCTGGTTCTTCCAGCTCCGGCAGAATTCGCGCTGCGCGCCGGTCAGGATGGCGCCCGGATCGGCATTGACGAAAAGTTTCGGCAGGTCGTTCTCCGACATCCAGTGCGCATAATCGGCGACGCTTTCCACCACATTTTCCGGCTCGCCGCCAAGCGGTATCTGGCGCGGCCAGGAGAGTGTCGGCCGCCGGTCCTCGCCCTCGTTGGCGAAGGGGCGGCGATAGACCGCCATTTCCTCGTCCGTCAGCTTGCGGAGGATCGAGCCCGGCAGCACCGCCTCGATGAAGAGATTCTTCTTCAGGATCATTTCTTCGCCGGCATCGGAGCGGAAGCCCTCGAAGATGCGGCGTGCATCCTCGTTCCATTCGTCCCATTCGAGCGGCCGGACAATGCCTTCCATATAGGCGATGCCTTCGGCGGCGCCCCGGTTGCGGTTCGCCCAATCGAAGCCGAGCGCCGAGCCCCAGTCATGGATCACCAGCGTCACGTTCTTGTGGATGCCCAGCGCTTCCAGAAAGCTTTCGAGAAAACGGCGGTGCTCGCGGAAGGTGTAGCGTTCAGGGCCTGAGGGTTCGAGCTTGTCGCTGTCGCCCATGCCGATCAGGTCGGGCGCGATGCAGCGGCCCTGGTCGGCCAGATGCGGCATGACGTTCCGCCACAGATAGGAGGATGTCGGATTGCCATGCAGGAAAACAATCGGGTCGCCTTCGCCCATCTCGCTATAGGCCATGGAACGGCCGGCAATCGTTACGGTTTTTTTCGGCGGTTCGGCGGCGGAAATCGTCCTGGTGGTCATGGGGGGCCTCCTCTCATCGAGATCTCCTTGAAGGAGATAGGGCGGACCGCATCATAAGGCTCGTCCCGCAACGGCCAAGCGAAAAGGCAGAGGCAGTTCCGCCGTCACCGGCTCGTCAGGTAGAGCCCCGTCATGATGACGATGATGGCGAGGAACTGCAGCCCCACCCGCCAGCGCATCAGCGTCTGCGAGCGGTTCGCGGAGCCGCCGCGCATCATGTTCAGCAATCCGAGCAGCAGCACCACGAGAACGGCGCCGAGCGCGACGGGCCCAAGCCAGACAACATAATCGGCCATCAGTTTCCGCCTTCCAGCAGGCGGCGGGCGATTACCTGTGCCTGGATTTCGGCCGCGCCTTCAAAGATGTTGAGGATGCGCGCGTCGCACAGCACGCGGCTTACCGGATATTCAAGTGCGAAGCCGTTGCCGCCATGGATCTGCAGCGCATTGTCCGCCGCCGCCCAGGCGATGCGCGCGGCGAGAAGCTTTGCCATTCCCGCCTCAAGGTCGCAGCGCCTGCCGCCGTCCTTTTCGCGCGCGGCAAAATAAGTAAGCTGGCGCGCCACCATGATCTCGACCGCCATCATGACGAGCTTGCCGTTCACGCGGGGGAAGTCGTAGATCGGCTTGCCGAACTGGATGCGGTCCTGCGCGTAGCGAAGTCCGAGTTCGAGCGCAGATTGTGCAACGCCGACAGCGCGCGCCGCCGTCTGGATGCGGGCGCTCTCAAAGGTCTGCATGAGCTGCTTGAAGCCCTGGCCTTCCTCGCCGCCCAGAAGGTTCTCCGCCTTCACCTCGAAATCGTCGAAACCGATTTCGAATTCCTTCATGCCGCGATAGCCGAGTACCTCGATTTCGCCGCCGGACATGCCCTTCGCCGGGAAGGGCTCTTCGTCGCCACCGCGCGGCTTTTCGGCCAGCAGCATGGACAGTCCCTTGTAGCCCGGCTCGTCATTGGTGCGGCAGAGCAGCGTCATCACATCGGCGCGCGCCGCATGCGTGATCCATGTCTTGTTGCCGTTCACCTTGTAGACGTCGCCGTCGCGCTTGCCGCGCGTCTTCAGGCTGGCAAGATCGGAGCCCGTGTTCGGCTCGGTGAAGACCGCCGTCGGCAGCACTTCGCCGCTCGCGATCTTCGGCAGCCACTTGTCCTTCTGTTCCTTCGTGCCGCCGCCAAGGATCAGCTCGGCCGCGATTTCGGAGCGCGTGCCGAGCGAGCCGACGCCGATATAGCCCCGGCTCAATTCCTCGGAGACGACGCACATGGATTCCTTGCCGAGGCCGAGCCCGCCGAATTCTTCCGGGATCGTCAGGCCGAAGACGCCAAGCTCCGCCATCTGTTTGACCACGGGCATCGGAATGTAGTCGTCCTTCAGATGCCACTCATGCGCATGGGGCATGACTTCGGCATCGGCGAAGCGGCGCATCTGGTCGCGGATTGCGTCGTAGGTTTCCTCAAGCCCCGTGTCGCCGAAGGTCGCCGCGCCCGCATTCGCCGCGATGAGTTCGGCGAGCCGCGCGCGCGTTCCGCGCGTGTTGCCTGCCGCGCAAAGCGTACGCACGGCTTCGGTGTGGAAGCCTGCATGGTCGCCATCTGAAATGCCGAGATCGAGCGGCCGGACCGTCTCCACCTGGCTCATCGGAATGCCGCCGGAAATCTGGTTCAGATATTCGCCGAAGGCGAATTGCACGATCAGCGCCTCGAACTCGCCGAAGCGTCCCTCTTCGGTCATCCGCGCGGCATAGGCGGCAAGCTGGCGCAGCGCCTCCACATAGGTTGCCAGCCAGGCAAAGCCATGCACCGCAAATTGTTCGCGCTCGATTGCCGCCGCCGAAACCTTGCCGTCCTTCGCCACCTTGGCGAACACGGCTGTTTTCGCCTGGGCGAGCAGCTTGTTCGCCGCCTCCACCGCCTGCCCCGTCAGCAGCAGCAGATCGGCAAGCAGAAGGTCGGCATTGGCGCCCGTGCGGGATGCGGAGGCGGCGCTCTGGGTCTGGCTCATGGAGGAACTCGCTCGTGTGACGGCTTCTGATACGGACGGCGCGGGAGGGCGGATCTCACGCTAAGTGAAACCGGAATTGCGGGAATAGGCCCACGGGTCATGGCATGGGCCGTTCAATATCTATATATCTCGAACCCTCCGCTCCGGCCAGCCGGACGGACGATTCGGTTAATCGCCTTCTCCGGGCGGGCCTGACGGGGGTTTTCATGGACGGCGCCAGAGTCTCCTTCGCCGACAGCACCAAGGTCGTCGGCCTCGTGATCGGCGCGCTCCTCATCGCGCTCTCCGTCGTGATGCTGGTCCCGGTTCTGGCTGAGATTGTCGCCGAGAGCGGCGACTGGGAAGCCTTCCTGTCGAGCGCCGTCGTCACCGGCTTTGTCGGCGGCGCGCTGATGCTTTCCAACCAGACGGAGGACCGCGATCTCGGCCACCGTGCCACTTTCCTCGTCACCACGCTTGGCTGGCTGTCGCTCAGCGCCTTCTCGGCGCTGCCCTTTGCCTTCTCCAAGGTCGATATGAGCTATACGGACGCCTTCTTCGAGGCCATGTCCGGTTTCACCACCACGGGCTCCACGGTGATGGTCGGCCTCGATGCAACGCCGCCCGGCCTTCTTCTCTGGCGCTCGCTCCTGCAATGGATGGGCGGCATCGGCATCATCGTCACGGCGGTCGCCATTCTGCCGTTCCTGCGTGTCGGCGGAATGCAGCTCTTTCGTACCGAAAGTTCCGACCGCACGGAAAAAGTGTTGCCGCGCCCGGGTCAGATCGCGGTCGCCATCGGCGAGGTCTATCTGCTGCTCACCCTGCTTTGCGCGCTGGCCTATATCATCGGCGGCATGAGCGCGTTCGATGCGCTCAACCATGCGATGACGACCATCTCGACCGGCGGTTATTCGACCCATGATGCGTCGTTCGGCTATTTCGACAGCAGCTTCATTCACTGGGCCGCCATCATATTCATGGTCTCGGGTGCCTTGCCGCTCATCCTTTATGTGCAGACGCTGCGCGGCACCGGCGAAACATTGTGGGGCGATCCGCAGGTGCGCGCCTTCATCACCATGCTCGCCGTCACCTCCGTCCTCATGGCACTCTGGCTCGCCGCCCGGGGCGACTATCATTTTTTTGAGGCGTTGCAGCTCACCGCCTTCAACGTGGTTTCCGTCGTCACCACAACGGGTTTCGCCAGCACCGACTACACGCTTTGGGGGCCGTTCGCGATCATGGCCTTTTTCATCCTGATGTTCATCGGCGGCTGCACGGGATCGACGTCCGGTGGCCTCAAGATGTTCCGTCTGCAGATTCTCGCGCTCCTTTTCAAGAGCCAGGTCCGCCAGACGCTCTATCCCCATGTCGCGCAGACATTGCGCTATGCCGACCGCACGGTGAGCCGGGAGATCGTTTTCTCCGTCGCGCTCTTCGTCTTCGTCTATATGGGGTCGATCCTTGCCGTCTCGCTGGCGCTCGCCGCTTTCGGCCTCGACCTCGTGACGGCGCTTTCCTCCGCCGTCACCGCCATCGCCAATGTCGGCCCCGGCCTCGGCCCCGTCGTCGGCCCCGCCGGTAATTTCTCCTCCCTGCCGGACGGCCCCAAAATCATCCTCGCCTTCGCCATGCTCCTCGGCCGCCTCGAACTGCTGACGGTGCTAGTGATGTTCTCGAAGGATTACTGGGAGCGGTAAGGGGAGTTAGAGAGTCTGCGAGCCAGTAAGTTTGATCAGGCCGCGTTCGCCGGGATACAGCGCATCCATTTTGGGGCGCCAAATGAAGCTGATCTCGAGGGCAATGCCGAGGCGCTCTGCGAGGGTGACAATCGTTCGACACGCAGCGTTCGAATCCTGTCTTTGTACGGACAAGTCGATCTTTTGCAGGTAGGCAAAGCCGTCTGTTTCCTTTTTGCCTTGCACGAGATTTGCCGGGCAATGACTACGAAGTTCATCGAAACTCCTGAATCGTTTTGCTGCAATCAGCAAGATTTCGTCGAGCAGATGATTCCAGTTCGGCCTTTCGATGAACTTTCCATCGATTTCAGCGCTTAGCACCTTTGTGTGAGTTAGCCGGGGCAATGCCCGGGGGTCGATACGTCTTTCCATTGTCGGTGCTGGCGCGCTAGTGCGCGAAGCCACACTCGGTCTCGTTCCTTCTAGCGCATCCAGGGCCCTGTTGATGACGGCTTCTGGAGTGGTGTCGACAAACGGCACGGCGTGCTGTTGAAGCCGCTGAAAGGTCGCTGCGCTGATTCTAATCTCGTGCTCTATCATTTTTCATTTCGCTATACGAGGAATACGGCGTATTTTCGTATAACAGGAGAATACGAATCATGCAAGATAGTACGAGATTGCATCAAGGAACTAAGCTACCTACTTTGAATACATATATTTCCTGTATTCACAGCAGGTACTCATGCCCACCTCTGTCCGCCTCGATGCAGAACTGGAAGCGCGTCTCGATCTTCTCGCGAAGAAGACGGGGCGCACCCGCGCCTATTATCTGCGCGAGATCATCGAGCGGGGGCTCGACGAGATGGAAGACTATTATCTCGCCGCCGACGTGCTGGAGCGTGTCCGCAAGGGCGAGGAAAAAACGCATTCCGCGGCCAAGGTGAGAAAAGACCTTGGCCTGGACGATTGATTATACCGACGACGCCATAAACCAGCTTCGCAAGCTCGACAAGCAATCGGCGCGGCGCATCGTCGAGTATATGGACGAACGCATTGCCGGCGCAGCCAACCCGCGCAGCTTCGGCAAGCCGCTCTCGGGTCCGCTCGGCCAGTTCTGGCGCTACCGCGTCGGCGACTTCCGGATCATCTGCGACATCGAAGATGAAGTGCTGCGCGTGTTGGTCGTCCGCATCGGCGACAGGAAAGACGTCTACCGCAAGGCAAAGCGGTAGGAGAACCTAGAGGCTCTCCTCCACCTCCGCCGGCACATTCAGCGGTATCTTGAGGTACCGCTTGCCGTTGTCCTCCGCGGGCGGCACGTGGCCGGCGCGGATGTTGACCTGGATCGAGGGCAAGAGCAGCACGGGCGCCGCCAGCGTCGAGTCGCGCTTTTCGCGCATGGCGACGAAGCTGTCCTCGTCCACGCCGTCATGGACATGGATATTGCGGGCGCGTTCGTCCGCTACCGTCGTTTCCCACACATAATGGTCGCGGCCTTCCGGCTTGTAGTCGTGGCACATGAAGAGCCGCGTTTCGGGCGGCAGGGCCAGCAGTTTCCGGATCGAGCGGTAGAGCGTGCGCGCGTCGCCGCCGGGGAAGTCGGCCCGCGCCGTGCCGTAATCCGGCATGAAGAGCGTGTCGCCGACAAACACCGCATCGCCGATCCTGTAGCTCACACAGGCCGGCGTGTGGCCCGGCGTCCCGATCATCTCAACCGTCAGCCCGCCGATCGCGAGGCTTTCGCCTTCCTTGAACAGATGGTCGAATTCGCGGCCGTCGGTCGGGCCCTTCTGGTTGAAGACGGGCGTGAAGATTTTCTGCACATCGTTGATATGCGCGCCGATGCCGATTTTCGCGCCCGTCTTTGCCTTCAGATATTGCGCGGCGGACAAGTGGTCGGCATGGGCATGGGTTTCGAGGATCCATTCGATCCGCGCCTTCGCCTTTTCGGCGGCGTCGAGCAGCCTGTCGGCGCTTGCCGTCGAGAGTTTGCCCGACTTCGGATCGTAGTCGAGCACGGGGTCGACGAAGGCGGCGGCGCGGCTGTCGGGATCGACCACCAGATAGCTCACCGTATTGCTTGCCTCGTCGAAAAAGCCCTGTATTTCCGGCCTTTTGTCGTTGCTCATGAGGTTCTCCTTCTTCGTTTCCGGCCGGTTTTCAACATCCCGTCCGGTCTGTCTCTTGACACATATATTAGCATTCACTAATTTAGCAATACGTGAAATAAAGATCGGCCGGAGGCCGGACGATGCGGATGATGAAAAGCGATATCTCGAAACTCGCCGAAAGCGCGGGCGAGGCGGCGCGGATGCTCCGCCTGCTTGCCAACGAAAAGCGCCTGCTGGTGCTGTGCGCACTGGCGGTGAAAGGCGAGGCGAGTGTCGGCGAGCTCGCGGCCGAAGCCGATCTCGGCATGTCGGCGCTGTCGCAGCATCTGGCGAAGCTCCGCGCCGACGGCCTCGTCGCGACGCGGAGGGAGGCGCAGACGGTCTATTACCGGATCGACGATCCCGATGCCGCGAAGATCATGAAGACGCTGAAAGACATTTATTGCGCGTGAGCGTCGTGTGCCCGCGCCCCAAGGAGAACGGAAAATGAGCCTCAGGACCCTCACCCCCGAAGAAGCGAAGGCGATGGCCGCGCGCGGCGCCGTCATCGTCGACATACGCGAGCCGGACGAGTTCGCCCGCGAGCATATTCCGGGCGCAGTCAATGAGCCGCTCTCGAAGCTTGGCGGCCATCCGGCCGCCGCGGGCGCGGGCATCGTCGTCTATCACTGCAAATCCGGCATGCGCACCAAAGCCAATGCCGCGAAGCTCGCCGCCCCGGAAAGCTGCGAAGCCTATATACTCGAAGGCGGGATCGATGCCTGGAAGGCGGCGAAGCTGCCCGTCGCGGCCGATGCCGCGCAGCCCCTCGAGCTGATGCGCCAGGTGCAGATCGCGGCGGGCTCGCTCGTCTTGCTCGGTGTGGCGCTCGGCGCGGGCGTGCATCCGGGCTTCTACGCGCTTTCGGCTTTCGTCGGCGCGGGCCTCGTCTTTGCCGGCGTCTCCGGCTTTTGCGGCATGGCGCGCTTCCTCACGGCTATGCCGTGGAACCGGGCGCTGCGCGCCTGAGGGCGGCTCTTCAGGCCGCCCTTATCCCCGCTTCAATCGTATCCTCGACCGTTCTGAGGCCCGGCCGCGCGGCGGAAACCAGCACTGCCATGTTGCCCGGCAGATGTTCGTTCTTCCACATCTTGGTATGCGCCAGCGGAATATCCGCCCACGGAAGCACCTCCGACATGCAGGGGTCGATGCGCCGTTCGATAACGAGCTGGTTCGCCGCGCTCGCCTGTTTCAGATGCGCGAAATGCGAACCTTGAATGCGCTTCTGGCGCATCCAGACGAAGCGTGCGTCGAAGGTGAGGTTGAAGCCCGTCGTACCGGCGCAGAAGACGACCATGCCGCCGCGCTTCGCCACCATGCAGGAAACCGGAAAGGTCGACTCGCCGGGGTGTTCGAACACGATATCGGGGTCGACACCCTTGCCGGTGATGTCCCAGATTGCCTTGCCGAACTTGCGCGCCTCTTTCATGAAGTCGTTGAACTCCTCGGAGTTCACTTTCGGCAACTGGCCCCAGCAATTGAAATTCTTTCTGTTGATGACGCCCTTCGCGCCCATCGACATCACGAAATCATGCTTGCTGTCGTCGGAAATAACGCCGATGGCATGGGCGCCGGCCGTCGCGCAGAGCTGCACCGCGAAGGAGCCGAGACCTCCGCTCGCGCCCCACACCAGAACGTTCTGTCCGGGCGAAAGGATGTGCGGGCGGTGGCCGAAGAGCATGCGGTAGGCCGTCGCTAATGTCAGTGTGTAGCAGGCACTCTCTTCCCAGGTGAGGTGCTTCGGGCGCGGCATCAGCTGCTGCGATTGCACGCGGCAGAACTGCGCGAAAGAGCCGTCCGGCGTCTCGTAGCCCCAGATGCGCTGCGTCGGCGAGAACATCGGGTCGCCGCCATTGCATTCCTCGTCGTCGCCATCGTCCTGGTTGCAATGGATGACGACTTCGTCGCCGACCTTCCACCGCTTCACCTTGGCGCCAACCGCGTAGACGATGCCGGAAGCGTCCGAGCCTGCGATGTGATAGGGCAGCTTGTGAACGTCGAAGACGGAGATCGGCGTGCCAAGGCCCGCCCATACGCCATTGTAGTTGACGCCCGCCGCCATCACGAGAACGAGCACCTCGTTGCTGTCGATCTCCCATGTCGGCACGACCTCGACCTGCATCGCCTGCTGCGGCGGTCCCTGCCGGTCCCTGCGGATCGTCCATGCATACATGTTTTTCGGCACATGACCGATGGGCGGTATCTCACCGACCTCGTAGAGATCTTTTTTCTCCGTATACGTCATATTTGCCTCGCTCGCTCAGGTGCCGCTTTGGCGCGGATCATTGGCATTTGACGCTGCGGATGCAAGGGTATTTTGCGGTGCAATATCAAAAGGCCGGGGCCGGAAGGCCGGAATTCCGCCAGTTATTTGCGGTGGCGGGAAGGCAATTGCGGAGTTATACTACGCACATTGCACGGAGGAGGAGAGACCGATGCAGAAAATCAAGGACACCTATGCATTAGCGCTGGAAGACAGCCACTGGTCCGTACCGCAGAATTTCGATGCGATGTTCAACTGGAACTACGACCCCGAACGCAACGCGATGATGGGCCTCTATCGCAAGGGCGTCGAGATGCAGTGGGACGCGAACGAGCGTCTCGACTGGTCCCAGGAACTCGACGAAGACAATCCCGAACAATTGCCCGACGAGATGCTGCCGATCAACGGCATGGCGCAGTTCGAGAAGATGTCGCGCAAGGAGAAGGCCAATGTGCGCAAGCATTTTCAGGCCTGGCAGCTTTCGCAATTCATGCAGGGCGAACAGGGTGCGCTGATCTGCACGGCGAAGATCGTCACGCAGGTGCCGGACATGGACTCGAAGTTCTATGCCTCGACGCAGGTGATCGACGAGGCGCGCCATGTCGAGAGCTACAAGCGGTTGCTCGAAAAATTCCAGCTTGCCTATCCGATGACAAAGCCGCTGCAGGACCTGATCGAGCAGACGCTGCTCGATAGCCGCTGGGACATGACCTATCTCGGCATGCAGGTCGTGATCGAGGGGCTGGCGCTCGCGTCCTTCGCGCAGATACGCGACAATGCGCAGAACCCGCTTGCCGCGGCGGTGAATGCGTATGTGATGCAGGATGAAAGCCGCCATGTCGCTTTCGGGCGCTTGGCGCTGCGCGACTATTATCCGCAGCTCACCGAAAAGGAACGCGACGAGCGCGAGGAGTTCCTGCTCGAAGCGAGTTACCTCATGCGCGACCGTTTCGACGCGGTCGAGGTTTGGAAAAATCTCGGCCTCGATCCCGTCGCCTGCGGCGAGCATATGTATAATTCGGGCTTCATGACGAAGTTCCGTTCGTCGCTCTTCCAGCGCATCGTGCCCATCGTCAAGGATGTCGGCCTCTGGGGCCCGCGCATCCGCAAGGGCTATGAGGAGATGGGCGTCATGGACTACGCCAATCAGGATGTCGATCAGATGCAGTCCGACGACGAAAGCATCGCGCTCGAGTTCGATGCCCGCCGCCGCCACATCGAGAGCATGGCGGCGCGCGCAAATGGCATGACGGCGACGGCCGCCGCCGACTGAGCGTTAAATTCAGTTGCCGGCTACCATGTTGCGTGAGCGCCGGAACCATCGGGTTGGTTCCGGCGCTTTCGTTTCATGCCGTCTCAGCGAAAGGCGAGACCGTCAAACTCTCCCGAGTTTCGCCAGCCTTCCAGATATTTGAAATAGGCCGTCGCGCCTGCCGGGTAGCCGACATTGTATTTGGCGGCGGGCCCTGCGGCCTTGCCTTCATTGTTGTAGTAGCCCGGCGTGCAGTCGGGGGAGCCGATCATCCGGCCCATGCCGGTTAGCAGCAGCGCCACCCATTCATCCTGCGCTTCCTTCGTCACTTCGATTTCCTTCGCGCCCTTCTTCTGTGCGTGGGAAATGATCGCGGCGATGGTCGCGCCCGCTTCGGTGAGATTGTGCGGCACGTTGGAAATGAGGTTCGCGCCTTGCGTCGGCTGCACGAAGAAGGCATTCGGAAAACCATGAACGTGGATGCCGTGCTTGGTGCGCATGCCCTCCGCCCAGGCTTCCGAGAGTTTCAACCCGTCGCGGCCCGTCAGGTCGAAGCCCGCGCGGCGCGTCCATTCGGTGCCGACTTCAAAGCCTGACGCATAGATGATGCAATCGACCTCATACTCGACGCCGGCGACGACGAAGCCCTTCTCCGTGATCTTCTCGACGCCCTTGCCGTCCGTGTCGATGAGATGCGTGCCGGGCGTGTTGAACGACTGAAGATAAGCGTCGTGGAAGCAGGGGCGCTTGCAGAGCTGGCGATACCAGGCTTTCAGCTTCTGCGCCGTCTCCTTGTCGGCAACGATCTGATCCACGCGGGAACGGATTTCTTCCATCTTCTCGAAATCGGAATCCTCGAATGCCGCCATCATGTTTTCGGGCGTCATCTTGTCGCGCGGCAGTTCCATGATCCTGGCGCGGATGCGGCGCGAGAGGTCCGTCCAGCCGTCCTGCACCAGGTCTTCCTCGACGATGTCGCCGCCCTGGTTGGCGGTGAAATTTTCAAGCCAGCGTTTCTGCCAGCCCGGCGTGGCGATGGAGGCAAACCATTCGGGATCGAGCGGCTTGTTGGCGCGCACATCGACGGATGAGGGCGTGCGCTGGACGACATAGAGCGTCTTGCATGCCTTGGCGAGGTGCGGCACGGCCTGAACCGAGGTTGCGCCTGTGCCGATGATGGCGACGCGCTTGTCCGCGAGCTTTTCCATCAGCGCGCCCTTGGGGTCGCCGCCCGTGTAGTTGTAGTCCCAGCGGCTCGTATGAAACGAGTGGCCCTTGAAGCTCTCGATACCCGGAATGCCCGGCAGTTTCGGTACATGCAGGGGCCCGGTACCCATGCCGACATAGTCTGCGGTGAAACGGTCGCCGCGATTTGTTTCGATCACCCAGCGCGATTGGTCCGCATCCCACGTCATGTTCTCGACTTCGGTGTGGAACAGCGCGTTCTCATAAAGCCCGTATTGTTTTCCGATGCGCTGGCACTGGGCGAGAATTTCCGGCGCGTGGGCGTATTTCTCGCTCGGCATATGGCCGGTTTCTTCGAGCAGCGGCATGTAGATCAGGGATGCCGTGTCGCATTGCGCGCCGGGATAGCGGTTCCAGTACCAGGTGCCGCCGAAGTCGCCGCCTTTCTCGATGATGCGCACATCGGTGATGCCCGCTTCATTGAGGCGTGCGCCCGTGACAAGACCGGCAAAGCCGCCGCCCACAAAAGCGAAAGTCACATGATCCGTTTTCGGCTCGCGTTCGGCGCGCGGCGTGTAGGGATCGTCGAGGTAATGCGCGAGCTGGTCCTTGATCTGGAGATATTGCTCGTTGCCATCGTCCCGCAGGCGCTTGTCGCGTTCCGCGCGGTAGCGTGCAAGCAGGGCTTCCTTGTCGATGGGCGTGCGGGCGGGCGCGGTGCTCTCGGTCGTCGTGGTCATCAGGCGTTTCCAATATGATAATTTGTCAGTTTGTTTTTTCCTATTCTTCCGATCTTGCGGCGCGATGCAACGGAAACTGTGCGCGGCGGTGAAATTTGGCGGAAACCTACGAAAAAGCCGCTATGTGGCGTTCCACATAGCGGCTTTCCTGTACGTGCCGGCTTGCCGGGCTGGGCTTACCAGAGGCCGTGTTTCTGCACCTCGGCGCGGCCCACCACCATGTGATGGACTTCATCCGGACCATCGGCAAAACGCAGGTGGCGCATGTCGGTATACATGTCGGCCAGCGGCGTCCATTGCGAGATGCCGGCGGCGCCGTGCATCTGGATGGCCTGATCGATGATGAGGCAGACCTTCTCCGGCACCATCGCCTTCACGGCGCTCACATAGACGCGGGCTTCCTTGTTGCCCAGAACGTCCATCGCCCTCGCGGCCTGAAGCACGGCGAGACGCATCGCATTGATTTCGATGCGGGCGCGCGAAATGATCTCGAGGTTTCCGCCGAGTTTCGCAATCGGCTTGCCGAAGGCTTCGCGCGTCGCGGCGCGCTTCACCATCAGTTCCAGCGCCTTCTCCGCCTTGCCGATCGAGCGCATGCAATGATGGATGCGGCCGGGGCCAAGGCGGACCTGGCTGATCTCGAAGCCGCGGCCCTCGCCGAGCAGGATGTTTTCCTTGGGCACGCGCACATTGTTGAAGCGGATATGCATGTGGCCGTGGGGCGCGTGGTCCTTGCCGAAGACTTTCATCGGCCCGAGAATTTCGACGCCGGGCGTGTCGATCGGTACGAGGATTTGCGACTGTTGCTTGCTGGGCGGTGCGTCCGGGCTCGTGCGCACCATTACGATCATGATCTTGCAGCGCGGGTCGCCGGCACCGGAAATATAGAACTTCTCGCCATTGATGACCCAGTCATCGCCGTCAAGCACGGCGCTGGTGCGCACGTTCTTGGCGTCGGAGCTCGGCACATCGGGTTCGGTCATCGCATAGGCGGAACGGATTTCGCCGTTGAGGAGCGGCTCCAGCCACTTCTTCTTCTGCTCCGGCGTGCCGACGCGCTCCAGCACTTCCATGTTGCCCGTGTCGGGCGCGCTGCAATTGAGCGATTCCGATGCGAGCGGCGATTTGCCGAGTTCGACGGCGATATAGGCGTAGTCGAGATTGGTGAGGCCGGAACCGATTTCGGACTCAGGCAGGAAGAAGTTCCACAAGCCCGATTCCTTCGCCTTGTTCTTTGCGCCTTCCAGCAGCTCAAGCTGGCGCGGATGCCAGCTCCAGCGATCGGTCTTTTCGTCCTGGAGGCGGAAGAACTCCTCCGTGATGGGATCGACGTTTTCGGCGATGTGTTTTTTCACAGCCGCCATCAGAGGCCGCGCCTCTTCCGACATGGCAAGCTGAAACAGGTCTTGATCTAGGTCTGACATAAATTCTGTCCATTCATGGTGATTCAGTTCTGATCCGCGCAGGGTAGCGCGTTGCGGCGCCCGGCGAAATCTATTGCGGTGTCCGTCATGCCGTTTGCGGGCCTGCGGCCGCTGCTTGGCTCTTTTGCAGCGCAGCAAAGCCTGTGATAATGGCATGACAAAGGTTTGTGGACGCGAGGTAAGGCGATGAGCGGGAACGGTGGAAACGGCGCGGGCGGTCCGAAAAAGGACCAGCCCTGGATTTTCCGCACCTATGCCGGTCATTCGACGGCCAAGGCCTCGAACGAGCTTTACCGGACGAACCTGTCGCGCGGCCAGACGGGCCTCTCGGTCGCCTTCGATCTGCCGACGCAGACGGGCTATGACAGCGATCATGTTCTGGCAAAAGGCGAGGTCGGCAAGGTCGGTGTGCCGGTCTCCCATATCGGCGACATGCGGGCGCTGTTCGACGGCATTCCCATGGAGCAGATGAACACCTCCATGACGATCAACGCGACGGCGGCCTGGCTGCTGGCGCTCTATATCGCCGTCGCCGACGAGCATGGCGCGGACCGCGCGAAGCTTCAGGGCACGGTCCAGAACGATATCATCAAGGAATATCTCTCGCGCGGCACTTATGTGTTTCCGCCCGCGCCGTCGATGCGGCTGCTGACCGACGTCGTTTCCTACACCTACACGCAGGTGCCGAAGTGGAACCCCACCAATGTCTGCTCCTACCATCTGCAGGAAGCGGGCGCGACGCCGGTGCAGGAACTTGCCTTTGCGCTGGCGACCGCGCAGGCCGTGCTCGACCGGGTGAAGGAAGGCGGGCAGGTGCCGGAAAAGGATTTTCCGCAGGTCGTCGGCCGCATCAGTTTCTTCGTCAATGCGGGCGTGCGCTTCATCACCGAGATCGCGAAGATGCGCGCCTTTGTCGATCTCTGGGACGAGATTTGCCGCGACCGCTACGGCGTCGAGGATGCGAAGCTCCGCCGCTTCCGCTATGGCGTGCAGGTGAATTCGCTCGGCCTCACCGAGCAGCAGCCGGAAAACAACGTCTATCGCATACTGCTCGAAATGCTGGCCGTCACGCTGTCGAAGAATGCGCGTGCCCGTGCCGTGCAGCTTCCGGCATGGAACGAGGCGCTCGGCCTGCCGCGCCCGTGGGACCAGCAATGGTCGCTCCGCGCACAGCAGATCCTCGCCTATGAAAGTGACCTTCTCGAATATGGCGACATCTTCGACGGGTCGAAGGTGATGGATGCGAAGGTCGAGGCGCTGAAGGCGGAAGCGCGCGAGGAGCTTGCGCGCATCGAGGAGATGGGCGGCGCGGTTGCCGCCGTCGAGAGCGCCTACATGAAAGAGCGCCTCGTCGAATCCAATTCCGCGCGGCTCGAAGAGATCGAAGCCGGGCGGCAGGTCGTGGTCGGCGTCAACAGATACGAGGAATCGGCGCCGTCGCCGCTCTCCACGGGTGCTGGCTCGATCCATGTGGTCGATGCGGGCGTCGAGGCGGAGCAGGTCGCGGCGCTGAAGAAGTGGCGCGAAACGCGCGACGCCGCCGCCGTCGAAGCCGCTCTTGCCGATCTTCGGCGCGCGGCGAAGGACGGGCGCAATATCATGGAGCCTTCGATCGTCTGCGCGAAGGCGGGCGTCACGACCGGCGAGTGGGGCGCGGCGCTGCGCGAGACCTTCGGCGAGTATCGCGCGCCGACGGGTGTTTCACGCGCGGCGCGCAATGCACCCGGCGATCTCGATCCCGTGCGGGAGATGGTCAATGCCGTTTCGGCGAAGCTTGGGCGCCGTCTCAAATTCCTTGTCGGCAAGCCCGGCCTCGACGGTCATTCCAATGGTGCCGAGCAGATTGCGGTTCGCGCCCGCGACAGCGGCATGGATGTCGTCTATGAGGGCATTCGCCTGACGCCGGAACAGATCGTCCAGGCGGCGCTCGATGGCGAGGTCCATGTGGTCGGGCTCTCCATCCTGTCGGGCAGTCACGTGTCGCTGGTGGCGGATCTGATGGACCGCATGCGCGATGCCGGGCTCGCCAACATACCGGTGATCGTCGGCGGCATCATCCCGCCGGAGGATGAGGAGACGCTCCGCGCCGCCGGCGTCGCCGCGATCTACACGCCCAAGGATTTCCAGATCAACGACATCATGGCCGATGTGGTCCGCCTCGTGGACTACACCACCGAAGAGGCGGCGTGAGCCTGAGACACACGGATCACATTCTCGCCATATTCCCATAATGTTTCCGCCGCATTGGAGTCCTTGAATGAGACAGTTCAAGGATTTGGCTGGCGGTGTTTCGATCGGACGTATTGATTTTCTGCGGACTCCGTTCCCGCCGTCACCGATGTTATAGTTAACAAGTTGTTAACGCAGGGGTGCGTGGAGAAAGGACCGGCTGATGGGCGACGGTTTCGATACAACGGGGCAGAACGGCAAGGCCGGTCAGGGGCAGGCCCAGACGGCCTGGCATTATGGGCGGAACGGCGAACCTTTGCCGGAACTCCACATCTTCTCACGGCTCTCCGAGCTCGACGCGGCCTATGCCTCCGAGCTTGCGCGGCGGCGGGCGCGGCAGGAGACGCTCGAACGCGAAATTCTCGAGCTCGCGAAACGGCTCGCCGCGCCGCTCGAAGGAGCGGCCACGGAAGCGCCGAAGCGCAAGGGCTTCTTCAGCCGGAGGGTGAAGGCATGAACGGCCGGGTCTCTCTCATCTCCGAAGACATGCGGGAGCAGATGACCCGCAATTACGTCGCGAGCGAGCGCGAAGCGCGGTTCGCAAGTTTCCATTTTCTGGCCTTCCTGATCGTCGGTCTCATCGCGCTCGGCGCGCTGATCGTCGATTACATGATCGTCAGCGAATTCTGGACGCGGGCCCTCGCGAATGAATTCCTGGAATTGCCGGGCGCGCTCGGCTCCTCCGTTGCCTTCAAGTCGATGCAGGTTCTTTTCGCCACCGTCGCGGCGCATATCCTCTATGAGCAGCTCGGTGCGTTCGGCAAGGCGGTCTTCGTGCGCATCGTCTTCGTGCTCGCGCTCGCCATGCTGCTCGGCGTCGGCCTTCTGCTGGCGCTGATGTCGCTGCCGAACGGTGTCGCCGCGACAAGCGACGGCAGCGTCGGCTCGTCGCTCGGCAATGCGCTGGCGGGCCTCGGCATTGCGACCGAGGCGACGCAGGAAACGGCGCGCACCGCCAGCGAGGTCGACCAGATGCGCGGCTGGCAACCCATGGCCTGGATGGCATCTCTCGGCATCGTCTTCCTCGTCGTCACGGGCGTTGCCGCCCTCTGCATTCATTACGCCGTGCAGTCGCTTCGCCGCGTCTTCCACGCGCGCGATTTCCGGCACCGCCGCGCGGATATGGAGAAGCTCGCCTCGCTCGAAGCGGAATATGACGGCAATCGCCATTCGCTCTCCGAAATGGAAGGCCCCGAGAACCGGCGGCATTTGTTGTGGACCGGGCTCATGCGCGAATGCCGTGGCTATGAGCAGGGGCTCGATGAAGCGCGGCGTCAGGGCAACGCGGCTCTCTCGGCACCCTCAGGCGGACGCGGCTTCCTTGGACGCCGCAAGGAGCCCGCACTCGTCAATGGCGCGGCGACGCCCTTTTCGGAGCGGATGAAGGCGTGCGAGGAATCGCGGCATCTCGCCCGCTATGAAAAACTGTTCGACGATTGGTGGGAGCGGCGTTCGCGCAACGCCATGAAGGCAGGCCCCGCGCGCCTCGAAGCGATCCGGGAGCCGGTCGGCGAGTTGTTGCCGCCGCGCGGCTCGCGCCGTATTGCCGGCCAGAACACAAGCTTTACGGCCGGCGAATGAGGGCGCGTTTGTTTCGGCTTGCCGCGCTCGCCCTGTTCGCATTGGTGCCGATCGTTGCGGGCCCCGCCGCGGCCGTCGATGCGCCTGCGCGGCCGCAAACCGTGATCGTGGGGCTCGATCTCTCGAAGAGCAATCCGCTCGTCATGGACGCCGCCTATGCCGCGCGTGTCGGCCAGCGCACAGCCGATGAACTCGATACATTGCCGGTCAGGTCGCGCATCATGCTGCGGACGTTCGGCTCCTACGATTCAAGCGCCAATGCGCTCAAGATCGACGAAGTGATCTCGTCCCGCGCCAAGCCGGAGACAGTGGCGGAAGGGATCGGCGCGCTCATCTCGGCGATGCCGAAGCTGGTGGGCGAAGGCAAGCTCAAGGCTCAAGGCTATACGAATATCGTCTCCTTCCTCGAAACGACCTCGCAGCTTGTCGATTGCGAGGCATCGGATGTGCGGATCATCCTGCTCACCGACGGTTTCGAGGATTCCGAATATGCGAAGCTCGCGGGCGGCGGTTCGCTGCCGCGTCCGCAGGCGCTTTATCCGGGCTGCGCCGAGCTGATGATGCTGGGTGTCGGGCAGGGCGGCGGCAGCCCCACGGTAACGAAGCGTGTGAGCGCGCAGTGGCAAGGCTGGGCGGAGGCCGCGGGCTTCCGGAAATTCACCGGCCTCTATGACTGGTAGTGTTTTGACGGCATGAATGGCGGTCTGTAAGGTCCGCCCGCCTTTCACCTGCCTCCCCGGAACACCCGATGAATGTAGCTCTCAGCCTCGTGCTGCCGATCTTCGGCGTCATCGCCTTCGGCTATTTCGGCGCGCGGACCAGGCTCATCAGTCATGCAGGTGTCGATGGGCTCGACACCTATGTCTTCACCTTCGCCATGCCGGTGCTGCTGTTCCGCAATCTCGCGGGCACGGAGTTTCCGTCCTCGCTTCCCTGGGGTCTCTGGATTTCCTATTACGGCGCGATGCTCGCCGTCTGGGCGGCTGGATCGCTGATCGCGCTTTTCATTCTTCGCCGTCCGGCCCCCGATGCGGTGATGCTCGGTTTCGGCTGCGGTCAGGGCAATACGATCATGCTCGGCCTGCCGATCATTCTCACCGGCTTCGGGCCGGAAGCAGGCACGCCCGTCTTCCTCATTCTCGCTTTCCACGGGATCATTCTCTTCACCATCGCGACCTTTCTTCTGGAACTGACGCGCACGCGCGAAGGCGAGGAGCGGCCGCGTTTCGGTGCAATCCTGAAAGAAGGCCTGCTGAACACATTGCGCAATCCCGTCATCATCGGCATTGCCTGCGGTGGTGTTTACGGCCAGCTCGGCGTGCCGCTTCCGGGCATCGTCGACACGACGCTTGAGATGATCGCGCGGTCCGCCATTCCCTGCGCGCTATTCGTGCTCGGCGCCATGCTCACGCGCTACAGCATCCGCCGTTCGGTCGGCGCCGCCTCCATCACGACCTTCTTCAAGCTCATGGTTCACCCGGCGCTTGTTTTCGTGATGACGCAATATGTTTTCGAGCTGGAGCCGCTCTGGGTCACGGCGGCGACGCTGCTTGCCGCCACGCCGACCGGGGTCTATTCCTCGATCCTCGCCAATCGCTACCGTGCCGCGCCGGGCGCGGCCTCGAGCACGGTTGTGCTTTCGACCGGGCTCAGCCTCGTCACGCTGACATTCCTGCTCGGATATTTCCTCGGCTGATCTCAGTCGCCGCCCGCTGCCATCACGATGTTCGGCCTGTGCGCGCGGGGTGCGATCAGCCGGAACATGTCCGGGCGGTTGTAGAGAAAGTCGAAGGGCGTTTTTTCGATCAGTCTGAAGGCAAGGATCGGCGTGGCAACGGCCACGATGACCGAAATCAATGTGATGAGATCGCCATTCTCGAGGCCGAGCCGGGTCAGCCCGATCCGCATGACCGCCATGGGCAGGAAGAAGGAAAGGAAGATCTGCAGCGAGTGCTGCCCGACATAGGCAAGCGGGCCGGCGAGGCCGCGATTGGCCAGGAGGCTTACCAGCACGATCGCGCTGCCGGCGCCCGCAAATCCCATCAGCAGCTCGACGGCACGTATATCGACCAGATGCGAGAAGACGACGGTCGAGACGCAAACGAGCATGAGCATCGCCAGCCCCGCGGCTTTTGCGGGATAGACACGCGCCCAGTCGGCGAGCTGGAAGATCTGCTTCGCCCCATAGACACCCGTCACGAACCAGATGAAACGCCAGGCAAATTCGTCGAGCAGCATCCAGCCGGTGTCGAGCCGCGTGAAATACAAAGCCAGCGCGAAGAAGAAAACGAATGCCGGCCGCGCGTCACGCAGAAGCCGCATCGCAACGAAGAACATCGCAAGCGAATAGATGAACCAGAGCACGGCAAAAGGCTGGATCGGGATCATCAGCAGGTCGACATAGGTGACGTTCCAGGCGCCGCTGTGGGGGATCATCTTGATACCGATCTGGATGACCGACCAGAGAACGTAGAAATAGGCAAAGTGAACGACTTTTCCGTCGATGAATTTCCGCAGGTCGCCATAAAGCGCCTTGTAGGCGAAGAGGCCGGCGACGAGAAAGAAAAGCGGCATACGGAAGGGTTTGGCGAATTCCGCGATGGCGCCGAAAATGGCGGGCATTTGGCCAATGGCGTTCGAAACACCGAAGGTCGTGTGTTCCATCACCACCAGAATGATCGTCAGGCCTTTTACGGCGTCGATCCAGTCGATGCGCTGTTTCGATACAACCGATGTGCTCGCGCCGGTCATTTTGGGGCTCCCGAGGCTCAAAAATGCGCGGTTTCGTTCTCTTCCGAGACGTAACCGCCCTGTCTTGATCTTCAGAAGCAGCTTTTGCGCCAGTTCTCGCAGCCGAAAAGGTTAAAGCCCGACCATGCGTCTTATGTCGGCGGGGCTGTGGCCGGCGGCGCGCAGTTCCCGCAAGCCCATATCTTTGGCGCTTTTTGAAAGACGCCGGCCTTCCTCGTCGCGGATGAGACCGTGATGGTGATAGCGCGGTTCAGGCAGGTCCAGCAGCACCTGCAGGATGCGGTGGATATAGGTCGCCGGAAAAAGGTCCTGCCCGCGCGTGACCAGCGTGACGCCCTGCAGCGCGTCGTCCACCGTCACCGCCAGATGATAGCTGGTGGGTACGTCCTTTCGGGCGATGACCACATCGCCGAAGAGTTCCGGCTTCACCGGCAGTCTCTTCGGTTCACCCCCGGCACTTTCTCCTTCTTCACGAAAGGTTATGAGTGCTCCCGTCCGCGCCTCGGCAAGCTGCAATGCCTTCGCGATGTCGAGCCGCCAGGCATAGGTGCGGCCTTCCCACATCAGCTTGTTGAGCTTCGCGCGCGGTATGTCCTTGTAGATACCGGGATAGAGGAGCGCGCCGTCGGGGTCTCGCGGCCAGTTCTGAAGGGGAACGCCGGAGGCAATGATGGCGTCCTGGATTTCCTTGCGTGTCGCAAAGCAGGGATAGACGACTTCCATATCGCGGAGGTTTTTCAGCGCCTGCTCATAATCGGCAAAATGCTCGGATTGGCGGCGGACCGGCTGTTCCCAATCGATGCCCAGCCATGCGAGGTCTTCATAGATAGCGGCTTCGAATTCCGGCCGGCAGCGGCCGGTATCGATATCCTCGATACGGAGCAGGAAGCGGCCGTGCAATGCCGCCGCCATCTCCCACGCAAACAGTGCGGAATAGGCATGGCCGAGATGCAGCCAGCCATTGGGGCTCGGGGCGAACCGCAATGTCTCCTGCCCGCTTGTCTTCTCCTGCATCGAAACCCCGACTAGTGTGTGGGCGCATTGTTATCCGGCATAGCGCCGTGGCGAAAGAGGAGGCTTCAGACCATGCTTTTGACGGGACCGAGCGTAGCGGCGGCAAGCGGCAAGGCGAGACAGCTCGTGGTTCTCTGTCACGGCTATGGCTCGGACGGCAATGATCTGATTTCGCTCGCTCCCTATTGGCAGCGTTTGCTGCCCGACGCGGCCTTCATAGCGCCCAACGCGCCTGCGCCCTGCGACGGCAATCCGATGGGCTATCAATGGTTTCCGATCTCACGGCTCGATCCTTTGGAAATCGAGCGCGGTGTCGCCGCCGCCGCGCCGCTTCTCGGCCGCTTCATTGACGAGCAACTGGCGTTGCGCGGACTTGATGGCCGCCACCTTGCTCTGGTGGGCTTCAGCCAAGGCACGATGATGGCGCTTCACGTCGGCCTTCGCCGAAGGGTGGCACCCGCCTGCATCGTCGGCTATTCCGGCGCATTGGCCGCCCCTGAACGGCTGGCCGGGGAAGTCACCTGCCGGCCGCCGGTTCTCATGGTGCATGGCGATCTGGACGATATGCTGCCGGTTTCGCGCATGCATCAGGCGGTTCAGGCGTTGGGGGAAGCGGGGCTGGCGGTCCAGTGGCATGTTTCGCCGGGCCTCGGCCACAGCATCGACCAGACGGGCCTCGATCTCGGCGGGCGCTTCATTGCGGACGCTTTTGCGGGCCGGCTTGAGGGTTCGGCCGGGGCAGCATGAGCGCACAACCAGAAGTTGGCAGCTTCACAAACCCGTCGCACCAGATATAGTAAGATCAGGCGTTGTAGAGGCCTATCGTTTTGAAGCCAATGGCCTCAGGAGGGTGGCGTGCACGGAACGTTTGCGGCACCGGATGCTTGTCCGGCTCTTGTGTTGAATGCGGATTACAGACCGCTCAGCTATTACCCCTTGTCGCTCTGGTCATGGCAGGACGCGATCAAGGCCGTGTTCCTGGACCGCGTCAACATCGTCTCCTCCTACGAAACGCTCGTGCGCTCGCCGACTTTCGAGATGCAGTTGCCGAGCGTCGTCTCTCTGAAATCCTATGTGAAGCCGACACGCTTTCCCGCCTTCACCCGCTTCAATCTTTTCCTGCGCGACCGGTTCACCTGCCAATATTGCAGTGCCCGGCTCGAGCTTACTTTCGATCACGTAATTCCGCGTTCGCGGGGCGGGCAGACAACCTGGGAAAATGTCGTCACGGCCTGTGCGCCCTGCAATCTGAAAAAAGGCGGCAAGATGCCCGAGCACGCCGCAATGTTTCCGATGCAGGCGCCGTTCCGGCCGACAGTGGGTGATCTGCACAAGAACGGGCGTGCCTTTCCGCCCAACTATCTGCATGAGAGCTGGCAGGATTATCTCTACTGGGACAGCGAGCTGGAGCCGTAAGGTCCGTCAGACCTTTTCGGAGACCTTGATTGCCAACCGGCAGGCGGCCTTGATCGCGCCGGAGAGAAGCGGATAGGCGGGCGCTTCCTTCGCCCCGGCCTCGATCGCTTCATCGCGATGCTGCACTTCTTCCAGGCGGAATTTTTCAATCGTGTCGCGAAGCGGCTTTTCTTCCTCGCCCATCTGGTCGAGCCGGTTCACCTGAGCCTTGTAGTGTTCGTCGATCACTTCCTCGACCGCGGCCGTGCAGGCATGTGCCGCTTTCTCGCCCAGCAACGCGGTGGCCGCGCCGAGCGCGAAGCCGGCGACATGCCAGACCGGCGCGAAGGCCGTCGGCCTGACGCCACGCTCATTCACGATCTCGTTGAAGCGCGCGAGGTGAACTTCCTCGTCCTTCGCCATCCGGTCGAGCGCGGTGGCGATCTCCTGCTTGTGCGGCAGGTAGCGGAAGACCGCGCGCTGGCCTTCATAGATGCGCACGGCGCCATATTCACCGGCATGGTCGACGCGGATCATTTCCTCGATGGCGGCGTCACGCGCCCGGCCGGGCTGTGCGGAGACGCGGGGTGCTTTCGGCGTGGCAGACATCAGGCTTCTCCTCTGCTCTCACGGAGATAGCGCAGCAGGGGCAGCGCGGAAAGGGCGGCGAGTGCCAGAGTGATCAGCATGTTGAAGCCCGCGAGGGAGATGCCAAATACCGACCAGGCGGCATCGTCGCAGCGTGGCGGCTTCGCGCCGCCGTTGAGGGCCGATTGCAGGTCTTCGAGCGAGTTCGAAACAAGTCCTCCGGCGCCGCAGGTATCGGGCCCCGGCCACCATTTGTATTCGACGCCCACGTGATAGAAGGAGAGGCCCGCTCCCGCCAGATAGGCCAATAGACAAAGGCCGAGAAAGACGAGAACGCCGATCCCTATATTGGCCTCCCGCGAGAGGATGCCCGCGATCAGCGCCGCGCCTATCGCGAAATAGTGTGGCAGACGGCCCTGAAGGCAGAGCGAGCAGGGCACGTAGCCAAGGACATGCTCGAAGAAAAGCGCGCCAGCGAGGGTGGCGACACTTACGGCAATCAGGATCCAGGGAATGGCGTTGGAGGGGATGCGTTCCGTCATGACCGGCATTCAAGCACGGGTCCCGGCCCTTGTCCCGTGCCTTGTCGCCGCATATCGGGTCCGCCTTCTTTTCGATTGAAGGTGCGGGCCAGCCCATTATGATGCGCCCGCGCTCAGGGCCCCTGTGGCGGAATGGTAGACGCGGCAGACTCAAAATCTGTTGTTGGCAACAACGTGCTGGTTCGAGTCCGGCCAGGGGCACCAAATCCTTTCGAATGGCTCGAGCCTGGGCTCGCCACTCTTCCGCCCCCTCCGGATTTATCCCCGCCCCCTCCTGCCGCATTCCACCCGGTTTGGCAGGAGAGGGTCTTTTTGCTGGATAAGTTTCCGTGAAAGAAACTTGTCCCCGGTTTTCGCCGCAGGGCGGGGCGGTCCGGCGGGCCGGCTTCGGGCGGGGCCTATCCCCGAAATATCATCTGTACACGGATGGAAGCGTGTTTGTGACAGTTCAATGACAGTTTGATGACAGTCGCGGGATAACCCGGCCAAAAAACCCCCTGAATCACCCCGCAGAAGCCCGGCTATATATTTAATTGACCGATCAATTAAATTAGAATACGACTCCAAAACCGGCGACGGAATTCGGAGAAAAACGATGAAAGCCCTCATCCTCATTGGCAGCCCAAGGCGAGACGGCAATTCGGCCGCGCTGGCGCAGGCCGTCAAAAAGGGACTGATCGAAGCCGGCCACGAGACGAGGTTCATTTTCGCGGACGATGCCGTCGCGGGTTTCCTGAGGGACTGCCGTCAGTGCCGGAGAGCGGACGGGGAATGCGGTATCGAGGATGGTTTCCGCGCGACCTTCCTCGAAGATTTTCTGCCTGCTGACGGTTTTATCGTCGCGACGCCTGTCTATTGGTACGGCATGTCCGCACAACTCAAGGCTTTCTTCGATCGCATGTTCTGCTACGTCGCGGCGTCCCATCCGCAATCTTCCCTGGTTGTCGAGCAGATGACGGGAAAGCGGATCGGGCTTTTGCTGAGCTCCGAGGAAACATTCCCGACGGTTGCGGCAGGCATCGTTCATCAGCTCCAGGAATACAGCCGCTACACGAGGTCGACCTTCGCCGGAACCGTTCACGGCTACGGCAATGCGCGCGGCGACCTCGGGCGGGATCCGCATCGGCCGCTGGCAAGCGCCGAACAATTCGGACGGGATTTTTTCACACGACACGCCACCGACTACCAGATCGATACGCCTCGGCCCGGGCGTGTCTGGGGTGAGTGCACAACAGCGTAAGCGGCCGATAAAGGGATTGACGATGACCGACCAGCAACAAGCGACGGACCTGCAAGAGCGTCTCGCCCGTGAGGGCGTCGAGTACTGCTTTGCCACCTATGTCGACGTTCACGGCATTTCGAAAACGAAATGCGTTCCCATCAGCCACTTGGCCGACATGGTGCGTGGGTCGGAGCTTTTTACCGTTGGCGCGCTTGAAGGCATGGGACTTGTCGGGCCGCATTTCGATGAATGCGCTGCCGTTCCGGATCTTGCGACGGCAACGATCCTGCCATGGGACAAAAAGTATTGCTGGTTTGCGTCCGACCTCTACTTCCACGGCGAGCCCTATGAGAATTGCAGCCGCATCATTCTCAAGAAGGCCCTCGCCAAAGCGGCGACGAGGAACCTGAAGTTCAATCTCGGCATCGAGCCTGAATTCTATGTCTACCGGCGAACGGCCGAGGGCCTCGCGCCCCTTCAGCACGAGGCTTTTCACGGGCCCACGCCTGCCTACGATCTCCACCAGATATCTCTCGCGGGACCGTTTCTCGAACAGTTGACGCGCTATGTCGAAGATTTGGGTTGGGGCCTCTATTCCTTCGATCAGGAAGGCGGACACGGCCAGTTCGAAATCGATTTCGGCTATGCCGACGCGCTGACAACGGCCGATCGGCTTACCTTCTTCCGCTTCATGGTGAAGAGCCTCGCCCGCGCGCACGGCGCCGTCGCGAGTTTCATGCCGAAGCCTTTCAGCAACGATTTCAGGTCCGGCGCGCATCACAACATATCGCTGATGGATACGCAGACGGGCGAGCATCTGTTCGATGCCAAAGCACGCCAGGCCGGTGAGATCGCACGCGGCTACGGGCTCGACGCGACGGATGAAGCGCTTCATTTCGCCGGCGGACTGCTCGAACACGCCGAGGCGCTGTGCGCGATAACGTGCCCGACGCACAATTCCTACAAGGGCCTGATCGCGCGCGGCGACATGCCGGATATGTCATGGGCACCGGTGCTCCAGGCATATGGCAGAAACAACCGCTCGGCGATGCTGCGGCTGCCGATGAACCGGCCCTGCATCGAAAACCGTGCCCCGGACATGAGCGCCAATTTCTATCTTTCTTCCGCCTTCAGCCTTCACGCAGGGCTTGATGGCTTCGACAGGAAGATCGATCCCGGCCAACCGCTTAACGACAATCTCTATCTGGAAACATCGCTCAGGGCCGGCCGCAATGTCCGTCGGTTGCCCCGTACTTTGCTGGAAGCAACGGAAGCGCTGGAGGCGAGTGCCTTTGCGCGGGAAGTGCTCGGCGACGCCTTCGTCGAGATATTCGCCGCGCAGAAGAAGAAGGAATGGGAGGCACAGTTCTATGCGGTCTCGCCTGCCGAACGGGATCAATACCTGACTTTTGTTTGAAAGATTGAAAGAGGAGGCACGACGAATGACTTCCTGGGCTCAACTGACCGGTCCCCAACTCGGCGATCTGGTCAAAACCAAAGGACGTTCGCTGGCGGTCCTGCCGATCGGCGCTACCGAACAGCACGGGCCTCATCTTGCAACCGGCACCGACACGCTTCTCGCAGACACAATCTGCCGCGAAGCGTGCCGGCGGCGCGGCCTGCCGATGTTGCCGGCGCTTCCCTATGGTTGTTCCTATGGCCACACGAATGCATGGCCGGGCACACTGTCCCTCTCGCCGGAGACACTGACGCGGGTGATTTGTGAGCTTGCGCGCTGGGCCATCGACAATTCCGGCATCGACCGGCTTCTTTTCATCTCGGGCCATGCGACCAACGGGCCTTCCATCGAGAGCGCCATTCTGCAGCTTCGCTATGAATACCCTCATGCGCGGTTTGCTGCGCGGGGGCTTTGGGAGATTTCCGATGAAGCTCTCAGGCTCTACACCTCCGACGCCGCCGACATTCACGCCAATGTGGCGGAGACCTCGATGGTGATGGCTATCGATCCGCAGAGCGTCCAAATGGAGAGGGCGGAGGATGTCGAAGATGTCACGGCGGGATTGATATGGCGCTATGCCATGCCGGCGGTGACGCCGAACGGAGTCGTTGGCCGGCCATCGGGCTCGTCCGCTGCGGCAGGGCGGGAAATGCTGGACCGACTCATCCAGGACCTCGAAACTATGCTGAAGCAAGCCGAGGAGGAGGCGTGGCCGGCCATTCCCCGTCCTGCGAGAGGATGACACGCCGCGCCGTCCAACGAAAAGAAACGGTTCATGAAGAAGACTGGTCGGAAATCAGAGACCGCGACAGGAGCCCCGAGCGGAAAAGCCCGTAAGGTCGGCCGGCCGCCTGTGGAAAGCCCGAACGAAGAACGCCGCGATTCGATTGCGGCGGCCGCGCTCAAACTATTCTCGGAGTCGGGGTTCGCCGCTGTGTCGAACAAGGAACTCGGCGAAGCGGCGGGCATCAATCCGGCGCTGATTTATTATTATTTCGAGGACAAGGAGGATCTCTTTCAATTTGTTGTGCGCAAGGCTCTGGCGGATGCTCTGTCCGCCTATGAAGAGATAAGACGCGATCGCGGCGGCATCGACAGTCTGGATGCATGGCTTTCGAGCAATCTCCTGCTGTTCGGCGAGATCACGCGCTTTCTGAAGGTGATATTGGACTATGCGCATTCAGGCCGCCGTTCGCCGAAAACGGATGAAGCGATCGCCCGCTTCTACGACACGGAAGTCCAGTTGCTTGCAAATGCACTTCGCCAGGAGGGCAATGTCGCAGTACCCGAAGCTGACGAACTCGCAAGTCTGGTGTCGGTTTTTCTCGACGGCCTGATGGTCGCCCGCGTGGTCAGGCCGGAACTCGATTCCGAGCGGCTTGTGGCGGTGATGCGCAATCTGCTTGGGCGGAAAGAAAAATAGGCCGGCCTTACCTGTCGCCATCCCAGTGATCGTTCAGCAGCTTCGCGAACCATGCGCGAAAGCGTTTTATGCCGTCCTGATCGAGGCCCGCGCCTTCCGCAAGCTGCCGGCCCACAATTGCTTCCCCGAAAGCGGCGTTCGCCGTCAGCATCGCCATGAACAACGTATCTTCCTTGTCGGGCGCCGGCTTGCCTTTGCTTGCCGCATATTCCTCCCGCCGCGTCTGAAGTGCCGCGACAATCTCGCCCATGATGTTGTGAGCGTCCGAGCTTTCAGAGGCGCGGCCTGTCAGGAGCAGCCAGGAAAGAAGCCGCGCCGTACCGCGGTCGCTCAGAGCCTCGAAAACATGGCCGATGTGATCGGCGGCATCCGTGCTGACATGTCCACCTCCGAGGGCGGTGAGCATGGTGTCTTTCAACTGCGCATTGGCGCGCGCAATCAGCGCACGCACGAGGCCTTCCCGGCTTTCGAAGTGATGAAGGATCGCCGGGTGCGAAATGCCGACGTCACGAGCGATATCCTGCAGCCGCAGCCCTTCGGGACCTTGCTTGGCCAGGCGTTCTTCCGCCGCGTCGAGAATCAACCGCCGCGCCTCTTCTGCTGTCCGGCGGACCCGCTTGGGCGCTTTTTCGGCTGTTTTCCCGGACAAGGCGACTTTTGCGGCGGAATTCTTAGCAACGCTGGACACACATAGCTCCTTTTGAGCGACATTTATATTGACAACAATGTCAGTAATGGCTATATATCTCACCAAGGCTGATGGCACTAAACCATTATAGCAGCGGGACGTGACCAATGACGATTGCAAGCCCAGCAGAGTTTCAAGGCAAGCCTGCGGCGAAGCCGCGCCGGAAGCGCATCGAGCCTCTCAAGGCGCTGCGCGCTATTCGTGCTCTCATTGCGGACAAGGAAGACACTTCGCAAGTCTTCAAGATTATCGACGCACTTTCCGGCAATTCCACGGACAGGCAGTTCATTCGCTTCATGAAGACGGAAAGCGGCAAGCGCATTGTCGCCGACAAGCGGGACCTGATCGCCGCCCTCAATGATCGCGCTTATCTGTCGAGTCTCCCGGAAGGGACGCTCGGCCGCACCTATTATGCGTTCATGGCCGAAGAGAACCTGACGGCCGATGGTCTCGTTGCCGCCAGCGAGGAAGTGCGGGTGCGCGAAGAGCGTTCGGAAGCGCAACGCATTTTCGGCGAGCGGCTTCGCGACCAGCACGATCTGTGGCACGTCACCACCGGCTATGGGCGAGATGGGCTCGGCGAACTGGCGCTGCTTGCTTTCACCTATGCGCAGACACGCAATCGTGGCATCGGCTTCATCGTCCTCGTCGGTGCGCGCGTGACGGCCAAGCATGTGCCGAATGCGGGCATCTGGCGCGTGGTGCGCGAAGGATACCGGCATGGCAAACAGGCTGCATGGCTGCCGCAGACCGATTGGGAAGCGATGCTCGCGAAGCCGCTGACGGAAGTCCGTGCCCTTCTGAAAATTGAAGAACCGGCCGTCTACCGGGCGGTTGAGCCGATTACATCAGCCGCCGAACAGGTTTACCGCGAGAACGGCAAGCTCAAGAAAGCCGCCTGAGGCTTTCCAGTCATCATCATTCCCCGGGGCTTTGGCACCGGCCGCATCCCCCGCTATGCTAAGCGCCAAGCTTGCAGGCGGGGGATTGGGCCGGTGCTGACTGTTTACGGATTGAAGAATTGCGATACCTGCCGCAAGGCCCTCAAATGGCTCGACGCGGAGGGGGTGCCGCATCGTTTCCATGACCTGCGCGCGGACGGCATAAAAGCCTCGGACATCAAGCGATTTGCTGCCGCCGCCGGATGGGACGTGCTTCTCAACAAGTCGAGCACCACATGGCGCAGCTTGCCGAAGAGCGAGAGCGAAAATGTCGGCGAAGCGAAAGCCCTGGCGCTCATGGCCGCGCATCCGGCGCTCATCAAGCGGCCGGTATTCGAATTGGAGAATGGTGCCGTGGTCGTCGGCTTTCGCGAGGAGCAAAAGACGGCACTCAAGGCGGCAGGTCGCAAATGAGACTGCGGCGGCGGCTGTCGGCCGACCCCTCTCTTGCACTGCCGATAGAGACATCGCGGCTGCTGCTGAGGGACTTTGTTTCGCGCGACCTTGAAGCGGTCCACGCCTATTCCTCCGCAAAGGAGGTAACGCGCTACCTGATCTGGGGACCGAATACGCTTCTCCAAAGCAAGCAGACAATCCGCGCCTTTCTGGACGATCAGAAGGAACGGCCTCGGATCAACTTCGATCTGGCGATTGTCCGGAAGGGCACCACGCGGCGGGGCGATGAACCGAAGCTCATCGGTGGCGTCGGCCTGAAGCTTGTCGACTGGGATAATCGTACGGCCGATATCGGCTATGTTCTTCATCCGGATTACTGGGGGCAGGGCTATGCGCTGGAGGCGGCACAGGGGTTGGCTGCGGCGGGCTTCAGGGATCTTGGCCTGCAGCGGATTGTCGCCACGTGCGATCAGCGCAACAAGGCATCTGCTCGGGTAATGGAAAGGCTCGGCATGCGCCGTGAAGGGTCATTTCGCCGGAGCAAATATATTCAAGGCGGCTGGCGGGATGAATTTCTCTACGCCCTTCTTGCCGAGGAGTTTTACGTCTGAAGGTTGCGGACCGGCTTTGCTGTGAGGTCATCCTCGGACGTATCGGGCCGGTCACCGCGCCGGATCAGGAACTCTACCCAGGTTCCGCGATCGCGCGTTTCGAGGAGTTCATGCCCCGCTTCCGCACAAAAATGCGGCATGTCGATCCGCGCCACCGGGTCGCTGGTGAATACGCGGAGGAGGGCGCCCGGATCGAGGCGAAGCAGGCGCTTGCGGGCCCGCAGCACCGGAAGCGGGCACCGCTGTCCGATTACGTCGAGAATGATTTCGGTTCCTTCGTTCGCGTCGTTCATCGCTGCAGATCAGTTCGATTGCGGGCTTTCAGCCGATTGATGCGGTGCGGGATAATGGCGTGGTCGTGCCCCCCTGTCACCCGTGGAGGCTGGTAACGTCGATTTTACACTGAAAAATCCGGCTTTTCTTGACGGTCTCGCCGCGTCAAAGCATAAAAGGCGAAAGCGCTCGGAGCGTTCATTGAAACTCGGGAGGCACGGCGAAGATGGGCTTGGTCAAGCGGATCGGCAACGAAATCACGTTCGCAAAAGCGGCTATCCGCACTCTGAAAAAGCTGACGGCGATCAAGGAGAACCCGGAGGCGACGTTCTCCGACAAGATCGAAGAATTGGCGCGCTCGAAGCCAAATAACATCGCGATCTACTTCGAAGACCGGAAGATCACTTATCGAGACCTCAACGCGCAGGCAAATCGCTATGCGCGCTGGGCGATATCGCAGGGAATTGGTCGCGGCAATGTCATCGCGTTGATGATGGAAAACCGCCCCGAGTATCTCGTGGCCTGGCTCGGCATCATCAAGGCAGGCGCAACGGCGGCCCTCATCAACACCAATCTCACCAAGGGTCCGCTCGCCCACTGCCTGAACATTTCCAATGCCAATCACCTCATTCTCGGGGCCGAACTCGCGGAGAATTATTCCACGGCCGCAGACCAGCTTGACCGGCCGATGACAGTCTGGTCCGAAGGCGGCATGGTGCAAGGCGCGAACGACCTCAATGCGGCGCTCACCCAGCACTCGGATGACGCGCTGCCTGCCGATACGCGCAAGAACGTTACGCTCGATGATGACGCCCTTTTTATCTACACCAGCGGCACGACAGGAAACCCGAAAGCGGCGCGTATCCCGCATATCCGTCTTCTGTCGATGATGGGCGCTTTCGCCGCCGGCACGAATGCGACCGAAAAAGACCGCATGTATGTCGTCTTGCCGCTCTATCACTCGGCCGGTGGCGTTTGTGCGGTCGGGACGACATTGACGGTGGGTGGATCGGTCATCATCCGGCAGAAGTTTTCGGCCACGAATTTCTGGGACGACGCCGTGAAGTACAAGGCGACGCTGTTTCAGTATATCGGTGAGTTGTGCCGCTATCTGCTCAATACGCCGCCGCACCCGAAAGAGCGCAAGCACAAACTGCGCATGGTGGTTGGCAATGGCCTGCGTCCGGAAATCTGGCCGGCCTTCCAGAAGCGTTTCAAGATTCCGCACATATTGGAATTTTATGGCGCGACTGAAGGCAATGTTGCCTTGATGAATTTCGATGGCACACCGGGCGCGATCGGGCGCATTCCGGGTTGGGCGAAGAAGAAATTCAATGTCGAGATCGTGAAATTCGATATCGAGAACGAAAAGCCCGTGCGCGGGCCCGATGGTTTCTGCATACGTGCGGAAGCCGGGGAAGCGGGCGAAGCATTGGGTCGCATTTCAGATGACCCAGATCAGCCGACCGGCCGCTTCGACGGTTACGCAAAAAAAGAAGAGACGGAGAAGAAAATCCTTCGCGATGTCTTCGAGAAGGGCGATGCTTGGTTCCGTTCCGGCGATCTTCTGCGTCAGGACAAGCGAGGCTATTTCTACTTTGTCGACCGTATTGGCGACACCTTCCGCTGGAAGGGTGAGAATGTCGCTACATCCGAAGTGGCCGAGGCGATTTCCGTTTTTCCAGGCGTCAAAGAGGCGAACGTCTACGGCGTTCATGTGCCGGGAGCGGATGGCAGGGCCGGCATGGCTTCCATCGTCGCGGAGAACGGCTCTCTCGATCTGCACCGGTTCCGCGAGCAAATGCTGAAGGAGCTTCCCGACTATGCCGTACCGGTCTTCCTGCGGCTGCAGCCGGAAATGGAAGTTACAGGGACGTTCAAGCACCGCAAGGTTGAGCTGGTAAAGGAGGGATTTGATCCCTCCGTGATCAACGAACCGATCTATTTCAATTGCCCGGCGCAAAAGAAGTACGTGCTGGTCGATCAGCATCTATACGGCGAAATCTGTGCGGGCAATTTCAGGCTTTAGAGGAAGGGCCTGTCAAAAAAAGGGCGGCTCGCGGGAGCCGCCCTTTTCGTTTCGATCATCGCGCTTTTACTGAGCGGCGTCCGGCTTCTTGCCCAAGCCCATGGCTTCGAGAATTTCCGGGCGGATATTCTCTGTCCCCTTCTTCTCGATGTGCTGAGCGACGCGTGTGCCGACCGCCATCATGGCTTGTCCCATAAAGGTCGGCCGGTTGGTGCTTGCCCATTCGAGCGACGCTTCGCGGTTGACGTTCAATTCCTGGAATTTCGGGAAGACATAGCGTGCCATCAGCTCGTATGAACGCTTTGTCTGCTCGAAGTCGGCCCAGTTGTGCGCCATCTGAAGGAAGGCTCCGAAGCCGCCCGACTGGCTCTGCAGCCGTTCGATCTGCGCAATCGCGTCTTCAGGCGTGCCGATCACGGCCATACCCGAGGCAATCAGTGCGTCCACAGGGTCGCTGCCGTCGGAGGGCGCGAGCGGCAGCGCAGCGACTTCACGGAAGTAGTAGAGCCACTTTTCGAGGCCGAAGCGTACATTCTCGCGCGCCTTCTCGCGGGTTTCGGCAATATGTACCGGACCTACAAGCCGCCACTGGTCGCGTTCTACAGTCTGGCCGCAATCCTTGGCGTTGTCCTGCGCGATAGCCCAATTGGTGGCAAGCGCGTTGAAGCCGCCCGCTGATGTGGCACCGATAGAGAGGAGGCCAAGTCCATGCTTGCCTGCCGCCGTCGCTCCTGTCGGCGAAACCTGGCTTGCGACCGAGATTTCCACACTGGGACGCGAGTAAGGCGTCATCTGCAGGCGCGCTTCGTTCAGCTCGAACCAGCTCGTTTTCGCGGTGACGGTTTCGCCGCGCAGCAGCGGTACGAGCACGTCGAGGGCTTCGTCCATCATGTCGCGCTGCTTGGCAACTTCAATCCCCATCATGAAGGCATCGGAGGGAAGCGCGCCGGGGCCAACGCCGAACATCACGCGGCCACGCGTAATGTGATCCAGCTGGTTGATGCGGTCGGCCAGCATGAGCGGGTGGTGATAGGGAAGCGAGGAAACACCCGTGCCGAGACGGATGTGCTTGGTGCGCTCGGCCGCGGTCGCGATGAAGATTTCCGGGCTTGCGATCAGCTCATAGCCGGCAGAATGATGTTCGCCGATCCAGGCTTCGTCGTAACCGAGCTTGTCCATCCATTGGACCAGTTCCATGTCTCGCTCGATGGCAAGTGTCGGGTTCTCGTTCAGCGGGTGGAACGGGGCGATGAAGGCGCCGAAGCGCATCTTTTTGCCGGCCATGTCGAATAATCCTTTCCTGAGTTTTCCGTTTGGCGATTTTGTTGCCCGGTTTCCGGCGCGGTTCTACTTTCGGCCTTCCGGCTTTGCTTTCAGCCCGTTGAGGGCAATGTCGAGAAATTCGCGGTTGAAAGTGGAGGTGTCGGTTTCCGGATGCTCCTGCCACCATGCTGTGATCGCGCTCCATGTTGCGACGATGGCGGCAGCGCCGACTTCCGGTGTGAAGCCTGGCCGAAATTCACCGCGCTCCTGACCGCGCCGGAGGATCGACGACACGAGGTCGATGACACTCTTGTTGAGGTCTGTCGCCACGAGGTGCTTCGCAGGCTGGTCCATGTACTCGCTCAGCATCTTGCGCATTACCGTCGCATTGTCGCGCCAGGCTTCCTCGAAAACCGAAGCGATGAAGAACAATTGCTCCTCCGCCGTACCCTTATGTTCGGCAAGGCGTTCAGACATCGCCTGCGTGATTTCTTCGTTGAAGGCGGTAATGAGCGCAGCCTTGCCGGCGAAGTGCAGAAAGAATGTCGCCTTCGCCACTCCGGCTCCGGCGCAAATGTCCTCGATCGTCACCTTGTCGTAATCGTCCTCGGCAAACAATCGCATCGCCGTCCGGTAGATTTCCTGCCGGGTGCGTTCCTTCTTGCCTGCGCGGCGCGGCGGTGCGTCGGCAGCGTCGGCCTTCCGTGCAGCGGCTTTCAACAGCTTGGTCATCCACCCTTCCTTTATTTCGACAAAAATAGACCGAGGTACATTTTTTCACAAGTGCGCTTTTGCGCCCAGCCCCCGCTCTTGAGTGGGGGCGTTGCGGCCCTAGGGCCAATACCCTAAGACTTGAGCCAATAATCACCAAAATAATCGAACTTCACGGGAGAGAAACATGGGTCGGGTAAGTGGCAAGGTGGCGCTGATAACAGGTGCCGCGAGCGGTATCGGGCGCGGGGCGGCTCTGGCTCTCGCGGCGGAAGGCGCCAAGGTCGTCGTGACGGATGTGGACGAGGCGGGCGCGAAGGAAACGGCCGCGCTTGTGGTCAAGGCGGGAGGTGCTGCTTCGGCCCACAAGCAGGATGTGACGGATGAGGGGCGCTGGCAGGAGGTCGTGGCAGCGGCGAAGTCGGAGTTCGGCGGACTTCATATTCTGGTCAACAATGCAGGCATTGCGGTTGGCGCCTCGATTTTCGAGATGACTCATGCCGAGTGGTCGCGCCAGCAGGCGATCAACGTGGATGGCGTCTTCTTCGGCGTAAAGCACGCTATCCCGCTTATTGCGGCTTCGGGCGGTGGCTCCGTCATAAACATTTCTTCGGTCGCCGGCCTTCAGGGCGCACCCGGTCTTGCAGGTTATTGCGCGACAAAGGGGGCCGTCCGTCTTTTCACCAAGGCGGTGGCGCTTGAATGCGCGCAGGCGCAGATGAATGTGCGGGTGAACTCGGTCCATCCCGGCATCATCGACACAGCGATCTGGCAGAAGATGACGCCGGGCGGAACATCATCCGTCTCCTCCAGCGTTCTGCCGATTGCCGAAGGCGCCAATTCCATTGATCCGAACGCCATCGCCGTGGCGACGCCGCTCGGCTATGCGGGTCTGCCGGCGGATATTGCGGCGGGTATCGTTTTCCTTGCTTCGGACGAATCGCGTTACATGACCGGCACCGAACTCGTCATCGATGGCGGCATGACGGCGCGTTGACGCCTTATTGCGTCTCGACGATCTCGTTGGTGATACGCCAATGGCCGTCCAGCCATAGAACGATTTCACGGGCGCAAGGATGGTCGACGGCGGCGTAGCGGTTTCGCAGCGCCGCCGTTTCCGTTTCCGTGAGGGCGTCGATCCCCTTGTCCTGGAAGAGAGTGAGGTCATCCCCGATCATGCGGGCGAGCGGGGCGCCTGCAACTTCGTTTGCGGCCGCATCGAATGCCGTCTCCGCATCGTAAGATGCACCATCGCGATAAAGCGCGGTGAGGGTCAGCATCGGAATGCGGCTCAGCATGGGTTGTGAGGCTGGGTTCACGCCATGCGCCGCCACATGTGCGCCCGTGGCGGCGGCTCGTCCGGTAAATCCGCGCAAGTGCAGGAAGGGGGACATGCGCTGGCCGTCATTGACTGGATAATTGTCCCAGATGAACGGCTTCCGCCGCAGCGTCTCCGTCACGCGCTCCAGATGCTCCACGCTCATTTCCTTCGAGCAGACGCGGGGCCCGGTCCAGAAAATATCGATAGCAGGATCAAGCGTTGTGCCCAGCTCCTCAAGATAGCCGGCCGGCCGTTCGCCGAACACACGGTCGAGAACAGGGTCGTCCGAATAATAGCTCGGACAGACGATGAGCCGGTCTGCTTTCGTGTGTGCAGCCACGCAGTCCACGATCTCGATCTGCTTTTCGGCAAGCTGAGGCAAGTCTCCCCGCATGTCGTCGAAAAGGATGGCGAGATCGTTGATGCCAATGGCATCCAGGTTTTCGAGCTTGCGTATGAGCGTCTCGCGCGCAGCTGTGTCGAAGTTCAGATAGAGCTCATAAGGGCTGAGACCGATGCCGAAGCGCACGCCATGAGCCCGGCAATGTCCGGCAAGCGCAGCAAGACGCTCCGCTTCATCCATAGGGTGAAGCTCGGTCCAACGGCGGCGCAGGAAGGCATCGGCTTTCGGCGCATAGAGATAAAAGCTATAGCCCTGCGGCGCGAGCGCGGCGACGTGTGCGGCTTTCGCGTCCCAGTCCCAGGGCAGGCCGTAAAAGCCCTCTATGGTGCCAAGTTCGGGAGTCATGTCAGGCCCGCATCACAAGAAAGCCCGCACGCGGAAAATGCACGACGACATCGCCGATACGCTGGTCGTTCCGTTTCAGGGCAATGTGCTGCGCCGAGGATGAAACAAGCTCGCCGGCAATCGGATCGCGGCCATAGTCATCCGCCATCACCATGATACGTTCACCCGGCTTCAGGCCGTTCGGTTCGCCGGCATCCGCCTTCGTCTGTTCCTGAGAGGTTGCAGCTTTCGCGATGTCGAGCGCCTCGTCCCGCGAAATTTCCTGCCTGTTGCCGTGGCCGATTTCCCGCACGCGCTTTTCCCATGCGGCGAGCTTTGGCATTTCGTCGGCGCTCTTCGCGGCGGCAGGAACGATCCACCGGATGAAGGCAAGGTTGTAATAGGCATTGGCGTCGGCGATGCCGGGCGAATCGCCCATAAGGAAGCTGCGTCCGTCACCGAGCTGCTCTTCCAGCCAACCGAGATTGGCGCGGAGCTGCTCGGCCATCATCGGCGCGGCCGCCTTCATACCTTCGGTGTCGAAGGGCCGGCCCATCAGCTTGGTGCGATCCGCCTTGAAATCCTCGCCCATTGCATCCGGTGCATTGCCGAAAATCACCGCAACGGCCGCCATGAAGAAGCTGCGGTCGGTCCACAGCCCCATGCCCCAGCCGAGCCCCCGGTCGCCACCGACGAATATCGAAGGCTTCGGAAAGCGCCTCTCCAGCTCACGAATGATGATCTGCGTGTCGCAATAGACATCGGCGCCAATCTGCATCACCGGGATCTTCCGATACCCGCCGGTGAGAGCCACCAGCTCCGGCTTCGGCATGATGACCGGTTCCTCGCAGGCGAACCAGTCGAGCCCCTTTATCCCCAGCACCACACGCACTTTTTCCGAAAACGGCGAGATATCGTATTGATGCAGGATGATCGATTGCGCGTTGGCGGACATGCGTTCCCCTATTCGAAGTCGTAGCTGAAGCGGATGTTATTCTTCTTCAGGCCTTCGAGGACGATCTCGGCGCCGCCTGTCTTCATCATCCATTCAAGCCGGTGGTCGCGATACTCGCGCTTGAAGAGCCCCTGTTCCAGCACATTCGCCACCGCCGTCATGCCGGCTATGCTGTCGCGTGCTTCCTTCGCCGTTTGTGCGACGCTTGGACGCGCGTTTGTGCGGGCGAGCCAGCGGCCGAGAGCCGAGCCTTCATCAGGTGCGTTTCCGAAACCGGCCGAGCCGTTGATATAGGGCACAAGGGAAAGATCGCCCCAGCCGAAGCTCTCGCCATTGAACCAATCGGCTGTGCCGAGTTTTCTTGTCAGCCATGTGTGGATTTTTGAAGTCTGTTCCGCGGCGAGGCGCCTTATCTCGTCCGCTTTCGCGCCAGTGGCGCGGCCAAACCAGCCGATCTCGCCGAGACCCCAATTGATCGCTTCATAATGCGTGTCGCACACTTCCTCGATCATGCGGACGCGCGCCCGGTCCGCGGGCGCGGCGGGCAGCATGGCGGGCGAAGGAAACTTGTCCTCCAGATATTCGAGAATGATGGTCGAATCGAATATCTGAACCGAGCCGTCGATCAGGGCGGGCACTTCCGCGCGTGGATTGGCACCGATGAATTCGCCCCTGCTTGTGCCGGCACCGATACCATCAGGTGTCTTGAGGTTGAGATCCAGCCCCTTTTCCCGGGCGGAAATCTTCACTTTCTGCGCGTAGGGCGACAAGGGATGTTCGTAGAGCGTCAGCATGGGTTTGGCTTTCCCGGTTTTTGTTCGGGCGGATCATCCGCGCGGTGCGTTGCGCTGTCCAGCCGCGCTACCATCACGCCTGCGTGAGGAAAGCTTGCCCCTGCGTCAGCCTTTCAGACGGCCTTGTCTTTTTGTAATTTCCGCCATCTGGCCAAAGATCGTTGGCACGTCGTTTGGTGTGTCGTCGCCGGAAAATTCCTTGTAGAGCGTCGTGACGTTGACGACGATCCGTTCTCCGTCGCCCCAGCTATCGTAGTCCGTCATGTCGATATCGAGCGCGGCGTCAAACGCAGACAGGCCGGCGTCGTAGCGTTTACGCGCTTCGTCGCGGACATAGACCAGATAATCCCGTACCGCCTTCACACCGTTCTTGCCAGTGATGGGTCCATGGCCCGGCACGACGGTTTCAACGTCCATCGCCATGATCCTGTCGCAGGCGTCGATCCAGTTCGAGACGGGTCCTTCCCACATGATCGGATGCCCCTCGATGAACAGAATGTCGCCCGTGAAAACCGTCTTGTCGGCCGGAACGTAAACAAGCGCATCGCCCGGCGTGTGAGCAGGGCCTACATGCATGATGCGAATTTCCTTCGATCCGACATGGCGCGTGAGTTCCGTCTCGAAAGTCACTTCCGGCAGGGTTTGCGTAACGCCCTTGAAATCGAAGGGACCGAAGCACTGCTTCACATATTTGCCGAGGTCGCCGAGACCTGGTGCCATGTCCAGAAAGCCCGCGAGCAGGGCGGGCGGTTCGTGCCGCATGCCTTCAACCGCGAGCTTGTGTGCAATAATTTCAGCACCCTGGCAGCATTCGTTACCGTTGCAGTGGTCGCCATTGTGATGCGTGTTGACGAGTGTGTTTATCTTTGCGGCGGCCTTCGGTTCCGCCTTCCGCATGGCATCGAGCATGTCGCGGGTGAGCGGTACGTCGAACAATGTATCGATGAGAAACGATTCACCCCCATCGACGATGAGGCCGGCATTCGACCAGCCCCATCCGCCGTCCGGCTGCAGCCAGGCATAGCCGCCATTGCCGAGATCGTGCAGGCCCTTCGTATATTGAAACCGGCTGAGACCCAAACCCATGGTACTTCCCCCTGATTTTTGTTCAGGGAGTGTCAGGCGAAGCTGTCCGTTATTCAAGATGCCGTTTCAATCCGTTGACCGAAAGAGCATCGCGGCAATTGCCTCTCTCTCGCCCCTCTTCTGTCTTTTTATCGCCATAGCTCCGGGCTCCGATCCAGGTGGGCGGATTTACGAGCGAAGATAAGGCAGGAGCAATGACCTATCAGCCCGCAGATTCCCCTTCCCGCCGTGACGCTTCAGAGAATGAAGCGATGTCTGACGGCGGAGGATGGATCGGCACTTCTCTCTTCGTTCTGTCGATAGCCCTCATTGCCTTTCTTGTCGGGGCTTACGTCATAATCGCAAAAGTCCCGCCTTACCGGCTGCTGACAAATGCACATGAAGCGGCTGTGGCGCTTTACGCTAAATCGACGCAGTACAGCGATCCATACAAGACGGACCTCTGGTACGAAGCGAGAAACGACAACAGGGGTGTCGTCACATATCTCGCCGACCGGGCACACAACGGCTACACGCTCTACACATCGTCCCATGAAGCCAGCGCATTCCTGGTCGATATGTCCGGTAAAGAGGTGCACCGCTGGCATGTGCCCCCCGAGGAAATATGGGACGGGAAACGAGAAGCAGCCGGAGCCATCGGTCCGTTCGTTTACATACGCAAGTCCTACATGTTTCCGAATGGCGATCTGCTGGCTCTCTATGAAGGGTCTGGCGACACGCCTTGGGGCCTTGGCCTCGTGAAACTCGACAAGGAATCGAATGTTCTCTGGACTTATCTGGACGAGCGCGCGCATCACGATCTCGATGTCGGCCCCGACGGAAAAATCTATCTCCTGACGCATGAAATGCGGCATGAGCCCGTGCCGGAACAGGGAAATCTCGAAACTCCGCTTATCGAGGATTTTCTGACAATTCTTTCGCCCGATGGAGATGTGCAGAAACGGTTTTCGTTACTCGATGTAATCGCCGAGTCGCGCTTCAAATGGCTCTATGGCGGCCTTACGCGCCGCGCCGCGCAAGATCCCCTTCATAGCAATTCGGTGAAGTATGTGGGCGCAGAAGCGGGCGATGCCATGAACATCGCGCGGGAAGGCGATTTGATGATCTCTTTCCGCAACATCAAGCTTGTCGGCGTTCTCGATCCCGAGAAAGAGGAAATTGTCTGGGGCACGACTGGTCCGTGGATCGGCCAGCACGATGCCGAGCCGCTCGCGAACGGCAACATTCTCCTCTTCGACAATGGCGGAAACTTCAACGGCCCCGCTGGCTCTCGCGTCATCGAGTTCAAGCCCGAAACAATGGAGATCGTCTGGCAATATGAGGGGTCGGAACAGGACCCCCTCAAAAGCGTTCTTCGTTCTGAAGCTGCGCGGCTGGAGAACGGCAATACGCTCATTACCGAGTCTGAAGCGGGCCGCTTTCTGGAAGTGACGCCCGAAGGAGAAATTGTCTGGGAATACGTCAATCCTGTGCGCGGCGGCGACGGCGACAAGCAGATACCGATTGTCGCCTGGGCCAAGCGCTACACGCCGGAGGAGATCGATGCTTCTTTCAGGCCGGTGTCGAATTGATCGGTAGCCCTAACCGAAAGGAACGAGTGATGGGCAGTAAAACGACTTTTGCTTTCGTTGCGATTTTCACCATGAGTGTCGCCAGCCCGGCTCTTGCCTATGTCGGACCTGGCGCCGGTCTCAGCGTCATCGGTGCGTTGATTGGTGTCTTGCTGGCAGTGGGTGCCGCGGCCGCTTTCGTCATAGGCTGGCCAATACGCCGCATGATGCGCCGCCGCCAGCAGCTGGCGCAGACGTCTGGTCGCGCACCTGTCGAGGACCGCGTTCACCCGCGCGACACGGCAGGGTCGTCGCGGGCCCGTTAGGGCCGGTCTAGGGCCATGGGCTTCTTCGATCTGCCTACGCCGCTGTTTCGATTGCTGGACATGCCGCTCGCGCCGCTGCCGGTGGCAATTCGCCTTGTTCTTTGGGCGCTCGTCGCTTCGGCTTTGTCCATGTGGCTCTACAAGATCTTGTCGCCGCAAAAAAAGCTCGTCGCTACGGAAGCTGAAGCGCTTGCCGCCCGGCAGGAGCTCAATGCCTATGATGGAGAGTTCGACGGGGCCTCGCCCCTCATCTCGCGCGTCTTTCGCACCGCCGGCAAGAGGCTATGGCTTGCCTTGCCCCCGGCGCTGGCGGCTTCGCTTCCTGTCCTCGCCCTTATCGTCTGGATTTCCAACGACTACGGATATCGCTTTCCGGCCGAAGGCGAAGATGTTTCGGCAGAAGCGCGGCCAAACGGCTTCGAAGCTGCGATGGTTGAACGGCGCGTCATTGTTCGCTCCTCGGAAGGCGACATCGTCTCGGATTTAGCGCTGCCGCGCCCAACGCCCGTTGTCGAGAAATATCGATGGTGGAACGTGCTGATCGGCAACCCCTCCGGCTATCTGCCGGATGACGGCCCTGTCGAGAGCGTCGAGCTTTCCATGCCGAAGGTAGAGGTCTTCTCCTTCGGTCCTTCATGGTTCCGGGGATGGGAGGTTCTCTTCTTCACCTTCGTTATCGCCTTCTCGCTCATCATCAAGAAAGTGGGGAAAATAGCATGACCATGGAATTCTCTTCCGCTCCGTCGCCGACCGACAAATTCATGGTCAGCCCGTGGATGGATGTAGTGGGCCGGCTTCTTTTCGAGCGGCCAAAGCTGATGCAGTCGCTTGCGAAATTCGAGACGAAACTGTTCGAGGACCGGTTCGACGATATTCCGGTCACGTCGCCGGTCTGGGTCAGCGGTCTCGCGCGGAGCGGCAGCACCGTGTTGCTGGAGCTGCTTGCGGAACACCCGCAGGTGGCGACGCAGCGTTACCGCGATTTCCCGCCGCTCTTCACGCCGATCCTCTGGAACAAGCTGGTCGACTATATGCCCTTCAAGGACGACAAGCCGGCGGAGCGAGCCCACAAGGACGGCATCTATGTCACCTCGGAAAGTCCCGAGGCATTCGAAGAGCCGATCTGGATGAATTTCTTTCCGCATCTGCACAAGCGCGTCTGGGACGAGACTTTTTCAGGTGATGACGGACATCCGGAATTTGAAGAGTTTCTTCGTGCTCATATTCGGAAGCTGCTCTTCGTGCGCGACGGTCAGCGCTATCTCGCCAAGGCAAATTACAATACGACGCGGCTCGAATACCTGCTGAAGATGTTTCCGGATGCGCGCTTCGTCGTTCCGGTGCGCGGACCGATCTGGCATATCGCGTCCTTGATGAAGCAGCACAAGCTGTTCGTTCAGGGAGAGGTCAATCATCCGGAAGCGCGTGCGCACCTGGCGCGGGCGGGGCACTTCGAGTTCGGTCTGGACCGGATGCCGATCAATTGCGGTAATGAAAGCGCCGCGGCGGAAATTGCCGGCCTTTGGGCTGAAGGCAAGGAGGCCGAAGGCTGGGCGCTGCAATGGGCGGAAGTTTACGGCTATCTCGCGGAGCGTTTCGAGGCCAATCCGGCGCTTGCCGAGGCGGCACTTGTCGTTCGCTACGAAGATCTTTGCGAAAAGCCGGACCTCGTCATGCAGCAGATCATCGAGCACTGCAGGCTCGACGCCTCACCGGACATTGTCGAACGGGCCCGGTTGCGGCTCCATCCGCCGGAATATTACCGGCCCGAGTTCAGCCCGGAAGAACTCCATGCGATTCGAGGTCGCACGGCGAATGTCGCGCACTATTTCGGCTACAAGGCCGCATCCTGACGATCAGGAAATGCCGGTAAGCCCGCTATCGACCGCGAGCGTCTGGGCCGTCACATAGACACTTTCGTCCGAGACAAGGAAAAGCGCCGCATAGGCTATCTCCCAGCCGGTAGCCTGCCGGCCGAAAGGCACAGGCGTGCGCCCGCGCGAGGGGCGGCCCTGCGTCGCGACGCGCCCGAGCGGCGTGTCCACGAGGCCGGGCGCGACGATGTTGGCGCGAATGCCGCGCTTTGAGCCTTCAAGCGCCACATGGCGCATCAGGCCGCCAAGGGCTGCCTTGGATGCGTCATAGGCAGGCAGGCGCGAACCGGCGATCAGCCCGGCGATCGATGAAATGAAAACCACGGGCGAGCCGTCCGCAAGCTTCGGCAGCGCCGCCTTGCAGCAGAGCATCGGACCACGCAGATTGATGGCGAGAACCTTGTCCCAATCTTCGGGCGTCGCGCCTTCAAGGCCGAGCCCGCCGGCGCCGATGCCAACATTCAGCACCAGCCCGTCGATCTTGCCGAGCACCTTTTCGGCTTCCTGAAGCATCGCGGTGATGTCGTCAGGCTTCGATATGTCGGCCTTTATCGCGTGGCCCTTGCCGCCTTCCCCCACGATCTGTGCAACGGTTTCTTCGGCCGAGGGAAGGTTTATGTCGGCCACGGCGACTTCCGCGCCTTCGCGCGCGAAGAGAAGCGACATGGCGCGGCCATTGCCCACGGGGTCGGTCGCGGCATCGAGGACGCGCTGTCCGCCGCCTACCACGAGAATACTGCGGCCCTGAAGCCGTCCCCGGCCCGGCGCCCGGCCTTCCGATTCAGCTGGAAGGGGCCTGACATAGCCCTCTTTCGCGGTCATGGCTTTTCCATGCTCCTTCTTATTTCATCGAGCCCGCTGGTCGGAATGTCCTCGTCCTCGATTTCGATCTCGAAAGTTTCGAGGTAGCGGCAGACGAGAAGATAGATGCCGATCACGATAACGAGTTCCTGCATGCCGGCATCGCCGAGATGTTCATGCGCGGTGACAAAAAGAGCGTCATCGGCCTTTACCTGCGCCACCTGGTTATCGGTGAAGGCAAGAACGGCGTTTTCGCTGCCGCTCAGGTAAGGCGAGGGCAGGCTGCCTGCCGCCGCCTCGATCCGCTCTGCGCTCATACCCAGCATGCGCGACACACGCTTGTGCTGGTGCACCTCGTAGCGAGAGCCGCAGAGGTGGCCGACGCGCAGGATCACCAGCTCGCGCAATTCCGGATCGAGTACGCCATCGTTCAGATAAGCGTTGATGAGCCGCATGAAGGCCGGAAAGGATGTGCCCGCGCCGGAGAGCATCCTGAAGATATTCAGCGGCGGCAGCGTTTCGCGCAGCGCCCGGTTCTCCGGCGGCAGGCCGGCCGGATCGGGATAGGGAATCCGCGCCATCGCTCAGTCCTGCATGCCGGGCAGTTTCACACCCGACTTATGTCCCGCCTCCTCGATATCGACGTCGAAGGTTTCGAGGAAATAGCAGGCGGTCGTGTAAAAACCGATGGTGATGACGAGTTCCTGAAGCTGCTTGTAGCCGAGCTTTTCCGCGAGCGGGTTGAAGGTCGCATCGGAGGCGCGGGTGTTTTTCACCACGTCATCGGTGAAGCGCATCACCTCCCGTTGCGTCTCATCGAAAATCTTCGCGTCCGGGCCCTCATGGATCGCCTTGATGAGCTCCTCGGACATGCCGAGCTTCCGCGAGATCGCCTCATGTTGGTAGACCTCGTAAGAGGCACCCTTCAGCACCCCTACGCGCACGATGGCGATTTCCCGGAGAACGGGATCGAGTTCGCTGTGAATCAGGATCGCGTTTCCGAGTTTGATGAAGCCGTCGATCATGTCGCCCGAATGACCGAGCATCCGGAAGATGTTGAGGTTCGGCAGCTTTTCATAGACGTCCTTGGCGCGGCCTGTTGCCTTGGCGGTATCGAAATAGGGGATGCGGGCCATCTCTGTCGGTTCCTTCGCTGGCTGGCGTTTCTGGTTGCAGGCAGTCTAACCGGCGCGGACGCTGCGTCCAGCGCAAGGAAGCGGTCGCGGGATAATCGGGCCGGCGATCAACAAAGCGTGGGCGCGCCCGGCTTTGCTTGCCCCGCCCGCAGGGCTGGCTAAACTCGGCCCCAATGAGAGCCGGCGCGGGGACAGCCGGGCGCAACGGGAGGAAACGGAAAATGGTGGATATCGCACAGGTTCGCTCGGTAGCCGACATCACGCGGGTATGGGGCTCGGGCGCGCCGGATGCCATCGCGCAGGTCTTCGAGGGGCGGGAAACGAGCTATGGCGAGCTGGACCGCCGCGCCAGCCAGGTCGCGCAGGCGCTGATCGCGGATGGCTGCAAGCCCGATGCCCGCATCGGTTTCATGGGCAAGGGGTCCGACCGCTATTTCGAAATGCTCTATGGCGCCTTCAAGGCGAAGGCCGTCGTCGTGGGCGTCAACTGGCGTCTCGCGCCGCCGGAGGTTGCCTATGTGCTGAATGACAGCCGTACCGAAATCCTGTTCGTCGGCGCTGAATTCTACGACATCGTGGAAAAGGTGCTGCCGGAGTGTCCGACGGTGCGCAAGGTGATCGCGCTTGATGGCGGCCGCAACGACTGGACCTCCTTCGACGATTGGCGCGATGCCGCGAAATCCGAAGATCCGATGCTGCCCGCCGATCCCGACGATGACGTGATCCAGCTCTATACGAGCGGTACCACCGGCCATCCGAAAGGCGTGCAGCTTACAAATGCCAATTACATGTCGATCTTCGCCCAGGGCGGCGAGGCCGGCTGGGCAAATTGGGGCGAGGGCGAAGTTGCGCTGGTCTGCATGCCGCTGTTCCATGTCGCGGGCGTCAATATCGGCCTCATCGGCAATATCCACGGCTGCAAGAACATCATTTTGAAGGATGTCGATCCGCAGGCGATCCTGAAGCTCATCGAGAGCGAGAAGATCAACATCGCCTTCATGGTGCCTGCCGTCATTCTCTTCCTCCTGCAGCAGCCCAACATGGCGACGACGGACGTTTCGTCGATCCGCCAGATCCTCTACGGCGCTTCGCCGATTGCCGAAGACGTGCTGCGCCGGGCGCAGGATACGTTCAAGGGCGCCGACTTCGTGCAAGTCTACGGCCTCACCGAAACGGCGGGCGGCGCGACCAACCTGCCGCCGGAGGCGCATGATCCCGCCAAGGGCAAGCTCCGCTCCTGCGGCATCCCCAATCCCGGCATGGAAGTGCGCGTGGTGGACGACAAGGGCGCCGATGTGCCGACCGGCGAGGTCGGCGAAATCGTCATTCGCGGTGCTTCGATCATGAAGGGCTACTGGAACCGCGCCGACGCAACGAAGGATGCGATCCGCGACGGCTGGTTCTATACGGGCGACGCCGGCTTCTTCGACAATGACGGCTATCTCTTCATCCATGACCGGGTGAAGGACATGATCGTGTCGGGCGGTGAAAACATCTATCCCGCCGAAGTCGAGAATGCGCTTTTCGGCCATGCCGCCATTGCCGATGCCGCCGTCATCGGCGTGCCGGACGAGAAGTGGGGCGAAGCGGTAAAGGCCATCGTCGTTCTGAAGCCTGGCGAGCAAGCCACACCGGAAGAGATCATCGCCTTCGCGAAGACGCGTATCGCCAGCTACAAGGTGCCGAAATCGGTCGATTTCATCCAGGCGCTGCCGCGCAATCCGTCGGGAAAGATTCTCCGGCGCGAGCTGCGCGCACCGTTCTGGGAAGGCCGCGCGCGCATGGTCAACTGACCTGCGCCACTGGCCGGCAAAATTGAAAAACAAGGGCCGCGCGCCATGAACGCGCGGCCCGCCGCCATATCGCAACCGGAGGACGTCCCATGAGCCTTGCAGAAGACACGCGCGCGCCCGCGCCTTTCAAGCCGCTGAAACAGAAGCCGCCGAAAATAACCGTGCGGCGCGAGACGGACGGTACGGTTTATATCTCCTCGGATCATCCGCTGCCCGAGATGAAGCGCAGCGTCGTGCATATTCTGGAAGAGCGCGCGGGCATGCATCCCGAGCGTAAATTCATCGGTGAGCGCGGCGCGGATGGTGCGTGGGGCTTCATCACTTACGGCGAAGCGAATGCGAAAGCAGATGCCGTTGCGACCGGGCTGCTGGCGCGCGGGCTCGATGCCGATACGCCGCTGATGATCCTGTCGGGCAATTCGCTCGCTCATGCCGTCATGGCACTCGGCGCGATGAAGGCGGGCGTGCCCGTTGCGCCCATCAGTGTTCCCTATTCGCTGATGAGCTCGGATTTTTCCAAGCTCCGTCATGTCGTGTCGCTCGCGCGCCCGCGGATGATCTTTGCCGATCATGGCGATCTCTTTGCCCGTGCGCTCGCCGCCGTCGGCGAAGGTGCCGAAATCGTCACCTGCACCGGCAGCATCGAAGGCGCGACCTCCTATGCCGATCTCGTTGCCACGCCCGTCAGTGCCGATGTTCGCGCCTCGATGGACCGCATCGGCCATGACACGGTGGCGAAATATCTTTTCACCTCCGGTTCCACCGGCATGCCGAAAGGCGTCCTCCAGACGCATCGCATGATGATGACGCAGCTTGCCGCCGCCGAGGCGCTCCGGAGCGAAGAGCCCGATCCGGACGAGATCCCGCAAAGCCTCGAATGGATGCCGTGGAACCACATCTCCGCCGGCAATATCGGCTTCAACGGCAATATGAACGCCGGGGGCACGGTCTATCTCGATGCGGGTAAGCCCGTCCCCGGCATGTTCGAGCAGACGATCAAGAACCTGCGCGACGTTTCTCCTCGCGTCTTCGGCTCCGCGCCCATTGCTTTCGCGATGCTCGCCGATGCGATGGAGCGTGACCCGGAACTCCGCGCCAACTTCTTTCGCAATCTCGAATATATGGGCTATGGCGGCGCAACGCTGTCGAGCGACATCTATGACCGGATGCAGGCGCTTGCCGTCGCAGAGACCGGCCATCGCATTCCACTCACCACCATGTATGGCGCGACGGAGACGCAGGGCATCACCGTTGTCCATTGGGTGACGGAGCGCGTCGGTCTTGTCGGCCTTCCCGTCCCCGGCATCACGCTGAAGCTCGTGCCGAACGGCGCGAAGATGGAAGTGCGCGTCAAGGGTGGCACCGTAACGCCCGGCTATCTCAACGATCCGAAAAAGACGGCGGAAGTTTTCGATGAGGAAGGGTTCTACAGTCTCGGCGATGCCGCGAAATTCCTCGACGAACAGAAGCCAGAACTCGGCCTCGTTTTCGACGGGCGCGTGACGGAAGACTTCAAGCTCTCGTCGGGCACCTGGGTGTCGACTGGTACGCTGCGGGCCGACGTCGTCGCCGCCTGCTCGCCGCTCGTCCAGGACGCCGTCGTCTGCGGTCTGGACCGGGCCTATATCGCGCTTCTCGCCTGGCCGAATATCGCCGCCGCCCGCAAGATAGCGGGGTTCGCCGATGATGCGGCACCGGAAGAAGTCGTCACGCATCCCAAGGTCGCCACTTATCTCCGCGAGGCGCTTTCCCGTCACAACAAGGCTGGCGGCGGCTCTTCGACCCGCATTGCGCGCATTCATCTCATGCTGGAACCGCCTTCCATCGACGGTCATGAAATCACCGACAAGGGCTATGTGAACCAGGCGGCAACAGCGTCGCGCCGCGCGCATCTGGTCGAGCGGCTTTATGAAGAGCCTGCCGCCGCCGATGTGATCGTGGTGTGACGATGGAGAGCGTTCGGCCTCGCGATGTTCTCGATTTCTGGTTCGGCGCGGGGCCGGAAAAGTGGTTCAAGAAGAGCGATGCCTTCGATGCCGATATCAAGCGCCGCTTCGGCGAGGCGCATCGCGCCGCCGCCGAAGGGCGTTTCGATGACTGGATGGGCAATGCGCAAGGGGCGCTTGCGCTCATCATTCTGCTCGACCAGTTCTCCCGCAATCTCTACCGCGGGGATCACCGCGCCTTCCTGCAGGACCCGAAGGCGCTTTCGCTCGCCGATGAAGCGGTACGCCGCCGTTTCGATGTCGAAACGCCGGTCACCGTGCGCAAATGGTTCTACATGCCCTACATGCATGCCGAAGATCTCGCGGCGCAGGAGCGCGGCCTCGTCTATTTCGCCGAACGTCTCGACGATCCCGAGACGATGAAGTTTGCCGTCGAGCATCGCGACATCATCCATCGCTTCGGCCGCTTCCCCCACCGCAACGCCGTGCTCGGCCGGGTCACGACGCCTGAGGAGCAATCCTTCCTCGATGAAGGCGGCTTCGCCGGCTGATGTTTTTGCCCTTGGTTCTCTTTCTGAACTGACCATATATCTTCCAGCTCAACCAGCGGAAGGCTTTCACTATGGCGGCAACGGCAATCGTGGCGGGGGTTGGCCCGCACAAGGGGCTTGGCGCGGTGCTCTCTCACAGGGCGGCGGGCGAGGGGCTTCACGTTTTTGTGGCGGGCCGCACGCTTGAAAAGCTGGAAGCGGTCGCCGAGGCGATACGGGCGGAAGGCGGCGCGGCCACTGCCATCATCTGCGACGTCACGGACGAAGCGCAGGTGATCGACCTCTGGAACTGCGCGGAGGAGACGGGCCCCGTCGCGCTGGCCATCTACAATGCGGGCAACAACACCCCCGGCAAGATTTCCGGCATGACGGCCGAGTATTTCGAACGCAGCTGGCGCGTCTGCACCTATGGCGCCTTCCTCTTCGCGCGTGAGGCGTCGGACCACATGGCGCCGCGCGGCGAGGGTACGCTCCTCTTCACGGGCGCTTCCTCCAGCATGCGGGGCAAGGAAGGCTTTGCCGCCTTCTCCGCCGCCAAGGGCGGGCTTCGCACCTTCGCCCAGAGTGCTGCCAAGGAATTCGGCCCCCTCGGCCTCCATGTCGGCCATGTCGTCATAGATGGCGGCATCTCGGGCGAGAAGCTTCATACGATGGTGCCGCAATATGCCGCCCAGCGGGAACAGGAGGGCCGGCTCATCGATCTCGACGGCATCGCCGATGTCTATATCCAGCTCCACCGCCAGAAGCGCTCGGCCTGGAGCTTCGAGGTCGATATCCGCACCCATGCCGAGCCCTGGTAGGGAAGGGCGGCAAATTTCGCCGCCGGTGCGTTTCCGGTCCGGTAAACCTTGCCGCCAGTGCTGCGGGCCGGAACTGGAGGCCTTCATTAAACTGTTGATTTGAAAGAGCAATATCCGGCTGGCCTTTGTGGTCCGGCGGTTGCAACCGGTTGTGCGGACATAAAAGCTCACCCGGAGATGCCGATGATTACCGACCACGAAATCAACCTGCTTGCCGCCTATATGGTCGATACGCATGGGCGCAAGGCGCTCTATTACGCCGATACCGCCGTCACCGAGCTTGAGCAGATCGGCGAGAACATGCGCGCCGACGCGTGGCGGACGCTGCGTTGTGTCGTTCTGGACATGGTGGAAGGGCGCCGCAGCCGCGAAGGCGAGGTTCTCCACTAGCCGAACTTGCCGCTTGGCGCGGATAGCGCCCGGCGGCTAAAAGGGTCCTCCAGGAAATAAAAGAGCCGGGGAGGGCCTTTCCGACATGTCACTCGATCCACAAGCGAAAGCGCTGCTCGACCAGCTTTCCGCCGATCCGGACGCGCCGCGCCTGATCGATCTGCCGCCGGCCGCGGGGCGCGAGATGTACCGCGCCATGGCCGGCATGCTCGACCTTCAGGGCGTCGCCATCGGCAAGACCGAGGACCGCACGATCCCGGGCCCGGCGGGCGACATTCCCGTTCGCATCTATACGCCCGTCGCCGCAGGCGGCACCGGCCCGGCGCTCGTCTATTATCATGGCGGCGGCTGGGTCATCGGCGATCTCGATACGCATGACGCGCTCTGCCGCACGCTGGCCAACGAAGCCGGCTGCAAGGTCATTGCGGTTCACTACAGGCTTGCGCCCGAAGCGCCGTTTCCGGCCGCCTTCGATGATGCGTTCGCCGCCGTCAAATGGGTCGAGAGCAACTCATCCGAAATCGGCATCGACCCGAACCGCATCGCGGTCGCGGGCGACAGCGCGGGTGGCAATCTCGCGGCCGCCGTCTGCCTCCGCGCCAAGGCGGAGAAGAGCCCGGAGATCGCCTTCCAGCTTCTCATCTATCCGGTCACGGATGCGCCGCGCGGCACACAGTCCTACAAGGATTTCGCCGAAGGCTATTTTCTTGAAGCCGAAGGCATGGACTGGTTCTGGAACCACTATGTCGTCAACGCCGGCGAGGACCCCGCCAATCCCTTCGCCGCGCCGCTTCGCGCGCCGACGCTTACCGGTCTGCCGCCGGCCTATGTCGTCACTGCCGGTTTCGATGTGCTCCGCGATGAGGGCAAGGCCTATGCCGAGGCGCTCAAGAAAGCCGGTGTCGAGGTCGAGTATGTCAATTACGAAGGCATGATTCACGGCTTCTTCAACCTGCAGGGCGCGCTCGATGTATCGCGCGACGCGGTAAAGGCAGCAGCCAAGGCGCTGAAGGAAGCACTGGCCTAGGCCAACAATTCATCCACGAATTCGGCCAGGGAGGCGGCGACATGTGCGCCGCCTCTCTTTGCTTTTGAACCGTCTCCGTCGCGATATTTGCCGGTCCTGACCAGCACCGCCTGCAACCCGGCGGCGAGTGCGCCCTCAATGTCGCTTTCGAGATCGTCTCCCACCATTGCCACCTCTTCCGGCGCCAGGTCCAATTCCGCTGCCGCCGTCGTGAAAAAATCGCGGGCGGGTTTGCCGATCAGCTCTGCTTCCACCTCCGCTGCATATTCGAGCGCGGCAACGAAAGGCCCGGCATCCAGTTCGAAACCGTCTTCGCCGCGAAAGAAACGGTTCTTGCCGAGCGCATAAAGCCGGCCGCCATCCACCAATATGCGGAAAGCGCGGTTCAGCCGCTCGAAGGTGAAATACTCGCCCGCATCGCCCATCAGCACGGCGTTCGGCGCTGTTGCTTCCGGCGGACAGTCGGGCAGAAGGTCTGGATGAACGAGGAGATGTGCGCTTGCGCCGTCCCGCTCAAGCACGGAGGCTGCAATGCTCGCCGGCGTCACGATGTCGTTTTCGCCGACATCGAAACCCATCTCCGCCAGCCGTTTCGTCAGTCCGGCCCTTGTCGTCCGCGTCGTGTTGGTCAGCAGCCGGAACGGCATCTGCCGCTCGCGCAGGTGGCGAACGGCTTCGACGGCGCCGGGCAGCGCCTCGCTGCCTTGATAGAGAACGCCGCCCACATCGAGCAGCAATCCCCGGATTTCCTCAAGCGGCCTTGTTTTCGGCGTCATGTGGGACCTCGCTTTTGCTCGCGTCCCCTCCCGGATTTATACGCCCGGTCAAAACTCTAGAGCGGGAATGGAACCGCGCACAAGCATGCGCTATAGGACTTGGAACAACATGGGGAGAGAAACATGCCTGCGCTCCGCTCGCCGCTCGTTCATCCATTCTCGAATTTCGATGTGCCGCATTTGCTGGCCGTCCATGTCGCGGCGCGGCCAGAGCATCCGTTCCTGATCTGGGAGCCGTTCGAGGGTGCCGCGAAGACGTGGAGCTACCGTGCCTTCGCGCATGAGGTGGCCCAAGTTGCGGCGGGGCTGAAGAAGCGCGGCGTGAAGACGGGCGAGCGTGTTCTCATCCATCTCGACAATTGCCCCGAAAGCCTCATCGCCTGGTATGCCTGCGCCCATCTCGGTGCCGTCGCCGTCACCACCAATGCACGCTCCGTCGAGGATGACCTGATCTACTTCAGCGACCATGCCGAAGTCGTGGGCGCGATCACGCAGCCGGCTTTCGCCTCGCTCGTCGCCGCCTCCTGCAGGAAGATCAAATGGCTCGCCGTCACCGAGACGGATAATGGCGCCGCGCCGAAAGAGACGAACCGCCCGGCGAAGTCCGAAAGCTTCTCCGCGCTTTACGGCGACGCGGCGGATGTGCCGCTCCGCGCGCCCGATCCCATGCTCGCCGTCGGTGTGCAATACACCTCCGGCACCACCTCGCGGCCCAAGGGTGTCGTCTGGACGCATGCGAACGCGCTCTGGGGTGCGAAGCTCTGCGCCATGCATGAAGACCTTCGCGCCTCCGACGTGCATCTCACCTATCTGCCGCTCTTCCACACCAACGCGCAGTCCTATTCGGTGCTGGCCGCGCTCTGGGTGGGCGCCACCGTGGTGCTGCAGCCGCGTTTCTCCGCTTCGCGCTTCTGGAATATCTCGGCGAAGCATGGCTGCACCTGGACCTCCATGGTGCCCTTCTGCGTCCGCGCGCTGATGAGCCAGGAAAAGCCGAAGTCGCACAGCTACCGCTATTGGGGCAACGGCATTTCCGCGCCGCCGACGGACGCACATTTCGGCGTCAAGACCATCGGCTGGTGGGGCATGACGGAAACGATCACGCATGGCATCGTCGGCGACATTCACCTGCCGAACCGGCCCATGTCGATCGGCAAGCCCTCTCCGGCTTATGAAATTGCGATCCTCGACGACAATGGCGCTTCTGTTGCGCCGGGCGAGACGGGCAATCTTCTCGTGCGCGGATATCCGGGCCTCTCGCTCTTCCTTGAATATCTGAACAATCCCGAAGCGACCTCGAAGAGCTTCGATGAGCAAGGCTATTTCATCACCGGCGACCGCGTGACGCTCGGCGAAGACGGCTTCATCTCCTTTGCCGACCGCGACAAGGACATGCTGAAGGTCGGCGGCGAAAATGTCGCGGCCTCCGAAATAGAGCGCGTCGTGATGACCGTGCCGGGCATCCAGGAATGCGCGGTGGTGGCGAAAAGCGACCCGATGCTGGACGAAGTGCCGGTTCTCTTCGTTCTGGTGCCGGGCGGCGAGGCGTCGGCGCCGAAAGACCTTGCTGCGCAGATCGACGCAGCCTGCGCCAAGGGCCTTGCGGATTTCAAGCGTCCGCGCGAGATTCGGATTGTCGATGCGCTGCCGCGCTCGACGCTCGAAAAGATCGCCAAGGCTGAACTCAGGCGTATCGTCGAGAACGGCTGATCGGAGCGGGGGGCAAGCAACTGGCCGCAAGCGACAAGAACTCACCATCCGGCCTCTTCGTGCCGAAGCTCGTCACCGTGCTCCGCGAAGGCTATCGCTTCGGGGATTTCCGCGCCGATTTCATCGCCGGCCTCACCGTCGCCATTGTCGCCCTGCCGCTTTCCATGGCGCTCGCCATCGCCAGCGGCACCACGCCGGACAAGGGGCTCATCACGGCGGTCGTCGCCGGTTTTCTCATTTCCGCTTTTGGCGGCAGCCGTTTCCAGATCGGCGGGCCGACAGGCGCCTTTGTCGTCGTCGTCTTCAATGTCATCGCGGTCCATGGCTATGACGGCCTCGTCATCGCCAGCGCCATGGCGGGCATCATGCTCATCGGCGCCGGGCTTCTGCGCGTCGGCACCTACATCAAATATATCCCGGAGCCCGTCGTTACCGGTTTCACGGCGGGCATAGCCGTCATCATCGCGACGAGCCAGATCAAGGATTTCCTCGGCCTCTCCATGACAAGCGAGCCGGCGGAATTCATCGAGAAGGTGATGGCGCTCGGCGCGGCGCTTCCCGGCATCACGCCGCAAACGGTCGCGGTCGCGCTCGGCTCGCTCGGCCTCATCGTCTTTCTGCGCGGCCACCGGCCCAACTGGCCGGGCTTTCTCATCGCCGTCGTGCTCGCCGCCGCGCTTGTCTGGCTCTTCCAGCTTCCGACCGACACGATCGGCACGCGCTTTGCGGGGCTCGAGCCCACCTTCGCGGCTCCCGCCCTCCCGGAATTCACGATGCAGCGTCTCATCGTGCTTTTCCCGAGCGCCTTTACCATCGCCTTCCTCGCAGGCGTCGAGTCGCTTCTCTCCGCCATGGTTGCCGACAGCATGACCGGCCGCCGCCACCGCTCGAACGGCGAGCTGGTCGCGCAGGGAATTGCCAATTGCGCCTCCGCCGCCGTCGGCGGTCTTCCCGTCACCGGCGCCATCGCGCGCACCGCGACGAATATCCGCGCCGGCGCGCGCGGTCCCATCGCCGGCATGCTCCATGCCGTCTTCATCCTGGGCTTCATGCTCTTTGCCTGGCCGCTTGCGACCTATATTCCGCTCGCCGCTCTTGCCGCCGTGCTGCTCGTGGTTGCGTGGAACATGAGCGAGATCGACAAGTTCCGCCACATGATGAAGGCGCCGGCCGGCGACCGCGCCGTGCTTCTCATCACCTTCGCGCTCACCGTGCTGGTCGATCTCACCGTCGCCATCGAGGTCGGCGTGGTCCTCGCCGCCTTCCTTTTCATGCACCGCATGTCGGAAGCGGTCGAAGTGCAGTCGCATCTTCATCTGATCGACGAGGATGTGAGCGACAGCAGCCCTCGCGATTTCGTGCCCATGCAGGAATATGAATTGCCGGAGGGCGTTGCCGCCAGCCTCATTCGCGGCCCCTTCTTCTTCGGCGTCGCCATGCGTCTCGGCGAGACGCTGGACCGCATCGGCGCCACGCCGAAAGTTCTCATCGTCCGGATGCGCGCCGTGCCCATCATCGACGCCACCGGCGTCACCGCGCTCCAGACCATGATCGACCGCTGCGAGCGCAATGGCACGAAAGTCATCGTCACCGCCCTCCAGCCGCAGCCCGCCCGCGTGCTGGCCGACATGGGCGTACTCGCCCGCGTCACCCGCGCAACGGACTTCGCGAGCGCCATCGAAATGTCGAAGAAGATGGTGACGGAGGGGTAGGGGGCTACCCCAGCAGCTTCCCCGGGTTCATCACACCCTTCGGGTCGATCTCGCGCTTGGTTGCTTTCAGGATCGACATGCCGATCGGCCCTTTCTCTTCGCCGAGCCAGGGCGTGTGGTCGGTGCCGACGCCGTGGTGATGGCTGATCGTGCCGCCATTCATCAGGATCGCATCCGATGCCGCGCGTTTCAGCGCCTGCCACTGCGTCACTTCGCGGTCGAGCTGGCGCGGAAAGATGAAGGTGAAATAGAGGCTCGCGCCGTCGGGATAGGAATGGCTCACATGCGCCATGACGATGCCGCGCGCATTCTGCTCCGGCATATTGGCCGACATGGCGGTGTCGATGGCCGCGATGACCTTCTCATGCAGGTTCGCGATGTTCGACCAGCGGGTCGAGGTTTCGAGCGTGTCGATGCCGAGCCCCCGGTCCATCATCGGGTCGCGCACGGCGGGCGAGTTGAAGCGGCCGTGATACCAGCGTTTGCCGGGGCCCGTGCCGAGCGCCAGCGCGCCCAGCCGCTTGCAGATTTCCTCCGTCTGCTCCTGCGCCCAGACCACCGTGTCCTTGTCGCCCTCATGGCCGATCAGCATCAGGCAGGGCGCGTTGTCGAAGCCCTTCATTTTCAGATAGGCGCGTTGCAGCTTCGCTTTCAGCCCGCCGGTGTTCGTTGCGGAGAAGGTCTGGAAGAAATAGGTCTCCGGCGCATCGGAGAGACGCACCATCGCCACGGGAATTTCCGCATGGTTGATGCGCCGCGCCGCGTCGACGCCCGCCTGGAAATTCTTGAAGAGATAGCCGCGATAATCCTTCCGCTCCGGCAGGTCGTGGATCTTCACCACCGCCTCGCAGATGACGCCGAGCGTGCCTTCCGAGCCCGCCACGAGCTGGTTGAGGTTCGGTCCGGCGGCGGAAGCGGGCGTCGCTTCCGTCGTCCAGAAGCCTTTCGGCGTTGCGAGCTTCGCCGAGACGAGCCACTTCTCCGCCTTGCCGTAGCGGTTCGACTGCTGGCCTGCGCCGCGCGCGGCGATCCAGCCGCCCAGTGTCGAATACTGGAAGCTCTGCGGATAATGGCCGAGCGTCACGCCATGGCTCTGCAACTGCTCTTCCAGCGCGGGCCCATAAATGCCTGCTTCGATGCGCGCCGTCATCGACACCTTGTCGATCTGCACGATGCGCGTCATCAGCGTTGTGTCGAGGGTAATGACCGCGCCGCCGAGCGATTTCGACATGGCGTTGACGCCGCCGACCACGGAGGAGCCACCGCCATAGGGAATGAGCGAGATGTCTTCCTCGGCGCAGAGCTTCACCACGGCAAGCACTTCGTCGGCGCTGCGCGGATAGACAACGGCGTCCGGCGCCATGTCGAGATTGCCCGCCCGCACATAAAGCAGGTCGTGATAGCTCTTGCCGCGCGCATGGAAAGCGCGTTCGTAATCATCGGTGCGGAGCTGGTTCTCGCCGACGATCTCGCGCAGCTTGCCGAGCGTTCCGTTGCTCAGCCGCGTATGCGGCAGGCGGATGTCGTGGAGCGCGACGGCGGGCGTCGAGGGCAGGCGCGACAGACCCAGCGTTTCCTCGATCCAGTGCCATTGCGGTGCATCGCCCGGCAGCGGATTTTCCTGCCGCACCGGGCCCCAGCCGTTCCAGCGCAATGTGGTGCGGTCGATCGTCATGGTCGTTTCTCCCGATCTCTTTTTGTCAGCACCGGAGCGTGATCGCGCCGGGAAGAATTTCAAAGCGGGCGGGCAGGCGGCCCGGTCCCTCGCCATCGACATCGAGCAATACAGGGTCCGGCCCAAGCGGTGTCGCCGTCACCCATGTCGCGCGCGTGGCGGAAACTTTCTCGTTTCCGATATGCGTGCCTTCCTTCATCGAGCCGGTGCCCGTCAGCAGGTCCATGAAGGTGAGGTCGCGCATCATCACGATATCGAAAAGCCCGTCATCCGGCTCCGCTTCCGGCGCCATCTTGATGCCGCTGCCGAAATAGCGGCCATTGGCAATGGCGGCGAGGCCGATATTCAGCGTCTCGTCGAAGCCGGTATCGGTCACGATGCGCACGGGCCTTGTCTTGTGGCGAAAGGCCGTCACCAGCGTCGCCCAGAAGAAGGTGAAATTGCCGCCGAGCGACTTCTGCCAGGTGGCGCTGTTGACCGCGCGCACCGTTTCGCCCGAAAGACCGAAGCTCGCAATATTGTCGAAATAGCGGTCCGTATCCTGCCCGTCCTCGGCCACGAAGGTGAGGCGGCCGATGTCGATCCGCCGCGTCTTGCCGCTCGCAATGTGCTTCACGCAGTCGGCGGCTTCGTCGGGCAGGTCGAAGGTGCGGCGGAAGTCGCCGCCTGTCCCTGCATTCAGGATCGCCAGATGCGCGTCCGGGTTGATCTGCGCGCCATTTTCAAAAAAGCCGTTCACGACTTCGCTGATCGTGCCGTCGCCGCCCACCGCGATCACGAGTTGCGCGCCGTCCTTCAGCGCCTTGCGCGTCAGTTCGGCGGCCGGCAGGAAATGCGGCGTCGAGGGCGAGGCTGTGAAATACGCGCGCACCGGCCCCAGTTCCTTTTCCAGCGTCTCGGAAATCACCCGCCAGGCGCGGCCCGTGCGGCCGCCGCCCGAGCGCGGGTTCACGATGGCGGCAACATGCGGCATCATTCGGCGGCCTCCCTCTGCGCGCCCGGTATCGTGTCGAACTGCCGCGTCGTCTCCGCGATTTCGCGTGCCAGCGTCGTTGCGTCCCAGCCGAGTTCGCGGGCCATCAGTTCGGCTGCCTGGCCGATCACGTCAACGCCGGGATGTCCCGCCGTGCCGAGCCCCGTGCGCCGGAAGACCACATCTTCCAGATGCAGCGCCATTTCGCGGCGCACCGCATGCACCACCTGCACGCCGATGGTGGCGTTCTCCGGCCCGAGCCGCCGCAGCAGCGTCTCGCGCTCGCCTTGCCGTTCATCCGCCGTCGCCAGCACTTCGTCGATGCGGCTGCCGTAGAAATTGACGAGGTTTTCCACCACATCCGCCGCCAGATGCGCGTGCCGCTTCTGCGCGCGCACCACATAGGTTTTGAGCCGCGCCATGTCGCCGCCATAGACGGGCGTGCAATGCGTCTCGCATTTGGCGCTTTTCCCCAGCTTCTTCAGCGCGAGGTCCACCACCTGTTCGGCGAGGTGGCGCGATGTCGTCCACTTGCCGCCGATGGCCGAGATCAGCCCGTCGATTGCCTCTTCGGCGCCGTGGTCATAGACCTCCGCGGCGCGGCTCGCATTGTAGCTGTCCTTCTTCTCCGCATCCTTCGCGCTCTCGCCCGTTTCGACGCCCGGCACTTCCTGCGGCGTCGTGTCGACCAGCGGGCGGATGCCGGCATAGAAATGGATCACGTCCTCGCGTTTCAGGTTCAGCCCCGGCAGCCCGTCATTCACCACGGCGAGGAAATCGGTGATGTCCTTCGCCGTCACGCCCAGCTCGTCCGGGTCGTCTTCGAACACGGTGTCCGTCGTGCCGATGATGGTGAGGCCGCGCCACGGGATGACGAAGAAATGCCCGCCAATGGCGGATTGCACGGCGAGTGCGTTCGCGCCGGAAATGTCGCGGGTGATGATGTGGATGCCCTTGGAGCGGATCAGGCGGCGCGCCGGCGTCTCGTCGGCCATCGCCATGGTCTTGTCGGCCCAGGGTCCCGCCGCATTCACGATCACGCGGCCGCGCACCGTCACGCTCTCGCCCGTCATGCGGTCGGTGACGTGAACGCCGGTGACGCGCACGCCGCGCCCCATCGCGGCTTGCGTCTCGAAGCCCGTCACCTCGGCATAATTGGCGGCATCGGCGCCCTGTTCCACCGCGCCTTCGATACATTCGAGGCAGAGGCGCTCCGGCGCAAACATCTGGCAGTCGTAATAGATCATCGCGCCGGTCAGGTTCTCGCGGCGGAGAGAGGGCATCAGGTCGAGCGCCTTTCCCTTCGATACGCGGCGGAAGCCCGGCAGCTTCTTGTCGTCGTCGGACAGCCAGTTGCGGTCGAAGGAGAGGAGGTCGTAAAGCGCGAGGCCAATGCCGAGCACGATCGGCCCCTTCATGCCCCAGCCATAGGTCGGCAGCACGAAGGGGAGAGGGTGCACCATATGAGGCGCGACATTCTCCCAGATGCGCCGCTCGCGAAGCGACTCGCGCACGAGCTTCAATTCGCCGTTGACGAGATAGCGGAGCCCGCCATGCACCAGCTTCGACGAGCCGGATGTCGTCGCATGGGCAAAGTCGTCCTTCTCCAGCAGCGCCACCTTCAGCCCGCGCAGCGCCGCGTCCCAGGCGGTGCTCGCCCCGGTGATGCCGCCCCCGACGATCACGAGGTCGTAGTCCGTGGCGCTCATGGCGTGGAGGTCGCGCTGCATGGGGTTTTCCGTTCCGGTGTGGCCTTGGCGTCAGGCGGCGAGGCTATCCGCCCGCCGCATGGCGGTCCAGCGGCGGCCTTTCCTCTTTCGGATCTGCAATATCGGATATAAAACGGACGGCGTCCCCTCGAAATCCGCAGGGTAATGCAATGGTCGGCCGGCAACCGGGAACGAAACAGGTCCACGCAGGCGAGCTCGATCCTCGGGCCTTCCACGCGCCTGTCCGGGCCCTCCGCAATGCCGAAACGCTGGCCGATGCCGAGGCCGCCCTTGCCGCCATTTCCGGCCTCCTCGCCATGCCGCGCCTCGTCTGGACGCCGGATGTCGCCTCGCCGCTTCAGGAGCCGGGCGCCGAGGCCTTCATGCGCCGCCAGGGCTGGGCGGATGATGTCATTGCCGCGATGTGGGAAGATGGCGTGCCGCTCCGCATGCCGGTTCACATCCGCTGCCGCTTCGAGCACACGCCTTTCGCCATCACGCTTTACGACGAACACAGGAAGCGCCGTGCGCCCTACAAGGGCGTGCAGAAGCGTGTCGCCGACATGATCGCGGCGCTCGGTTTCAATTCGCTCTTGATCGTCCCCGTCCATCTGCCGCGCGCCCGGGTCGCGATGCTCGGCTGGTGCGGGCCGCAGATGCTGGATGAAGCGGAGACGCTGCTCGCCGCCGCCGCGCCGGATCTCCTCGCCGCCGGCCATTATTTCGCGGCGCTGTTCGACCGGCTGTCCGGCCGCGATCCGGTCCGCGAGGAAGAGCGCGCCCGGCTCACGCAGCGCGAATGGGATTGCCTGCGCCTCACTGCGCAGGGCTATCGCGAGGCGGATGTCGCGGAGATGAACGGCATCGCCGCCACCACCGTCCGCTATCACCTCGACAATGCAGTGGCGAAATTCGGCGCCCGCAACCGCGCCCACGCCGCCGCCATTGCCGCGCAGCTCGGGCTTGTGGGCAAGCTCTCCTAGCGCCGCTTCAGCCCCTTCTGCTCCATCCGCCATTTCAGATGGCTCAAGCGGTCCTGGCCGAAAAATGGTTCGCCCTCGAACACCATCAGCGGCACGCCCCAATGTCCCGCCGCCTTCTGCGCCGCCTCGTTGGCGGCGATCACGGCTTCGAGACTGTCGGCCTTTTCCTCCACGATCCGGTCGAGCGCATCCATGTCGAGGCCGGCCCGCGCCGCCGCCTCCTTCAGGTGGTCGCCTTCATGCCAGTTCTTCACGCCGCCGAAGATCACCGAGCTGATCTCTTTCAGGAAGGCGAGGCCCTGGCCGGTTTCGGCCGCCGCGACGCCCGCGCGGGTCAGCCGGTGGATATAGGGCTGTTCCTTCGGCACCTCGCCGGATTTCATGTCCATGCGCACAGGGTCGGGCGAGGGCCAGGCATAGGGCAGGCCCTCCATCTCGGCGACGCGCATCGTGTCCTTCAGCAGGTAGGGCGGCCACATCGGGTTCACCTGTTTGAAGAAGCCGTCAATGCGCACCGCAATCGGATAGACCGGCCGGACATTGCATTTCACGTCATACTCGCGCTCGAAGGCGAGAAGGCGCGGCGTCACGAGATAGGAATAGGGCGAACGGAACGACCAGAAGAGATCGTATTCGAGCGTCATGATGTGGCTTCCCCCCGGAAAATTTCTTTGCCTGCCGCTATGGGCAGGATTTAATGATCCGCATTAGTATCGTTTCGGATGCGCCCGGCGCAAGGGTGCTGCTAGATTTTCACCAAAGCAAAAGAAATCCGTCACAGAGGAGGACCACCCATGCCGCAGGCAAAAGCGAACGGCATCACGCTCGAATATGAAAGCTTCGGCCCGGAGGATCGCGAGACGGTCCTGCTCATCATGGGCCTTGGCGCACAGCTCACCATGTGGCCGACCGAGCTTTGCGAGGAACTGGTCTCGCGCCGCTACCGCGTCATCCGTTACGACAATCGCGATGTGGGCCTCTCGCACAAGTTCGACGATCTCGGCATGCCCGACATGGCGGCGATCTTCGGTGCGCTGATGGCCGGCAAGCCCGCCACCTCTCCTTACGCGCTCGACGAGATGGCGAAGGATGCCGTCGGCCTGCTCGATGCGCTGGGCGTGAAGCAGGCGCATATCGCCGGCGCCTCGATGGGCGGCATGATTGCGCAGCTCGTCGCAATCAACCATCCGGAGCGCGCGCTCTCGCTCACCTCCATCATGTCCACCACCGGCAATCCGGGCCTCCCCCAGGGCAAGCCCGAAGCCATGGCGGTGCTGATGACGCCGGCGCCCGAAGGCGACATTCCGGCCGCCATCGAGCGCGGCATGCTCGCCTGGAACACGATCGGCAGCCCCGGCTACAAGACGGACGACGCGACGCTCCGCCAGTGGGTCACGCGCGACGTCAACCGCTCGCTTTATCCGGTCGGCGTTGCCCGCCAGATGGCCGCCATCGTCGCAAATGGCGACCGTCGCGAAAAGCTGAAGAAGCTCAACCTGCCCGCCGTTGTCCTCCACGGCGCGGACGATCCGCTGGTGCCTGTCGAAGGCGGCAAGGATACGGCGGCGAATATTCCGGGTGCGGAGCTTCGCGTCATCCCCGGCATGGGCCACGATTTCCCGCTGGCGCTTGTCGAAACCTTCGCGGATGCCATCGAGGCGGCGGCGAAGCGCGCGTCCGGCGTCTCGCGGGCGGCGGATTGATCCCATGACCCAGAAACTCGTGAAGGCGAACGGCATCTCCATCAATTGCGAGGATCGCGGGCCCGCGGACGGCACGCCGATCCTCTTCGTCAATGGCTATACCTCGACCATGATGAGCTGGCCGGATGAATTGATGGATGGCCTGCGCGACAAGGGCTTTCGCGTCATCCGTTACGACAATCGCGATGTCGGCAAGTCGGAGAAATTCTCCGGCCTGCCGAAAATCGCCGATGTCGTCGCGGCGGTGCGCGAAGGGCGGAAACCCGACATGCCCTACACGCTGGCCGACATGGCGGCGGATGGTATCGGCGTGCTCGATGCGCTCGGCATCAAGCGCGCTCACGTCATGGGCATTTCCATGGGCGGCATGATCGTGCAGCGCATGGCGATCCATCACCCGGAGCGTCTCCTCTCCGTCACCTCCATCATGTCCTCCACCGGCAATCCCGATCTGCCCAAGGCGAGCGACGAGGCGATGAAGGCATTGCAGGCCATGCCGCCGTCGGAAGAACGCGAAGACGTGATCCGTCACCGCATGAAGGGCCGCCGCGTCTATCAGAGCCCCGCTTATCCAAAGTCGGAGGAAGACCTCTACACCTTCGTCGCGCGGGAATACGACCACATGTATTACCCCGAAGGCGGCATCCGCCAATATGCGGCCATCATGGGCGATGGCAGCCGCGTCGCGGAACTGGGCAAGGTCCGAGTGCCCTTCCTTGTCGTGCATGGCCACGCCGATCCGCTGGTGCCGCATGCGGGCGGCGAGGATACGGCGAAGTCGGTGCCGGGCGCGAAGCTCGTCTCCATCGACGGCATGGGCCACGACCTCCCCGTCGAACTCTGCCCCCAATATGTCGACCTCATCGCCACGCATGCCCGCGCTGCGGAACAAAAGGCGGCGGCGGAATAGGGCGCGAAGAAGAAGAGCCTTCTCCCTCTTCCTCCCACCCTTCCCCAAGGGGAGGGTGGGAGGAAGAGGGCATTATGCGAAACATGCGCGCAAGGGCGCATTCCGCTTTCCTCTCATCACATGAAACCTATCTTACTCCTCAAGGGGGGCTGGCGCCTTGGCGGCTGGCCCGCAAGGCGCTTTCCATATTTGAAAGGAGAGCGAGATGGCGAAGCAACGGATAGCAATCGTCGTCACCTCCCACGGGAAGCTCGGCAATACCGGCGACGATACCGGCTTCCACTACGAGGAAATGACGACGCCTTACTACATCTTTCTCGACGATGGCTGCGAGGTGACGCTCGGTTCCATCCAGGGCGGCGAGCCGCCCGCCGATCCGTCGAGCCTGCCGGATGATGAGGAGAAGCGGGCGGAATCCGTGCGCCGCTTCCTGAAGGACAAGAATGCCGTGAAGGCGCTCAAAGCAACGGTGCCGGTTTCGGAACTCAACGCGAAGGATTTCGACGCGGTCTATCTCCCCGGCGGCCATGGCTGCATGTGGGACATGCCGGACAACGACGCGCTGTCGCGCCTCATCTCGGAAGTCTATGAAAAAGGCGGCGTCGTCGGCGCGGTCTGTCATGGGCCGGCCGGGCTTCTCGGCGCGCGTCTGTCCGACGGTACGCCCTTCGTGAAGGACCGGCTCATCAATTCCTTCACCGATGAGGAGGAGCGCAAGGTTGGCAAGGACAAGGCCGTGCCCTTCCTGCTCGAAACGCAGCTGCGCGGCCTCGGCGCGCGCTTCGAAGGCGGCAAGCCCTTCGAGCGTCACGTCTGCCGCGAAGGCCGCGTCGTCACCGGCCAGAACCCGGCTTCCGCCGAAGGCGTCGGCCACGGCATGCTGATGGCGCTGCACGCGCTCAAGCAGCAGGCGGCGGAGTAGGTCACATTCTTCGGCCCTCCTTTCCGGGGAGGGCCGAATTTTTCCAAAATCAAAAAACTGTGTCACCCCGGCGAAAGCCGGGGTCCATGAGCGGAACGGCGTATAAAGATTTGCGATGTGGCAAGGCCCATGGATCCCGGTGTTCCCGGCTTTCGCCGGGACAGGCGCCGGGATGACAGGTTGTATTGAGGCTGGAAAAGGGCGGAAAAGCCCCCTTCCATTTCATGCTGCACCGCACCATATTCATATCGGAGGAGGCAACCGGAGCGTCAGCCTGAATGCCGAAAGCCCAAGCGAACGGGATCGAGCTCGAATATGAGAGTTTCGGTTCGGAAGACGACGAGACCATCCTCCTCATCATGGGTCTCGGCGCGCAGCTCACCCAATGGCCGGTCGAGCTTTGCGAGGCGCTGGTCGCGCGCGGCTACCGCGTCATCCGCTTCGACAATCGCGATACCGGCCTTTCCTCCCGCATCGAGCGCGACCGCGCCTTTGTCTGGTCCGATGCGCTCTTCTCGCTCATGTCCGGCAAGCCCGCCTTCGTCGCCTATTCGCTCTCCGACATGGCGGCGGATGCCGTCGGGTTGCTCGATGCGCTCGGCATCGAGAAGGCGCATATCGCCGGCGCCTCGATGGGCGGCATGATCGCGCAGCATGTCGCCGCCGAATATCCCGAGCGTACGCACTCCCTCACCTCGATCATGTCCTCTTCCGGCAATCCGATGCTGCCGCCCGCGAAGCCGCGCGTGCTGGGCCTCTTCCTTTCGCCGTCGCCCGCCCCGCACGACACGGATGCCATCGTCGCACGCGGCGTCAGGACCTATGAGACCATCGGCAGCCCCGGCTTCCCGACCGACGAGGTGACGCTGCGCGACTGGGTGATGCGCGATGCGACGCGCGCCTATTATCCGGCGGGCGTGGTGCGGCAGATGGCCGCCGTGATGACCGATGGCGACCGCCGCCCGAAACTCCGCGCCATCCGCGCGCCCGCCGTCGTGCTCCACGGCGCCGACGATCCGCTGGTGCCGGTCGCGGCGGGTGTCGACACGGCGGAAAATATTCCGTGGGCGGATCTTCGCATCGTCGAGGGCATGGGCCACGACATGCCGCTGGCGCTCCTCCCCGCCATCGCGGATGCCATCGTCTCGGCGGCAGAGCGCGCGACGGGCGTGAAGACCATCGCGCCCGAGGAGCGCATCGAACTCGCGCCAGCACTTACCGGGCCGCCGTCCAGGCCCGCCGAATGCATCATCCCCGACCCCGGCACCCCGCCGCCCGCGCCGCTCATGCTGCGGCTGAAGCTCCGCGTGGCCTCGTGGTGGCGGCGTCTGCTGAATTTCTGGAACTAAAAATATCAGTGTCATTGCCGGGCTTGACCCGGCAATCCAGTAGCCGCATCAGCGGCGTCTCTCTTCGCGAGACTCTTTCTTTATTGGCTGCCTTGGCTCGATCCCTGGACCCCCGGGTCAAGCCCGGGGGTGACAGGTGTTGTTGAGGGTCGTGTCGCTAAATCCTCAAACTTCCGCCGAGCCGCCATCCACAGGAATGGTCGCGCCGGTCGTATAGGCGCTCGCCCGCGAGGCGAGGAAGATCGCCACGCCGGCGGCGTCTTCCGGCGTGCCGATGCGGCCCAAGGGATTGCCCGCCTTGATCGCGTCGCCGAAGGTTTCCAGTGTCGCCTTCATCATCTGGCTCGGGAAGGGTCCGGGCGCGATGGCGTTGACGAGGATGTGCTCGCGCGCCAGCCGCTTCGCCAGATGCCGCGTCAGCATGATGACGCCGGCCTTCGACGACGAGTATGCATAGGTCTCGAGGTCCGGCGGCTCGATGCCGTTGACGGAGGCCGTGTTGATGACGCGGGCCGGGTTGTCGGCGCTCGCGGATTTCCTGAGCAGCGGCAGCATTTTCTGCGTCAGGAAGAACACGCCCTTGAGGTTGATGTTCTGCACCTTGTCCCAGCCGCTCTCGGAATATTCGTCGATCGGCTCGCCCCAGGCCGCGCCCGCATTGTTGATGAGCACGTCGAGCTTAGGCTCGCGCTTGCCGAGTTCGGCGGCGATGCCGGCAATGCCTTCCTGCGTGCCGAGGTCGAAGGGGAGCGAGATGCAGGTGCCCTTCTTTGACAGTTCTTCCGCCAGCTCGTTGCAGGCCTGTGCCTTGCGCGCGGTGATATAGACTTTGGCGCCGTTCTCCACGAAGCCGGTCGCGATCATCTCGCCGATGCCGCGCGAGCCGCCGGTGATGAGCACGGTCTTGCCCTCGACGCTGAAAAGATTCTTCATTGGGCGTTCCCCCTGATGGATTAATTTTTCGATGGCCGCGAAGCTAGCGGACGCAGGGGAAATGGGCAAATGGCCGAAGCAAATGTGTCATCCCGGCGGAAGACAAAAATATAAGTGTCACCCCGACGAAAGCCGGGGTCCATCTGACGCGCGGCATGTGACGCGCCGCCCATGGATCCCGGTGTTCCCGGCTTTCGCCGGGACAGGCGCCAGGGTGACACTGTTTTTTAGTGCGACGCTTTCCTCAAACAAAAAGGGCGCCTCTCGCGAAGCGCCCTTCCTGCATCAATCTCGAAAGCCTCAGAAGGCCGCCGCGTCGAGCTCCATCAGCCCGTCCGCGCCCTGCTTCGCGCGTTCGACCCAGGCGGCGGTCATCGGGATTTCGCGTTCCATCCAGTAGCGCGCGAGCGTCAGCTTGCGCTCGTAGAACGCCTTGTTGCCTTCGCCTGCTTTCAGCTTGGCAAGCGACACTTTCGCCATCTGCGCCCACATCCAGCCAAGCGCCACCGTGCCGAAAATATTCAGCAGGTCGTAGGAGGCCGCGCCCGCATTGTCGTAATTCTTCGGCGCGTTCTCCATCAGCCAACCCGCCGCCTCGCCGAGCCGCTTGTAGCCGGCGCGGAGCGGTTCGACATAGGGCTTCATCTCGGGGTCGTTCTCGTTCTCCTTGATGAATTCCTCGAGCTTCGCGAAGAAGGTCATGGTCGCGCGGCCGCCCTTTGCCGTCATCTTGCGGCCCACAAGGTCGAGCGCCTGAATGCCGTTCGCGCCTTCGTAAACCTGGTTGATGCGCGCATCGCGCACGAACTGCTCCATGCCGTGGTCGCGCACATAGCCGTGCCCGCCGAACACCTGCATCGCATCATTCGCCGCCTGGAAGCCGCGGTCCGTGAAGAACGCCTTGATGACCGGCGTCATCAGCTGCGCCATGTCGGCGGCCTCTTCGCGTTCCTTCTCGTCCTTGCCGAAAACCTGCAGCGTGAACAGCATCGAGACATACATGGCGAGCGCGCGCGCCCCTTCCACGAAAGCGCGCGACGAGATCAGCAGGCGCCGCACATCCGGGAACACCATGATCGGGTCCGCCGGGCCGTCCGGGTTTTTCGCGCCGGTGAGCGAGCGTCCCGCGAGGCGTTCATTCGCATAGGTCACGCCGTTCTGATAGGCCACTTCGCCGATGGCGATGCCCTGGATGCCGACGCCCATGCGCGCGCCGTTCATCATGCCGAACATGCCGGCCATGCCCGCCGATTTCGACTTCTTCACTTCGCCGGTCTCGGTCTTCTTCTCCTTCGGCGCGCCGCCGAGGCGATAGGCCACCGCGTCGTCGAAGTTCAGCACCGCGGTCGCGTTCCCTTTGATGCCCATCTTCTTTTCGATGGAGCCGCAGGAGACGCCGTTCCGCCCGGTGATTTCGCCCGTCTCCTTGTTCACCAGCATCTTCGGCACCATGAAGAAGTTCACGGTCGAAAGATCATTGGCGAGCTTGCCGTCCTCGCCCGGAATTTTCGCGATCACCATGTGGATGATGTTGTCCGTCATGTCGTGGTCGCCGCCGGAGATGAAGATCTTCGTGCCGGTGATGCGGTAGGTGCCGTCTTCCTGCTCCACGGCCTTGGTCTTCATCAGCTTCAGGTCGGTGCCGCAGTGGGGCTCCGTCAGGCACATGGTGCCGGTCCATTCGCCGGCGATCATCTTCTTCGCCACATGCTCGCGCATCCAGGGCTCGCCCGTCGCCCACAGCGCCGAATAGGCGGCATTGGTCAGGCCGGGATACATCGCGAAAGCCTGGTTCGCGGACATGCCCATTTCGGCGAAGGCGAAGGTGACGACGGAGGGGAGCCCCGCGCCGCCCGCCGCTTCCGGCGCGCCGAGCCGGTTCCAGCCATCCTCGCAATATTTCTGGAACGCTTCCTTGAAGCCGGGCGGCGTGCGGACAACGCCGTTCTCGAGCACGCAGCCATGTTCGTCGCCCACCTGGTTCAGCGGCTGCAGAACCTCCTCGCAGAATTTCGCGCCGCCTTCGAGGATCGCGCCCGTCATGTCGGGCGTCAGATCGCCGAAGCCCGGCACATCGCTCCGCTTGTCGATTTCCAGAAGCTCGTGGAACAGGAAAAGAAAATCATCCACGGGGGCCTTGTAACTCGGCATGGTCGCGCTCCTTCGCTGGGGCTTTGGTTTCTGAACTCGAGGTGTCTCTAAAAACTCAGTGTCACCCCGGGGAAAGCCGGGGCCCATGGGCATCGCCGCACTCTCCGCCCTTCGGGCTCCGGCACGGTTCGCTCTCTATTCGTCATGGCCCGCTTCAGGCGGGCCATCCACGTCTTTTTTCTTCAAAGCAAAAAAGACGTGGATGACCCGGACAAGCCGGGTCATGACGGGGCGGAAGAAGGCTTAAGCCCCCCGGGACGCAGCGTCAACGCCGCCCACCCCGGCCAGCCACCGGCCCCTAGGGTGTCTCCCCTACTGCCTTCAATTTTGTCAGTAAGCGGCGCGAAATATGGAGGAAAAGGGCGCGGGAGTCGAGGGGGCGTAGCCCATTTGGCAGCAAATGAATTGATACGTATGCTGCTTAAAGAGTCAGGGGGGATACGATGCGTCTTACTAAAGTTCAAATAAAAGGATATCGCTCGTTCAAGGCAAAGACGACTATTCTTTTAGATAATCACATTACGGTGCTGCTTGGCGCAAATGATCACGGCAAGACCAATTTTTTGTCAGCGCTTGAGCATCTGAATGTTGACCACCCATTTGAAGAAGAGCGGGATTTAAACTGGGACGAGGACGCAGACTCCGGCGAGTTTCCCAGTATTACATATACGCTGAAGCCTGAGAGTGGCGAGAAAGCGGGTATCTCCGTCGCGCTGACGTTCCAGCGACGGATTGACGTTGTCATGGACAAACTCTCCGCCCTGAATGATCAAAGGAACGGCATTGAAAGTGAAATCCAACACCTCAAGGCAGCCCTAGAATCGGCCGAAGCCGAAGAACCTGAAGAAACTTCGAATGGCGGCGAAGGGGAAACAAAACAAATTCCTCCAGACGCTGCTGTGTCGAAGTTGCACCAAAGCAAGAAAGTTGAGCTTGCTACGCTCGAAGAAATGATCGAACTCTGGGAGAGAGCAAGAGAGGTGCTGTCTGTTGCGTCAAAGGGCGATCTTTCACAAAAAGTAGCAGATACAGCAATTGCGAACCTGAAGCGAAGCTTAGTGTCATCAGATGCGGAACTGAAGAAGGCGAATGAGAGGAAGGCCTCCACGTCTGATGCTCTAGCAGCGGCCCAATCCAACGGTAGCGCTACCGGCGTCGATCAAGCAAAGAAAACTCTTAGAGACATAGACGCACACATCTCGCGCTGGTTGAAGGAGAGCGCCAGACTTAGACAGTCTATCAGCCGACTTGAGAAACACGTGGAGAGCCAAAAGTCTAAAACCAACAAGGAATACCTGGAAATCATCAACCAGATCGGCTTGCTAAAGGCTGACTGTCCAGAGACCTTTGATCTCGTGAGAAGCGGTGTCGGTGGAAAGCTGGAATTCGTCCAAGGGGTTGTAACGGAACCTCTGCCGCAGTTTTTGAAGCCGTTCTTGCCAAAGGTTCAAATTTTCTCCTCCGTTGAGCGTCTTCCCGACGAGGTCAACAAAGATTCCATCCTCAGCGATGAAAACCTCTTTATGCGCGGAATTTTTTACTACGCGGGCCTTGAGAAAAATCATTGGGCAAAAGCATTTTCCCAGAATGATCACACCAGTAAGCAGTTAGAAGACGCTAGTGTTTCTCTCAATGAAGTCCTCAGGCGAGATTGGCGGCAAGGACGCGAATTGGAATTCAAGCTTCAGCATCGCGGCAACGCCAAAATCAATCTCGTAATCAGCGACCCTAAGGTGAAAAGAAGATATGTGCGCGTCTCAAGACGTAGTTCCGGGTTCGCCCACTTCTTTGGTCTAAAGACCATGCTGCACGCTTACGAACAAGAGGCTCCGTCAGCTTCTTACATTTGGATGTTTGATGAGCCAGGCATGTCTTTGCATCCGGATGGTCAGCACGATTTGCTTCAAGCGCTTGATACAATTTCCAAGCAAAACCAAGTGATCTACACGACTCACTCTCTGTTTATGATTGATAAAAATTACCCTGCGCGGCATCGCCTTCTTGCCAAGGCTAATGAAGGGACTCGGGTGGATGGAAAACCTTTTCTAGGGAATTGGCGAGCAGCTATTGATGCTTTGGGGCTCGCGCTTCCGGGCACGATCTTGTTTGCAACCCACGTCCTCTTGGTGGAGGGGGCGTCGGACGCGATATTTTTGAATGCTCTTCTTCAGCGAATGGCGGAGGAGGGAATGCACGATCTCGATATAAACCCATTGTCAATCATGCCTGCTGGTGACTCCAAAGAAGCAGATGCTGTGGCACGCATTCTTATGGAGGCATCCATGCGCCCGCGGGTAGCAGCGTTATATGATGGGGATGATGGCGGGAAGAGGAGGAAGGCAAAGCTAGATAAAGTTCTGGAGAAGGACGCACACGTAGTTTTGGAAAAACAAAAGACGATAGAAGACTACCTTCCCGGGTTTGAAGATCTCTTTGTTCCAATAGCGGCTGCCTATGGCGCTCGAGTTTTTGGGGGCGATAAAAAGGAAATTATTGCCGAAATTACAGCGGCGCTGAAAGAGGCGGGTAAGGACGAGAAGCGTGTAGATGTGGTTCTTGGCGCAATAAAGAAAGCCGCTAAGCTTGATGAGGCGCCGTCAAAAGTCGGGATTGCTAGGGACTACGCACATGCGTTGCTGGGAGCTGAGCACAAAATTAGCAAAGAAGAAGGAGATCAATTAAAAAAGCTGGTTGCCATGTTGCAGGGGGCACTCAATTTGCCTACTCGTACCACCGCTCAAGATAGGATTCTGCAGTAACTGCGCCTTATCTTCTTACCTAAGACCACCACCCCCATAAACCTCCCCTTAAGCCCCCCTGCCTCAAACTCCTCCGTGGGACGAGGGTTTCGGCTATACTCCGGACCCGGAGGGCAATAATGAGCAATGACGAGCGATCCGCGCCGGCTGGGGGCGCCGCGCCTCGGGTGCCGCCTTCGGCGGCGGTTCAGGCGGAATATTGGGGTGAGCCGGAGACGATCCGGCCGCATCTGACCGCGCAGGCGCCGCTCGCCGTTCTCGATTACTGGCTGGAGCTTCGCGGCACGCGTCCCTTTCCCTCGCGCGGGCAGTTCAATCCGATGGCGATGCGCCGCTATCTGCCCAACATCTTCCTGCTCGATGCGGCGCCCGATGGCAGTTTCCGCTACCGCGTCGTCGGCTCGCTCATTTCGGAATTTTTCGGCGTCGGCAATCCCTCCGGCATGACGCCGGAAGATGTCTTCGGCGCCAATGCCGAGGTCGCGCTGTCGCCGCTGCGCATCTGCCGCGATGGCCGAGCGCCCTATATGCATACGGCGTCCGCGAGCTGGCTCTATCGCGATCGCACCTATGTCTTCTACACCGCGCTGCTCCTCCCCTTCGGCGAGAGCGACGATGCCGTCGACAAGATCCTCTGCTGCGCCGAATTCCTCAGCGAGGAAGAAGCGGCCCGCACCTGATAATCCGTATGCGGGTTTTCAGCGTGCTATCGGCGCGAGCGTGAAGCCCGCCGCTTCCGTCTCGCCCCGCGCCCGCATCGACCAGAGCACCCACAGGTCCTGAAGCCTGTCCTCCAGCGCGCCCGCTTCCGCGACGATCGCGCGCGCCCGTTCCCGCTCCGGTGTCACCACGCTTCCCTTCGCGCCGATCCGGTCGCGCTTTGCCGCCTCCACCATCAGGGCGCGCAAGCGGTCGAGCCGCGCCGCCAGCTCGTCGCGCCGCGCCGCCGCCGCCTCGCGCGTCGCCTCGTCATCCAGCGCCGCCTCCGCCGCCGCCATCGCGGCCTCCGTCTCCGTGAGTTCGCTCATCGCGGCCTCATGGTCGGCGGCGCTCATCGCCCGCGCCTCCGCGCCTGTCGTTGCGCCGGAAGAAATCCCCAGCGCACAGGCCAAGAGGGCGGGGACAAGAAAAAGCCGTCTCGCGCGCCGTCCGCCGCCCGCCTTCGCCCTCCGCCGAAACTTGTCCCCGTCCATTTATCCTCCCGGGCGGCTTTCCGAATCGGGCCGGTTCGGGCCCGTGCCGCCCGCCCGTCCCGCCGGCGGTTTATCCTCGCATGGGGCAGCCGGAGGGGGAGGGGATAAAGTGCCGTCCGGGCGTCCCGCGAGGGGGCAAAGGGCGGGGACAAGTGCCGCTGGCGGGGGGCCGGGAGGTGGCCGAAAGCGGTTCGTGACGGTTTGATGACAGTTCGGTGACAGTCGGGCCCTTATCCCCGGGGTGCGGTCCATCTGCGAGCATCGCGCCGCCTGTTTTTGAACCGTGCGCGGGCGGCCGAAATCCCTATGATGCGGCCAAACGCCATTCCCGAACCTGCCGGAGAAACCCCATGAGCGAGACCGTCCAGCCGCCGCGAAACTTCGACGACGCCAATCCGGAAGACGGGCTCGGCGGCGCTCTCGGCATCGTCCGTACACTGTATATGGACGCCGAAAAGGGCCGTGCCGCCATAGAATGCCGCGCTGAAATGCGCATGTGCCATTCGGGCGGCGTGGTGCAGGGCGGCTTCGTCACCGGCTGGATCGACGCGGCGATGGCGCGCGCCGCCATGTGCGCGACGGAATTCAAGCAGACGCCGATGTCGCTCGAAATCAAGATCAGCTTCTTCCGTCCCGCGCAGCCGGGGCTCTTGAAGGCGGAAGCCTGGATCGAGCGGCGTGGCCGCTCCACCATGTTCCTCGAAGGCCATCTACTGGATGCCTCCGGCGAAGTGCTCGCAAAGGGCACCTCCACCGTACGCATGATGCCGCTGATCGACATGAGCAAGCCGCGCGATAAATCCGTAAACGGATAATATGGAGAGTGCGGGGGCCGATTCTCGCGCGCCGCCCTCGCGCGGATTTGATGTCACGAAACTGTTGCCGTGTGGTCACGCTGCCTTGAAAATATGCAGCGTTTTGGTGCTCTCCATAATCTTTCAGCGTGAAAAGTGCTTGTGCTGCAAGGCTTTGTTTGATTGTGGCGACAATCGGGCAGGGTATCGGCGCAACAGGGGTCTTGCGCCGGCGGGCTGTGCCGGGCAATTGTCGCGGCGGGCTTGCGGGGCGCTCGTGTCAATGATCGAGGCTCTGAATAAAATGAAAACCGCACTTCGCACAATTTGCGCCGCTGGCGTAGCACTGGGTCTCGCCGGCTTTGCCAGCGCCGCTTCCGCGCAGGAAACCGAGACCCGCGGAAACATCTACAACCAGACGCATTTCCAGCCCGGCCTTTATGTCGGTGGCGGTCTCGGCTGGGGCTGGTCGGACGATGACGACGACTGGACCTGGAAGGGCATCGCCGGCTGGCGTCTCAATCAGTACCTTGCGGTGCAGGGCTTTTACGCCGATCTGACCGACATCACGGTCGCCGGCGTCAGCAGCGATGTCGACACGTTCGGCGCCGAGCTGCTTGCCTCGTTCCCGGTTTCGGACACGATGGCGATCTACGGCAAGGGTGGTCTGCACAATTACGATGAAGTGGGCTCCGGCCGCGACACCAGCTGGCTTGCCGGCGCGGGCGTGGACTTCGCCTTGTCGGACAACATGTCGCTCCGCACCGAATGGACGCATTACGATCTCGACAGCGACGATGTCGACGAGGCGAGCGTGCAGATCGTGTTCGGCTTCTAACGGAAGCTTATCGGTTCCCTGCGGGGGGAAACGGGTGGGCGAGAGGCCGCTCCGCGTCATGTGGAGCGGCCTCTTTCGCTTTCAGGAGTTCCTTGCGCCGCAGCGATTCTTCGCTTCTAGCTGTTCGTGAAAGCCGGTTTGCGCTTGCCGAGGAAGGCGCCGATGCCTTCGCGGAAATCGTTCGTCTGCGCGCAGAGGATCTGGTTGCGGTCTTCCATTGCCACTGCCGCTTCGAGGCTCCCCGCATCGACCGACATGTTGAGGCATTCCTTGGTGAGGCGCAGGCCGAGCGGCGATGTCGTCAGCATTTCCTCGAGATAGGGTTTTACCGCTTCTTCCAGCGCGTCGTCCTCCACCACCTCGGAGACGAGGCCCACGCGCTCGGCGCGGGCGGCGTTGATGAAGCGGCCCGTCATCATCAATTCGCTCGCCACCGACACGCCGACAAGGCGCGGCAGGAAATAGCTCACGCCGATGTCGCAAGCGGAAAGGCCGATGCGGATGAAGGCGGCGTTCATGCGCGCGCTTTTTCCCGCGATGCGGATATCGGATGCGAGCGCCAGCGCGAAGCCGCCGCCGCAGGCCGGTCCATGCACCAGAGAGATGATCGGCTGCGGGCAGCGGCGCATCCGCATCACGATCTCGCTGATCCGGCGCTGCGAGACAAGCCCTGCCTGCGGGCTGGCGCCGTTTGCGGCGTCCGGTGTGTTCGAGCGTTCCTTGAGGTCGAGCCCGGCGCAGAAGGCGCGCCCCGCGCCGCGCAGCACGACGACGCGCACCGAATGATCCGTGTAAAGCTTGCCGAAATAATCCTGCAGATCGTCGACGAGCTGGCGGTTCATCGCGTTCAGTGCGTCCGGGCGGTTCATCGTCACCCAGTCGACGCCGTCTTTCTTTTCGATGATGAGCGTCTTGTAGTCGGTCATGGCGTCTCTCTCCCGTTTCGTTTCGGGAGAGCGTAGCGCCTGCGCGGGCTCGCGCAACTGACGCAGCGGCGGCTTATCCGATATGCGCTTCCATTTCCTGCTGGAAGGCGAGCGGCAAGTCGAGCCAGCGCAGCGCCACCGCGCCGCCGGGATCGAGCCGCATCACTTCGGCGGTGAAGGCGAGCTTGCGCCTGTCATTCGCCCAGGAGAGCCGTCCGCTCAGAATATTGCCGATGGCGATGGCTTCCGCGAAGCCTTCGATGCAGGCGCCGCCCGCCGACCAGTCGCGCGCCCTGTGCGTGTAGCCGCCGATCTCCACTTCAAGCACGGGCCGCGAGGCGCGGGCCGCCTGGCGTTCTTCAGGCATGTCGCCACTGCGCAAATGGTCGAGCAGTCTCGATATCAGCGACATCCCTGCATCCGCGTTGGTTTCGGCCAGGCGCAATCTTCGTGGCCCGGCGCCCCTCCTGCAAGCAAAGAATACCCCTCATACGAGCGGATGACAGCTATTGCCGCTTTGCGCTATAGCATCTGTCTCACAGCGACACGCCGGAGTTCCGATGTCACAGCAGAAAGAAGCAAAGCCCGTCCTGATCGAAGTCGGCCCGGGCGAGCTTATCGACAAGATCACCATTCTGCGCATCAAATCCGAGCGGATGAGCGATGCCGCGAAGCTTGCCAATGTGCGTCACGAGCTTGATGTCCTGGAAGAAGGCCGCCGCGCCAATCTGCAGGACAGCGCGGAGCTGCGCCGTCTCGAAGGCGAGCTGAAAGCGGTTAACGAGGCGCTCTGGGTGATCGAGGACGACATAAGGCAATGCGAGGCGGAAAAGGATTTCGGTCCGAAATTCATCGACCTCGCGCGCTCGGTCTACAAGCAGAACGACAAGCGCGCCGCGCTGAAGAAGGAGATCAACCTCCTCACCGGCTCGGCCATCGTCGAGGAAAAGTCCTATACCGAATTCGAGTGAGCTTCGAGGCGGCGCGTCACTTCGTTGAAGACGCGCTCTACCGAAAGGGCTTCGAGGTCCTCGACCTCGATCACGCCGAAATTGTCGCGGATGATGCCCGTCCGCTCGGCCGGCGAATAGCTGCCGAAAAGGGCGAGCCCTTCCGTTCCGATATGCGCCGCAAGGTGGCTCGGTCCCGTGTCGTTGCCGACGACGAAGAGGGCATTGCGGAAGACGCCGGCAAGTTCGTTCCAGTTCAGCAGGCCATGCGTGTCGGTAAGGCGGATGCCGGGAATGGTTTTCGCAAGCTCCATCTCGTCCGGCCCCGGCGCCATCACGACCGTATGTCCGGCGGAGATCAGCGCTTCGGCGAGCTTGTCGTAATGCGGCCAGCGTTTTTGCGGATGCCGGGCCGAACAGCCGGGCACCAGAACGATATAGGGCCGCGCCACATGCGCCGCCGCCAGCAGCGCCGTCACATCGTCTGCAAGCCATGAGATGTCGGGCTTTCGCGTGTGGCGGATGGTGAGCCCCGCATCGGCCAGCTGTCCGGCGAGCCGGTCGAGCGTGCGGATTTTCTTTGGGTCTTTCGCGCGGTGCGGGTGGCTGCAGCCTTTCGCCGTGCCGGACCAGCGGCGGTCCCTCAGCATGAAGCGATAGTAGAAATTCGTCCGGCTGGAATTCTGCAGGTCGTAGACCATGTCGAAATCCGCTTCGCGCAGGCGCTTCCTCAGCGCCAGCATCCGGTCAAGCCGCCAGCGCGGTGCGCGCTCGTCGACGATCACCTCATCGATGAAGGGCGAACGCGCGAGCAGGGCGCGGTAGGCGGGCATCGTCAATATGGTGATGCGGGCGTCCGGGTGGTTTTCGCGAATGTCGCGCAAGGCGCCTTCCGCCTGGATCACATCGCCGAAGGCGCCATGCTTGATGACGAGAATACGTCTTGCGTCGGGAGGCATGCGCGCTCGCTTCGTTACAGGCGTCCGCCGCGCCAGATCACGCGGCCGACGATCTTTACCCTTTCGAGGGCGGTCCGCTCAATCTCTTCGGCCGGATAAAGTTCGGCATTGTCGCTGGAGACGATGAAGCCGCCGTCGAGTTTCACCTGCAGGCGCTTCACGAGCAGCGCGCCGCCGCTCGCAAAGACATAGATGCCGCTGCCGCGCAGGCGCGGTTCGGACGTATCCGCAAGCAGGATGTCGCCGGGCCCGAACGTTGGCGACATGGAATTATCGGCGGCCTCTATGGCGATGAGGCTGGCAGGGTCCGCCTTCAGGTCGCTCTCGATGAAATCGCGGCGGAAGGCGATGGTGTCGAGAAGTGAGACCTCCTCCATCGTCATGGCCGCCTCGCCGCCCTCGCGTGGCAGCGTCCGCAGCGCATAGCGCGGGATAAGGACATGCTTTCTCGATGCGGCGATGCCTTCCAGCTCCAGCGGTTCGAGTTCGGCAAAGCCGGTCGGCTTCTCCATCATCTTCCGCTCGCCGGCGCGCATCTCGCCCATGCCCGTCAGCACCCAGTTGATATTGAAGCCCTCGCCGGAAAGACGCCCGAGCACATGCGCGTTCGGTGCTGCGTTCTCCAGTTCGTAATTCTGCCAGGTCGTGCCCGACACACCGAATCGCCTGGCCATATCCTTCTGCGAAAGACCAAGAAACTTGCGTATGTGCCCAAGGCGGGTCGCTACCGTCATTATACGGATTTCCGGCGCGAAAGCGGCATTTTTTCGGGCGAAGGCGCCTTCCCGGGTGCTCCGTTGGCGGAGTATGAGAAGGGTCTGGATCGCGAGAACCAAGTTTTCTTGTTGACGTACACCAAGATATCTTTGTACCTTGTCGGAATGACTACCAACAAAGTTATACCAGCCGGGCTCGCCCTACGCCAATCAGTCGATGTGCGCGCGCAAGAAAGTTTGCTCCGCTCCGAATGGAAGCGGCGCATCGCAATGCCATTTCCGGCCTCCGATGAGCGAAGTGGTGACCCCGGCGCGATTCGAACGCACGACCCTCAGATTAGGAATCTGATGCTCTATCCAGCTGAGCTACGGGGCCACGGAAGGGTAGTTCCGAGAGCGGAAACCTACGTCAGCCGTCGCGCCGCCGCAATCGGCGGCACTGACTATGCGGCCTTGCGCCGTCGATTTTTTTCAAGCGAACACGCCGTTCCCAGCATCTTCACTTACCGCAGGGCTGCGTTTGTTTCTTTGCCCGAGCAGGGCAAAGGGTCTACACATTTAGCAGTACGCTTTAAGGTTGATGCGAGTTGTATTCCTCCATTGGGGACAAGTTTTAATTGCAGCACTTCCAAGGCCGCAACGTCGCCAGCGCCGATCGGCAAGAACTCGCAGGGAGAAGCCCAATGCGCATACTCGTGACCGGAGAGCAGCCGATTTTCTGCGAGGGGCTTTCATCCATAGTGAACCGGCTTTACGCCGGAGCGACCGTCAGGGTGGTGGCGGGACCCCGCTCTCTTTCGGGGCTTGATGTGGGCACGGCCGAGCTGGTCCTGCTGGATATCGGCGCGGGGCAGGCGCCATCAGGCGCCGATTTGCTGAGCGACTTCGTCTCGCGGACCGAGGCAAAGGTCGTCGTCTTCAGCGACCGCAGCGCGCCTGGTTACATCCGTCAGGTGATGGATCTCGGTGTTGCCGGCTTCGTACCGAAGACGATCGGCGTGACGCTGGTAGAGAGCGCGCTTCGCCTCATCGAGCTGGGTGGGCGGTACATTCCGGACATATTGTTGACTGCGCACGCGGAGGGGTTCGCCGAAACAACGGATTCTTTCCTCGGCGCCGGACATGAAAAGCTCACACCGCGCCAGCGCGAAGTTCTTCTGGAGCTGGGCAAGGGCCGTTCCAACCAGGAGATAGCGCATGTCCTGGGAATCTCGATCGCGACGGTCAAACTGCATGTGAATGCGATCCTTCAAACGCTCGGCGTGCGCAACCGGACGGAAGCGGCGATCATTGCGCTGCGCGCCGAGGCTTCAAGTGAGGAATCGGCCTGATAAATCCCCGATCATGGTCTGCGCGGAGCGGAGCCCTGTGCCTCGGTGCGGGAATGGCAGCGCTGACGCTGTTCGGATTCTCTGTGTCGGCTCGCGCCGCCTGCGAACTGGAGCCCAGCGAAACGCATCGCGTCGTGGAGGTGATCGACGGCGATACTGTTCTCCTCGATGATGGCCGCGAAGTCCGGCTGACGGGCATCCAGGCGCCCAAGTTACCGCTCGGAAGATCTAGCTTCGAGGCTTGGCCTCTGGCGGAGGAGGCACGGGATGCGCTGGTTGAACTCGTCGCAAATAAAGCGGTGACCCTCCATTACGGTGGCGCGACAATCGACCGGCACGGACGGGTTTTGGCGCAGGCTTATACGGTGGATAAGAAGGAGCCGCTATGGCTGCAGCAGGAAATGCTGCGGCGCGGTTTGGCTCGCGTCTACACATTCAGCGACAACCGGGCATGTGCAGAGGAGCTTTTGAGAGCGGAACGCGATGCGCGCGAGGCAGGGAGAGAAATCTGGGCCGATGCCTTTTACCGGGTTCGTGATGCCGCCGACGAGAGCGCGCTCGAAAAGAGAGCCGGACGCTTTGAACTGGTTGAGGGCGAGGTCATTTCCGCCGCGCTGGTTCGCGGGCGGATCTATCTGAATTTTGGCGAGGACTACCGGAAAGACTTCACGGTGACAGTCGAAGAGCGGGACGCTAAGCTTTTCCTCGCTGCCGAACCATGGCTATCGCTGACGGATACGGCGGAAGCAGGAAGTATCGCTTCAATCGCCGGCAAAAAGCTCCGTGTACGAGGGTGGATCGAGAAGCATAACGGGCCTGAAATCACAGTAACCCACCCCGAACAGATAGAATGGCTGAGCGCATTTCCATGAGGCGGCAAGAGGCATCACAAGAACGGCAGAGCCTTGCGGGCGGAACGAAAGGCCTGACTGCGATTCTCGTCGCGGCCGGCATGCTGGCCGTTGGCGCCTGCAGCACCAATCCGGCGACAGGCAAAAGCCAGATCACGCCGCTGATGTCCACCGAGCAGGAGGCGCGGGCGGGAGCCGAAGCGCATCCGAAGATTCTGGCGGCCTATGGCGGCGCCTATGAGAACGAGAAAATCGGCGGCTATGTTGCCGGTGTGACAGCGCGCATTGCGCGCGCAACCAATCAACCGGATGGCCCATACAGGGTCACGGTGCTCGATAGCCCGGTGGTCAACGCCTTTGCCTTGCCTGGTGGTTATGTCTATGTCACGCGCGGCTTGATGGCGCTTGTCAATGATGAAGCCGAACTCGCAGGCGTGATCGGCCACGAGATCGGGCATGTTGCGGCGCGCCATTCCGCGCAGCGACAGACCGCGGCGATGGGCACATCGCTACTTGGCGCCGTCCTCGGCGCGGTCGTCGGAAGCAACGTGGTCAATCAGGCTTTCGGTCTGGGCGGGCAGGGCTTTCTTGCCAGCTATTCACGTGACCAGGAATATGAGGCCGACATGCTCGGCGTCCGGTATCTGGCCGCCGCGGGTTACGATCCCTATGCGGCGGCCGGCTTTCTCAATTCGATGGGCGCGCAAGAAGCGCTCAACGCAAAAATGAGGAACGCGCAACACGATGCCTCCCGGAATGACTGGCTGGCAAGCCATCCGGCGACGCCTGCGCGGGTTGCCGCCGCGAACACGCATGCCGGGCAAACACAAATTCCGGCGGGGCAGCGCGAGCGTGGGCGGGATGCCTATCTGAAGGCCATCGACGGCATGCTCTATGGCGACGATCCGAAAGAAGGCATCGTGCGAGACCGGGAGTTTGTGCATCCGGAGCTGGGCTTTTCCTTCAAGGCGCCGCCCGGCTTCACGCTCACCAATACTTCGTCGGCTGTTATCGTTCAGGGGCCCGACCGAACGATCGCTCAATTCGACATGGGCCGGAAAGCGGCGGGCACAGAGATCGGACAATATCTTGCAGGCGAATGGGGCAAGGGGGTCAGTCTCTCCGCGCTCGAACGCTTTACCGTGAATGGAATGAAGGCCGCTACGGCCACCGCCAAGGTCGGCGAATATAATGGACGGCTGGTTGCAATCGAGTTCGCGCCGGACCGCGTTTACCGGTTTCTAACGGGAACGCTGCCGCAAGCCGGGACACGTTATGACGCGGCACTGCGTGAACTTGTCATGAGCTTCCGCAAGATATCGGCGGCGGAAGCGCGCGCCGTCAAACCGCTGCGCATAAGGATTGTAACCGTAAAGCCCGGAGATACTGCGGCAAGCCTTGGCCGCCGCATGGTCTATTCCGATTTTCAGGCGGAACGCTTTCGTGTGCTGAACGGGCTCGAGCCCAATGAGGAGCCGAGGCCCGGCGCGCAGGTCAAACTGGTCACCGAATAGCGGGTTTATGCAAGAAGGCCGGCGGCTTCGGGATCGGGGACCTTGTCAAGAAGTGCCGTGCGTAGCTTCTTGAGTGCCATGTGTTCGATCTGACGAACGCGCTCCTTGGAAATCCCGAGGCGGACACCGAGCGTTTCGAGCGTTGCCACGTCGTCGCGCAAGCGGCGCTCACGAATGATCGTGAGTTCGCGTTCGTTCAGGCTTTCAAGCGCTCCTTCGATCCAGCGCGAGCGCTGTTTGCTGTCATGGTTCTCCATGACCTCCTCTTCCGGCAGCGGCCGCTCACAAGGTAGAAGGTCCTGCCACTCGGTGAGGTTCTCGGAAGAAGTGCTGTCGCTCACCGTCGCATTGAGCGAGCGGTCGCCCGTCATGAGGCGAGCATCGATCGTGGCGACGTCCGAGGCGCCGACGCCCAGCCGTTTCGCGATGAAGATGCGGTCATCCTCGGTGAGGTTCTGACGTGTTCCGTTGGCAATGAGGGCGCGCAGCCGGCGCAGATTGAAAAAGAGAGATTTGTGTGCCGCCGTCGTACCGGTACGCACAATCGACCAGTTACGAAGGATGTAGTCCTGGATGGCTGCACGAATCCACCAGCTGGCATAAGTCGAAAAGCGCACCCCCCGTTCCGGTTCGAAGCGCGCGGCCGCTTGCATCAGTCCGACATTGCCTTCCTGAATCAGGTCACCATAAGGCAGGCCGTAGTTGCGGAAGCGCGTGGCGAGCGAAATCACCAGGCGCATATAGGCGCAGGTGAGCTCGTGAAGTGCTTGTTCATCGCCGTGGTCTTTCCAGCGGCGCGCGAGGTCGAACTCATGCTGCTCGTCCAGAAGAGGCACCGTCATTGCCTGCTTCATATAGCGGCGATTGGCGCGCTGCGTTTCAGGGGTGTCCATGTGGGCCATCTTTACCACCTGCTCCTCGGTATCATGTGCGGGGGACGCGTCATGCTCCGGCCGGCTTAGCTACGCCCCACAGAGGTTTCCTCATCAACTCCAGAGCCGGCGAATAGGTTCCACAAACGGCGGGTTTCCAGCGGCTTGTCGGGGTGCGAAAAGAAAAAGGCCCGGCGGGTAAGCCGGGCCTTTCAGTCAATCTTCGATGGAACTTCGCTCAGGCGGCTTCGCTCGCCTCATCCGATTTTGGCGCCTTGTCCGTCTTTGCGGCTCCCTGCAAAGCCTGCTCGACTCGCTCGATCGCGGCGTCCTCGCCGATCCGCTCGACGGCGGCCACTTCGCGCGCCATCCGGTCAAGGGCGGCTTCATAGAGCTGACGTTCGGAATAAGACTGTTCCGGTTGCCGCTCCGAGCGGTAGAGGTCCCGGACCACTTCCGCGATCGAAATCAGATCGCCGGAGTTGATCTTGGCCTCGTATTCCTGTGCACGGCGGCTCCACATGGTGCGCTTGATGCGGGCGCGGCCACGCAAGGTTTCAATCGCGGAGTCGACCACGCCTGCGTCGGAAAGCTTGCGCATGCCGACGGCCCCGGCCTTGTTGGTGGGGACGCGCAACGTCATCTTCTCCTTGTCGAAGTTGATGACGAAAAGTTCCAGCTTGTGGCCGGCGACTTCCTGTTCCTCGATATCGAGGATCTGGCCGACGCCGTGAGCGGGGTAAACGACGAATTCCTTCGCCTTGAAATTTGCGCGCGGGGCGGCGGGTTTCGTTGCTTCGGCTTTCGCTTTCGCGGCAGCTTCAGTCGCAGCCTGCTTTGCCGCCAATTCCTTGGCGGCCGCCGTTTCTTCCGTCCGTGCCTTCTCCGCGCGGCTTTTCGCCGCCGCCATCAATTTGCTCGCGGCATTGGTGGGCTTCGTTCCGGCAGCTTTCGGCGGCGGAGCCTTCAGTTCCGGCTTTTTCGCGGTCGCCTTTTTCTTTGCAGCCGGTTTTGCGGGCGCAGCCTTTGCCTTTGCGGGTTTCGCGGGGGCGGCTTTCGCGGCCGGCTTGGCAGCTGTCTTCGGAGCCGCTTTCGCCTTTGCGGGCTTCGTGGCTGCCTTCGCCTTGGCGGCGGGCTTTGCCGCAGCCTTTGCCTTTGCAGGCGCCGATTTCTTGGTCGCGTTGGTCTTGGCGCTCGCCGCCTTGGCGCGAACTTTAACGGGCTTTACCGCCGCTTTGGACTTCGCAGGCGCGGGTTTGGACTTGGGTGCTTTCTTCTTTGTGCTCGCCATCGTCTTTCCTTTACCCAGCCTTTCTCATTCCTGAAGGCCGGTTGGAAGACGCCTTGTCTTCCTTGCCGACCGTATTTTCTGCTTCCGCGAACGATTTCCAGGCCGGTGCTCTGCCCGACGAAGATTCCGAGCCGAAACCCTGTTCCGGTTCTGACGTTCAGCCGTGAAATACGAGGGTTCCCATCGGGGTCCGATTAAACCAATTCGCCATGTTGAATGACTGCCGGAAAGCGGTTCGTTATCAAAAGGCAAACGACACGTGGAACACCGGCTACACAGTTCAGATGAGCAACACGTCTCGGACCAAGCTCCGCGTTCGCAGGAATTCTCAATGCGATATATATAGCACAGAATACCCCGCTTTGGAAGGCAGGGCCGCAAAAGGATAGTTAACACAGTAGGATAGGCGGCGTTCTTCGCAGATTCCTGCGCCTTTTGCCGGGCTCAGTCGCCCTCGCCAGGCTCCGCGCTGAAGTGTTCTTCAAATTTGCCGCTTACGCCCTGCCAATCGTCAGCATCAGCCGGCGGATCGCGCTTTATGGTGATATTCGGCCATTTACTGGCGTATTCAGTGTTGAGTTCCAGCCATTTTTCAAGGCCCGGCTCGGTGTCGGGTTTGATCGCTTCCGCCGGGCATTCAGGCTCGCAGACGCCGCAATCGATGCATTCGTCGGGATGGATGACCAGCATGTTCTCGCCCTCGTAAAAGCAGTCGACGGGGCAGACCTCCACGCAATCCATATATTTGCAGCGGATGCAGGCATCGGTCACGATATAGGTCATCGCACTCTCCATTGCACGGCGGGCTGAACGCCGGCATCTCTCGGGGACTTGCCCCTTATTCTGTCACTGCTTTGGCGCTATCCCCAGCCGCGCCATGACACGCTGGCGCGCCTGCCCGCATGTGCGGTCGGGAACGTATATCAACCCCGCGACGCGCCGCAACAAATTGGCTTCGTAATCGTCCAGCACGCCATCCGCATAGACCACTTCCCACATCTTTTCGATCAATCCGACGCGGTCTTCCTCGCTATAAGAGGCCTTGATCGCCTGCGTCCAGCGATGAAGATCGAGCGTCTCCGCTTCTTCTCCCTCTGCAGCCGCAATCAGTTCCGTAACTTCCTCGGGCGGGAGGCCGAAAGAATCGGCGGATATCCGCCGGATCGCAGCGCGCTCCTCGTCGCCGAAATTCGCGTCAGACGTGGCGGCGCGGATCAACAGTGCCACCACCGCGATCTGCAGATCGTCCGGTCCTGGCGCTTCGCTTTCGGTTGTGGCGCCGAGCAGAAAAGATTTTAGCGTTCCAAGCATGGGTATTTCACCTACCGGATGCGGAAGACGTATTCAACTACACAATAAAATGTAAATTACCTTCCACTTTTCAGCGTGGCCGTTCGCCGACCTTCCTTCTTCGTCGGCCTTCCGGTTCCGGCCGGGCGACTTTCCGCCGCCGTTTCACGGTCGGCTTTTGGGGGCAGAGGGGAAGGAGGATCAAGATCCTCATATAGAAGGGCTGCCTCCGGCGCCGGGCCGCGCCGTGTCCCCAAATGAAGGATTTTTATAACCCTGATATGGGGTCCGAGAGGGAAAGTAAGAATATCCCCCGCTCGAACCAGACGGCTTGCCTTTGAGATTCGCTGTCCGCTCAGCCGCAGCCGCCCCGACTGCACAAGCGTTGCGGCGAGTGAGCGGCTTTTCAGAAACCGCGCATACCAGAGCCAGCGGTCGATGCGTTGTCCGGGCTGCCCTGCCGGGTCGTCCATGGCAATCAGTTGCCGCGGGCGCGTTCTTTGAGAACAGCAAGGGCTGCGAAGGGCGAATCCGGGTCTGGCTGGCGTTCCCGCTCACGCGGCTTGCGCGGCGCTTCCGGGCGCTGTTCCTGGCGGCCCTCACGGCGGGACGGCTTGCCTCGGTGCTCGTTTCGATGTTCCGGCTTCTGCTTGTCGCGCCTCGGCTTCCTCTGATCCTCTTTTGGCCTGCCGCCACTTTTCCGGCGCGCCGGCCGCCAGATTTCCATTTCCACCGGTTCGGCAGTGGCGGAGGGCTCGGCAGGAGCCTCCGCTTCGAGGGGCGCGGCTTCCGCTGAGCTATCGGCCGCCGCGGCAGCGGGGCTGGCTTCGGACGGTTTCATCTCTTCGGCTTCGGGGGAAGGAGCCGTTTCCTGTTCTTGTGACTCAGCCGCTTGTTCGGGCGTTTCAGCCGCGGCAGCCGTCTCATTAACCGTGGAGACAGTGCCTGCGGAAGCCTGATCCCCGGGAACCGCTTCCGGCTCCTGTGACGGATGCGCCGGAGGGGCAGGGGGCGTTATCTTTTCAAGCTGCGAGCGATAGCCGAGCCCGCGCAGCAAACCGGCGAATTCTTCGCCGGAACAGCCTACGAGCGACATCATGTCGGGCGTCACGACAAAGCCGCCATTGAAGCTGCGAGCGGCTATGACGGGGCGAATGATGTCGGCAACACGTTCCAGCATGTCGAGGCGGACGGCGCGGGTGCCGCAGACGCGAAAGCCGAGAGCTTCGTAGAAGCCTTGCGGCGCTGCCGTGTCGGCAGGCACCGAGGTAAGGCCGGGCGCCGGCGAAGGGGGAAGCCCCGAGAAGGGATCGTCCAGATCCTTGCGCGTCAGGGACCACAGCGTCAGAAGCAATCGCGCCGGCGCCGGCTTCAGCAGGGCGGGCATGAATACGGAATAAGCGCCGAAGCGAACCCCATGCTTGCGCAGCTGGCCGCGCGCGGCCTGGTCCAGCAGACGGACATCCTCCGCCACCTGATCGCGCTTCACAGAGCCAAGGTTCTCAACGAGGCGGAATGCGATGCCACGTGCGAGGCCTTCCACATCGGTGGCGTCGCGCAGCGAGACCAGCGGCGCCAGCACGTTGGTTATATGCATCTTGAGCCAGGCTTCCAGGCGCGTCTGCACGCTTTCCCGGGCGGGACCGTTCAGTTCTTCGCCCGCGACAAGTTCTACGCGCGGTGCAAGGGGCGCATCCCCGCTTTTCAGTTCGGCGACTGGATGGCCGGCCCAGAGGATGCGGCCATGCTCGGAAAGGGTGATTTCGGCATCCGGCGCAACCGTCAGCCTTTGTGCCCGGTCGGCGATTTCGCCCGTCAGTGCCTGATTTGCCGCAGCGCGCAGCACACGGCCCTGTTCTCCCTCGGCCCGTGGATCGGGCACGAATACAAATCCCTGAAGGCGTCCTACATACTCGCCTTCTACCAATACTTCGCCGTCACCGTTCACTGCCGCCATAAGATCCTCGTTCTGGCGCAGCCGTTTCATCAATACGCTTGTGCGCCGGTCGATGAACCGCTGCGTCAATCGCTCGTGCAGAGCGTCAGACAGCCTATCCTCTATCGTACGCGTGCGCTCCTGCCAATGCACAGGATTGTGCAGCCAATCGGCGCGGTTCGCCACATAGGTCCAAGTCCGGATGTGAGCGAGGCGGGCCGAAAGCATGTCGATGTCGCCATCGGTGCGCTCCAGCGTTTTCATCTGACGGTCGAGCCAGTCGTCCGGGATGCGCGCTTCGGTTCCGCCCCCGGGTTCCATAAGGAAAAGATAGAGCCGCGTCAGAAGGGTCGCATGTTCGCTTGCCAGCGTCTTCCGGAAGTCCGGGACCTGCGCAACCTCCCACAGGCGGCGGATGGCGGCGGGCGAGCGGGCCAGATTCTGAACATCCTGATCGCGGCTCATGCGCGTCAGTGCCTCCAGATCGTTGGCTATCGGGGCGCGCGCCAGCCCCGGTCTTCCTGGCGGCATTTCGAGGCTGCGCATCAGAGCCGCGACGCTGCCAAATTCCAGGTGCGGATTTCGCCACTGAAATACTCGCTCCGGTTCGAACTGATGGTTTTCGATCCGTGAAACGATTTCGTCGGATAGCGGTCCAGCCTCGCCCGTCACGCCGAAAGTGCCGTTGTTCATGTGGCGGCCCGCGCGCCCGGCGATCTGGGCCAGTTCGGCGACATGCAGCGGCCGGTGCAGGCGCCCGTCGAATTTTTCCGTCGACGCGAAGGCCACGTGGTCGACATCCATGTTCAAGCCCATGCCGATGGCGTCGGTGGCTACGAGGAAATCGACATCGCCCGATTGATAGAGCGCAACCTGCGCGTTGCGGGTGCGGGGGCTCAATGCACCCATGACGACGGCAGCGCCGCCCCGCTGACGGCGGATAAGTTCGGCAATTGCATAAACCTGATCCGCGGAGAAAGCCACGATGGCCGACCGGCGGGGCAATCGTGTGATCTTCTTCGAGCCCGTCCAGGACAGCTCGGAAAAACGCGGGCGGCTGATGAACAGCGTATCGGGAAGAAGCTTCTGGATCAGTCCTCTCACGGTTTCCGAGCCGAGCATCATCGTTTCGGAATGACCGCGGGCGCGGAGCAGCCGGTCGGTAAATGTGTGGCCGCGCTCGCGGTCGGCCGCGAGCTGGATTTCGTCGATTGCCAGAAAGTCGACCTCGAGATCGAGCGGCATCGCCTCGACGGTGCAAACGTAATAGCGCGCGGTGGGGGGGAGTATCTTTTCCTCGCCGGTAATGAGCGCGACCTCCCGGGCACCCTTTGCCTTGACGACGCGGTCATAGACCTCGCGCGCGAGCAGGCGCAATGGCAGGCCGATCATGCCGGTCCGGTGCGCCATCATTCGTTCGATGGCGAGATGAGTCTTCCCGGTGTTCGTGGGGCCAAGCACCGCGGTTACGCGGCGGCGTTCGGCTAGGCCGTCGCGTGCGCGGCCGATGACAGTCTGGAGGGACGCGGTACTCATGTTTTCACCCGCACCTTCCGCGTAAAAAAGGACCGGCGCAAGTGCCGGGACGCCGTTAACCGGTATGCGATTAACGATTGGACCATTGAGCGAACGAACCGGGTCCGAATCGGTGACCGAGCGATCTTCCGGCTTCGTTCACGGCTAAATCTTGTGCTGCGACAATGATTTAGGCAGACAAAACGTTAACAGAAATTTTTAACGAGCCCTTCCGCAACGTCGCGGCGGGTCTTTGTCCGGGCGCCCGTCCGCTGCTCTTTAGTATAATGGACCGGGGTCTATAGTGTTCCGCATCGACATCGAAATCGCACCGCACGGGCCGAAAGAGCCCAGTGTATGAGGGAGGAGCCAGGTATGGATTTCACGATCCCAAAAGACGTTACCGACTATCTCAAGGTTCTCGACGACTTCATCGAGAAGGAAATCAAGCCGCTGCAGTCGCGCGATGACAATGATCGTTTCTTCGATCATCGCCGCGAACATGCGCGCACCGATTGGGACAATCAGGGGTTGCCGCGCCACGACTGGGAGGCGCTTCTGGGCGAGATGCGGAAGCTGGCCGACAAGGCAGGCCATCTGCGCTATGCGCTGCCAAAGGAATATGGCGGGAAGGACGGCACGAATCTCGGCATGGCCGTCATCCGCGAGCACCTTGCCGCCAAGGGGCTCGGCCTGTTCAACGATTTGCAGAACGAAACCTCCATCGTGGGTAATTTTCCCACCGTCCTGATGTTCCGCGATTTCGGCACCGAAGAGCAGCGGAAGGTCTTCATTCCGGGATCGCTTGACGGTTCCGTCCGCGTTGCCTTCGGGCTTACCGAACCGGAACACGGTTCCGATGCGACCTGGATGGAAACCAGAGGCCGCCGCGAAAAGCGCGACGGCAAGGATGGCTGGGTCATCAACGGCATGAAGATGTGGAACACCGGCATGCACGTGGCGACGCATGACTTCGTGTTCGCGCGGACCAGCGGACAGGATGGCGACCCGCTCGGCATCACCTGCTTCATCGTGCCGACGGATACGCCGGGCGTGAAGATCGAGGAATATCTGTGGACCTTCAACATGCCCACAGACCATCCGCGCGTCTCTTTCACCAATGTCTGGGTGCCGGAAGATGCAATCCTTGGCGATCCGGAACGCGGGCTCGAGCTTGCTCAACATTTTGTGCATGAAAACCGGATCCGGCAGGCGGCGTCGGGTGTTGGCGCAGCGCAATTCTGCATCAATGAGAGCGTGAAATACGCCAAGCAGCGCAAGCCATTCGGCAAGCCGCTGGCGGCCAATCAGGCAATCCAGTTTCCGCTCATCGAAGCTCATACCGAATGCGAGATGATCCGCAATCTCGTCTACAAGACCGCATGGCAAATGGACCAGATGTCGAAGAAGGATGTCGCCCGTCATCTCTCCGACAAGGTTTCAATGTGCAACTACCGCGCGAACCGTCTCGTCTGCCAGGCGGCGGACCTGGCCATACAGGTCCATGGCGGCATGGGTTATTCCCGGCACAAGCCGTTCGAGCACATCTACAGGCACCACCGCCGCTACCGCATTACCGAAGGATCGGAAGAGATTCAGATGCGCAAGGTTGGTGGGCATCTCTTTGGATTCATCGGCGCGAGCGAGCGGCAGAAAAAAGCGGCCGAATAAGCCGGCTCCCGAAAATGAAACCGCCGCGCTCAATGCGCGGCGGTTTTGCTTTTGCCCTCAAGCGAAAGAAGCCGATGCGCCGGGAATATCATCGTTGCCGTGGTGCCTGCGCCGAGAGTGCTTTCGAGGGTGAAGCTGCCGCCATGCATTTCGATGAGCGACTTGGTAATCGGAAGGCCGAGGCCGGTGCCGCCGTGCTGACGTGCGCTTGTGTCGTCGACTTGCCCGAAGGGTTCCAGCACTTCGTCAAGCTTGTTGCGGGGAATGCCGATGCCGCTATCCGCAACTGAAACCATGAGATCGCCGGCGTCATTCCTGCTGACGTTCAGATCGATGCGACCTTCAGCGGGCGTAAACTTCGACGCATTGGAAAGAAGGTTCAGCATGATCTGGCGCATGGCGCGCTGATCCGCCCGCACATTCGGTATGGCCTCGGGCAAGTGCAGATTCACGTTCTGGCGTTTCTCGAGCGTGCGCGCGCGCATCATCTCGACCGACCACTTGAGCACATGCGCCATGTCGATCTCGTCTTCCTCAAGGACGTAGCGGCCGGCCTCGATCTTGGAAATATCGAGGATATCGTCGATGACGTTGAGAAGATGGCGGCCACTGCCATGGATGTCGTTCGTATATTCCCGGTAGCGGTCGCTGCCGAGCGGGCCGAACATTTCCTGACTCATGATTTCGGAAAAGCCGATAATGGCGTTGAGCGGCGTGCGCAGCTCATGGCTCATGTTCGCAAGGAATTTTGTTTTCGCGCGGTTTGCCATTTCCGCCGTTTCCGTCGCCTGCCGCAGACCTTCTTCCGCGCGACGGCGTTCGATGGCGATGCTGGCAAGGTGAGCAGCGCCCATTACATAATCTTCTTCCCATTTGCCGGGCGTTCGCGCCTCCGCGAAATACATGGCGAAGGCGCCGATGACCTTGCCGCTTCGCGACAGGATGGGCTTGAACCAGACCGTGCTGATGCCCGCCCCGCGCATATAGCTCGATATGGATTCACCATGGTGTTCTTCCTGCAGGTCCGTCGCGACGATCTTATGTCCTGCGAGCGCCATTCTGCCGAAGTCGTGGTCTTTCTGGCTTTGCCAGAAGCCCCCCACCCATTCGGGAAAATCGGCGGGAAGGTGCGGCGCGGCGCAAGTGATCAAGTCTTCTTTCGCGTCCAGCAGGAAGACCGCCGCCCGGGCACCCGGATGCGCTTCTTCCGAACCCAGCGCAAGCCGGGACATGACCTCGCCGAGCTCCACGCCGGTTGCAAGCGCACGGAGCACGCCAAACTGGCTGCGCTGTTCCGTCTCGGCGCGTTTACGCTCGGTTATATCGCGTAGATTTACGACATAGCCGCGCACGTTTTCATCGTGGAGCAGGTTGGTAAGCGTTGCTTCGATCCATATGCTTCGATCGTCCTGACGGGGGACCAATAGTTCATAAGTCAGCACTCTGGACGCGCCATTTCCCGGCGCGACGTCTTTCAGAAGCTCTTCTTTCTGTTCCTTCGTCAGGAAGTCGAGGCTGTTCATGCCGATAAGGGCGTCGATGGAGAGGCCGATTTTTTCTGCTGCGGGAGAAGCGTACCGGATGATCGCCTGTTCATCCGTCACGAGAACGACGTCGAATGCATTTTCGACCAGCGCGCGAAAATGATGCTCCCGGCGCTGAAGCTGGGCGTTTGCTTCTTCCGCCCGCAGCCTCGCCTCTTCCGACAGGTCGCGTGCCTTGCCGATGTCGCGGATGAGGTCCGCATTGCGGAAGCGCAGGTTGAAGGTCTCGTAGGCCGCGGCCCGTTGCTGTTGTGCGATCCGCGCGAGGTAGAGATATGTCGGGATGCAACCGAACCCGATTGCCATATAAGCCGCTTCAAGGGTGCAGATGCTTACCGCGATGACGACCGCTATCAGCGGCAGAGTGACGGAGACAAAGATCGGCACAAGATGGAAGGCCGTCTGTGACGCCATCACGACATGCACGACGAAAACCATCAGTATGGCAAGGTTCTGTACGTCCGATCCCGGGTGCCAGAAAAGGGGGAGCAGGCCAAGCCAGACGACATTCATGATCCAGTAGCGGATCGCGGTCGCCTTTATCCAGGCATCGACGTCGATAGCGGCACTGTCCTCCGCAAAAAAGCGGCGCTGGAAGAATGCATATTCAACATGGACGGCGAGGAGGACGAACCACCATGCCGCGACCAGCATCTCGGGATAGGTGGTATTGAACGTAAAGGCGAGCGCCATCGCGACGGTGGGGAAAAAAACCGGCAGCGTCCGGTAGGCGCGCATGATGGTGCGGTAGAGCTCGAGACGAATATCCTGAGACCGCGAAGGAGATAAGAGTCCGTCTTCGGAAGTGCCGGCGAGCGGAATCTCCGGCTGACTGGGCCAGTGCTCCGCGCTTCGATCTTTATGGATGCTCGCACCGGGCATCTCTGTGGGGTCTCCTCCCCCAAGATTAGAACCCACCATCTGTCGGGTTTATCCGAGGGAGGTAAAGTTTCCCTGAATTGCGTTGCCGGAAAGCAGAAAGCCTCCGCCCTGCGGGGGCGGAGGCTTTCTCGTGGCGTTAACCTTCCTGGATGTGTCAGTTCGAGAGCGGCGCCGTCATGATCGGTATGTCCTGGCGTCGCGGCGCGGGGCGGCGGCCTTCGACCTGGCAGCTTTTTTTGATGGACTCATCAATGGCGGTATTCGGCGTCCAGTAAACAGGCCGCCATGCCTGCACCTGCCCATCCGCCAGCGCCATCTGTTCCGGGCTGATTTTGCCTGCCATCGCTTCTGCGACAGACCGGTCCGGCACGACACCCAGGGATAGAAGGGACGGATTGCGCCCATACAGCTTCGCCCATTTGGCGGCCTGCACCACATCCTGCTCCGGGGCGGCATCGTCGATCAGCAACATCGCCATCAATTTCTGGGCGTCCGGCCAGCCTGTATTTGCGGCCCGGCGCACCCATTCGAGACCTTCTGCGCGGTCGCCGGTTGCAATCAGGCATTGGCCCAGCGCGGTCTGTGCGCCTTCGTACCCATGACCCCGATAGGCAAAGCAGGTCAGCACATCGAGCGTGCGCTCGTCGCATTCGCCCCGCGCGGCTTTCCCGATCGAACCGGCGTAAAGGGTTCCCGTCGGGTCCTGCTCCGCAAGGGTGGGGACGATATTGCCATCCGCGTCGCGCTTGCGGGAGGCTCCGCCGCCGCCACAGGCGGAAATCGCAAAGGCGGCGAAGCACAGCATGATGATCGCGCCGGCGGGCGACGTGAGACGAACTCTGTTCACAGGCATTTCCCCATTCTCTCGATTGCATTCGCAGCTGCGTTCCGCGCGGCCCCATTTGCGCGGAGCGGGCTTACCCTAAGGCATCGGCAGGGCGGCGGCCAGACCGGCGCGAACTGACGCAGCGGAAAACCTGTCTTCTGCCACCCTCCCTCCGGGTGGTTTGACCGGGCTGCGCCGTTCCCGGATACTCCGCGCGTTTTGGGGCCGGAGGCACCGCTATGTTATGATGGCGGCAACAGAATTTCCGGCAAACTTCCGCGAGTTAGAGACGAGATGGCTGACAAGAAGACGCTCAAGGACTGGGAAGCACAGGTCGCCAAGCAGACCAAAGGTGCGGGTGTGGAATCGCTTGTCTGGCACACGCCCGAGGGCATCGATGTCAAACCGCTCTACACGGCGGAAGATCTCGAGCGGATTGCCGGCGAGGGCTATGACACGAACTCGCTTCCGGGTCTTGCCCCCTATACGCGCGGCCCTCAGGCGACGATGTATGCAGGCAGGCCCTGGACCATTCGCCAATATGCGGGCTTCTCGACAGCGGAAGAGTCCAACGCTTTCTATCGGCGCAATCTGGCTGCGGGGCAGAAGGGGCTTTCCGTCGCCTTCGATCTGGCGACGCATCGAGGCTATGACAGCGATCATCCGCGCGTTATCGGCGATGTCGGCAAGGCGGGCGTTGCGATCGACAGCGTCGAGGATATGAAAATCCTTTTCGATCAGATACCGCTCAACGAGATGTCGGTCTCGATGACGATGAACGGTGCAGTGATACCGATCCTCGCCAATTATGTCGTGGCGGCCGAAGAGCAGGGCGTGAAGCCGGAGGAACTGTCCGGCACCATTCAGAACGACATTCTGAAGGAGTTCATGGTCCGCAACACCTATATCTATCCGCCCGAGCCTTCGATGCGGATCATCGCGGACATTATCGGCTTTTGCTCGAAGCATATGCCCAGGTTCAACACGATCTCGATTTCCGGCTATCACATGCAGGAAGCGGGAGCGACGCAGGTGCAGGAGCTTGCTTTCACGCTTGCCGACGGACGCGAATATGTGCGGGCGGCGCTCGCCGCCGGACTCGATGTCGATGATTTCGCACCGCGTCTTTCGTTTTTCTTCGCCATCGGCATGAACTTCTTCATGGAAATCGCGAAGCTGCGGGCGGCGCGTTTTCTCTGGGCGCGGATCATGGCCGAGTTCAATCCGAAAGATGTGAAATCCTCCATGCTGCGCACGCATTGCCAGACTTCGGGCGTGTCGCTTACCGAACAGGACCCATACAACAACGTCATCCGCACGACCGTTGAAGCCATGGCCGCGGTGCTGGGCGGCACACAGTCGCTCCACACCAATGCGCTTGATGAAGCGATTGCGCTGCCGACCGATTTCTCCGCCCGTATCGCGCGCAACACGCAGCTCGTCCTGCAGCATGAAACCGGCATCACCAATGTGATCGATCCGCTGGGCGGCTCCTATTACATCGAGAGCCTGACGCATGCCATTGCCACCGAAGCTTGGAAGCTCATCGAGGAAGTGGAAGAGCTCGGCGGTATGACGAAGGCCGTTGGAACCGGCATGCCGAAGCTCAAGATCGAGGAAGCGGCGGCACGGCGGCAGGCGAAAGTGGACAAGGGCGAGGAAGTCATTGTCGGCGTTAACAAGTATCGCCCGGCGAAGGAGGATCCGATCGAGATCCTCGACATCGACAATGCGAAGGTTCTTGCTTCCCAGGTCGCGAGGCTGAAGCATGTGCGCGCCACGCGCGATGAAGCCAAATGCAAGGCGGCGCTCGCGGCGCTTACGGAGGGTGCGCGCGGCAACGGAAATCTTCTGGCGCTTGCGGTCGATGCGGCGCGCGCGCGCGCAACGGTCGGCGAGATTTCGGATGCGATGGAAGAGGTTTTCGGACGCCACCGCGCGGAGATAAAGTCGATTTCGGGCGTTTACGCGCAGGCCTATGAAGGTGATGAGGGCTTCATGCAGATTTCAAAGGAAATCGATGCGTTCGCGGAAGCGGAAGGAAGGCGGCCTCGCATGCTCGTCGTGAAGATGGGGCAGGACGGACATGATCGCGGTGCCAAGGTTATCGCCACGGCGTTCGCGGATCTCGGCTTCGACGTCGATGTCGGGCCGCTGTTCCAGACGCCGGAGGAAGCCGCTCGTGACGCCATCGAAAACGACGTCCATGTCATCGGGATCTCGAGCCTTGCGGCCGGGCACAAGACATTGGTGCCGGCGCTTGCCAAGGCACTGAAAGATGAAGGCGCGGACGACATCCTCATCATTTGCGGCGGTGTCATCCCGCAGCAGGATTACGACTTTCTTAAAAAGGCAGGCGCCTCGGCTATCTTCGGCCCGGGGACCAATATTCCGGTTGCCGCGCGCGAAATTCTGGCGCTGATCCGCGAAAAAAGGCAGCAGGCGGCCTGATCTGCCGGAAAATATAGCGGCGAGATTTTTGCCTAAAAAACGGGCTTTGTGTGCGTCAAATGCGCACTTGGCCCGTTTTTTATTGCAACCGCTTGCACGCATGATTATTCAGCGCCCCACACCCCGGACAAAGATTCGGGTTGGCATTGCACGCGGCGCTCAACGATCTCCGAACTGCCGCCCATGGGCTTTGCCAGGCAAGCTGTGCCCTTCCGGATCGGGAACACCGGAAACACGCGGCTGCCGCAAAAGATTCACATATGCGAGATCCGCGGAGGTGCCATGAGCACCGAAGAAGGTTTGGCGCGCACAAAGCGCCGCCTGGTCGAGGCCGTCGATAGCCGGACGACGAACCAGGATGAGAGGCAGAACGCCTATTACGGCATGCTTGCAACGCGGCTGGAAGGGTTGTTGCAGGAGATCGAAACCGCGGGTACTTCGCCGGAGGATGATCTCGTCCAGCGTTTGCGCGCTCTCCATACAGAAGTGCGGGGACATATCGGCGGTTCCGGCGGAAACGAAAAATAACGCTTATTCCGCGATGTTTTCGGAAGGTCCTTCCGCTGTCGCATATTGCTGCAGCTTCACGACATCGAGAACCGCTCCTCCGATCGGCGTCCTGAGCTGGACGCGGACGGGCATATAGATATTCCTGCCATCGACGCGGGCGAGCCATATCAATGTATCGTCGCGCCTTCGCATCATTGTCGTGAACCTCGTCGGTTCCATTCCGGCGCGTGGCGTGACGCGGACCTTGCAGCGCACCGCTTCGCCGCTATAGCCGTTATCACGCGTGGTGACGGTATCGTTCTTGTCGAAGACAAGCTGAAGGTCGTAGCGCCTCTTGCCATCGAAGACAGGAATTTTCCGGTCGCACGGATTTCCGTCGGCAATAACGGGAAGCAGGAAAGCACTGACCGGATCGAGAGTGTTTTTTCTTTCGAAGGGCTGGGTCGTCGTGGCCTCCTCCGGCGGCAGCGGTGGATCGAAGGTCAGCTCGGGCGTGCCGCTTGCGTCATAGACCATCAGCCTCCGTTTGGTTTCGCTCTTTTCCGTCGCGCTGAAGGTGAAGCGTGTGGGCTGAAGCTTGTCGTCCGCAATCCGCCCTTCGCTCGTCATGGTCCATCGCGCGTCCCAGACGCGGCTCGGCAGGCCGGCAGAGCCGAGCGAATTCCGCAGCAGATAGGCGCTGTCGGTCAGGGTGGCATGCATCGAGCCTTCCGCGAACATCAAGCCACCGACATAGACCGTGTAATCGGCGCGGATATCCGGCACGGGGCCTGTTTGTGCGGCGGGGGCCGGTGCGGCGGTGCCGGAGGCAATCGCTACCATGCCGCAGACGAGCGCAAGCGCCGCGCCGAGAAATGGCGGCCTTCCTGGCGGGATGTGTCGTTTTCTCCCGGATGCATATCGGGTTACGGTCAAGGATCGCCTCTCCTTCTCCGCAGGGCCAAATCCGCTCCATCTTGAGATGCGCAATCTGAATCTGAACCGAACGGCTCCGGTTGCACGGGGCTGGACGAGGCCAATAAGCCCAAGTATGCAACTGGTAGGATGAGCGGAACAGAGAAAAAGCTGGCAGAGCGCCGTGCCTTCAATCGCGCCACACCGGATGCCGGTGCGCTTGCGCAGGGCATTCGCGCGGGCGTCAGGACGGCGCTTGCGCGCGGCATCACGCTGGTGGAGTCCTCCCGGCCCGACCATCAGAAAGTTGCCCAGGCATTGCTTGCCGAGCTTCTGCCGGAGACGGGCAAGGCCATCCGGCTTGGCCTGTCGGGCGCGCCCGGCGTTGGCAAATCGACATTTACCGAGGCTTTCGGCCAGTTTCTGACGGGCAGGGGGCACAAGGTCGCCGTACTTGCAATCGACCCCTCATCCGCCCGCACGGGCGGTTCGATTCTCGGCGACAAGACCCGCATGGAGCTTCTGGCGCGCGATCCCAACGCCTTTATCCGGCCCTCGCCCTCCGGCGGCACACTGGGCGGCGTGGCACGGCGCACGCGCGAGGCGATGCTTCTCACGGAAGCCGCCGGTTATGACGTGATCATGATTGAGACGGTGGGCGTCGGCCAGTCGGAGACGGCGGTGGCCGATATGGTCGATATGTTTGTGCTCCTGCTGTCGCCCGGCGGCGGCGACGAGCTGCAGGGCATCAAACGCGGCATTATGGAGCTTGCCGATCTCATCGTCGTCAACAAGGCCGATGGCGACCTCATTCCAGCCGCCCGCCGCGCGCAAATGGAATACAAGACCGCTCTCCATCTGATGCGGCCGAAAAGTGCCGCCTGGCAGCCGCATGTGCTGCTTGCCTCCGCGCTGAAGGGGGAGGGGCTCTCCGAGGTCTGGGAAGCGGCCCAGAGCCATCATGAGGCGCTTTCCGGCGCGGGAGAGCTTACCCGGCTCCGGGCGGCCCAGGCGCGCGCCTGGATGTGGACGGAGATCCGCGAGGGCCTGCTCGGGGCCCTGAAGGCCGATCCGAAGGCCGCCAAACTCCTCCCCGAACTGGAGCGCGAGGTGGCCGAAGGCCTGACCACCCCGACGGCAGCCGCGCGGCGGCTCCTCGACCTTGTCGTCGGCGGGCAAAAAGGGGCCTGACGGGCCCTTATCGGCCCTTGACGTGCCCTCATGGGCCTTTTATACGTGCCCGCCTGTCAGGGCTGCGCGGGAGACTGCGGCGGCCCCACCGATTTTATAAAGGAAGTCCCTATGTCCCGCCGTTGCGAACTCTCCGGCAAGGCCGTGATGTCCGGCAACAATGTGAGCCATGCGAACCGCAAGACGCGCCGCCGGTTCCTGCCGAACCTGTGCCAGGTGACGCTGATCAGCGACGCCCTTGGCCGTCAGTTCAGCCTCCGCGTCTCGGCCCATGCGCTCCGTTCGGTCGAGCATAATGGCGGGCTTGATCCCTTCCTGCTCAAGGCGTCGGATGCGCAGCTTTCCTCGCGCGCGCTGAAGCTGAAGCGGGCGATCGAAAAGGTTCAGGCCGTCGCTGCCTGAGGCTCTTTTCTGCGGAACGGATTGGAAAGGCGGTCTTTCGGGCCGCCTTTTTCTTTGTGCGGATTATTTACCCCATTTGTAAAAATGCGATCCGCGGGCTTTCGAGCCTGAAGGCGCGCCGCTAAGCTGCGTGGAGTTTTTGTCGGGGGCGTATCATGCTTGATAGGGGTGTCGACCGGATACCGGTCAGACGTGCGGGCTTTATATCCCGTGTCGTGACGTCGATTGTCCGGCTGATCCTGCCCGTTATCGCGCTTTGCGCCGCTTTCGCGCTTTCATTCTGCTTGCGCGACATGCGTGTGCCGGAACTCGCCATTCTCTCCGAAATAGATCCGATTCTGGATCCTTCCGATTGGGCGAACTGGGGCTTTCTCGTTCTGCCCGTCGTGTTCTTCATCCTGAACCTGACCAGCCGGCGCTACGGCGCGGCACTCGCGCTCACCGCCGCCCTCCTCGCCTGGCTGGCTCTCGGCGGCGCGCTTTTCTGGGCGCTTCGCGAGGGGCTGATCGGCGACTTTCAGGAAGCGATCGCGCCTTATGCCGTCGCGGCCTCGTTTGTCGGCGCGATGGCCGTGGCGCAGCTTGTGAACATTCTCTTCTTCGACTGGCTGCGCGGCATCCCTTGGTGGAAGGCGCCCTTCTTCGCGGCTCTCGCCGGCGGCGTGGTGTTCGCCATTGTCTTCAATACGCGCCCGGCGCTCGTCTGGGACAGCGAGCTCGGTGCGCGGCTCGCCGTCGAAAGTCTCATCCATTTCAGTTGGGCGCTGGCGCAGCTCCTGCCGACGGCGATACTGCGCCGGACGATCCGTCCTTTGCCGGGCTTTGGGGGAGCGTAAGCGTTCCCTCTGCCGGTGCGAGTTTCGGCGTCTCCGCCTTCAGCCGGAACATGAGCAGCAAGGTCCGCTGCAGCGGATTGAAGTTGTCGTCCGATATCATGTAGAGGAGCAAATCGCCGTTCCCGTCTTCGCGGACGGCGAGCCCTTCCATATTGTCGATCGAATAGCGCTGGCCGACATCGATCAGCACCTCGCCATCGACCACGGCATCCTCCTTGATGTCCTCGCCGCGTATCAGCCGCAACTGCATGCCCACGCCCGCGAGCATCGAGAAGCGGCGCTCCAGCAGCAGCAGGTCGCCGTTCGGCAGAAGCGCCGCGTCGGTCGGCTTGTAGGGTTCGCGCTGCTTCACAGCGAAGCGGGAAATCTTTCTGCCATCCGCGATGAAAGCCTTTATGTGGCCGCGCGGATCGAGCGAATCTTCCGTGATTGCCAGAATGCGCGGCGCCCGGTCCGGCGCCGAGGGAGGCAGGAGTTCGAGAGATTCGATGCCGCCATTCGGATTGAGGCGGCCGAAATGCCGTTGCGTCAGCAATTGTTCGGGCCGCGCGGCGAAGCCTTCATTGGCGAGATCGTAGCGCCAGATGCGATGAGCCCGCTCGAAGCCGACATAGGCATCGCCGATCAGCGGATCGCCGGGGCCCACATCGAGCACGAGGCTTTCGGCGTCGCCCAGCGCCTTTCCGGCCAGAGGTTCTCCGTCGAGGCCGAGCATGGGCGCGATCCGCCCCTCCGCCATACCCGACAGCCGCCCGCGCTCATCGTATAGAAGCATCGCGCTGAACCAGCGGCCTTCATCGGAAACGGAAAGCAATGTCGTGCCGTCGCCGCTGACGGCGAGGCCGGACCAGCCGCCGAACTCCTTGAGCGGCGAGGTTATCGCGATGCCGCCCGCCCAGGTCAGCTTGCCGGCTTGGGTCTCCGCCCGGTCGTCGGGGTTCCAGAGCAGCGGCTTTGTGGAAAGCTCGATAGCCCCGGGCGTGGCCTGTGCGCCAGCAAGCGGTCCGCCCGCCAGCAAGGCCGCAAGTGCGGCGCATATGAAAAGACGGCGGGCAACCTGGCCGGGTGTACGCAATTCGACATACCTTTCTGCTTCCGGAAAGCCGCCCCGCCCGCTTTCAGCGGCAAAGGCTTGTCCGGTGCGGCATCATATCGGCGTATGTCTCATGCACAAGAGAAGCGCGACGAAGCCCGCTCTCAAACAGGCAGGAGCGGCAAGGATTTACCGAGCACCAGCTTTTCGCGGCGGAGCCAGCGATAAAGCATCATGGCCGAGACGGCAGCGAGGCCGATGGCGAGGCCGAACCAGATGCCGACGCCTTTCAGGTCGAGAGGAAAGGCGAGGATCACACCGAGGCTGAGGCCGATCACCCAATAGCCAAGCGCGGCATAGACCATCGGCATCTTCGTGTCGCGCAGCCCGCGCAACATCCCGGCCGCAATCGATTGCGCGCCGTCGAAGACCTGAAAAAGGGCCGCTATGGCGAGAAAGGAAACCGCGAGCCGCACGACTTCCGCATTCGCCGGCGCGTCGCGATCGAGGAAAACGCCGATCAGCGCATGCGGAAAGAGGATCATGAGCAAAGCCATGCTCGCCATAAACGTCACACCCATGACAAAGGGCGTCCAACCGGCGCGCATGACCGCGTCGCGGTCCCCCGCGCCATAGGCCCTGCCGACGCGCACGGTCACGGCTTGTGAAAAGCCGAGCGGCACCATGAAGGAAATCGCGGCGATCTGCAGCGCAATCGAATGGGCGGCCAGCGCCGTTGTGCCGAATAATCCCATCAGCAGCACAGCGGCATTGAAGACGAGCACCTCGAAGGCAAGCGTCATGCCGATGGGCAGGCCAAGCCGCCACAACTCGCCATAGCGCGGCCAGTCGGCGCGCCAGAAGCGGCCAAACAGATGGTAGCGGCTGAATTGCCGGTCGGAGAGGATGACCGTGGCGAGTGCGCCCAGCATGAAAAAGCCGGTGATGACGCTGCCCACGCCGGCGCCGACAAGACCGAGCGCCGGCATGCCGAGATTGCCGAACATCAGGCACCAGTTCGCAAAGGCGTTGAAGGGAATGGCGAGTATGCCGATCGCAAGGGCCCAGCGCGGACGGTTGAGCGTCGAGATAAAAATGCGCAGCACGACAAAAAGGAAAGTCGGAAACAACGCCCATTGCATGGCGCCCGTGTAGGACGCGGCCTGCACGGCGAGATGCGGCTCCTGACCGAGTGTCACGAGAAGAATTTCAGTCTGCGAAAGGATCAGCCAGAAGGGCACGCAGATAGTCGCGGCGGTCCAGAAGGCCTGGCGCACGGTGCGGCGCACGTCGCGCACCGAATGGCTGCGGCGGCCGAGTTCGGATGCGATCATGGGGGCGGCGGCCGTCATGATGCCGATGCCGAAGATCATCAGTGCAAAATAGAGGTTGGAGCCGAGCGCGCCTGCCGCCAGCGCGTTGGGGCCCAGCCACCCCATCATCACGACATCGGTGGCGTTGATCGCGACCTGTGCCAGATTGGCCGCGATCAGCGGCAGCGCCAGGGCAAGCGTCGCCCTTGTCTCCGTCTTCCAGAGATGCCGGTCCGTTCTGAATTGGGCGAGCGCGGCTTGCATGATGTGCGGCTTCATTTGTCAAAAGAAAAGCCGCGCAGATTATTCCCCTTACCGGGAAGCTCAAGCGGTATTTTCAGTCCACGTTGTATTTTCTCGCGCGCAGGCGCGCCACGATGGGAAAGGGCAGATAGGCAAGAAAGATCAGCAGTATCGCCGCAATCAGGCCATGCGGGTCCCATAGCTGCATGGCAGCGCCGGAAAGAGGGGCGCCGACAAGCGCGCCCGTGCCCCACATGGCGGTCGTAAAGGCGCTTGCGCCTGCGAGCTCCGAGCCGCGAAAGCGTTCGCCGACCAGCACCATGCCAAGTGTGAAGATGCCATTCGCAAAGCCGACCACGACGAAAAGCGCGATGGCGGTCGCGACAAAGCCGGGCAGGGCGAAGGGCAGGATGAGATAGCCGGCCAGCGTGGCAATCACGAGACCGATCATCAGGTTCAGACGATTGATCCTGTCGGCGACGGCCCCGATGAGCGGCTGCATAACGATTGCGCCCAGCGCCGCGACGGTCAGAAGGACGAGGCTTGCTTCTTCCGCCATGCCGGACCGGATGGCGTAGAGCGGGAAGAAGGTGACGAGCGACTCTTCGGCCGCCGCAAAAAAGAAATTCACCAGCAAGGCAGCGGGCGCGATCAGCAGGAGACGCCACATCGCAGAAGGCTTGTCCGTTGCTTCAAAATGATTCCGGCTTCTATCGGCGGTCGCGACGATGGCGGCGGCGGCAATCATCAGCCCTGCACCGATGAAGAAGGGCGCGACATCGGTCCCGACCAGCACGAGCGTTGTCGGTCCGAGGGCAAAGCCCGCGGCTGCGGCGGCGCCGTAAAGCCCGATGATGCGGCCTCGGCGTTCTTCGCTGGCGAGGGAATTTATCCATGCCTCGCTGGTCGCCCAGAGAAGCGTTCCGGCGGAGCCCAGCAGGAAGCGAAGAGGAAACCAGGCGAGAAGATTGGCGTAGAGGCCCATCAAGGCGAACGAGACGCCGGCCAGCAGCAGGCCCGCCATCATCACATTGGCGGGGCCGAAATGGCGCATGATGCGCGGCGCGAAAGGCGAAATCAGAAAAACGGGTGCGGCCTGCGCGGCGGTGGAAAGGCCGATCATGCCGGGTTCGACGCCCTGCCGCGCCAGAATGAGCGCTGTCAGCGGAAAGGCGATGCCCATCGACAGGTTGACCATCCCCATTGAAATGATGGCTGCCCCGAGGCTTCGCTTGTGGCGTGGCTGGATAGGCGAGAGGGAAACAAGTGGAGACATCTGTAGCTTCTCCAAAGGAACTTCAAAATAAATAAACTATATAGATTATAAATTAAACAGATATTTTTCTCCTCCAGTAACCCATTGATTTTCATTGATTATTTTATAATCATAGTTGTTGATAAAATGAGAGGATCAGCTAAAATCTCATCATGAATTCTACCTCGGACCGGATTCTCCATCTGCTCAAGCGGAATGGCGCCCAGACAGCGGACATGCTGGGCGAGGCGCTGGAAATGACGTCCATGGGTGTCCGGCGGCATCTCGATACGCTGTCGGAGAACGGCGTGATCGAGAATTACGATCAGATCGAAGGCGTGGGTCGGCCGCGGAAGTTCTGGCAACTGACCCCGAAAGGGCATGGCCGGTTTCCCGACGCTCATGCCGATCTCACGGTGAAGATGATCGGCGATATCCGCCGCGTCTTCGGCGAGGAGGGGTTGGATCGCCTCATCGCCGAGCGTGAACGGGATATGCGGCTTCTCTATGAGGGTGCGACGCGCAAGGCTCTGCTTGCCGAGCGCGTCGAGGCGCTGGCGGAGCTGCGGGCGCGCGACGGGTACATGGCGCGGGTCGAGAGAGACGGCGACGATCTTCTTCTGATCGAGGATCATTGCCCCATCTGCGCCGCCGCCACGGCCTGTCAGGGCTTCTGCCGGTCGGAACTGTCGATTTTCCGCATGGTGCTGGGGCCGGATGCTGTCGTCGAGCGCGACGAATATCTGCTCGATGGCGGAAGGCGCTGCAGCTACAGGATTTCCGCCAGGGCAGCGTCCGGCAGCTAGCGGAAGGCGCGTGCCGCGCGCGCTCCGCCACCGGCCTTTTTCGGCCCCAGTTGTCCACGGGCTTTCAATTCGCCTCGGCGCAATGTCGCTTCGTCGTCGAAAAGTTCGGCGAGCTTTTCGGTCATCGCGCCGCCGAGCTGCTCGGCATCGACGATGGTCACGGCGCGGCGATAGTAGCGCGTCACGTCATGGCCGATGCCGATGGCGATCAGTTCGACCGGCGAGCGGTTTTCGATCTGGTCGATGACGCTTCTCAGGTGCTTTTCCAGATAGTTTCCGGCGTTCACCGACAGCGTCGAATCGTCGACCGGCGCGCCATCCGAAATCACCATCAGAATGCGGCGCTGCTCCGGCCGCGCGAGCAGCCGGTTATGCGCCCAGATCAGCGCCTCGCCGTCGATATTCTCCTTCAGCAATCCTTCGCGCATCATCAGGCCGAGGTTGCGCCGCGCGCGCCTCCAGGGGCTGTCCGCCGCCTTGTAGATGATATGCCGGAGATCGTTCAGGCGGCCCGGCTGCGCGGGTTTTCCTTCGGCGAGCCACCGCTCGCGGGATTGCCCACCCTTCCAGGCGCGTGTGGTGAAGCCGAGGATTTCCACTTTCACGCCGCAGCGTTCGAGCGTCCGCGCCAGAATATCGGCACACATCGCCGCGACCGTAATCGGCCGTCCGCGCATCGACCCTGAATTGTCGAGCAGCAGCGTCACGACGGTGTCGCGGAAATTCGTATCGTGTTCGACCTTGAAGGCAAGCGGCTGCATCGGGTCCACGACGGCGCGCGTCAGGCGCCCTGCATCCAGAATGCCCTCCTCGAGATCGAACTCCCATGTCCGGTTCTGCTGCGCGAGAAGGCGGCGCTGCAGGCGGTTTGCGAGCCGCGAGACGACGCCCTGCATCTGCTGCAATTGCTGATCGAGATATTGCCGCAGCCGCGACAGTTCATCGATGTCGCAGAGATCCTCCGCCATGATGACTTCGTCGAATTGCGGCGTGAAAATCTTGTAGGAGAGCCGGTTGCGGTCGTCGCCCTGCTGGTTCGGCCGCCACGGCTGGTTGCCCTCGCTCGTCTCGTCCGTGTCGCCGTCCATCGGCGCGTCGTCGGATTCGACCTCGACGGTCTGCTCGTCGCCTTCCTCGCCTTCGCCTTCCGAATATTCGACCTGGTCGGCGGAAGCGCCTTCGGGCTGTTCGGCTTCGCCGGACTGGCTCTGGTCGGAGCTGTCCTCGCTGTCGCCTTCCTGCTCGTCGGCATCGTCCGAAGACTGGTCGGGTGCTTCGCCCAGTTCGTCGCCCATGTCGAGATCGACGAGGATGTCGCGTGTGGCGCGCGCAAAGGCCGCCTGATCCTCGATCAGGTCTTGAAGCCGGTCGAGGTCGGAGCCCGCCTTCTCCTCGATCCAGGGGCGCCACTGGTCGAGGAGCTTCTGCGCCGATTGCGGCGGTGCTTCGCCCGTCAGCTTCTCGCGCACCATCAGCGCGACGGCTTCGGAAAGCGGCGCTTCCTCGCGTGAGGTGATGCGATCATAGCCGCGCGCGGCGCAGCGCTGTTCGAGGGCGGCGGTCAGGTTCTGGGAAACGCCGGCCATCTGGTTGGCGCCGATCGCCTCGCAGCGTGCCTGCTCGACAGCGTCGAAGACCGCCAGCGCATTGCCGCCTTCGGGCTGATAATTCGCGTTCAGTTTCTCGTCGTGATGGGCGAGGCGGAGAGCATAGGCGTCCGAGACGCCGCGTACCTGCGCCACTTCTTCGGGCGGCAGGGTGCGGCTCGGCAGGGGCAGCCGCGCGCGCAGGCCGCGCAGGCCCGGCGCTTCCGTTCCAAAGCTGACATTGAGCTCCGGCTGTTCCGCGATCGTGCGCATCGTCATCGTGAGCGCACGCTTGAACGGTTCGACGGGGCTTTCCTTCGACTTCATGGCGTAATCAATCGCTCAGCGGTCGCGAGCTGCCTTATCAGGCGACCTTGATGTTCGCTGCGGAGTCCGGGAGGTCCTGACCGAAGCAGCGCTGATAGAACTCCGCGACAGTCGGGCGTTCCAGTTCGTCGCACTTGTTGAGGAAGGTCACGCGGAATGCGAAACCGACATCGCCACCGAAAATCTTCGCGTTCTCGGCCCAGGTGAGCACCGTGCGCGGGCTCATGACGGTCGAGATGTCGCCATTGATGAAGGCGGAGCGCGTGAGGTCGGCGACGCGGACCATGGCGTCGATCTGCTTGCGGCCTTCTTCCGTCTCATAGCTCTTCATCTTGGAGAGCATGATGTTCACTTCTTCGGCGTGCGGCAGATAGTTCAGCGTGGTCACGATGTTCCAGCGGTCCATCTGACCCTGGTTGATCTGCTGCGTGCCGTGATAGAGGCCGGATGTGTCGCCGAGGCCGACGGTGTTTGCCGTCGCGAAGAGGCGGAAAGCCGGGTGCGGGCGGATGACGCGGTTCTGGTCGAGCAGCGTCAGCTTGCCCGAGGCTTCGAGCACGCGCTGGATCACGAACATCACGTCCGGGCGGCCGGCGTCATACTCGTCGAACACGAGCGCGACCGGGTGCTGCAGCGCCCAGGGCAGGATGCCTTCGCGGAATTCAGTGACCTGCTTGCCTTCCTTCAGCACGATCGCGTCCTTGCCGACAAGGTCGATACGGCTGATATGGCTGTCGAGGTTGATGCGGATACAGGGCCAGTTGAGGCGGGCGGCGACCTGTTCGATATGGGTCGACTTGCCGGTGCCGTGATAGCCCTGAACGATCACGCGGCGGTTGAAGGCGAAGCCGGCCAGCAGCGCGAGCGTCGTGTCCTTGTCGAACAGGTAGTCCGGGTCGAAATCCGGCACATACTCGTTCGGCTCCGAAAAGGCCGGCACTTCCATGTCCAGATCGATTTTGAACGTCTCGCGGACGGACACTTTCTTGTCCGGGAGATTCTCCGACATGCCGTTTCTCGCTTCGAAGCTCATCCTTGGCCTACTTCCGTACTTAAGATGTTCAGGACCGGCCGTATCGGGACCGGCTATTCAAATATGTGTGCGGCACGATGTTTCGGGCCGCGAACCGTCCGGATGGACGTCTCTCCTAGCCTGCCTGTGCGGGCCGCTGCCTATGAGCAGTAGCCGCTTTTCCGGAGGTAATCGTAGGCCTGGATGACCTTGCGCAGACGCTCCTCGGCAGACCTGTCCCCGCCATTGGCGTCCGGGTGGTGCCTTTTTACCAGTTCCTTATACCGTGCCTTGATCTCATTCAAGGACGCGGATGCCGGGAGGTCCAGCGTGTCGAGCGCCTGTTGCTCCAGTGCACGCGGCTTCCGTCGCGTTTCGGCCTGCTCGCGCTCGGCGGAGCCCGGGGGTTCGTCAAAAAAGCCAAAGGGATCGCGAAAAGGCGAAGCGCGCCTCATACGGGCCGCAAACGGGGTTCCGAAGGCGGCATTGGCGGCGTTCACCCCCAAATTCCAGGTCGGGCGGTGGCCGGTCAGGGCGTCCCGCTGGAAAGTGGCGACATCCTCGTCGCTCATGCCCTTGAAGAAGTCGTAATTCTGGTTGAACTCGCGGATATGGGTTTCGCAGAACCAGACATAGGCGCCCGCCGCGCCTGCTTCCGTGGGCGTGGCCGGCGCGCGGTCCTTTGGCGCACGGAAAAGCCCGGTCTCGCGGCAGCCGGCCCAGGCGCAATGCTTCGGCGCCTCCTCCCGCTTCATCCTGCGGACATGCGGCGGCTGTTCCACGCCACGCCGCTTGCGCGGGGCGATCCTGATCGAATCGAAATATTTCGAGGTCAACTTCACGCTCAAATTATGGGTTGGCGGCGCCGGCAAAACAAGGAAGCATGGCGCGCGCAGTGTTAACGAATAGCGTATCGGAGTGTTGCATGTCCGTCGCGGAAACCATACGCCGCAAGTTGGAAGCCGCCCTTCTGCCCGAGCGGCTGGAGATTGTGGACGAGTCGCATCTTCACAAGGGACATGCCGGTCACCGCCCGGGCGTCGAGACGCATTTCAAGGTGACGGTGGTCTCCGCCGGTTTCGCCGGCAAGTCGCGGGTGGAGCGGCAGCGGCTCATCTCCGCGGCGCTGAAGGAGGAGATGGGAAATCCCATCCACGCCCTCTCCATGAAGACGATGACGCCGGAAGAAGCGGCGCGCGCCTGATATCAATCCGCCGCGCCTGCCTTGATGCTCCGCGCCGGCGCGATCCGCAACTGGGCGACCTGATTGCGCTGGCGCCGCAATATCTCGAAGCGGAAGCCGTGGAAGGTGAAGGTCTGCCCGACCTCGGGAATCGTGCGCGCCTCGTGAATGACGAGACCGGCGATGGTCGTTGCCTCATCGTCCGGCAAAGACCAGTCGAAGGCGCGGTTGATGTCGCGGATCGGCACCGAGCCGTTCACGACGACCGAACCGTCCGGCTGCATCTTCACGCCCGCCACCTCGATGTCGTGCTCGTCGGAAATATCGCCGACAATTTCCTCCAGAATGTCCTCCAGCGTGATGAGCCCCATCAGCGCGCCATATTCGTCGACCACCAGTGCGAAGTGCATCTTGCGGCGCAGGAAGGCGTTGAGCTGGTCCTGAAGCGTCGTCGTGTCGGGCACGAACCACGGCTTTGTCGCGATCGACATGATGTCGATGTCGTCCGGCTGCCACCCGGCGCCGGCAAGCGCGCGCAACATGTCCTTGGCATGGAGAATGCCGATGATGTTTTCCTGTTCGTCGCGCCAGAGCGGTATGCGCGTATGCGGGCTCGCCATCGCCTGCGAAATGATTTCGCGGTTCGGATGCGCGGCGTCGATCATCACGATGTTCTTGCGGTGAACCATGATGTCGCTCACCTCCAGATCGCGCAGATCGAGAATGCCGCCCAGCATGTCCCGGTCGATCTTCACCACGCTGCCTTCGTGATGATGGAGGTTGATGGCGCCGCGCAGTTCTTCGTGCGCGGAGAGAACATGCTGGTTCGCGTCGACATTGAGACCAAAGGCGCCAAGCGAATGCCGCACGATGAACTGGACTGCCGCCGTAATGGGGCCGAAGAGAACCGTGACGATCCGCAACGCGGGAGAGACGGCCAGCGCCACGCGGTCGGTATTGGTGATGGCGAAGGTCTTCGGCGCTACTTCCGCAAAAATCAGAACCACCGCGGTCATGACCAGCGTCGCATAGACAACGCCTGCATCGCCGAAAAGCGCGAGGAAAAGGCTCGTGGCCAATGCCGAGGCGAGAATGTTCACGAGATTGTTGCCGAGAAGCACCGCGCCTATCAGGCGTTCCCGGTCTTCCGTCAGCCAGAGCACCGTCCGGGCGCGCTTATTTCCCTCTTCCGCCAGGCGGTGCATCCGCGCGCGCGAGGCGGCGGTAAGCGCCGTCTCCGAACCTGAAAAGAAAGCCGAAAAAAGCAGCAGCAATATGATCGCGCCAAGTATGACGCCAAGTCCCATCGACATGTCAGGCGGGCTCCCTTTCCCGCAGCAGAGCGCGCAAGCGGCCGGGATCGACGTCGCGCGTAATGAAGGCATCGCCGATGCCGCGGGCAAGAATGAAGGTGAGCGTGCCGTCCACAACCTTCTTGTCCTGCCCCATCAGGGCGATCAGGCCGTCCGCATCGGGAAGCGGGCCCTCTATGTCCGAAAGGCGCGAGGGCAATCCGGCGCGTGCCAGATGCTGGCGCACGCGCGCCGCATCCTGCCCCGTGCAGAAGCCGAGCCGCGCCGAAAGTTCAAAGGCGAGCGCCATGCCGATGGATACGCCTTCGCCATGCACGAGGCGGTTTGAAAAGCCGGTCGCGGCCTCAAGCGCGTGGCCGAAGGTGTGGCCGAGATTGAGAAGCGCGCGCACGCCGCCTTCGCGTTCATCCGCGGCAACGATCGCGGCCTTTGCCTCGCAGCTTTTGACGATCGCATGGATACGCGCCTCGACGTCGCCTTCCTTCAGCCTGTCGAGATTGACTTCGAGCCATTCGAAGAAATCGCGGTCGCCGATCAACCCGTATTTCACGACTTCGGCATAGCCCGCGAGAAACTCCCGCATCGGCAGTGTCGCCAGCGCGTCCGTGTCCGCGAGCACGAGACGCGGCTGGTGGAAGGCGCCGGCGAGGTTCTTGCCCTGTCTCGTGTTGATGCCGGTTTTGCCGCCGACGGAGCTGTCCACCTGCGACAACAGCGTGGTCGGTATCTGCGCGAAGTCCACGCCGCGCCTGAGGATGGAGGCCGCGAAGCCGGTCAGGTCGCCGATCACGCCGCCGCCCAGCGCAATCACGAGGTCGCCGCGTTCGATCCCTTCGCCGAGCAGCCAGTCGGTCAGCTTTTCCAGTTGCGCGAAAGATTTCGTGCTCTCGCCCGCCGGCAGTTTGATCGCCGAATGACGGATGCCGTTCGCGTCGAGGCTTTTTTCCAGCGCCGGCAGATGCAGCTTGCCCACCGTCTCATCGGTCACGATGGCGACGCGGTTGCGCCGGAGCAGCGGCTTCAGATAGGCGCCTGCATTCGCAATAAGGCCGGGTCCGACGAAAATGTCGTAGGCGCGGTCGCCAAGGGCGACATTCACTTTCTTGATGGTGTCAGTCATTTGCGGCTCCGGCATCTGCATGCTCGCCATGCACCGCGCGGAATTCCTCCAGCTTTTCGAGAATCGCCTCGACGACCGCCTCATGCGGGCCTTCGAGGCTTTCGATAATGATGTCGGCCTCGGCATAGACAGGGTAGCGCTCGTCCATCAGCCGCTTCATCGTGGCTCTCGTATCGCCCGTCTGCAGCAGCGGCCGGTCGCCGCGCTTGCCGACGCGTTTGACGAGGACGTCGAGGTCGGCCTTCAGCCAGATCGAAATGCCTCGCGCCGCCACATTGGCGCGCGTTACCGGGTCCATGAAGGCCCCGCCGCCGGTCGCCAGCACCTGCGGCGCGGCGCCGAGAAGCCGGGCGATCACCCGGCGCTCCCCGGCCCGGAAGGCGGGTTCGCCATGGCGTTCGAAAATCTCGGGAATGGTCTCGCCCGCCGCTTGCTCTATTTCGGCATCGGCGTCCACGAAAGCAAGGTCCAGGCGGCGGGCCAGGCGGCGGCCCACCGTGGTCTTTCCGGCGCCCATCAGGCCCACCAGCACGATGGAGCGTTCGGCCAAAGGCACGGGAGCGAGTATTTCGCCCGCTTCCGACTCAGCCCTTTTCCATTGTCCGCTCTCGCTCGTCATCCTCTTTCGGCCGCGTTTCTACGGCCTTAACCCTGCTGGTCTAGTCTCCGGCGGCTGCCCGGCCCGAAAACACGCGATCCTAGACGATTGTTAACATGGTTGCAGCCTGTAGGGGCTGTAGATAAGGCTTTCCGGCGGTTACGTCGCGCCCAAATTTTGCCGCAAGCGGGCCCTAAGGCTGAAGGGCTGTCCCGGCGGCATGAACCCGGAGGGCCCCTGGAGGCCCAAAAAGAGGAAGAATCATGAGCCGTGCTACCAGCTTTCTTGTCGTCGCCGTCCTTATTCTGGCGGTTTTCGCGGGTGGGCTTTTTTATCTGGACCAGGCCGTCGCGCCTCAGGTTCAGACTGTGGAGAAGGTTCTCCCCAATGAACAATTCTCGCGTTAAGTCCGGCCGGCGGCTCGCCGCGGGCTTTGCGCTTTTCGCTTCGATCTCTCTGCCCGGCGGCCCGGCTTTCGCGCAGGAAGCAAATGTGCTGCAGGCGCCTGAGGGCGCACGGCCGAGCGGTCCCGTGCCGCAATCTCTGGCGGAGCCCTCCGGCAATGCTTCTTCGTCAGGCGGCCCCCAGCGCATCGTTCCTTCCGGCTATGGCGCGACCAGTCCGTCCTCCGTCCAGCAGCAGGTGGAGCCTTCCAAACCCTCGCAATTCTTTCCCACGGGCCAGCAGGCGACGGAGCCAAGTGTCCGTGTCCTGAGCGCCATTCCCGGCAGCGCCAATTCCGGTATCGAAATCGGTTCCTTGTCGGGCGTCGATGCCGCGAGCGCCGGCCTCATCAGCCAGCAGCAAGGCGGTTTCGGCCCCTCGATGTGGCAGGGTGCCTCGCGGGCGGATATCGATCAGTATCTCGCGCGCCTGCCGGTGGCGACCCGCTCTCCGGTCATGAACGACCTGGCACGGCGGCTTCTTCTCACCGGCGCCCAGCCGCCTGAAGGCGGCGGGGGCACCTCGCTTGTGGCGACAAGGCTCAACCGGCTCGTCGCGGCCGGCGAAACGGAAGCCGCGGTTGAACTCGGCAAGGCGGCCGGAAGTCCGAGAAGTCCGGCTGTCGCGGCCGGTCTCGCGCAGGCGGCGCTCGCGCAAGGCGATGCCCGGCTCGCCTGCGACGCGCTGAAGGACATTCCGCCGGGTAATGATCCCGCCCATGACGCGATGGCCGCTTTCACGGTCAAGCTCAGCAGCTATTGCCAGATATCGGCGGGCAATCCGGAAATAGCGAGCCTCACCGTCGATCTCGCACGGGAGGAAGGGCTCGACGACGCGCTTTTCTACTCGCTTGCGGGGCAGGCATATGCCGGCATCATGCTGCGCGCGCCGGAGCCGAACAGGCTGAGCATCATCGATGCCTCGTTCTACCGGCTCGCGGAGCGCGAGCTTCCCGCCAACGCGGTCGAAATCGCGGAGCCGGCCCTCTTGCCGCAGCTTCTCGCCGATCCCTCCGTTTCCGATGACATGAAGGTCGCGGCCGCCGAGCGTGCCGCTGCCTATGGCCTCATTCCGGGCCGGGAGCTTGCCGCCTATTACAGCAAGCCGCAGTTCACGCCGGAACAGATGGCGGGTCTTCTCACATCGGATATCCCCGAAGCCTCGCCGCTGCGGCGTGCGATGATCTATCAGGCAATTGGCGGTGCGGTTGCGGCCGATGAGCGGATCCAGCTCTTCAAGCTCGCCTTTGCGACGGCCGAATCGGCAGGCCTCTACTATCCGACCGTTGAAGCACTATATCCTGAGCTTGAGAGTCTGACGCCGTCCGACGCGTTGCGGCCACTGGCGCCTGCCGCGACCCGTGCTTTCCTTGCGATCGGCGAGCGCAGCAAGGCGCAGGAATGGTTCTCTCTATTGGCTTCAGGAGGCCAGATGATCGGTCGCGATGTTCGCGAGCTGTCGGGTCTGATGCGGGTCGCAGGCGGTTCGCCACAGGCTTTCAACAGCGAGCAGGCTTCGGCGGAAATCATTGCCGATCTGAAATCGGGCGTGAAGTCGACGAAGGTTTATGCCGCGAGCGAGGCAATGTTGCTTGATGCGCTCGGCTTTCAGTTAATGCCTGCGGTGTGGGAAGCGTTGCTGAATGCGCGCGATGCACTCGGCGGCACGGTGCCGCCCGAGGCTCTTCTCAATCGGTTGCAGGCGGCTGGCCGCAAGGGCGCGGTCGGCGAAACGGTAATGCTGGCGCTCGATGCGTTGGGCGAAAGCGGTCCGGGGGCGGTCCATCCGAGGGCGGCGGCACAGGCAGCCGCCAGTCTCAAAGCTGTCAATCTGGAAAACGAGGCCCGGCTTCTCGCGCTTGAAGCTTTGCTAGCACGGAGCAATGCCGGCCGCGGTTGAGTAAAGAGGTGAGTTACATGTCGAAAGAGTCTCAGGAGCGCGGGCATCATCTCGAAGCTTTTCTGGAAATGTTGAGTGCCGAACGTGGCGCCGCGCGCAACACGCTCGACGCCTATGAGCGCGACCTGAAGGATTTTTCAGGCTTCCTCGTTTCGCGCGGCCGCGATCTCGTTCAGGCATCCGCGAACGACATCCGGCAATATCTCGAAAACCTCTCGGACCAGGGCCTTTCCGCTTCGACGGCGGCTCGGCGTCTTTCCGCCATTCGCCAGTTTCACGGCTTCCTGTTCGCTGAAGGGGTTCGCACCGACGATCCTTGCGGTTCGATCGAAGGTCCGCGCCGGGCACGGCCCTTGCCGAAGACGTTGACCGTGGAGGAAGTGGACGCGCTTCTCTCGGCCGCCCAGCGCGCGGAGGATGGCCGCACGCAGGAAGAAAGCGTGCTTGCCTACAAGCGCGCCCGTCTTGTCTGTCTCATGGAAGTTCTCTACGCCACCGGGCTTCGCGTGTCGGAGCTGGTCGGCCTTCCTCTGTCCGCCGTGCGCGGGCAGGAGCGTTTTCTCGCCGTCAGCGGCAAGGGCGGGCGGGAGCGGCTCGTGCCTCTTTCGGAAACCGCGCGCGCCGCAATCGATGCCTATCTGCCGCTTCGCTCGTTGCGTCTTGGCGAGCAGGTTTCGCCCTGGCTTTTCCCGTCGCGCGGCAGGCAGGGACATCTCACGCGTCACCGCTTCGCGCAATTGCTGAAGGACCTCGCCGTTGCGGCCGGGCTCGATGCGAGCCGCGTTTCGCCGCATACGCTGCGCCACGCCTTCGCCAGCCATCTTCTCGCCAATGGCGCGGATCTGCGCGCGGTGCAGCAGATGCTCGGCCATGCCGACATTTCAACCACGCAGATTTACACGCATGTGCTGGATGAGCGGCTGAAGGAACTGGTGCAGACGCATCATCCGCTGGCAAAGAAAGGCAAGGCGTCCTAACGCCTTAGGTCGACCCGCTGCAACTTGTCGGGATTGCGCATCATATAAAGCGCCGAGATTTTTCCGTCGATGACGGCGAAGCCGAGCGTCGAATGGACGCCTGTGTCGTCGTAAGCGATGAAGCCAGGCAAGCCATTGACGATGGCGGGTTCCAGCCTGAAGCCGTCCGGCCGTTTCCTCAGAATGCCGAGCAAGAAGCGCATGACGTGATCGGCGCCGTAAATGGGGTTGAGGGCCGCGAGCGCCTTGCCGCCGCCATCCGAAAGAAGAACGACATCCTCTGTAAAGCAATCCAGCAGCGCCTTCGGATCGGCGCTTGAAATCGCGGCGCTGAAGGCGGCCGCGAGGCGCGCATGTTCGCGCGCGCTCGTGTCGAAGCGGGGATGCGTTTCCTGCACACGGCGGCGCGCCCGGCTTACCGTCTGGCGGCAAGCGGCTTCCGACTTGCCGAGCAGGGCCGCCAGTTCGCCATAGTCGTAGTCGAATGCGTCATGCAGCAGGAAGGCGGCGCGTTCTTCCGGCGCGAGCCGTTCGAGCACATGGAGAAGCGCGATCGAAATATCGTCGGCAAGCGCGAGGCGGTCCTCCGGTGTCGGTTCGCTTTCGCGCGCGGCGGTTACGATGGGTTCGGGCAACCAGGGTCCGACATAGGTTTCCCGGCGCGCACGGGCGGTGCGGAGCTGGTCGATGGCGAGCCGCGCCACGGCGGTCACGAGCCATGCTTCCGGGTTGCGGATGCCCGCCGTGTCAGTGCCGCGCCAGCGCAGCCAGGCTTCCTGTACCGCGTCTTCCGCGTCGCTCGCCGAGCCGAGAATGCGGTAGGCGACGGCGAAGGCGCGGCCGCGATGGCGCTCGAATGTCTCGTCCGGCGTGGCCGGCTTCGTCGTTGCGGTCATGCGGCTGCCGCCTCCCTCCGGCGCGCGTTCGTCTCCTCGCCCTCGATCACGACGCGCTGGCATGACTGAGCATATCCCATTGCGCGCTTGACCGTCGGGAAGACACGTGTCGATGCGACGGCGAGGGCGATCTCGGTTATTCCCGCTTTTCCCCACCAGCGTTCGATGACGGGTCTCAGGTCGTCGGCATGGATGTCGCGTGCCGCGATCGCGCGGGCAAATTCAAACGCGGTCCGGGTGCGTTCGTCCATCGCCGCGAGGTCGCCCGCGACGGCGGCGCGGAGGACCTGCGGCGTTGCGCCGGCGGCGAGTAACAGATTGATGACAGTTTGAAGGCAAGGACCGCAATCCTCGGCATGGACGGCGGCAATCCGCACCGCGCAGTAGGCGTCGAGAGGGAGGGTGGGCCGGAAGCGGCTCATCGGCACGAACAGCACAAACCGCCAGAAACCGCCCGGTGCGGCGCCGTAAATATCCCGCATGAAATCCGCGCTTTCGCCGGTCGCGATTTCCTGCTGGCGGATCAGGCGTTCGATAAAGGCTTTCAGCATAAGGGTTTCTCCTTCAGATCATGCCGCGCGCGCGGGTGCGCACCACCAGGCGAGAAAGATCGAAACGGCGACGGGAAGGAAGACGCCGGGCATATCCATCAGGATGTGTTCGGCCGGCAGGCGCCCCGCCGCGATGTCCCAGACATGCAGAATGGCGTGCAAGCCGAGGAAAAGAGCGCCCGCACCCACAAGCGGCACCGCCTGCGCAGGCCAGCGAATGGCCGCAAAGGCAAGCAGCGCCAATGTCAGGTAAGCCATGCCGATATCGCGCACGAAATGGGGATTGTAAGGCCCCGTATTTGCGACACCGTCCACCCCGGCGTACCAGCCTTGGGGGTCGGCGAGCATCCAGAGCGCGTTTCCGAGCCACACAAGCGCCCAGAGTGCCAGTGCGGCCTTTTTGAGCGAGGAAAACCCGCTCGCCGGGATGGTGATGGTCGTCATTTTCAGGTCTCCGCAGGTATCGGGTCAGGGTTTTTCACCTATCAGACGAGCCAGGGGGCCGCTTTGTGACCGGCGTCCCGAGAGCCGCAGGATTCCGCCATTTACCCTTCCCGCGCTGGCCGGTTGACAAGCAGGCGGGGGCGGGCCAGTGTGCCGCGCACTTGCAATAGCTGGTCCCTGCCAGAGGACCGCTGGCCGGATCCCGCGAAGGCGGCCGGGCGGGAGCTGCCGGAGCGCGATGCATACCTATCTCGATTTCGAAAAGCCGATAGCGGAACTGGAAGGGAAGGTGCAGGAGTTGAAGCTCCTTGCGCAGGAGGACCCGTCCGTCAGCATTGGCGATGAGGTGTCGAAGCTGGAGCAGAAGGCTGCCCAGCTTCTGCAGGAAACCTATGCCTCGCTTACGCCCTGGCAAAAGGTGCAGGTGGCGCGCCACCCGGCACGGCCGCATTTCCTCGATTATGTTGAACGGCTGGTGGAAGATTTCACACCGCTCGCCGGCGACCGGCTTTATGGCGAAGATTCTGCGATTGTGGGCGGCCTTGGCCGTTTTCGCGGCCGCTCGGTCATGTTTATCGGCCACGAAAAGGGCTCGGATACGCAAGGCCGCATCAAGCACAATTTCGGCATGGCGCGGCCTGAAGGTTATCGCAAGGCGATCCGTCTGATGACGCTGGCCGAACGGTTCGGGATTCCGGTGGTGACGCTTGCCGATACGTCGGGCGCCTATCCGGGCATGGAAAGCGAAGAGCGCAGCGTGGCCGAGGCGATAGCGCGGTCGACCGACCGCTGCCTGTCGCTCGGGGTGCCTCTGATTTCCGTCGTGATTGGTGAGGGCATGTCCGGCGGCGCCATCGGCATCGCCTGCGGCAATCGGGTTCTGATGCTCGAGCATTCGATTTACAGCGTTATTTCGCCGGAAGGCGCCTCATCCATTCTCTGGCGCAGTTCCGACAAGACGAAAGACGCCGCGACCGCGATGAAGATCACCGCACAGCATCTTCATGAACTGGGCGTGATCGACCGGGTATTGCCGGAGCCTGTCGGGGGTGCGCATCGCGAGCGGAATCAGATGATCAAGGAAACCGGCGACGCGATTGCCGAGGAGCTGAAAGGCCTCGAGAAGCTCGATGCCGACTCCATTCGCCGCGTCAGGCGCGAAAAATTCCTGGCGATGGGCCGGATCGGCTTTTCCTGAGCCTTCCCGCATCGGGCGATTCACTCTGCGTTAAGCACTGCTACCTAGAACTGAAGGGCGCCGTCCCCCTTTATTCAGGCAGTTTGTCATGCTCGCGGAACAGCCAGATATATTGCAAGCCGCCGGCACGAAGCGGTTTTTTGAATACTGGAACCATCTTCCGAAGACGGGTGTTGCCCCGGATCGCCGCGACTTCAATCCAGCGCGCATAGCCGCCCTTATGCCGGCCGTGACGCTGCTCGAAATCTTTTCCGATACGCAGGTTTTGCAGCGCCTGACCGGCACGGGCGTATGCAGGGCCATGGGCTTCGACCCGACAGGGAAGAACATGCTGGAGCTGATGGCGCCGGAGTTGCGGTCGGATTATGTGAAGCTCATCCAGACTCAGCTTTCTTATCCCTGTGGCCGGTGGAATATCATCCGCAGCCGGCGCGAGAGCATGATAGATCGCGCCGAGGTGCTGACGCTGCCGCTGCGTTATGGGCCCTCGGACCGCTGGATGATCTTGTCCTATTTCGGCGGCATCGGCGCCGTCGCCTATGAGCCCGGTCCATACGAGATCCTTGGCTACGAGGAAACGCAGTGGCTGGATATCGGCGCAGGTATTCCTGACCGCGTCTAAAGGGGCCAGGCGAAAAGGATCATCGGCACGGCGACGAGCGTCACCACAATTTCGAGCGGCAGGCCGAGCCGCCAATAGTCCGAGAATTTATAGCCGCCCGGCCCCATCACCAGGGTGCTCGACTGATGCCCGATAGGTGTCAGGAAAGAACAACTCGCGCCCACCGCCACTGCCATCAGGAATGCGTCCGGGTTCACGCCGAGTGTCTGCGCGATGGCGATTGAAATCGGCGCCATGATGAGCGCCGTCGCCGCATTGTTGATGATATCCGTAACGAACATCGTGACGACAAGCAGGAGCGTAAGTATCGCCCAAGGCGGGAACATGCCCGCCGTCGCGACAATGCTTTCTGCGACCAGTACGTCTGCACCCGTGTTCTGCAGCGCCTGACCCACCGGTATCATCGCGCCCAGCAACACGATCACCGGCCAGTCGATGTGCCGGTAAAGATCGCGAAGCGGCAGGATGCCGATGACGACATAGAGGACGACAGCAGCAAGAAATGCGACCGCGAGCGGCAGGACGCCCGTCATCGAGAGGACGATGGCACCCGCGAAAATTGTGAAGGCGGTGCCGAGACGCCGTGGCCCACCGAGACGAAGCCCGCGCTCCGGCAATGGCAGGAGGCCGAGCTCCGCCGGGAATGCCGATTCTTCCCCATCATGCGTCTGGAGCAGCAGCACGTCTCCCGTCTGGAAGCGCACATTGTGGAGGCGGCCGCCGATGGGTTGGCCCTGCCGCGCCACGGCGAAAAGGTTGAAGTCTTCCGGTGCGCGGCGCATCAGCGTCCGGGGGCCGAAGCCTATAAGCGGGGAGTTCGGGCCGACGATTGCCTCGACCAGCCTGAGGTCTGGCTCGTGGGCGTCGCCAGAGCCATCTGTCGCCACCAGTTCCAGTCCCTGGTTGTCGAAAAACTCCGTCAGGTCGGCCGGATCCGCGCGCAGGATGAAGAGATCGCCTGCAGCGATTGGCTGCCAGTTCTCGGGTTCGTAAAGCTCGCCGTTGTCGCGTATGCGGGCCGCAATTGCCACGTCCTCGTTCATCGCACTTTTCATATGCGCAACTCGTTTGCCGACGAGAGGACTCTTCTCTTTCACCCGCACCTCGATGATGTATTCCTCAAGGCTGAACATTTCGGCGGCGCCGCCCTTGCGTCCGCGCGGGATCAAGCGCGATGCGCCGAGCGAGATGAACAGAATGCCGATAATGGCGACCGGCAGACCTACCCAGGCGAAATCGAACATTCCGAATGCCTCGTCTGTGTAGGAATGGCGGAAGCTCGCAATGATGATATTGGGCGGTGTTCCGATCAGCGTAATCATGCCGCCCAGCATCGAGCCGAAGGCAAGCGGCATCAGCAGGATTGCCGGCGGCCTGTTGCGCTCTGCCGCCGTCGCGAGCGCGACAGGCAGCATCACGGCGAGGGCTCCGACATTGTTCATGAAGGAGGAGGCAAGGGCGACGATGCCGGTCAGCACCGCGATATGACCGATATTGGTTCGCGTCAGCGGGCCGATACGGCGCACGATGACATCCACAAGGCCGGACGAGCGCAATGCTTCGGAAACGACGAGAACGGCCGCCACGGTGATGACTGCGGGATGGCCAAAACCGGCGAGTATCTGGTTCCTGTCAACCAGGCCTGCGAGCGATACCGCGATCAGCGCAATCAGCGCAACGATGTCGTGGCGCAGCTTGCCGGAGGCGAAGAGCACCAGTGCGAGTGCGAGGATGCCGAACGACAATCCCTGCTCAAATGTCATTTACCCGTCTTCTCCTGACCAAGCCCCATTTCCGCGAAGGCGTCGCGTACGTCGTCAGCAAAGAGTTCCGGCTCTTCCATCGCCGCGAAATGGCCACCGCGATCCATGACGCGCCAGCGGACGATGTTGTAGCCGCGCTCCGCCCATGAACGCGGCGTGTCCGGCAATACGTCGATCGGATATTCGGAATAGGCGGTCGGAACGGTCACCCTTTCTCCCGGCTTCAGAAGCGCCGATCCCTCGGCAGGCCCGGCCTTGTAGAGCGTATTGGCGGAATTGATCGTGCCGGTGAACCAGTAAATAGAGAACTGGGTAAGAATGTGATCGAACGGGAAGCGCGCGATCATGCCTTCCATGGTGTCGGACTTGTCGGTGTCGCCGAGGCGGTAATATTTGTCGGCAAGCCAGCCGGCAAGGCCGGCCGGGCTGTCCACCAGTCCGAAAGCGAGAGCCATTGGCTTCGTGGACTGGATCGAGCGATAGCCTTCCTCCCGGCGCCACCATTTCTGCATATCCGCAATCCAGTGGCCTTCCTCTTCGCTCACTGGCTTCTGGCTTTCATGCTTCAGCGAAGGACGCAGTGGGAGCATGGTGAGGTGGATGCCAAGCAGGCTGTCTGAATGCTGAAGCGCCAGCCGCGATGTGACGAAGCTGCCCCAATCGCCTGCCTGCGCGGCATATTTGTCGTAGCCGAGGACTTCCGTCATCAGCCGGTGCCAGAGATCGGCGATTGCGGCGGGCCCAATGGGTTTCCTCGGCAGCGATGAAAAACCGTAGCCGATCAGCGAGGGAACGATGACGTCGAAGGCGGGGCCTTCGCGGCCATATTTTTCCGGATGCGCCAGGGGATCGACGACATCGAGAAATTCGCGAAACGTCGAAGGCCAGCCGTGAGTGAGAATAAGCGGAACGGTGTTGTCACCGGTGCCGCGCTCATAGATGAAATGGATCGTATGATCCTCGCCCTCATCATCGGTCAGCGTCGCCCGGTATTGAGGGAAGCGGTTCAGGCCTTCCTCGATTTTCGGCCAATCGAAATCGTCGCGCCAATATTCGACCAGCCGCTCCATGTAGGAAAGGCTGGTGCCATATTCCCAGTGCTCGTTGCCTTCCGGCTCGTTCGGAAAGCGGGTGCGCTGCAGGCGGCGTTTCAGGTCGGCGATCTCTTCTTCCGGAATGTGAACAGAGAAGGGATCTGCGGGGATGATGCGGTGAGACATTGTCGGGATCAGCCCTTTACCTGCTTCACGAAGCCGAGGACGTCGTCGGCGAAGACCTTGCCCGTTTCAAGCGCGGCGAAATGGCCGCCATGCTCGAAGTCGGTCCAGCGTTTTATGTTGTAGCCCTTCTCGACCATGCTGCGCGGAGGGAAGACGAGGAATTCCTTCGGATAATTCGCGATGGCCGTCGGTATCTCGACCTTGGTGCCGGGCGCCATGCCGTTGCCACCTTCTTCGAACAGGCCCCGGTAGAACCACGTGGCGGTGTTAAAGGTTCCAGTGACCAGGTAGATCATGATGTTTGTGAGGAGCTGGTCCTTGGTGAAGGCATTCTCGATATGCTCCCGCCCGTCCGGGCCGCGCCGGTCAGACCAGCCGTTGAACTTTTCGACGATCCACGCCGCGGCGCCCACAGGGCTGTCCATCATGCCGTAGGAAAGCGTCTGCGGCTTCGTCATCTGAAGCCGGAGATAGGCGCTTTCGAGTTCGAAGGTCATCGCCGCGCCTGCCGCCCAGGCTTTCTCTTCATCGGTTTCGGGCAGGGCGGCCGGGCGAAGGCCATACATGTTGAGGTGGACGGCCTTGCAACCGCCGCCTTTGGCCACGCTGTGCTCATAGGCAATCCAGCCCGAGACGACCGAGCCCCAATCGCCGCCCTGTGCAATATAGGTCTCGTAACCCAGCACCTCGCGCATGAGCTTGTCCCAGAGTGCGGCGGTGCCGCGCGGGCCGATGGGCTTCTTCAGCTTGCCGGAAAAACCATAGCCGGGCAGCGAGGGTACGACGAGATTGACCGCGTCTTCCGGCTTGCCGCCGAACTTCTCGGGATGAACGAACATCTCGATCACGTCATAGAATTCGAAAACCGAGCCCGGCCAGCCATGCGTCAACAGAAGCGTTTCCGCGCCGGGGTTTGCCGCCTTGATATGAATGAAATGCAGCTTCTGTCCGTCCACCTCGGCGTGGAACTGAGGAAATGAATTCAGCCGCTTTTCCGCCGCCCGCCAATCGAACTTGTCGACCCAATAAGTGCAGAGCGTCCGCATATAGTCCATATCGGTGCCGTAAGCCCACCGGTCGGCGCCCGGCGCGATCTTGGGCATCTCGTGCCATTCGTAGGCGCGCACTTTCGCCATGATGGCATCAAGCTTCCCTTGGGGAATGTCGATGGTGAAGGGAGCAGGCGTCGTCGCGGTCATGTCGGTCTTCCTTTTCGGCCGTCCTTGTTGCCGGGGATTATGGCAGCGGCGCGGCTCGCCGCAAGCAATGCCCGCGATTGCGGCGGCGCGTTCGCGTCTCTAGAGTTGCCGCACAAGAACAAAAAGTTCGAGGGGAACAGGAATGGCTGAAGCCGCAGTGGAGAAAGCTGCACCGCCCGCGACGTTGTCGCCGGGGTACAGGCGCTACGCACTTTTAATTCTGGTGCTCGGCTACACGTCGAGCCATGTGGACCGCAACATCGTCGGCATTCTGATGGAGCCGATCAAGGCGGATCTCCTTCTTTCAGACACGCAGCTCGGTTTTCTTTCCGGCATTGCCTTCGCCGTCTTCTATGCAACGCTTGGCATTCCGATCGCGTTGTGGGCGGACCGCGGCAACCGCCGCAACATCATCGCCTGGGCGATTGCAATCTGGAGCGGCATGACGGCCCTTTGCGGCCTTGCGACGAATTTCGTCCAGCTCGCGGCGGCTCGCGTCGGCGTGGGCATCGGTGAAGCGGGTTCAAGTCCGCCATCGCATTCCATGATCGCCGATATGTATCCGCCGAACGAACGTGCCAGTGCCATGGCTGTCTATTCACTCGGTGTCTATTTCGGCGTCATGATCGGCTTCCTCGTCGGCGGCTGGGTGGCTGTCTGGTATGGCTGGCGCGCGGCCTTTTTCGTGGTCGGTTTGCCGGGCCTCATTCTGGCATTGCTCGTCCGTTTCACGCTGGTGGAGCCGGAGCGCGGCGGTGCGGACGGCATAGCGCCGGAAAAACATGCGCCGCTCAGCTTCCGCACGGCGGCCAATACCGTGAAGGAAGGCTTCCACCATCTCTGGCGGACGGCTGCGGCGCGTCACGTCGTCATCGGCGTCACGATTACTTCCTTCGTCGGCTATGGCGGCGTCATGTGGGGTCCCGCCTTCCTCATCCGCACGCATGGAATGTCGATTGGTGAGGTTTCGACGTTCCTCGCCTTGCTGGTCGGCATTGTCGGCGGCCTCGGCGCTTATATCGGGGGACGGTTGACGGATCGTCTGGCGCAGAAAGATGTGCGCTGGAACACATGGGTCGTCGCGTGGGCGAAGCTGATCGTGGTGCCTTTCATCGTCGCCTTCTATCTCTCCGACAATTGGGTCGCCTTCCATGTGGCGGGTTATCCGGTCTCGATCCTCTGGGTCATCTATGTGCCGATCTCGTTCCTCGGCGCCTTTTATCTCGGACCGTCCTTCGCGATGATCCAGACGCTGACGCCACCTGCCAAGCGCGCGCTTGCGTCGGCGGTGATGCTTTTTATCATCAACATCATCGGTCTCGGCTTCGGGCCGCAATTCGTCGGGATCCTGTCGGACTTCTTCAACTACTCGATGGGCATGGGAACGCAGTCGTTGCGCTGGGCCTTGTTCGGCACGGCCTTGCTCAATGTATGGGCGGCGGCGCATTACTTCCTCGCCGGCCATCAACTGAAAAAGTCGCAATCGGGCGGGCATCGCGCCTGAGTGCTTGCCTGAAAGAGAAAGAGCCGCGCTTTCGGGCGCGGCTCTTTTCATTTCAGGTGTCCCGTTCCGCTCACAGAGCGCCGTGACAGTGCTTGTATTTCTTGCCGGAGCCGCAGGGGCAGGGCGCGTTGCGGGGTGTCTTGCCCCAAGTGCGCGGATCGTTCGGATCGGCGGCAACGCCCGGGTCGTTGCGCATGGGACGCTGCATTGTCGCCACGTCTCCGTCCGCCATCTCGTCTTCGCCGGTCAGCGGATTTGTGTGGTGCGCCTGCATTTCCGGCAGGGGCTGCTCCTCGATGCGCGGCGCCTCGGTGATGAACTGGGCAACCGATAGCTGCCGCGTCACATTTTCACGCAGGCGTGCCAGCAGGCTTTCGAAAAGCTCGAAGGCCTCGGACTTGTATTCGTTGAGCGGATCGCGCTGCGCATAGCCGCGCAGGCCGACGGCCTGGCGCAGATGATCGAGCATCATCAGATGTTCGCGCCAATGCTGGTCGAGCGTCTGCAGCAGCACGGCCTTTTCGACCTGCCGCATGAGATCCGGGCCGACCTGTGCCGCCTTCGACGCCATATGGCGATCGGAAGCCGAATAGAGACGCTCGCGGATTTCTTCCTCGGCGATGCCTTCTTCATCGGCCCAGGTCTCGATCGGCAGGTCGAGGTCGAGGTTCTTCTTCACCTCTTCCTTCAGGCCCGCCATGTCCCATTGTTCCGCATAGGCTTTTTCCGGCACATGCGCGGCGACCATGTCGTCGATCACCTGCCGGCGCATGTCGTCAACCGTGTCCGACACATCTTCGGCGCGCATCAGCTCGATGCGCTGTTCGAAAATCGCGCGGCGCTGGTCGTTCATCACATTGTCGAACTTGAGCAGGTTCTTGCGGATGTCGAAGTTGCGCGCCTCGACCTTCTGCTGCGCCTTTTCGAGTGCCTTGTTGATCCAGGGATGGACGATGGCTTCGCCCTCCTGGAGCCCGAGCTTCTGCAGCATCCCGTCCATGCGGTCGGTGCCGAAAATGCGCATCAGGTCGTCTTCGAGCGAAAGGTAGAATTTCGACCGGCCGGGATCGCCCTGACGGCCGGAGCGGCCGCGTAGCTGGTTGTCGATGCGGCGGCTTTCGTGGCGTTCCGTGCCGATGACGTAGAGCCCGCCCGCTTCAAGCGCGCGCTGTTTCTTCGCTTCGATGTCGGCTTTCACTTCGGCGGTCTTGCGGGCAAGCTCCGCTTCGTTCTCGATGCCGGCGGTTTCATCCGCGAGGCGCATGTCCAGGTTGCCGCCGAGCTGGATGTCGGTGCCGCGGCCCGCCATGTTGGTGGCGATGGTCACATTGCCGGGTACGCCCGCCTGCGCCACGATATGCGCTTCCTGCTCGTGGTAGCGCGCGTTCAGCACCTTGTGCTTCACCTTCTTCTTCTTCAGAAGTTCGGAAAGCGTCTCGGATTTCTCGATGGAGGTCGTGCCGACGAGAACCGGCTGGCCGCGCGAGGCGCATTCCTCGATCTCGCCGATCATGGCCTCGTATTTTTCGCGGGTCGTGCGATAGACCTCGTCGTCCTCGTCGATACGGGCAATCGGCTTGTTGGTGGGAATTTCCAGCACGTCGAGGCCGTAAATATCGCCGAACTCGCTCGCTTCCGTCAGCGCCGTGCCGGTCATGCCGGACAGCTTTTCATACATGCGGAAGTAATTCTGGAAAGTAATCGAGGCCAGCGTCTGGTTTTCCGGCTGGATCGGCACGCGCTCCTTCGCTTCGAGCGCCTGGTGCAGCCCGTCGGAATAGCGGCGGCCTTCCATCATGCGGCCGGTGAATTCGTCGATGATGACGACCTTGCCCGTCTTGACGATGTAGTCCTTGTCCTTCTGGAACAGCTTGTGCGCGCGAAGCGCGTTGTTCACATGGTGGACGATCGAGATGTTCTCGATGTCGTAGAGGTTGCCCTCCAGCATGATGCCGCGATTGCGGAGGATTTCCTCGACGCGCTCATTGCCTTCCTCGGTGAGGTTCACGGTCCGCTGCTTCTCGTCGAGCTCGTAGTCCTCCTCGCCGATCTCGGGAATGACTTCGTCGATGGAAAGATAGAGGTCCGACTTGTCGTCGAGAGGGCCTGAAATGATCAGGGGCGTACGCGCTTCGTCGATCAGGATCGAGTCCACTTCGTCGACGATCGCGAAACCGTGCCCGCGCTGCACCATGGAGGCGAGCTGGTACTTCATGTTGTCGCGCAGATAGTCGAAACCGTATTCGTTATTGGTGCCGTAGGTAATGTCGGCGGCATAGGCGGCGCGGCGCTGGTTGTCGTCGAGGCCATGCAGGACGACGCCTACTTCGAGACCGAGGAAGCGGAATATCTGCCCCATCCAATCGGCGTCGCGTTTGGCGAGGTAGTCGTTCACGGTGACGACATGAACGCCCTTGCCGGTCAGCGCATTCAGATAGGCGGCAAGCGTCGAGACCAGCGTCTTGCCTTCGCCGGTCTTCATTTCCGCGATGTTGCCGTCGTTGAGGACCATGCCGCCGATCAGCTGCACGTCATAATGCCGCTGGCCGAGGCTGCGCTTGGCGGCCTCGCGAACCACGGCGAAGGCCTCCGGCAGAAGTTCGTCCAGCACGGCGCCATCCGCGAGGCGCGCGCGAAACTCGGCGGTCTTGCCTCGCAACGCATCGTCGCTGAGCGCGATCATGTCGGGCTCGAGGGCGTTGATCGCCTCGACCCTGGCCTTGTAAGCCTTGATCCTTCGGTCGTTGGAGGAGCCGAAAAGACGCTTGGCGAAGGCGCCCAAGCTTGCCATCAGGTGAATTTCCTCTTGCGGTGCGCCTTCGATGTAAGGGGGCGACCCTCCCTTGTCAATCAAGCGGGCTTTGGCGGCGGCTGCCACAGGCAGCCGGAACTCCCGGGAAATCCGGCCTTCCCGGGGCGGCCGGCGGCGCTTGTGTGACCGATGGGCGCGGCCCATTATGGCGCGCCAAATTTCGGCCTCGTTATACCGGCCTTATCGCCGGAGCCCATGTTACAGGAAGGTTCGTTTCATGCCCGTTTTCCGCCCCGCCGCCTTGGCGCTGATCCTGTCGTTTGCGGCGGCTCCGGCTTTCGCCCAGAAGGACGAACCGTCGGCCGACGAGCCGATCGCAACGGTTAACGGAACCCCGATCAGCTATTCCGATGTGGCGCTGGCGGATGAGGAAATGGGCGCGGCGCTGGCGCGGCTGGAGCCCGATGTTCGGTTTCAGTATCTCCTCGGCATGTTGATCGACCGGCGTGTGGTGGCGCTGGCGGCGAAGGAAAAGCATGTCGATGACGATCCGCAGGTGAAGCGGCGCCAGGACTATTTCAACGAAAAGGCGCTCCGCGACGTCTATTGGGTCCAGCTCATGCAGGACAAGGTGACGGACGAGGCCGCAAAAGCCTATTACGAAAAGAATATCGCGGGAGCACCCGCCGAGCAGGAGGCCCATGCCCGCCACATCCTGGTGCAGGACAAGGCGAAGGCCGCGGAGATCGCAGCCGAGATCGAAGGCGGCAAGGGCTTTGAAGAGGCGGCAAAGGAATATTCTCAGGATCCCGGCTCGGCCGATGGCGGCGATCTCGGCTGGTTCAAGCGCGACGAAATGGTGCCTGAATTCGGCGAGGCCGTGTTCTCGATGAAGCCAGGTGAGGTCTCCGCGCCGGTCCAGACCCAGTTCGGCTGGCACTTGATCCAGCTTGTCGAATTGCGCGATGTGCCCAAGCCGACCTATGAGGAAGCGCATGAGGAAATAATCCGCCAGCTCGCGCGCCAGGAAGGGCAGAAGCTCATGGAAAAATTGCGCACCGATGCGAAGATCGAAATCATCGGTGCCGAATCGGCAGCGGCACCGTCCGGCGGCCGCCCGCAGATCGTGCCGGCGGAATAGAGCTTTAACATCGAAATACGAGAGCGGAGCGGCGGATGGCGGTAAAGAAGACGCGGGCAGGCACCAAGGTCTCGGTGAAGCCGAAGCGCAAGACGAGCGGCAAGGCGAAGGCGCGCCCGAAAGCCAAGGCGAAGCCGCATAGCAAGGCCAAATTACCGCGCGCCCAACGCAAGACAGCAGTTCCGAAAAAGCCGGTACGCAAGGCAAAGCCCGCTGCCAAATCCGCGAAGGCCGCCAAGACGGCGCCGAAAATCTCTCCGCTCGCGCCGAAATCGACACCGAAGCTGCCGCCGGTTGGCGGCGTCCTGCTCGGCGCCACGGCTGCAGGCATCAAGTATAAGGGTCGCACGGATCTCCTCGTCGCGAAGATGCCCGAGGGAACGCAGGTTGCGGGTGTCTTCACCACCTCGAAGACGGCCTCGGCGCCGGTCGAATGGTGCCGGACCAATGTGAATGAGGGTGGCGAAGGCCGGATGCTCGTCGTCAATTCCGGCAATTCAAATGCCTTCACCGGCAAGGCCGGCGTCGCGACCGTCAAGGCGACAGCGGCCGCCGCCGCGCAGGCGGGCAATTGCCGCCAGAAAGATGTGTTCATCGCCTCGACCGGCGTTATCGGCCAGCCGATGGACCCCGCGCCCGTCATTGCCGGCATCGACGCTGCCTTGGCCGATGCCTCGCCGGATGCGTGGGATGAAGCCGCCCGCGCCATCATGACCACGGATACCTATCCGAAAGCCGCGACGCGCAAGGTCAAGATCGGCGGCGCCAGCGTCACGATCAACGGCATTGCCAAGGGCTCGGGCATGATCGCCCCCGACCTCGCCACCATGCTGGTGTTCATCTTCACCGATGCTGCCATCCCGGCAAAGGTTCTGCAGACGCTGCTGCTTCTCGGTGTGCGCGACAGTTTCAATGCCATCACCGTCGACAGCGATACCTCCACCAGCGACACCGTGCTCGTTTTCGCAACGGGCGCGGCCATGGCGGATGAGGCACCGGTCACGCGGGCGGGCGATGCGCGCCTGCGGGATTTCCGTGCCGCGCTCGACGATCTGATGATGGACCTCGCGCATCAGGTGGTGAAGGACGGGGAGGGCGCGACCAAATTCGTGAAGATCGCCGTTTCCGGCGCGCAGAGCCACCAGGCGGCCCGCACCATTGCCATGACCATTGCCAATTCGCCGCTGGTGAAGACGGCGATTGCGGGCGAGGACGCGAATTGGGGCCGCATCGTCATGGCGGTCGGCAAGTCCGGCGAGGCGGCGGATCGCGACAAGCTTTCGATCCGCATTGGCGGCGTCGATGTTGCGAAGAACGGCATGGCCGTGCCGGGTTACGACGAAACGCCGGTCGCCCGCCATATGAAAGGCTCCGATATCGACATCGAGGTGGATGTCGGCGTCGGCAAGTCGTCTGCGACGGTCTGGACCTGCGATCTCACCTACGACTACATCCGCATCAATGCGGATTACAGAAGCTGAGTGCGGCTACTCATTTTTAACTAAAATTCCAGACAAATCCTCCGTACCCCGCGTTTACTACCAAGTCTTAACCGGAAAGCCCCAGCATGGCCGATGAGCGCGAAAGCATGACGGGCGGGCAACTGAAACTTCTGCTCGTCGCGGCTTGCGCGCTTGTCGATGCCGATGGGCGGGTGCTTCTCGCCCGCCGTCCCGAGGGCAAGCCGCTGGCGGGCCTGTGGGAGTTTCCGGGCGGCAAGGTGGAGCCGGGCGAAGTGCCCGAGGAAACCTTGATCCGGGAACTGAAGGAAGAACTTGGCATCGATGTCGCGAAGGCGTGCCTTGCGCCGCTCACCTTCGCGAGCCACGCATATGAGGGGTTCCACCTCCTGATGCCGCTTTATGTATGCCGGCGATGGGAGGGCAGGGTCCAGCCCCTCGAAGGACAGGCGCTCGAATGGGTGCGCCCGGCAAGGCTCCGGGAGTACCCGATGCCGCCGGCGGATGAACCGCTGGTGGCAGTGCTGCGCGACCTGCTGTAGGCGGGCGCGAAAAACAGGGGCGACCGCGATGCTGAAGAAATTCTGGGCCGATGAGAACGGTGCAACGGCGGTCGAGTATGGTTTGATTCTCGCCGCGCTTTCGGTGGTTGTCGGCGCAGCAGTCGCGACGGTCGGCGAAACCATCGATGAGGCGCTCTACGGCAAGGTCATCGCCGCCCTCTCGAACTAGTTCCCTCCCGGCCCCGTCTTCTCGCCTGCCTTTATTTCGTCGGCGCCCAACGCGTCGGCCAGCCTTGCGCGCGCGCTTCCTGGCGCAAGCGGCTTTTGCTGGTCCTCATGCGGTGCCCAGCCCGTCGCGATCACGATGTCGAAGGTCGCCGGCACCCGGCCGTCCGGCAGTCCGAATTTTTCCCGGTAGATTTCGGCGGTCCGCATCATCGTTGCGCGGCGCAGCGGCGTCCGGCGGCGTTCGGCAAGCGCGTTCGTCTCGCCCATGCCGCGCAGCTCCGCCATCAGCTTGAACGGATCGGCATAGCGCACCGTCACGCGGTCGCCATCCACCACAGGAAGCGCAAAGCCCGCGCGCTGCAGCAGGCTTCCAACATCGCGTATATCGGCAAAGGGCGAGACGCGGGGCGAGAGCCCGCCATCCATTTCGATTTCGGCCGCTGCGAGAGACTGCCGGAGTTCGGTCAGCGTCTCGCCGCCAAAAAGCGCGCCGAGAAACAGTCCGTCCGGCTTCAGCGCGCGACGGATCTGGATAAGGGCCCCCGGCAGGTCGTTTACCCAGTGCAAGGACAGAATACTCGTCACCAGGCTGAGGCTCGCGCCGCGAAAGGGAAGCATCTCTTCGTCCGCGGCGACACGAAGGCCCGGGGCTTCTCGAAGCATTCGCGGCGACAGGTCCGCCGAGACAAGCGTGCCGATCTTGCCGGGGCTTGTGCCTGTCCGGCGCAGGGCCTCCGCGAGCGCGCCTCTGTGACTGCCGAGATCGAGAGCGACATCGAAGTCGCGGTTGATGCCCGCCAGCCGTTCGGCCACTTCATCGCCCGCGCGCTGTACAAGAAAATCATGCGCGGCAAAACCCGGCGCCGCGCGGTCGCGGCGGCGCCTCAGGACATGGCGGTCGAAAACGAGCATCTGGTTTGCGGGCAGCGGCATGGCGCGCATCATGATGGCGGGGGCCATTGCCCGCAAGGCCCTCGCCGGTTTCCGCCATTGTGCTAGATTTGCTTCATGGGGCTGAGGGCGGGCGTGCAGCGTTGGGCGGAGGCGGCGAAAGCGGGATTCTCCCGCGTCGCAGATATTGTGCTGCCGCCGCTCTGCCTCGGTTGCGGGTGCGGCCTCGACAGTCATGCCGCCCTTTGCGGTACCTGCTGGGCAGGGGTCGATTTCATCGACCGGCCATATTGCGAGGTTACAGGCGTCCCCTTTCCTTATGAAGCGGGCCTGGGGGCTGTGAGCGCCGCCGCCATTGCCAATCCTCCCTCCTATGCCCGGGCCCGCGCCGTCATGCGCTACAATGAAGGGAGCACGAGGCTCATCCACCGCTTCAAATATAGTGACCGGATGGAGGCCGCCCCGGCCTTTGCCCTCTGGCTTGTACGGGCCGGCGCCGCGCTGCTGGCGGAAGCCGATCTCGTCGTGCCGGTTCCCCTTCACAAGCGCCGTCTTTTTTTCCGCCGCTTCAATCAGTCGGCGGAACTTTCCCGCGCCGTTGCGCGTCTTGCCGGTATCGGATGCGCGCCGGAGCTTCTTGTCCGGGTGCGGGCGACCCGCCCTCAGGTCGGCCTTTCGGGCGATGCAAGGCGGCGGAATGTTGCCGGTGCTTTTCGTCTCGCACCGGGCGTGGCGCCTCTCGTCAAGGATCGCCGGATCGTTCTGATAGATGATGTCATGACGACGGGTGCGACCGCCGAGGCTTGCGCCCGCGTTCTTACCGGGGCCGGGGCGCGTGAGGTCTCCGTCCTTTGCCTTGCCCGGGTTGTACCCGCTGGCGGCGCATCTATATGATATGAAGTCTGTTTCCGGGGTTTCTGGCCCCGCTGTTCAAATTGCCGGAGTGCCGCTATGGCGGATGTGACGATATATACGACGATGATGTGCCCCTATTGCCACCGGGCAAAGGGGCTGTTGCAGAAGAAGGGCGTCTCCTTCACCGAGGTCGATGTCGGCATGGATGCGGACAAGCGCCAGGAGATGATGAAGCGCGCTCACGGCAGCCATACCGTTCCGCAGATTTTCATCGGCGACAAGCATGTCGGCGGTTGCGACGATCTCTATGCGCTCGACCATGCGGGCAAGCTCGACCCGATGCTCGCTGCCTGACGTCATGAAATCCTTCACCGCGGCCTGTATCCAGATGCGCGCCGGGCGCGACGTGGCGCAGAATGCCGCCACCGCCGCCGCGCTTGTTTCCGACGCAGCGGCGCAAGGGGCAGCGTTCGTGCTGACGCCCGAAATGACCTCGCTCCTCGAAACGAAAAGCGACGACCTTTTCGCCCATACGCGTGTCGAGGAAAAGGACGAGGCCTTGCCCGTCTTCCGCGCATTGGCGGCGGAAAAGAAAATCTGGGTGCTGATCGGCTCGCTGCCGGTCAAGCTCGCGGAACGCAAACTCGCCAACCGCTCCTTCCTCATCTCCCCCGAAGGCGCCATCGCCGCGCGCTACGACAAGATCCATATGTTCGATGTCGATCTGGCGGGCGGCGAGAGCTACCGCGAGAGCAAGAATTTCGAGGCGGGCCGCGAGGCTGTGATCGCCGACCTGCCCTGGGGGCGGCTCGGTCTCAGCATCTGCTACGACCTGCGCTTCCCGCAGCTCTACCGGGCGCTGGCGCAGGCGGGTGCCGATTTCCTCACCGTGCCGGCCGCTTTCACCCGGCAGACCGGCGCCGCGCATTGGCACACGCTGCTGAAGGCCCGCGCCATCGAGACGGGATGCTTCGTCTTCGCGCCCGCGCAGGGCGGCAAGCATGAATGCGGCCGCGAGACCTATGGCCACAGTCTGGTCGTTGCGCCCTGGGGCGAAATCATCGCCGAGGCCGATCACGACGAACCCGGCATCGTGCTTGCCGAAATCGACCCCTCGCGGATCGGCGAAGCGCGCCGGCGCGTCCCGAGCCTCGGTCACGATCGCGGTTTCAGCCTGCCGGGAACAGTCCCCGCGAGGCAGGCATCATGATCCGCTATGCGCTTGTCTGCGAAAGCGATCATGAATTCGATGGCTGGTTCGCCTCCTCGGAAACCTTCGATGCGCAGGTGGCGGCGCGCGACATTCTCTGCCCGCATTGCGGCAGCGGCGATGTGCGCAAGGCGCTGATGGCGCCGAGCCTCGGCAAGGGCACGAAGAAGGGTCTGAAAATTCCGGATGCCTCGACGCCCGCCGACATGGCGCAGAAGATGAGCATGATGATGCTCGCGCTCAAAAAGCACGTCGAAGAGAATTGCGATTATGTCGGCGACAAATTCGCCGAGGAAGCGCGCCGCATCCATTACGGCGAGACGGAGCATCGCGACATTTATGGCGAAGCGACGCTCGACGAAGCCCGCGAGCTGGTCGAGGAAGGCGTCGAAGTCGCGCCGCTCCCCGTCCTGCCGCCGCGTCAGGCGAATTGACGGGCTTGCGGCTTAAACTCCGACCCCGAACACTTCCCGCAAATACGGATTGAGAAACTTCCCTTCCGGGTCGAGTTCAGCCCGCATGTCCAGAAAATCGTTCCACCTCGGATAAAGCGCCACGAAGTCCCCGGCCTTCAGCGTGTTGAGCTTGCCCCAATGCGGGCGGCCGTCATATTTGCGGAAGATAGGTTCGATGGCGCTGAAATAGGGTGCGTAGTCCGCTTCGTGGAAGCGGTGTACGGCGATCGAGCAGCTTTCGCGCTTGTAGAAGGGGCTGAGCCAGGCGTCGTCCGCCGCCGTGGTGCGGAATTCGATCGGGAAGAAGACCTCGATATTATTGTCTTCGATCGCCGCGATGATTTCGCGCAGCGCCTCTGGCCCCGCCTCGCGTGGCAAATGATATTCCATTTCGTTGAAGCGCACATTGCGCTCCGCCGAGAGCGTCTTGTACGAGAAGTCGACGCGCTCCTCGGGCTCCATCCCGTCCATGATCGTCTGGATGAGCCATCGCCGCGTGGCGGGCGACCAGCCGAGCCAGTCCTGCAGCTGCTTCAGCTGCATCAGCCCGTCATCATCCTCGTTCACGGGCTCGGGCGTCTCCGCCTCGTCCGTCTCGTCGTTGACGATGCCGATGGTCATGCCGGAATAGGGCACATAGTAGAATTCGAAATTGCGGTGCTTCGCCCAGAGTTCCGGCGCCTCTTCCAGCATCTCCTCGACGGGTGCCACCCATGTCCGCCGCTTCAGCTTGTAAAGCGGCCGCGCCTGCATGGTCACTTCCGTCATGATGCCGAGCGCGCCGAGCGAAACGCGGGCGGCGTCGCGCAGCCCGCCCTCGTTGCAGTCGAGCGTCTCGCCCGAGGCCGTTACCAGTCGCGCGCCGGTCACGAAGCTCGACAGCGAGCCGAGGTCTCGTCCGGTGCCATGCGTCGCGGTCGAGATTGCGCCGGCAATCGTCTGCTTGTTGATGTCCGGCATGTTGTCGAGCGCGAGATTGTTCTCCGCCAGCGTCGCCGCCATGGCGCCGAGCCGCGTCCCCGCCTTGAAGGTCGCGCGGTGGGTGGCGGCGTCATGCGAGACATAGCCGCTCAGCCGGTCGAGCGTGACGAGCGTCCCCTCCGTCGGCACGAGGGGCGAGAAGGAATGTCCGGCGCCGACCGCGCGGATGGGGGTTGCGCTTTTTCCGATGAGGTCGGCAAGCTCCGCCTCGCTTGCGGGTGCCTTGCGGATGGCGGGGGTGCATGTCTGTCCACCCGACCAGTTCTTCCAGGGGATGATGCGGCGCGGCTCCTCCGCGAAGGCGCTGGTGAGGGCGGCGGGTATCGCGCCGGTCGCGGCCAGCGCCGAGGCGCTTGCCGCAAATTGCAGCAGGTGTCGGCGGGACAGTTTCATTCTTCGCTCTCCCCCTTCGCGGATGCCGGTGCAGGCGATGCCATGAAGCGTGTCAGCGTCATGAAGTCGCCGGCGTCGCATTCGATGCATTGGCCGAGCGGCGGCATGCCGTTGAAGCCGTTCACGATATTGTCGAGTAATTGCGTCTCGCCCTTGGCGATGCGCGGCGCCCAGGCCGCCTCGTCATGCGCCGGTGGAGCGCCCGTCGCCGGGTCCTCGTGGCATGTGCTGCAGCTATGCTCGTAAAGCGCCGCCAACTGCGTGTCGAGCACCACCGGCGCCGCCGCTTCCTGTTCCTCGCCGCATCCTGCCAGCGCCGTCAGCGCAAGCCCCGCCAGCACGGCGCGGCACCATCCCCGATCGAGCATCTGTCCCCCGTCTAGTCCCGCGCCCGCTCCGCAAGCGCCATGTAGTTCACATCCGTGTCGCGGCTCAGCGACCATTTGTCGGTGAGCGGATTGTAGCTCACCCCCGTCAGTTCCTTGAGCCGGAGGCCCGCATCGGCGATCCCCGTCTCCATCTCGTTCACGGTGATGAATTTCTTCCAGTCATGCGTGCCGCGCGGCAGCCAGCCGAGCACATATTCGGCGCCGACAATCGCGAAGGCATGCGCCTTCAGCGTCCGGTTCAGCGTGGCGATGAACATGAGGCCCCCCGGCCGCAACATGCTCGCGCAATCCTTCAGAAAGGCCATCGGGTCGGCGACATGCTCGATCACTTCCATGTTGAGGATGACGTCGAATGTCTCGCCGGCCGCCGCCAGCGCCTCCGCCGTCGTGCAGCGGTAGTCGATGCCGAGCCCCTGTTCGGCGGCATGGACGGAAGCCGTCTTGATGTTCTGTTCAGAGGCGTCCGCGCTCACCATGGCGGCGCCGAGCCGCGCCATCGGTTCGGAAAGGAGCCCGCCGCCGCAGCCTATGTCGAGAAAGCGCAAATCCTCGAAAGGCCGCACCGCCCTCGCGTCGAGGCCGAAATGCGCGCTGGTGCGCTCGCGGATATAGGAAAGCCGCGTCGGGTTGAATTTATGGAGCGGCCGGAATTTGCCGGCCGGGTCCCACCATTCCGCCGCCATGGCCGAAAATCGGGCGATCTCGCCGGGGTCGACGCTTGAACGCGCCGCTTTATCTGCTCTATCGGCCATTTCGCCAGCTTTCCCCTGCGTCTTTTGAGGGCTTTGCCGCATTTTGCGCCGGTTGCGGCTCCGCCCGGGGGCCTGTATGTATGGCCGCGCTCGGCGGCGCGGGTCCATCTCTCCTCATGGGAATGATATAGGGCGTTCCGCCCGGTCCGGTCCAGCGTGCCGGAAAATGTTGGCGGGCCCGAGTGCCCAGGGATGTGGAAGAGACAATGGCCAGACTGGTCATGAAATTCGGCGGAACCTCGGTGGCGGACATCGAGCGGATTCGCAATGTGGCGCAGCATGTGAAGCGCGAGGTGGATGCCGGCCATCAGGTGGCGGTTGTCGTCTCGGCCATGGCGGGCACGACCAACCAGCTCGTCACCTGGGCGCGCGAAACGGCGCCGCTTCACGATGCGCGCGAATATGACACCATCGTCGCGAGCGGCGAGCAGGTCACCATCGCGCTCCTCTCCATCGAGCTGCAGCGCATCGGCATATCGGCGCGCTCCTGGCTCGGCTGGCAGATCCCGATTCGCACGGACGGGGCGCATGGCGCCGCGCGCATCCAGGAAATCGACGGCACGGAACTCATCAGCCGGCTCGAACAGGGCCAGGTCGCCGTCGTCGCCGGGTTTCAGGGTCTCGGCCCGGATAACAGAATCACGACACTCGGCCGCGGCGGTTCGGATACGAGCGCCGTCGCCATTGCCGCCGCCATCGGTGCCGACCTCTGCGACATCTACACCGATGTCGATGGCGTCTATACGACAGACCCCCGCATCGTTGCGAAGGCCCGAAAGCTTGATAAGATCAGCTACGAAGAAATGCTGGAGATGGCGTCGCTGGGCGCCAAGGTTCTTCAAACCCGTTCAGTCGAGCTCGCTATGGTTCACCGGGTGCGCCTGCAGGTCCGCTCGAGCTTCGATGCGCCTGATGCACCGTGGGGCGCCTATGGCGCGGGCGCCAATGGTCCCGGTACTCTAGTTTGCGACGAGGATGAAATCGTGGAACAGCAGGTCGTGAGCGGCATCGCCTATTCGAAGGACGAAGCCAAGGTGACGCTCGTCAAGGTCGAGGACAAGCCGGGTGTCGCCGCGCGCGTCTTCGGGCCGCTGGCGGACAATTCGATCAATGTCGACATGATCATCCAGAACGTGTCGGATGACGGCAAGAGCACGGACATGACCTTCACCGTGCCGCAAGCGGAACTGCACCGCGCGGAAGACGTTATCCGCAAGGCGCAGAAGGAAATCGGCTGCAAGGAAGTCAAGACCGATACGAACGTGGTGAAGGTCTCGATCATCGGCATCGGCATGCGCAGTCATGCCGGCGTTGCCAAGACCATGTTCCAGACGCTGGCGGAAAAGGGCATCAACATCCAGGCGATCACGACGTCCGAGATCAAGGTCAGTGTGCTGATCGGGTCGGAATATACCGAACTTGCCGTGCGCGCGCTGCACACGGCCTATGGGCTCGACGCCGAGTAACGGGAGCGGGTGGTGAACGCGCGTTTCCATATTCGCTGCAAACGGGATCCAGTCTGATGGCGGGCTCCGTGGGTGGTCCGCGCATTCTGCTCCGGAGGCTGCGTGAGGTCATGGCGGAGCCGGAGAGCGCGCAGAAGCGGCTCGACAAGATCGTCGTGCTGATCGCGTCCAACATGGTCGCGGAAGTCTGCTCGGCCTATCTCATGAACGGCGCGCGCGAGCTTGAGCTTTCCGCCACCGAGGGTCTGAAGCCGACCGCCGTCCATGCGACGCGACTGAAAGTCGGCGAAGGTCTCGTCGGCGACATCGCCGCTCATGCGCGTCCGCTCAATCTCGCCGACGCACAGTCGCATCCGGGCTTTGCCTACCGGCCGGAAACGGGCGAAGAAATCTACAAGTCGCTGATGGGCGTGCCGATCCTCAGGAGCGGCAAGGTCGTCGGCGTGCTCGTCGTGCAGAACCGCACCAAGCGGCACTACACGGAAGAAGAAGTCGAGGCGCTGCAGACGGTCGCGATGGTGCTCGCCGAAGTCGTCGCCGCCGCCGATCTCGTCACCGAACAGCCGGAAGAACGCCTGCTCGGGCGGCCAAGCTCCGTTCACATCGTCGGCGCCTCCTTCTCGGAAGGCATCGCGCTCGGCCATGCCGTGCTCCACGAGCCGCGCGTCCATGTGACGAAGCTCATCGCCGAGGATACCGAGCATGAGTTGAAGCGTCTCGAACAGGCGGTCTATGCGCTGCGCGGTTCGATCGACGACATGCTGGAAACCGAAGACCTCTCCCATGCGGGCGAGCACCGCGAGGTGCTGCAGGCCTACCGCATGTTCGCAAACGATCGCGGCTGGCTGCAGCGGATGCTCGAAGCGGTGAAGACGGGCCTCACCGCCGAAGCCGCCGTCGAGCGCGTGCAGAACGATACGCGCGCCCGGCTTCAGCGCGCGGCGGACCCCTATATCCGCGACCGGCTGCATGATTTCGACGATCTCGCAAACCGGCTGCTCCGGCAGCTTACCGGCGTCACGCTGGCCTCGCTCTCGGCCAACCTGCCGAACGATGCCATCATCATCGCCCGCAACATGGGCCCGGCCGAGCTTCTCGACTATGACAAGAGCCGCCTGCGCGGCCTTGTGCTGGAGGACGGCGCGCCGAACGCGCATGTCTCCATCGTCGCGCGCGCCTTCGGCATCGCCACCGTCGGCCGCGCGGAAGACATTCTCGAAAATATCGAACCCGGCGATGCCATCATCGTCGATGGCGATACCGGCGAGGTCTATCTGCGGCCCTCGCAGGAAGTCATCGCTTCCTATTCGGAGAAGGCCCGCTTCCGCGCCCGCAAGCAGGAGCAGTACAAGGAAATCCGCGACGAGCCGGCGGTCACGCTCGACGGGCAGGAGATCTCGCTATACGTCAATGCCGGGCTTCAGGTCGACCTGCCGCATCTCGAAGAGGCGGGGGCGCATGGCATCGGCCTTTTCCGCACCGAGCTTCAGTTCATGATCGCGTCGACGCTGCCGAGCCTGCGAGAGCAGATCGAGCTCTACAACGCCGTGCTCGATGCGGCGGGCGACAAGCCGGCCGTTTTCCGCACGCTCGACATCGGCGGCGACAAGATGCTGCCCTATATGAACCTCGCCGCGCTCAAGGAAGAGAACCCGGCGCTTGGCTGGCGGGCCATCCGCATCAGCCTCGACCGTCCGGCGCTGCTGCGCCATCAGCTCCGCGCCCTCCTCACGGCGGCGGCGGGCCGCTCGCTCCGCGTCATGTTCCCCATGGTGGCCGAGGTCGCCGAATACACGCGCGCCCGGGCCCTGGTGGACAAGGAGCTTGCCCGGCTCGACAAGTTCGGCAAGCCGAGGCCCGCTTCCATCGAAATCGGCACCATGCTGGAGGTGCCCTCGCTCGCCTGGCAGCTCGATACGCTCCTGCCGCTGGTCGATTTTGTTTCGATCGGCTCGAACGACCTGCTCCAGTTCCTCTTCGCGTCGGACCGGGGGAACCCCCGCGTGGCCACGCGCTACGATCTCCTGAGCCCCGCCGTCCTGAGCTTCCTTCGCCATATCGTTGCCAAATGCGAAGCCCACAACACGCCGCTCACGCTCTGCGGCGAGATGTCGGGCCGCCCGCTCGAGGCCATGGCGCTGCTCGGCGTCGGGCTGAGGCGGGTTTCCATGTCCCCCGCCGCCATCGGCCCGGTCAAGATGATGCTTCGTTCGCTCGATGCGACGAAGCTCGGGGCCTTCATGGAGGGGCTTTACGGCCTCCCCGACAGAAGTGTCCGGGCCCATCTCGCCGCCTTCGCCGAGGAACACGGCGTCATCATCTGAACCCGATTCAGCCGGTCCGGACCGGAAAAATAATTTGGTAATGATGGTTTGGCGCAATCTTCGGTTGCGGTTTGTCAAGACTTTTGTTCTATTCTTGGTCTCAGATGCATTGGGCGATATGCGAAAGTCGGCTCGCGGGGGTGCGGCTGTCGCATTTTGAAACGTCCATGGCAATTCGTGGGGCCGAATAGGCATCGAAAATACGCGGATTGAGATGGCTCAGCTCGGGAAGAGCCCGGAAATATGAACAAAGTCACTATGCTGCCGACCGGAAACGATGGGTCGGAGCCTCGTCGGCGGCTGCATCTGCGCGACATCACCAACGAAGTTTCCGTCGAGGCGGAGTCTGTCGGCGCGGATTTGCGCGCGGCGCGGCTGCGCCGGGGCGACGATATCCGCAGCATCGCGCAGGCATTGCGCATCCGCCGCGACCAGATCGAAGCGCTTGAGGAGGGCCGCCACGACGAGTTGCCCGCTCGCGCCTATGCCGTCGGTTTCGTTCGTTCCTATGCGGAATATCTTGGCCTCGACAGCCGGCATATCGTCCAGCGGTACAAGGACGAGCTTGATGGCCGCGCCGCCGCTGCCGCCGAACTCCACTTTCCGGATGCCGCCGAGGCGCGCCGCCTGCCCAAGGGTACGGCCCTCATCGTGGCGCTCGTCGTTGCATCGGGCATCTATGGCGGCTGGCTGCTTACCAAGTCCACCGACGAGATGATGACGACGCGGACCGCGGCAACTGCGCCCGCGGTCGCTCCCATCGTCGAAGAGGTGAAGTCGCCCGGTACGCGCGGCGATAGTGCTTCCGCCGCGACGCCGAGGGCCGATGCCGTTCCCGTCGTTCGTGTGCCGGGGCTTGCGCCGGTGGCGACGGCGGAACAGAACATGTCGACCCCGCAATCGCTGTATGATCCCGCGCCCGCGCCGGCCACGGTCGATGCGGAGGGCCTGCCGCTCGAGGATAGCGGCGAGGTCGAGATGGCCGCGCTGGAAGAGAGCGCCGCTGTCGAATTGCCGCCGCTGCCCGAAGGCACGCCTTACGGCGCCGAGAATGTGGATGGCCGTGTCGTCGTCCGCGCCCGCCGGGACGGCGCCTGGCTTCGCATCGAAGACGGCACAGGCCAGGTTCTTATCGAGCAGACCTTCAAGGCGGGCGACAGCTACCGCGCGCCTTCGCGTCCGGGCGTCATTCTCGTCGCGCGCGATGCCAGCGCCTTCGAGATCATGGTCGATGGCCAGTCCCTCGGCCTTGCTGGCCCGCCCACGCTGGTCCTGACCGGCAAATCGCTGGATCACGCCGATCTGGTGGCCGCCATGCCGAAACCGGCGGAAGCAGGCCTGCAGGGCGAAAACGTCGCAGTCGAATAATCCTTCTCCTTCCTCCTTCCCTGGCCGGAGGGTGGTAAATATGCGGCAGCGCCATATTTCTGCTATGAGAAGGCGCGATGGTGCAGTCCTTTGAGGCTGCGCCCGGAAGCTTCGTCCCCCGTGTGAGCCCTCCATGTCCGCGCGGCGTGTGTGAGAACCGACCGAGAAAATGAGCAGCAGCATCAGACCCTGGCGCGACATCATGCGCAGACCGAGCCGGCAGATCCATGTGGGGTCCGTTGCCGTGGGCGGCGATGCGCCGATTTCCGTCCAGACGATGACGAACACGCTCACCTCGGATGCGAAAGCCACCATCGAGCAGATCAGGCGCATCGAGGAGGCAGGCTGCGACATCGTCCGCGTTTCCTGTCCCGATGAAGATTCGACAAGGGCGCTGAAGGAAATCGTCCGCGAGACGAAGATCCCGATCGTCGCCGACATCCATTTCCACTACCGCCGCGCCATTGAGGCGGCGGAGGCGGGGGCAGCGTGCCTCCGCATCAATCCGGGCAATATCGGCTCGGCGGCGCGGGTGAAGGAAGTCGTGCAGGCCGCGAAGGATCATGGCGTCTCGATGCGGATCGGCGTCAATGCCGGGTCGCTCGAGCGCGATCTTCTGGAAAAATATGGCGAGCCCTGCCCGGAAGCGATGGTTGAAAGCGCGCTCGATCACGCACGTATTCTGCAGGATCACGATTTCCACGAATTCAAGATCAGCGTGAAGGCGTCCGACCCCTTCCTCACCGTCGCCGCCTATCAGCAGCTTGCCGATGCCATCGACTGCCCGCTCCATATCGGCGTGACGGAGGCCGGCGGCCTGATGACCGGCACGATCAAATCCTCCATCGGCCTCGGCATGCTGCTCTGGGGCGGCATCGGCGACACGATCCGCGTCTCCCTCTCCGCCGATCCGGTGGAAGAGGTGAAAGTGGGCTTCGACATATTGAAGTCGCTCAACCTGCGCCATCGCGGCGTCACCATCATTTCCTGCCCGTCCTGCGCGCGTCAGGGCTTCAATGTCATCGAGACGGTAAAGATCCTCGAAGACCGTCTCGCGCATATCTCCACGCCGCTCACGCTTTCGGTCATCGGTTGCGTCGTCAATGGTCCGGGCGAGGCGGAGCAGACGGATATCGGCTTCACCGGCGGCGGCGCCGGTTCCGGCATGGTCTATCTCGCCGGTCTCACCGATCACAAGATAAAGAACGAGGAGATCGTCGAGCATCTCGTATCGCTCGTCGAAGAGAAGGCCAGGGAAATCGAAGCGGCGAAGGAAGCCGCCGAAGCTGCGCTTGAGCCGCGCGCGCTTGCCGGGGATTAGCGAGGCTGGATCGAAACCCGCCCGCCTGCGTTCCATCCCTTTCCCCGAGACAGAAGCCTCATGATCCCCGAAGAGAGACTCCAGAGCGTCATTGCCCGCTTCGAAGCGGTCCAGTCCGAAATGAATTCCGATGTGCCGCGCGACAGGTTCGTTGCGCTGTCGAAGGAATTTTCGGAGCTGGAGCCCGTCGCCGCCGCCATCGGCCACCTCCTTGCCCGGCGGCGCGAATATGCGGATGCCGAACAGCTTCTGCGCGTCCGCGACATGGCGGAAATGGCGAAGGAGGAGATCGCACGGCTCAATGAAGAACTGCCACGGCTCGAGCATGAAGTGCAGCTCATGCTGCTGCCGAAGGATGCCGCCGACGACCGCAACGTCATTCTGGAAGTGCGCGCGGGCACAGGCGGCGACGAAGCCGCGCTTTTCGCGGGCGATCTCTTCCGCATGTATGAGCGTTACGCGTCCAATCAGGGCTGGAAGGTCGAATTGATCGCCGCTTCCGAAGGCGAGATGGGCGGCTACAAGGAAATCATCGCCGGCATTTCCGGTCCCGGTGTCTATGCGAAGCTGAAATTCGAATCCGGCGTTCACCGCGTCCAGCGCGTCCCCGTTACGGAAGGCGGCGGCCGCATCCACACCTCGGCGGCCACCGTCGCCGTGCTCCCCGAGGCGGAAGAGGTCGATGTCGAGATCGAGGACAAGGACCTCCGCATCGACGTCTACCGTGCGTCGGGCGCGGGCGGCCAGCATGTCAACAAGACCGAAAGCGCGGTCCGCATCACTCACTTGCCCACAGGCATCGTGGTCGCGCAGCAGGACGAGAAGTCCCAGCACAAGAACAAGGCCCGCGCGATGCAGATCCTTCGCGCCCGCATTTTCGATGCCGAGCGCGAACGGCTCGACCGCGAGCGTTCCGCCGCGCGCAAGGGGCAGGTCGGCTCCGGCGACCGCTCGGAGCGTATCCGCACCTATAATTTCCCGCAGAGCCGCGTCACCGATCACCGCATCAATCTCACGCTCCACAAGCTCGACCAGGTGCTCGAAGGCGAGGCGCTGGGCGAGTTGATCGACGCGCTCATCGCCGAGGATCAGGCCGCGCGTCTCGCCGCGATGGGCGACGAGGCGTGATGACGAGCCGCGATCATGCGATGCGGATGCTTGGCTGGCGGCTGAAGCAGGCGGGCTTGCCGACGCCGGAGCTCGATGCGCGCATTCTGGTCCAGGCCGTCACCGGCGCCACCGATATCGAGATGATCCGCGAACCGGCGGCGCCGATCAGCGCCGCAGAGGAAGAAGCACTGGCCGGTTTTGAGCGCCGCCGTCTCGCCCGCGAGCCCGTCTCCCGCATTCTCGGCGCGCGCGAATTCTGGGGCCTCGCCTTCGCCGTCACCTCGGCAACGCTCGATCCGCGACCGGACAGCGAGACGCTGATCGAGGCATCGCTGAAATGTCTGGCACCCCTCGCCAGGCCCCGCCTGCTCGATCTCGGCACGGGCACCGGATGCCTCCTGCTCACGCTTCTCCATGAACGGCCGGATGCAAGCGGCATCGGCGTCGATATTTCGGAAGAGGCGCTTCAGGTCGCGCGGGAGAATTCGGCCCGGCTCGGCCTTGCCGCGCGCGCCCGCTTCCAGCCCGGCAACTGGATGGAAGGGCTCGGCGAAAAATTCGATCTCGTGATTTCCAATCCGCCCTATATCGCCAGCGGCGAAATCGAGGTGCTCGAGCCGGAGGTGCGCGGCCACGATCCGCGGCTCGCGCTTGATGGCGGCGCGGACGGGCTCGATGCCTATCGCGCCATTGCCGCCGCGCTGCCGGACGTTTTGACGCAGGAGGGGGTTGCCGTGGTCGAATTGGGCGCCGGGCAGGCAGACGCGGTGCGCGGCATCTTCGAGGCGGCGGGATGCGCGGTTTTGCGCGTCGATCCGGACCTTTCGGGCGTGCCCCGGGCCCTCGTTGCAGCCCTGCCACGGGCATGATTTTCTGACCCGGAAGGGCAGAAATCGTTTGGAATCGGGGCGGTCAGGTACTAGGTTTTGGTTAGGGAAAACGAGCCGGGTGTGAACACCTCGCTCCTCGAACCCCGTCCTCCGAAAAACAGGGACGATGACCCGGGCAGCGACAGCCGGCCGGGCCGGGTTCGGAAGGTGCTGGAGGCGGCCCGCATTTTAGATCGCATATGGAAGCGCCAGGGCTGGACGGGCGCGATATGCAATCGGAACTTCTAGGCATCCGAACGGCCGGTCCGAAAAGGACGGCGAATGCGTGTGCCGGGAAACTCCATCTCGCGAAAAGACCTTTGTATGTCTTCCCGCGAAGCTGGATCGGCCGCCGTGTGTGTGACACGGCCGACCGTGACGACGCTATCTCAAGAACAGAGATCACACTGAATTGCAGTTGAACCAGTAGCGAGAAATCAGACGATATGAGGCAGGGGCAAAACAACGCCAAGCGCTCTCGTGGACGTGGCCGCAAGCCACAGCAGCATTCGGCCAACCGGGCTTACGACAGCAACGGTCCCGACGTGAAGGTCCGCGGCACCGCGGCAACCGTCTGCGAGAAGTACCAGCAGCTCGCGCGTGATGCGATTTCGGCGGGCGACCGCGTAACCGCGGAAAACTACTATCAGCACGCTGAGCACTATTACCGGCTGCTGATGGCGACCCAGCAGGGTCAGGAAGGCCAGCAGCGCCAGCAGAGCAGCCTCGGCTACCGGCCGGACGAAGACGAGGAGAGCGAGAACGAGGGCGATTACACGCCTGACGGTCCGCAGCCGCGCCATCGGGGCCAGCCCTGGCACCAGCAGGAAGGCCAGCAGCGCCACAACAATAATGGCGGGCAACATCCCAACCAGACTAATGGCGGCCACAATAATAACGGCAGCCAGAATAATGGCAGCCAGAATGCGCCCCGCCATGACGACCGCTCCGCGCAGTCCTCGGGCGATGGCGATGAAGCGGCGGATCGCGCCGCCTTGCAGGCAAGCGGTCAGGATGAGGGGCAACCCTCCGGCCAGCCCGTCCATCAGGGTGGCGAGCAAGGTGGCGAACAGGGCGAGGGCCAGCCGCGCCGCCGCCAGAACCGCCGCCGCCGGCCGCGCAGCGATGCCGCCGGTGGAGCGGGTGGCGATGCGCCGCGCGCCGAAGCCGCCCCGGTCGAAAGCGCCGACTAGGCTCTACTCTATTCTTCGAACACGAGACGATCGCCGGGCTTCAATGTGCCCGGCGATTTTATTTCGGCATAAAGGCCGAGATCGGCATGGCCCCAATGTTTCATCAGGGCCGCCGGAATTTCCATGTCGCGCGCCGCCGTCGCCGGGTCGACATTGGTCGCCGCGCAGCGCACCGTCTTGTGAATGCCGGTAAAGCCCGCTTCGCCGAGGCGGAAGCGCCGTCCCACCCATTCATGGTCCTCCCAGGGCTCCAGCCCCTCGAGATAGATATTGGCGCGGAAGCGGAGCGGGTTCACATGCGCGCCGATCTTCTCCTCCAGCGCCCGCACGCTGGCCATGTTGATGATCGAGACGAGCTTCGCCGGTGCATCCGAATGCGAAAAGCCCGGCGCATGGACGACGCGGGGAAGCCCGCGCAATTCCTTTTCCATATAGCCGCGCATGAAGTCTTCCAGCGCCGTGCGTCCCTCCGGCGTCATCAGGTTGGCGCGCAACACCTCGCTCCCGTCCTTCGCCACCGTCAGCGTCGTGGTCGCATCGTCGAAATGCGTTTTCAGCGCCGCCAGCCGCTCATCGCGCATCAGCATCAGGAATTTGATCTTGGGAAAATGCTTCGGGTTTGCCGGATCGAAATCATGCTTGCCGTTTTCGATCGCGAAAGCGCGGTCCCAGGGGAAAGTCTCTCCCGCCTGAAGCGTTACCTCCGCCAGCGGCTCGGGCGATAAACCCTTGACCGGGTAGCGGTAGAGGCCGACGATTGTGGCGCTATCTCCCATGAGGGTCCCTCGCTCGCCGGTAATGAATCCGGCAGGTTTCTGCGGCAAACTGACCGGGAGCTTGCCCCTTGTGTGGCCGCCGGGCAACGCCAATATCTGATCGAGCTCAATGCCTCGAAGAGGGTTGTGCCGTCGGATAAGGCGCATGAGACGACGCGGGACGTGCATTCCCGGCCGTTTCGGAAGCGTGCTTGAAAGGGAAGATAATGGATCTGGAAAAATATACGGATCGCAGCCGCGGTTTCATTCAGTCCGCGCAAGGACTCGCGGTCCGCTCGGGACATCAGCGCTTCACACCCGAACATCTCCTGAAAGTCCTGCTGGACGACGAGGAAGGCCTGGCTGCGGGTCTCATCCGCGCCGCCGGCGGCCGTCCCGATCAGGCGTTGCAGGGTGTCGAGACGGCGCTCTCCAAAATGCCGAAGGTCGAGGGTTCAGGCGCAGGCCAGCTTTATCTCGCGCCTGAAATCGCCAAGGTCTTCGATCAGGCCGAAAGCCTCGCGAAAAAGGCGGGCGACTCATATGTCACCGCCGAGCGGCTGCTGCTTGCCATGCTGCTCACGCCGGGCACCGAATCGGAAAAAATCCTGAAGACGGCGGGCATCACCGCGCAGTCGCTCAATGCCGCCATTGAAAGCGTCCGCAAGGGCCGCACGGCCGACAGCGCCAGCGCCGAGGATGCCTATGACGCCTTGAAGAAATATGCGCGCGATCTCACCGCCGATGCGCGTTCGGGCAAGCTCGACCCGGTGATCGGCCGCGACGAGGAAATCCGCCGCACCATCCAGGTGCTGTCGCGGCGAACGAAAAACAATCCGGTGCTGATCGGTGAGCCGGGCGTCGGCAAAACCGCCATCACCGAAGGCCTCGCGCTCCGCATCGTCAATGGCGATGTGCCGGAAAGCCTCAAGAACAAGTCCTTGATGGCGCTCGATCTCGGTGCGCTGATCGCGGGCGCCAAATATCGCGGCGAATTCGAGGAGCGGCTGAAGGCCGTGCTCGCCGAAGTCTCCTCGGCCGATGGCGGCATCATTCTCTTCATCGACGAGATGCACCAGCTTGTCGGCGCCGGCAAGACGGATGGCGCCATGGATGCGTCGAACCTGCTGAAGCCTGCGCTCGCGCGCGGCGACCTTCATTGCGTCGGCGCCACCACGCTCGACGAATACCGCAAATATGTCGAGAAGGACGCGGCGCTGGCGCGGCGCTTCCAGCCGGTTTTCGTGAACGAGCCCACCGTCGAGGACACGATCTCGATCCTGCGCGGCCTCAAGGAGAAATACGAACTCCATCACGGCGTCCGCATTTCGGATGCCGCGCTCGTTGCCGCGGCCACGCTGTCCGACCGCTACATCTCCGACCGCTTCCTGCCGGACAAGGCGATCGACCTCATGGACGAGGCGTCGGCGCGGTTGCGCATGCAGGTCGATTCGAAGCCCGAAGAACTGGACGAAATCGACCGCCGCGTCATCCAGCTGAAAATCGAGCGCGAGGCTCTGAAGAAGGAAAAGGATCAGGCGTCGAGGGACCGGCTCGAAAAGATCGAGCTGGAACTTGCCGATCTCGAAAAGAAATCGGCCGATCTCGCCGCCGCATGGTCGGCCGAGAAGTCGAAGCTCGCTTCCGCCCAGAAGATCAAGGAAGAGCTCGACAACGCGCGCAATGAACTTGTCCAGGCGCAGCGCGCGGGCAAGCTCGAGCGCGCCTCCGAGCTTGCCTATGGCATCATTCCGGGCCTCGAGAAGAAACTCGGAGAAACGGAAAAGCGCGAGGAAGCCGGTGCAATGCTTGAGGAGGCCGTTACCGAGCAGCATATCGCTCAGGTCGTCTCCCGCTGGACGGGCATCCCCGTCGACAAGATGCTGGAAGGCGAGCGCGAAAAGCTCATCGGCATGGAAAAGGCGCTTGGCGCCCGCATCGTCGGACAGGCGGAAGCGGTCTCGGCCGTCTCCCGTGCGGTCCGCCGCGCGCGTGCCGGGCTGCAGGACCCGAACCGGCCTATCGGTTCCTTCCTCTTCCTCGGGCCCACCGGTGTCGGCAAGACCGAGCTCACCAAGGCGCTTGCCGAATTCCTGTTCGACGACGATCAGGCGATCGTCCGCCTCGACATGTCGGAATATATGGAGAAGCACTCGGTCGCCCGGCTCATCGGCGCACCGCCCGGCTATGTCGGCTATGAGGAGGGCGGTGCCCTCACGGAAGCCGTCCGCCGCCGGCCTTATCAGGTCGTGCTGTTCGACGAGATCGAGAAGGCGCACCCGGACGTCTTCAACGTGCTGTTGCAGGTGCTGGATGATGGCCGTCTGACGGACGGGCAGGGCCGCACGGTGGATTTCCGCAACGTGCTCATCATCATGACGTCGAACCTCGGTGCGGAATATCTCGCCGAGCAGAAGGCGGGCGAGGATGTGGAGGCCGTGCGCGAGCAGGTGATGGATGTGGTGCGTTCGCGCTTCCGGCCGGAGTTCCTCAACCGTCTGGACGAGATCCTGCTCTTCCACCGGCTCACCCGCGAGCAGATGGATACGATCGTCGATATTCAGATGGGCCGCCTCCGCAGTCTGCTGAAGGATCGCAAGATCGAGATCGAGCTCGACGACACGGCGCGTACCTGGCTTGCCGATCAGGGCTACGACCCGGTCTATGGCGCGCGCCCGCTGAAGCGCGTCATCCAGCGCAACCTGCAGGACCCGCTCGCCGAACTCCTGCTGCTCGGCAAGATCGCCGACGGCGAAACGGTGAAGGTCTCCGCCGGCGCCACGGGCCTCATCATCGACGGCCACGAAGTCGGCGGCGCCGGTTTCGGCGAAGACTATGACAACGACAAAGGCCTGCGCGTCGTGCATTGAGCAGCAGCGCCTCCCGAAAGACAAAAGGCCGCCGGAAAACCCAGCGGCCTTTTTGTTTTCCTTCGCCGGAAACGGACATGGCGTTCCGTGCGCCATGTCCGTTTCCGGCCAGACAGGCACATCCCGAAACGCGACTTTTCAGGCGACATCATCACTGACTCGCAAAGGAAAGACCTATGGGTTTGCTCGACGGGAAAATCGCCATTGTCACGGGCGCGAGCTCCGGTATCGGCCGCGCGGCGGCGCTGCTCTTCGCGCAGGAAGGGGCAAGCCTCGTCGTCACAGCGCGACGCAAGGCGGAGCTTGATGCGCTTGTTGCCGAAATAACAGCGCAAGGCGGCGAAGCGGTCGCTCTTGCGGGCGATATATGCGACGAAACGCTTGCTGTGCGCCTTGTCGCGCTTGCGACGGACCGTTTTGGAGGTCTCGACATTGCCTTCAACAATGCCGCCACCACGGGTAGCCTTCTTTCCACGGTCGAGATTCCTCTTGCGGACTGGCGGCTCACCCTCGACACCAATCTCACTGCCGCCTTCATGGGCGCGCAGGCGCAACTCCCCGCCATGCTCGCGCGCGGCGGCGGTTCGCTCATCTTCACCTCCACCATTGTCGGTCACGAGCTCGGCCTTCCCGGCATGGCGGCCTATGCGTCGAGCAAGGCAGGGCTCGTCGGTCTCGCACGTGTCATAGCCGCCGAATATGGTGCGAAGGGCATCCGCGCCAATGCGCTCCTCCCCGGTGGCACGGACACGCCGATGGGCCGCGATGCCGCGCCAACGCCGGAGGCGCTGTCCTTTGTCGTCGGGTTGCACGCTCTGAAGCGCATTGCCCAGCCAGAAGAAATTGCCCGTGCCGCCCTCTTCCTTGCCTCGGATGCCTCCAGCTTCGTGACCGGCAGCGCCCTCCTCGCCGATGGCGGTGTCTCGATCAACAGAGCGTAAGGCGCAGGGGAAGGCCGTTTCGTGTTCATCGCGCCGTCATGCGACGGTCACGTCATTTTAAGTTGTACCTCCGCGGGCTAGAGTCCGGAGGGCGGGACGCGGCGCCGGTTTTCGGCCGGCAGCGCCTGCGAGGGAGAGGAACGATGGGATTCTGGATGAAACTTGCCTTCACGGTCGCGGCGATCATTCTGGTCAGCGTTCTTGCCGGCTACCTCTGGTACACGCTTTTCAATGCGGAGATCCCGGCATTCCTGAGCGGGCTGCTCGGCGGCATGGCTGCCATCCCGGTCTGGGAGTTTCTGCGGAAGGTCAATGCGCCCTGACAGGGCGTCACGCGGGTCGTATTTCGAGCTGCCCGAGAGCCGGAACGGGCGAGCGGGGAGATCCTCTCTTTCCTGTCGGAAGAGAACGGTCCTGTGCTTTATCCCCGGGGAGGTCTTTCCCGGGGTGCTTATCCCCGGTTTTTCCGTGCCTGTCGCGACGTGCCACCCTTTATCCCCGCCGGGGACAAGTGCCCCGCGCGGGCGCGCGAGGAGCGGGGATAAGGCCGGTGCCATAAGGCCGGTGCCGGGGGCTCGTGGCGCTCGAAACGCTCTCATGACGGTTTGGTGACAGTCCGATGACAGTCGCCCGTCTTATCCCCGAAATAGCGGCATTTTGCTGGCTTCCCGAGGGCCCTGAAAACCAAAAGGGCCGGGCGCTTTCGCGGTCCCGGCCCTTTCAATAATCCGTAGGCGGAGTGTCAGTTGGCGGTGCGCGTATCGTCCTTCGCGCCCGCCGCGGCCACCTTCGTTGCAAGCGGCGCTTCGGCCATTTGCGTCGCGATGTCGGCGCGCAGGTTCTTGAAGGCGGCGAGCTGATTGCCCTCGAGCTTGCGGCCTGTCGGCACTTTCAGCGCGAGCGGGTTCATCTTCTTGCCGTTCACATGCACTTCGTAGTGAAGATGCGGGCCGGTCGAGCGGCCGGTTGTGCCGACATAACCGATCACCTGGCCCTGACGGACGCGCGTGCCCGCCCTGACGCCGCGCGCGAAGCCGTTGAGATGCGCGTAAGCGGTTTCATAGCCATTTGCGTGGCGGATGGAGATGTAGTTGCCGAAGCTGCCGAAGCGGTTCGCGCGTGTCACCGTGCCGTCGCCGGCGGCGTAGATCGGCGTACCGCGGGGCGCGGCGAAGTCTACGCCCGCATGCATCTTCGAGTAGCCGAGGATCGGATGCTTGCGCAATCCGTAGCCGGAGGAAAGACGCGCACCGTCGATCGGCGTCTTCATCAGGAACTTCTTCATGCTCTGGCCGGACTCGTCGAAATAGTCCCACTCGCCATCCTTGCCGGGATCGAAACGCCAGAGCTTGTGCGTCTTGCCGCCGACGGTGAGCGATGCGTGGAGGACGTCGCCCTCTTTCACGGGGAGCTGCATCTCGTCGAATTTGCGGCTGAAATAGACTTCGAACTTGTCGCCAGGCTGGATTTCGCGCTGGAAGTCGACGCTGTAGGAGTACATGCGGATCATTTCAATGATGATCTGCGGCGGGATGCCCGCCTGTTCCGCGTCGAGGAAGAGAGAATTGTTGATGGTGCCGGAAGCGCGCACGAAGCCTTCCGTGAATTCGCGAATGGTTTCGCGGCCGCCGAAGCTGCCGTCTTCGTTGCGCGTTACTTCGATCGCGCGTTCGATGTCGGGCTGCAGTGAAATGGCGGTCAGGTATTTCGCCGGCGTTTCGCCTTCCTCGCCGATCATGCCATCCGGCATTTCCATGAAGGCGAGAGAAATCTCCTGGCCGGCGCGGAGTTTGCGCGGGCTGTAGTAAGACGTCATGGCCGCGACCGCGTGATAGGCGTCGATGCGATCGACGCCGGCGTTCTGCAGCACTTCCATCAGCGTCTCGCCATTGGCGAGGGAGACGGTGGTTTCCGTTGCGCGCGGTTCGAGCGGCGCGGCGGGAAGCGATGCGGCTTCCGCGGCGAGGCTTTCTTCCGTCTGCGGCAGGAAGAGGCCGGGATCGGCGAGAGAGACGGCCGCGAGCTCCTGCTCGGCCGTTGCTGCCGCCGTTTCCGTTTCCGCCGCCGCCAGCAGATCATCCGTGGGCAGAAGGGCTGCGGTTTCCTGCAGCGCGCGGG